>NZ_OBEJ01000001.1:0-639684 GCF_900215575.1 Natronoarchaeum philippinense | reverse complement strand
GTGTAGACGACCGACGACGCGAGCCCGACCGCGCGCTCGACGGGGCCGCGACTGGCGTCGACGTGCTGGATGCGAACGTATGGAACCACGGTCCGCACGCGTGTCAGGACGCCGCGCTCGAGATACAGCGCGTCTTCCCGTACTTCGTACGTCCAGATCCGGTAGCGCAAGATCGCGTGGAGGACCGTCAGGACGCTGACGACGAGAAACGCGACCCCGCCGACCCAGATGCCAAGATCGAATCCGGCGACGCCGATCGCGCCGACGATGACGCCGAGAATCGCCGCCGAGAGGAGGCTCTGTAGTATCCAGACGATCCGGACGTTGGGGTGGAGCGACCGGGGTTCGATCGTCAGATCGGCGGCCGTGACATCGTCCGGAATCTGCCCGTCGGGTGCGGTCGAGCGCGCGCTCGATGCCGTCGCCGACGCGGCGTCGGCGTCCTGCGCAGCTGCCGATTCGGCGTCTTGCGCGGATGCCGGTTCGTCGGTCCCGTCCGTCGACGACTCGGCCACGCTCTCGTCGGACGGCGGCGTCCCGTCGTCCGAAGCGCTCCCAGAGGGCTCGTTTCCGCTCATGTCGGGTCGTGAGAGTGCCGCGCGTAAATATCCCGGCGTCGGCGCGATGCGCTCGGATAGCTCACCGATCAGGTGCTCGAAAAGCCGCCGTCGGCGGTCAGCGCGTGCCCGGTGACGAACGACGCCGCGTCGCTGGCGAGGAAGGCGACGCAGTCGGCGATTTCCTCTGACTCACCGAGCCGCCTGAGCGGGTACTGCTGAATCATCTCTTCGCGGGCTGCCTCGGGGTCCTCGCGCCCCGCAAAAAAGGCCTCGGTCAGTTGTGTGTCGACGAATCCGGGACAGACGGCATTGGCGCGCACGCCGGCTGGCCCAGCCTCCGCGGCGACGGCCCGCGTGAAGTTGATCACGGCCGCCTTCGTCAGGGCGTACACCGACTGGTAGGGAAAGCCGACCATTCCGCCGACAGATGCCATGTTGATGATCGAACCGGATCCCTGCTCCTTCATCACCGGCAAGGCGGCGTGACAGCCGTTCCACGTCCCGTTTATGTTCACGTCGACGACGTAGTCTCGCACCGACGCGTCGGTGTCCTCGACCGACGACGGCGGGTGGCCGATGCCGGCGTTGTTGACCAGCACGTCCAGCCCGTGCTCGTCGGCAACCTCGTCGACGACGGCGTGGAACCGATCAGCGTCGGTCACGTCCAGCTCGTAACTCGTCGCCTCGCCGTTCTCGCGAGACGAAGTCGAGTGAGAGTTCGATGAGCTTTGCTCATCGGCGTCGGCGTCGCGGATCGACGCCGCGGTCGCCGCGGCGGCTTCGGCGTCGACATCAGTCGAAACGACGGTCGCGCCGGCCTCGGCACAGCGCAGCGCGGTCGCCTCGCCGATACCCGTTCCCGATCCCGTGATCAGCACAGTCTTGTCATCGAGTCGCATACTGCTGTGTTACGCCGGAGCACAATAAACTTTGAACCCGTGGTACGGTAATCGATCCAGCCGAATCGTCCTCCCAATCGCTACAGGTTTATCACCGAACGCGCGGCGACGACACCACGTGCGCTGAGACGCCGACGCGACGCGGTACTGGGCGGTTGTGCGGCACCCGCGTCGTGACACGGTTGCACGGCTCGCCGTCGTGACGCCGCAGCCGCCTGTTCGCCACAATTCGAGGACCCCGTCAGCCACAGCCGCAGGATGCCGCGGCGACGGTCAGAGCACCGTCCCGTGTTTCTTGTCGGGGAGTTCCTTCTCCACGTCCTCGTAGAACGCAAAGCGGGCCGCCAGTTCGGCCCGCAACTCACTCGGCGGAACGATCTCGTCGATCACGACCTCGCTGGCCATCCGGTGCACGTCGATGTCCTCGCGGTACTCCTCCCGGAGTTCGGCTTCCCGCTTCGCGCGTTCGTCTTCGTCGTCGATCTCTGCCAGCTTGTTGGCGTAGACGGCGTTGATCGCCGCTTCGGGGCCCATAATCCCGATCTCGCCGGACGGGAGTCCGATCACGCTCTCTGGGTCGTAGGCCGGCCCGCCCATCGCGTAGATGCCGGCGCCGTAGGCTTTGCGCACGACGACGGTCTGTTGGGGAACCGTCGCCGAGGAGGTGGCGTAGATGAACCGCTTGCCCTGTTCGAGAATCCCCTCTTTCTCGACCTGCGAGCCGGCCATAAAGCCCGGCGTGTCACAGAGATACAGCAGCGGGACGTTGTACGCGTCGGCGGTCCAGATGAACTGTGCGGCCTTCTCGGCGGCGTCGGGGAAGATCGCCCCGGCGCGCTCGGCGGGCTGGTTGGCGACGATGCCGACCGGCCGGCCGTCGATCCGGGCGAACCCGGTGACGATCTCGGCGCCGTAGCCCGGCCGCAACTCGAAAAAGGAGTCGCCGTCGACGACACGTTCGATCACGCGCTCGATATCGTACCCCTCGTTTGGCTGCTCGGGGACGACGGCGTCGAGCCCCTCTGGCGGCTTTGCTGGAGCGACGGTCTCCGACTTCAGCGGCTTCTCGTCGGCGTTGTTGGGCAGATACGACAGCAACTGAGCGACCAACTCGCGGGCGTGCTCTTCGTCCTCCGCGACCAAATCTGCGCTGCCAGACTCCTCGGTGTGGACTCGCGGGCCGCCCAGATCGTCGAGGTCGATCTGCTCGCCGGTGACCATCTCGACCATCCGTGGGCTGGCGATCGCCATCGCGCTCATCCCCTCGATCATCACGGTGAAATCGGCGAACACCGGCGTGTACGCCGCACCAGCGATGCAGGGCCCGTACAACACGCAGATCTGGGGGACTCGCCCCGAGAGCATCGAGTGGTTGTAGTAGTACTTGCCGATCCCCTCGCGGTTGGCGAAAAAGCCCGTCTGCTGGTCGATCCGGCCGCCCGAAGAGTCCATCAGGTAGAGAACCGGCTTGCCCGACTTCAGCGCCCGCTGTTGCATCCGGAGAAACTTCTCGACGCCGCGCTCGGCCATCGACCCCGCCTTGACGGTGAAGTCGTTGGCCATGAAGTGCACCGATCGCCCTTCGAAGTCGGCGGCCCCGGTCAGCAGGCCGTCTGCGGGAAGCCGCGTGTCGGGATCGTACTCCCCGACATCCGGACTGTCGGCGTGCCACGCGTCGAAGTTGGCGAACTTGCCGTCCTCGAACTGGACGCCATCATCGCCAAACCACAGGCCAAGCCTGTCCCGAACGAATAGTTTCCCCTGCTCGTCGAGCCGCTCGCGGTACTTCTCTGGCCCGCCGGCTTCGATGTCCTCGATCTCGCGGCGCAGTCTGCGCTCGCGCTCCGTGGGCTCGGCGTCGTCCGCCGCCGGTTCGGCGCCGACTGTCGACTCGGACGGCTCGTCGGATTCGCGCGTCGCTGTCGCCGTCGATTCGTCGCCGACGTACACCTCGACGGACTCTGCGACGTGTTCCGAAAGCGCCGTGGCGATGGCCGCGGCCTCCTCGTCGGTCGCGTCCGCCCCGATGCGAACTTTCACGTCAGCGTGTGCACGGGGTGGTGTTAAAGTTGTTTTGCCGGTGGTTCGACCGTGTCACTCCGGCTTCCATCCGAGTTCGATCTGGATCGTTTCGTGGTCTCCCCGCAGCAGCGACGAGCGCTCGACCACGTCGATCTGATAGTTGATCGAATCCGGTGGGGACAGATAGACCGACTTGTTGCCGACTTGTACGGCCGGATCGCTCGATTCGAAGGTCTCGGCGAGCTCTCGGAGTTGATCGGCGATCTGATCCCGCGTCATCGTGTCGGTGTAGGACGTTCGATCCGCCATACGCGACACAGTCAGTCGGTCACGGATAGTTATACAGGCGCTAGCTGGTCTGTTAGAAACTGGTCGGGACAGCCTCCGAACTGCAGGCCGTCCTCGACTGCACGTTGCCGAGACGTCCTCTCTCCAAAGTACTCCCAATCCCCCGATTGGGTCGGCGTGGCGACACGCCGATCGGTCCAATAACCTGATCGGACTTGGTAATACAGCGCCTACTGACGCGTAGTGGCTGTTTTCGACAGCGGCTGACCGACCGCATTTATTACTTTTGGCCGTTGATATTTCTTTCCATGTCTCCAGTGTAGGTTGTTTTATATGTGTGGGCGAAGATGCTCCGACCGATGAGTCCCCCTGCAATCGAAACCAACAATCTGACGCGGCAGTTCGACGACGTACTCGCCGTGGACAGCCTCGATCTCACCGTCCGCTCGGGTGAGATCTACGGCTTTCTGGGCCCGAACGGCGCCGGGAAGTCGACGACGATCAACATGCTCCTCGACTACATCCGGCCGACCGGCGGGAGCGCTACGGTGCTGGGCCACGACGCTCAGTCCGAGATCAAGGAAATCCACCAGCGCGTCGGTGTGCTGCCGGACGATGTCGGACTGTACGATCGACTGACCGCGCGAAAGCACGTCGAGTTTGTGATCGACGTGAAAGATGCCAACTCCGATCCCGACGAGTTGTTAGAGCGCGTCGGACTCGCCGACGCCGCCGACCGCAAGGCCGGCGGCTTCTCGAAGGGGATGGGCCAGCGACTCCGCCTTGCGATGGCGCTGGTGAACGATCCCGAACTGCTGATCCTCGACGAGCCTACCTCCGGGCTCGATCCAAACGGCGCGCGCGAACTCCGGGAGATCGTCCGCCAAGAGAACGAGCGCGGGACGACCGTGTTCTTCTCCAGTCACATCCTCGGACAGGTCGAAGCGGTCTGTGACCGCGTCGGCATCATGAACAACGGCCAGATGGTCGTCGAAGACTCGATCGAAGGGCTTCGCGATCAGGTCGGCTCGGACACGCAACTGACGGTTCAAGTCGGCGACCAACCCGACGGCGTCGAGGCCGCACTCGGTAGTCTCGATGCCGTCGAGAGCGTTACAGTCGAGGGATCGACGATTCGCGTCGGTCTCTCTGATCGCAGCTCGAAGACCTCGGTCCTCTCGACGATCGAAGACGCCGGCCTCACGGTCGACGACTTCACCACCGAGCAGGCCAGCCTCGACGACCTGTTCGCCAGCTACACGTCGTCCGGTGCTGACACTGGCCCCGAACCCGCGGAGGTGGACGCATGAGTTCTGTCGGACGCTCGATCGCGCACGACAACCTCACGCTCACAACGGGGTGGTCCGCATGAGCGGAGCAAACGCGTGGATCGACGTTGCCAAAAAGGACTTCGCGGACGCCGCGCGCTCGAAGATGCTGTGGGCGCTGTCGGCGCTGATGATCCTGTTCGTCGGGATCGCCTCCTACGCGCCGAAGGCGCTCGGCGGCGATACGAGCATTGAGGCGGCGCTGAACTTCATGAGCACGCCGATGCTAGTGCTGGTTCCGATTCTCGCCATGATCGTCGGCTACATGTCGATCGTCGGCGAGCGCGACACGGGCAGCATCCGAATGCTGCTTTCGCTCCCGATCGTCAGAGGCGAAGTCGTCGTCGGGAAGTTCTTGGGTCGACTCGGCGTCCTCTCGGTGCCGACACTGCTCGGCTTCGGCGTCGGCGCCGTGGTGATGTTCGCGCTGTACGGCGAACTCCCTGCGGGTTCGTTCGTCGAGTTCCTCGTGCTGACGCTGCTGGTCGCTGTGCTGTACATCGCCCTCGCAGTCAGTATCTCGGCGAGCGTCGACTCTCGCGGGAAGGCGATGGGCCTCGCTGCGGGCACGATCATCGTCCTCGAATACCTGTGGTCGGCGGTTCCGCTCGGTGTCTACTACCTCCTGAACGGCAACCTCAGAATAAGTGGCGGCCCGCCTGAGTGGTTCATGTTCCTTTCGACGGTGACGCCGAAAGCGGCGCTCCAGAAGTTCCTGTTCATGTTCTTCGACTTTGGCTTCGCCGACCAGCTCAGTTCGCTGCAGGCTGGTAGCGACGCGCCGATCTACCTGCAAAACTGGTTTAGCGGCATCATCGTCCTGCTGTGGATCGCCGTCCCACTGGCGATCGGCTATCTCCGATTCCAGCGCGCGACGATCAGCTAAAGTTCGTCGGGCAACCGACGGAGCAGTTCTTTATTGCCGACGTACAGCGGCGTCCGCTGGTGGAGTTCCTCAGCAGAGACGTCGAGGATCGACCGGTCGCCATCAGTCGCGGCGCCGCCGGCCGCGCGAAGGATGTAGGCCATCGGGTTCGCCTCGAACTGCAGACGGAGTTTCCCCTCCTCGCGGGATTCCAGCGTCGGGTAGGCGAACACGCCGCCGTAGCGCAGTACTTGGTTCACATCGCCGACGAGCGCGCCGCCGTAGCGGAGCTTTAGCTCCGAGCGGATCTCTTGGGCGTAGCGCTCGAACGCCGACACCCACTCGTCGTCGCCGCCGCCGAAGCCGAACACCGTCGGATCGTCGGGGAGATCGACCGGGCGAAGCGGCCGGCGCTCACCGTCGACGACCTCGTACTCCACTGCGGCGTCGCCCCGGGCCTGTACCATCGTCGTCGTCGGGCCGTAGACGACGTAGCCAGCCCCGATCAGATTTCGTCCCGACGCGGGAAGTTCGCCGTCGTAGACGCCGACGATGGTGCCCACGAGGTTGTTCGACTTGAGGTTCGAGGACCCGTCGAGCGGATCGACCGTCAGACTCACGCCCTCACCGCAGTCGACCGGGTCGTCCCGTTCCTCGCTGGCGTAGGTGCCGACGCCGTCGAGTCGGCCGAGTCGGTCGACGAGCAGGCGATCGAACTGCTGGTCGGCTTCCAGTTGTCGGTCGCCGCTCGGATTCTCGTCGTCGGTTTCCCCGCGGCGGCCGCGGATCGAGCGCCGAAGCTCCGGCGTCGCGTCGGCGACGGTTTCGAACACGTCGTCGACGATGCGGTCGATGTCGTCATCAGTGGGGGCGAGTTGCTCGCTCACGATTCGACCTCCGAAAGTGCGGCCTCTGCGCTCTCTTCCTCGAAGATGACTCGTTCGAGCGCGTCGAGGATGCGCCCGGGGTTCTCGCGCTGCCAGACGTTGCGTCCGACGGCCAGCCCCGCGCCGCCGGCGTCGATCACGGATTCGACGCTCTCCAGGAACTGGTAGTCGTCGACCTTCGACCCGCCGCTCATCACGACCTTGGTGTCGCCGGCGGCGTCGACGGCCCACTCCATCGCCTCGCGGCTGCCGGGGTACTTGACTTTCGCCACGTCTGCCCCCAACTCCAGCCCGATGCGCGCTGCGTAGGCGATCACTTCGTCTTTGGTGTCATTTTTAAGTCCCTGTCCCCGCGCGTACGACCACATCACGACCGGCAGGTCGTGGTCGCGGGCGTTCTCTTGGGCGTCGCGGAACTCCTCGAACATTCGCGGCTCGTGGTTCGATCCGGGGTAGACCGTGTACCCGATGGCGTCGGCGCCCAGTTCCGCAGCGTACTCGACCGACCAGTTTTGGGGCGAGTACGGCTCGCCCATCCAGAGGTTGCTCGTACCGTTGAGCTTCGCCAGCAGCGCCACGTCGTCCTCGTAGGAGGGGTAGTACGCTTCGGCGACGCCTTTCTGCACCGCCATCGCCGTCACGGCGTCGTGGGTGGCGGCCTCAAAGACGGTTTCGGGTTCGAGCGTGTCCGGGACGGCCTCAAAGTCCGTTGGCCCGTGCTCTAGCCCGTGGTCCATCGCAAGGATCAGTACCTTCCCGTCGCGCGCCAGTGCCGAGTCGGTCAGCGGGAGCATCTGTTTCGAAATCCGGTAATCTACCATAAATACGTAACGGTCAAAAGTAGATATTCTGTTACTGTCTCAAGGCTCTTTAAATTGTATTAGAAAGGTTCTGAGGTGACTATAGCAGAAAATACTGCATTACTACTACTATAGTTAATCCCCTCCTCGATAAGGCTACTCGTCGAGGTGCGCCGCGGCGGCGTCGACCCACTCTCGGACGGTCTCGGTCGGCAGGTCGAGCACGTTCCCGACGTGTTCCGGATCGGCGGTCGCGAGGCGTCGCACGCTCGTCACGCTGGCGTCGACAAGCGTCGCTGCAACGTCGTCGTCGAGGGAAGGAACGTCGGTGACGGGATCGGCTCGCGACTTGCGGCGCCACGCCGACTCTCTGGCTTCGGTGGAACCGCTGCCGTCGGTCTCTGCGGTGTCACCGACCTCCTCTGGCGACCAGTCACCGCTCGTGAGCGCATCGGCGTCTGAATCATCAGCCTCGGTTGTGGGTTGGTTGCCGGCGGTCGGCGTCCAATCGCCCGCGGTCAACACCGGGCGGTCGTCCTCTTGGTCCGCCATCGCGTCGCTGTCGGTCGTTCCTGTCTCGTCGTTCCGCTGCCAATCATCGTCCGTTCTCGCGTCGCCGACCTGACCGTCGGCCGCTGTGTCGCCAGCGCGTTGCCAGTCGTCGTCCGTACGTGCGTTCTCGTCCGTGTCGTCGGACGCCGCGGCGTCCTCGCGCCAGTCGCTGCTGGCGGCGACCCACTCGCGCTCGTCGTCCTCGAGGCCGCGAACGTTCTTCGATCGACGGTCGAGATGGTGATCCTCGCTGTCGTACGTCCACGGCAGCGAGTGCCAGCGGCGGATCTTCGTCGCCACGCCGGCGTTGATGCCCGCCTCGACGAGCGTCTGGTAGGAGATCCGTTTCTTCCGGATGTCTTCGGGCGACACCGACTCGTCGGTCAGCGTCGACGCCGTCGCTGGGCCGACGTATCGCAGATCAAGTAACTCCTCGTCCGTCCCTTCGTTCCCTGTCACTGCCTCTCACTGGGTTATCGTACGATATCTCCCAGGGTTCTTGAAACTTTCCTCCAGTGGTCGGTTGTCGCCCCCCGACGCTTGCTTGCGACGCCACCGAACGGGAACGAACGTTTATCGCGATCGCGTCACACGGTCACGTATGGTTCGGACACTCGATTCCGTCTCGCGCGTCGGCGTCGTCGGCGCCGGCACGATGGGCAGCGGCATCGCGCAGGTGGCGGCAACGGCGGGCTACGACGTCGTAATGCGAGATGTCGAACAGGCCTACATCGACGACGGGTTCGACACGATCGACGACAGCCTCGACCGGCTCGTCGCCCGCGACGCGCTGAACGAGAGCGATGCCGAACGCGCTCGCGAGCGCATCGTGGGGACGACCGACCTCGCGGACCTAGCCGGCTGTGACCTGATCGTCGAAGCGGTCGTCGAGAACATGGATATCAAACAAGACGTGTTCGCCGAGTTGGATACGCTGGTCGACGCCGATGTCGTGCTCGGAACCAACACGAGCACGCTCTCGATCACCCGCATTGCGGCCGCAACCGGGACACCCGGCCGCGTCGTCGGCCTGCACTTCATGAACCCGGTGCCGGTGATGGACGGCGTCGAGGTCGTGGTGGGTGAGCAGACGGGCACCGGCGCCGTCGATCTGGCCCACAACTTCGCGGCCGAACTGGACAAGGAGACGTGGGAGGCCGACGACAAACCCGGCTTCGTCACCAACCGCATCCTGATGCCGTGGCTCAACGAGGGGATCCGTGCGTTCGACGAGGGCGTCGCCACGAAGGAGGACATCGACCGGGGGATGCGCCTCGGGACGAACGTCCCGATGGGGCCGCTCGAACTGGCCGACCACGTCGGGCTCGATGTCGTGCTCCACGCCTCGGAGACGCTCGCCGAGGAGCTTGGTGACCGGTACAGGCCCGCCTACCTGCTTCGCCGGAAGGTCGACGCGGGCCACCTCGGCAAGAAGAGCGGGCAGGGGTTCTACGAGTATGACTGACGGGGCGCGCCTGCCGGGATTGACCGACGGCAGTACATAAAAACACCCCTCATTCTCAGGGTCGTAGAATCGCGTTCAGGCTTATCGCCGCACTGGACTCATCCGGTACCTAGAAGGAGTGTCCATATGGTCCACGCGCTCACAATACTGCTTTCGACGATACTCGAGGCGATGCCGACCGCTCCGCTCCTGTCGGCGGAGTTCGCGAGTCGGGTCCAGTTCGGCTGGACGATCAGCGTCCACATCCTGTTCGCTTCGCTGTCGATCGGGCTGGCTCCCTTCATCATATACTTCACGTGGAAGGATGTCAGGACTGGCGATCCACAGTACGCCCGTCTCCGCGAGTTCTGGGTGAAACTCTTCGGCATCGGCTTCGTCATGGGGACGGTCACCGGGATCCCGATGAGTTTCCAGTTCGGGACGAACTTCCCCGTGTTCGCCGAGGCGGCGGGCGAGATGATCGGCGGGCCGCTCGCGTTCGAGGCCAAGATGGCCTTTTTCCTCGAAGCAGTCTTCCTCGGCGTCTTGCTGTTCGGCCGTGAGCGCGTTTCCGATCGGACCTTCGTGCTGTCGTCGGTTCTGACCGGCGTCGGCGCGTGGCTCTCGGGCTTCTGGATTCTCGTCGTCAACGCTTGGATGCAGACGCCACAGGGCTTCGAACTCGTCGAGCGCAACGGAATGCAGATCGCCCAGTTGACCGATCCGGTCGCCGCCTTCCTGACGCCCCGGCTTCCGTGGATGTACGTCCACATGATCAACGCCTCGGTGATCTCCGTCACGCTGCTGGTCGCCGGCGTCTCGGCGTACTTCGTCTGGCGAAAGCGAAACTCCGAGGCGTGGAACACGGCGTTGCGCGCCGCCGTCGTCCTCCTGTTGCTCACCGCGCCGCTGCAAGCGATCCACGGCGACGCCTACGGACGCCACGTCGCCGACACCCAAGAACAGAAGTTCGCAGCGATGGAGGCCCACTACGACACGGGACAGGCGGATCTGCACCTCATCGCCATCCCCAAGAGCGTCGACTCGCTGACCGATCCGCGGACCGACAACCTCTGGACAATCAGCCTCCCGGCGATGGGATCGTTCCTCGCGAGCGGCGGCGACTTCTCCGAGGAGGTGGTCGGCTTACACGAGTACGACGACAACCCTCCCGTCGCACTGGTGTTCTGGTCGTTCCGATTCATGGTCGGGCTCGGGTTCCTGTTTATCGGGCTCGCGCTCTGGGGCGGCAATCTCCTGCGCAAGGGGCGGTTGTCCGAGAGCGACCGCTACTTGCGGGCGATGATACTGGCGACGCCGTTGGGTTTCGCAGCGCTCCTGACTGGATGGTACGTCACCGAGATCGGGAGGCAGCCATGGGTGATACAGGGCGTCCTCAAGACGAACGACGCTGTCTCGACGACGCTCACGGCGGGCGAAGCGACCGGGACGCTCGTGGCGTTCGTGGCGCTCTATATCGTCTTGCTCACCGCCTTCGGCTTCGCGTTCAAGTGGCTGATCGAAGGTGAGCTAGTTCGGATGGGCGTGCGCGAGGAATCGGACACGACTCGGCCACAGCTTCCGCTGGTGAGCTCCGATGAGTAGCCCGCTACTGCTCTCGGCCGAGCAGTACCTCGTCCCGTCGCTCCCGACGATCTGGTTCGGCGTCGTCATGTTCACGCTCGCGATGTACGTCGCCCTCGACGGGTTCGACTTCGGGATCGGGATGCTGTATGCCACCCGTGACGAGCACGACCGCGAGACGCTGCTCGCGGCCTTCGGTCCGGTCTGGGACGCCAACGAGGTGTGGCTGGTCGCCTTCGGGACCACGCTGCTCGCGGCGTTCCCGCCGATCTACTCGCGACTGCTCAGCGAGCATTACCTGCTCGCCATCGCCATCGTGATGGGGCTCGTGTTCCGCGGCGTCTCGCCCGAACTCCGGGAACAACGCGAGGACGAGCACTGGCAACAAATCTGCGATCGACTGTTCGTCTTCGGGAGCACCATCACGCCGCTGCTGCTGGGGATGCTCGTCGGGAGTTGGATCTTCGGGATACCCGCGTTCAGCGTCCCGGGTCTCCTCACCGGGATCGGGCTGGTCGCGCTCTCGCTGGCCAGCGGTGCGGCCTTCGTCGCCGCGAAGACGCGAGGTTCGCTCGCTGCCGACATGGTCCGGTACGGGACGGCGTCGACGCTCGCGTACCTCGGCGGCGTCGTCGCTCTCCTCGCCGTCGTCTTCTGGACGGACCCCTCCGGCGTGCGGAGCCTCCTGCTGACGCCGTCGGCGGTCGCGGTCGTGCTCGGGAGCGTCGCGCTGGGCGTCGGCGGCATCGCCCTCGCTCGGCTGGGCCGCCATCGGCTCTGGTTCGCCAGCACGCTGGGGCTCTCGGCCTTGCTGGTCGCTCTCGTCGCCCGGTTGCTGTATCCGACGATCTACCCGGCCAGCAGGCTCACGGTCGAGGCCGCCGTGGTGTCGCCGCTCGCACTCAACCTCGTCACCGTGCTCGGCCTGCCGGTGTTGTTGCTCGTGCTGTGGTACTTCAAGTTCCTCTACGGCGTCTTCGCGGGACCGATCGACGGATCGGAGGCTGAGGGCGGCTACTAGACCGCCCGATCCTGCCCGTGGCCAGCGGTTATCCCCGTCCAGCCCCGATGGGAGAGCATGAGCGACGTGCAGTCGTCCGAAGACGGGTTCGTCGCGTTCTTTCGTCGCTACACGAAGACGTGGGTCCACGCGGTCGCAACCGCGGGATTGACCGCGTTCGGACTGTTGACGTTCGTCAATCGCTGGTTCGTCGCGCTCGCGCTGGCGTCGTATCTCGTCCCGCCCGTGGTCCTGTATCTCGTCCACGGCGGCGACGCGGCCGACATCGTCGAGGGACAGCGCGATGCGGGCCAAACGACCGACGAGAGCGAGCCGGAGCGCCGCGTCGATCAGATCGAGGCGGGATCAGGGTCGGACGAAGCGGGATCGCGGCCGGTCGAACCGGCCGAGAATGACACTGACCGTGCCGACGAGGACGCCCAACCGATCCACGACGGCGACCAGCGAGCCGGCGAAGACGCCCAGCCGAACCGCGGCGATGCCGAGCCAGATCGTCAGTGGAAACGAACGAACGGCCCGACGGATCTCGATCTTCGGGACGCCGCACTCACCGACGGCGGGGCCTGTGCCGTCGGCGACGGCGGCGTCGTCCTCGCCGAGCGAGGCGGCGAGTGGACCGTCGCGCTGGCGGAGGGTCCCGCGGCGCAGGGCGAGGACCTCGTCGGCGTCGACGCCACCGCCGATGGCGCCGCGGTCTGGGTCGCGGGCGACAGCGGCGCGCTCGGGCGACTCGACGCCGACGACTGGCAGCACGTCGATTATACGGCGCCCGACGGCATCACGGACAACTGGTCTGGCGTCGCCGTCGGCGGGCCCGCGGGCGAGGAGACGATCCTGCTGATCAACGGCTCCGGCGAGGTGCTCTGTGGCGAGTTCGGCGACGACGGCCCGTCGTGGGCGTCGCCGGTGACGCCGGGGAGCGGGTCGAGTCTGAGCGGCGTCGAACTGGTCGATACCACGCTGGCGTACTGCTGTGACACGAACGACGGCGTCTTCGAGACGACCGACGCCGGGCAGTCGTTTGCCGCCGTCGGACTCGACGGTGCGGACGGGACACCGACGGATATAGCGGCGACCGACCGAGACGACTGCGTCGTCGCGGACGACGACGGCGTCGTCCACCGCTATAACGGCCGGGCGTGGACGCCGGATCGGCTCTTCGACGACGAGCTGACCGGGATCGCTCGGGACGGGGAGGACGCCGTGGCCTGCGGCGAGGATGGCGTGTTCGAGCGATCGACGCAGGACGCCGACTGGGAACGCCACACGTTCGAGGACGACGCGTTCCAGGGCGTCGACGTTCGGGGCGAGCGCGCGGTCGTCGTCGGGGAGGACGGCGTCGTCGTTAGCCGGTAGTTCGGAGAATTGATCGCCACTCCGGCAGCGCGGTACTTGTCACCTTCTCCCCCGAGCTTTTCACTCTGTGGGTCCCATCGACGGTATGGTCCTCAAACGCCTCCTCGGCTCGAAGAAGAGTCGCGCGTTCACCGCCCTGTCGGCGCTCGCGCAGGCGGGCCGCGAGTTCAGTCGCGGCGACACCAAACTCGGCGCAGTGTTCGTCGGGCTGGCCGCGCTGGCGTACCGTTCGACCGCGGCCAGCGTGGCCGCGCAGGGACTGATCTGGTGGTATCGACGCCGCGGCGGCGCCGCGGAACACAGCGTCTGACCGCGGCTCAGTCGCCGCCGTTTTCGCCGGCGAGAGCTTCGTCGCGGAGCTTCCTTTCTCGATCCGAGTCGACGCGTAGCTCCGGCACCGACACCGTGTTCCAGTCGTCGTCGACGGCTACGTACACCAGAAACGAGTCGGCTGTCGGCTGTGTCTCGCCGGTCGTCAGGTTCTCTCGATAGGTCTTGACTCTGACACGGACGCTGGACGTGCCCGCCGCGTAGACGTACGCCTCGATCAGCGCCGTGTCGCCGACCCTGACCGGGCTCTCGAAGTCGACGCGGTTCATCCGCGCCGTGACGCAGGTCTCCCCGGCAAACCGCATCGCGGACATCGCTCCGACCTCGTCCATCCACTTCATCACGTTCCCCCCGTGGGCGGTGTCGAGCATGTTGGCGTGGTTCGGCTGGACGATGGTTCGGTTTTCGAGGAGCGTCTCTCTCAGCCTCGTCATGGCGCCCCGTTCGACGCGGGGCGGAAAGACTGCACCGACTCGCCGTCGACGGGACCGTTCTCGACGGATCGATCGGGGCGCGTTTCGACGCCGACCTTCGGCTTCGACAAGCGTAAAACCCCGCCGCGTGTACGACGCCGTAGATGACCGAGCCTGCGGAGCCGGACGGCGCGCCGGCCGATCCCGACACGCCGGGCAGCGTGACCGTGGTCGGCACCGCCCACGTATCCGCCGAGAGCGCGGCGCGGGTCGAAGACGAGATCCGCGAGTCCCGCCCCGATGTCGTCGCGGTCGAACTCGACGAGGGCCGTTATCGCCAGATGAAAGGTGAGGCCGCCGCCGACATCGAGGCGAAGGACCTGCTGGGCGGCAACACCGTCTTTCAGTTTCTGGCCTACTGGATGCTGTCGTACGTCCAGTCGCGGATGGGAGATCGCTTCGACATCGAACCCGGCGCCGACATGAAAGCCGCCACCGAGACGGCCGAGGAACTCGGGCTGGGCGTCGCGCTGGTCGACCGGGACATTCAGGTGACGATGCAGCGCTTCTGGACGCGCCTCACGCTTGGCGAGAAGTTCAAACTCATCGGCGGGCTGGCCGTCGGTATCACCGACCCGCTGACGCTCGGACTCGTCGGCGGCGCCGGCGTCGGGATGGCGCTGGGCGCGCTGTTTGGCCAGTTCCTCGCGCCCGCGCTGGGACTCGGCGGGCTCTTTACGCTCGGCGTCACGAGCACCGCCGCCTTGCAGTTACTCGGCGGGCTGGTCGGCGGCGCCGTCTTCGGCCTCGGCGTCGGCCTGTTCGTCCTGCCGTCGATACGCCCGCCCGGACCGCTCGGCGACGCCATCGACGGGTTCTCGTTTCGACTGCTGCTCGGCGTCCTCGCGGGCGCCGGAGCGGGCGTCGCCCTCGCGTTCGGCAACCCGCTTCCGGCCGGCGTCGTCGGTTCCGGGTCGTTCGTGGCCGTCGGCGAGACGGTGATTCGGCTCCTCTCGGGCGCTGCCCTCGGCGGGCTGGTCGGCATTGCGCTCGGCGCCGTCGCCGGCCTCGTGCTCGGCACCGGCGTCGAGGAGGTCGACGACGAACTCGACGAGGAGTTCGACATCGAGTCGCTGACCGACGGCGACGTGGTCTCGGCGATGATGGAGGAGTTCCGCCGGTTCAGCCCCGGCGGCGCCGAGGCGTTGATCGACGAGCGTGACGCCTTCATCGCCAGCCGACTCGACACGCTGCGCTCGCAGGGCTACGATGTCGTCGCCGTCGTCGGCGCCGGCCATCGTGCCGGAATCGAGCGCTACCTCGATGCGCCCGAGGAGCTTCCCGACATCGAGTCGATCTCCGGAACGGCGTCCGGACGCCGCTTCTCGATCGGCAAAGTCGTCGGCTACCTGTTCACGCTCGGCTTTGCCGCGTTCTTCTTCCTCCTGCTGATGGCCGGCGTACAGGACACGTTCCTGTTGCAGCTCTTTGGCGCGTGGTTCCTGATCAACGGCGTCTTCGCGTTCGGGATGGCTCGTCTCGCCGGCGCGCGCTGGCTGAGCGCGGGCGTCGGCGGCGCCGTCGCGTGGCTCACGAGCATCAATCCGATGCTCGCGCCGGGCTGGTTCGCCGGCTACGTCGAACTGCGCCAGCGACCGGTCAACGTCAGCGACATCCAGCGGCTCAACGAGATTCTCGACGACACCGAGAGCCCGCTGCCCGACCTGCTCCAGCGGATGTTCGACGTGCCGCTGTTCCGGCTGATCATGGTCGTCGCCATGACCAACATCGGCAGCATCATCGCCAGTTTCCTGTTTGCGACCGTCGTCGTCCCGGCGATGGCACCCGAGATCGGCGGCATCAGCGGCATCACGTCGGAACTGCTCTCGGGCGCGCGCAACAGCGCCGAACTGATCGTCGAGGCGGTGCGCTGAGATGGCTGGCATCAGTCCGGCCGGCCGCCGCCGCGGCTCGCTGTCCTTTAGCCAACGAGAACTGCGCGATCTGGCTGTCGCGTGGATCGTCCTCTCGGGCGCGTTCGCCGTCTTCCTGACGGGACCGGCCGCCTTCTTCGCACCCGGCTTCGTCGATGTCGTCGTGCTCTGTGTCCTGACAGTCGGCGTCGGCTTCATGCTACACGAACTCGCGCACAAGGTCGTCGCCGTGCGGTTCGGCCAGCAGGCGGCGTTCCGGGCCGATTACAGCATGCTATTTTTAGCGCTGATGGGCGCGTTCGTCGGGTTCATCTTCGCCGCGCCGGGTGCTGTCTACCACCGCGGCCGGATCACGCCCAGAGAGAACGGCCTGATCGCGCTGGCCGGCCCGGTGACCAATCTGGTGCTGGCGGCGATTTTCCTGCCGCTTGCGTTCGCACCGGTGGACTTTCTGGCCAGCGCCGGCGCATTCGGCGTGTTCATCAACGTCTTTCTGGCGGCGTTCAACATGATTCCCTTCGGCCCGCTCGACGGGAAGACCGTGCTCGACTGGAGCAAAGCCGTCTTCGCCGCCGTGTTCGTTCCGTCGGTCGTCGCCGCCTACCTTGCGATCACGCGACTGGGCTGGCTGCCGGTCTGAACGCGGCGACGCCGACGGCCGGTGGACTCAGTAGTTTTTGAAAAGCAGCGCGCGCACGTCGTCTTTCGTGTTGGCGGTCTCGGTCGAGCCGTCGGGGAGATCGACCTCGTAGCGCGCGTCGCCCGACCCCTCGCGCCACTTGTCGTCGTGGGTGTCGAGCAGTTGCATCATCGCGTTCAGCCGGTCGCCGCCGCCCGGCGTCGGCGCCGGGGCTTCCTTTGGCTCGTCCTCGGCATCTTCGGTGACGGCTTCGTCGTCACTTTCGGCCTCGTCGTCGGCCACCTCAGTATCGACATCCGCGTCGCTGGCCTCATCGTCGTCGGCAGTTTCCTCGCTATCGGCGTCCTCCTCGTCGGCGTCCCCGGACTCAGTGGCGTCTGCGCTATCGGCCGCCGCTGTGGCGTCCGCGATTGCGTCCTCTCCCTCTCGGGCGTCGATGAGAAACTGGAGCGCGTCTCGTGGGCGCACGTGGCCGTACTCGACGTCCTCGGCGAGGTCAGATCGAAGGCGCTCTAGATACTCGCGTTGGGCGTCCGTGATCTCGATTTCGGGCATGCACGACTGTGCGGATCGGACCTATAAATAAGCTTGCGGGAAAATCGACCGAACGGCGCTCGGCGGTGCGACGGCTTAGAGGTGGTCGTTCTCTTCGAGCTGGTCGAGCACGTCGTCGACGAAGGCGTCGGCCGAGTCGTAGGGGAAGTCCCCGCCGGAGAGCTTGGTGTTGAGCTCCATCGCCGTCATCGAGAAGTCGCCGGACTCGAAGCGGGTTCCCGGACCGTTCGGCAGCGCGGGGACGAGGTCCATCGGGCTGGAGATCGGGTAGTCAGCACCTTCGAAGGCGTCGATCATCTGTTCTCGGAGTTCGGCTTTGTCTGCCATGTGGGAACACTCGTGTGGCGATAAATATTAAACTTTCGTGTAGTTGGCCGCGGCGCCGAACCACGCACGCGCGAGACCGACCTTTTTACCCCCGCCGGAACAACGACCTGTCATGACTCGACAGCAGGGGTTCTTGCTCGCCTGTATCGCCGCCTCTGCGATCGTCGCGTTCGTCGTCGTCCTGCCGTTCGTCGAGTTCGTGCTCGGGGCGGCGGTGCTCGCGTACCTGCTCTCGCCGCTTCATCGGCGCCTCACGCCGCGCGTCGGCGGCCGTACGTCCGCGGTCCTGTTGATTCTGTCGTCGGTTCTCGTCGTGGTAGTGCCGCTGGCGTACGTCGGCATCCGTCTCGTCCGCGATATGCGTTCGCTGGCGCGGGGTAATATCGACCTCCAGATCGCCGCGATCGAGGCGTCGCTCGCCGAGCAGTTCGGCCTCGACGTGGCGCTGGAACCGCACCTCCGATCGGCGGGGCAGGACGGCATCGACCTGCTGACGGGGAGCGTCGGTGACGTGTTCGCCACGGCGATGCACACGGGGATGGGATTTGGCCTGTTGTTTTTCCTCGTCTACTACGCGCTCCGGGACGGTCCCGATCTCGTCGAGTGGACGATGGAGCACTCGCCGCTTGCGGAGCCGGTCTCCGAGGAGTTGTACGACCAGATCGAACAGACGACGTGGGGCGTCGTGATCGGCCACATCCTCGTCGCGGTCTTTCAGGGACTCGTCGGCGGCGTCGGCCTGTGGGTTGCCGGCATCCCGAAGGTCGCGTTCTGGACGTTCGTGATGATCATTCTCGGCCTCCTACCGCTGATCGGCGCGTTCGCAGTTTGGGGCGCGGCGTCGGCGTACCTGCTTGCGATCGGGGCCACCGCAGACGGCCTGTTGCTCGCGGCATACGGCCTACTCGTGGTGAGTTCGGTCGACAACTTCGTCCGTCCGATCGTGATCGACCGGCGCGCGAACCTCAATCCCGGGCTGATCTTGCTCGGCGTGTTCGGCGGCGTCTACGTGCTCGGCTTCGTCGGCCTGTTCGTCGGCCCGGTCGTGCTCGGCGTCTTCACCGCGACCGTCAGGACCTACGTCGAGGAGTACGACCGACTGATCGAGAAACCGGCTGAACAGGCCGGGACGACGCCAGCCGAACAGACTGTGACGGGGCCCTCCGTGGACGACGCCGACGGCGAAGTTAACGAGCCGCCGGCGGCGACTTCGACGCCGACAGAGGGCTCCGGCGACGACGCCGACGGCCTGTCTGATGTGTCCGATTCGGCCGGGTGATGGCGGGGTCGGCGGCCCCGATCAGGCGTCCGGCGCCAGATCTTCAGCCCACTCTAGGGCCTCGTCGATGCCGTGGACCGGCGGCGAACAGGTAAAGGAGCGACAGGCGTACAGCGTCGGCTCGCCGTCGACGTGCTCGCGGTCGGCCCAGATCGGCGGCGCCTCGTCGAGATCCAACTCGTCGAGCCACTCGTCGAGTTCGTCGTCGGTCGCCGGACGCGGCGCCAGCAGTCGATCGGGAAGGTACGTCTCGGCGAGGCGGTCGTGCCACGACGCCGGCAACCCGTCGCCGGCGGCAGTCAGTTCGAGCGAACCGGTGTGGAGTCGGTCGGCACACAGCACCAGCGACGTGTACTCCATCGGGCTGGAAGTCGTGCGTTGGCCGTGGGTTCCGAGCACCGTCTCGGCGATCTCGGCGAACCGGTCGTGGCCGACGAAGTGATCCAGCGAGAGCAACACCTCGACGGCGACGCCGAGACTCGACGGCGTCGACTGGTCGCGCAGTTCCTGTGGTCGGGTGACGAGTTCCTCGCCGCTCGCCGGCGTGTAGTAGATCGTCCCAGCCTCGGCGTCCCAGAACTCCCGTTCGATCTGGCGGGCCAGATCGAGCGCGAACGCGAGATGGTCGACTTCGCCGGTCGTCTGGTAGAGGGCGAACGCGCCCCGGGCGAGGAACGCGTAGTCCTCGAGGTAGCCGTCGATCCGAACGTCTCCGTCTTTGTATCGCCGCGATAGCTGCCCGGCGTCGGCGTCCCAGAGCTGTTCGCGGACGAACGCCAGCGCGTCCTCGGCCAGTTCCGTCCACCGGTCGTCGAGCACCAGCCCGCCCTCCGCGAGTGCGGCGATCATCAGCCCGTTCCAGCCGGCGAGGATCTTCTCGTCGCGGCGCGGCCGGACGCGCTCCTCGCGGGCGTCGGCGAGCTGTTGGCGGGCACGCTCCAGCCGATCGCGCACTTCGTCTTCGGCGATGTCGTGCTCGTCGGCGATCATCTCGACGCTTCTGGCGAGCGTGAGCACGTTCGATCCCTCGAAGTTGCCCGAGTCGGTGACGCCAAAGCGGTCGATCGCCAACTCGGCCAGTTCGTCGTCGACTGCTTCGCGCACGTCCTCCGGCGTCCAGACGTAGAACGTCCCTTCCTCGCCCTCGCTTTGGGCGTCGAGCGTGCTGTAGAAGCCACCGTGCTCTCGGTCGTCGACGCCGTCAGAGTGGGTCAGTTCGCGCTCGACGAACTCGAACGTGTCCTCGGCGACGCGGGCGTATCGGTCTTCGCCGGTGGCCTGATAGCCCGCCAGATACGCTCGCGGGAGTTCGGCGTTGTCGTACAGCATCTTCTCGAAGTGGGGCACGATCCACTCGCGGTCGGTCGCGTAGCGATGGAACCCGCCGCCGACGTGGTCGTACATCCCCCGGTCGGCCATCGCGTCGAGCGTCTCGACGGCGACCTCGCGGTAGGCGTCGTCGCCCGTCCGGTCGTAGGCGCGCAGGAGGAGGTCGACGCGGGCGGGATGGGGAAACTTCGGCCCGTCGGAGCCAAAGCCACCGTGGTCGCGGTCGGCCGCCCTGACGGCCGTGCTGGCCGCGTCGGTCAGGGCGCTTTCCTCGGGGCGGTCGCCGGGCTGGTCCGGCGTCTCCTCCAGTTGGCCCTTGGCGGCACGAGTCCACTGTTCGGCGCGATTCTCCATCTCCTCGCGGTCCTCGCCCCACGAGTTTGCGATGTTGTCCAGCAGGTTCGTGAAGCCGGGCGCGCCGCGCTTTGGCTCCTTAGGGAAGTAGGTGCCAATGTAGAACGGCTTCCCGTCGGGCGTCAGCCACGCCGAAAGCGGCCAGCCGCCGCGGCCGCTGACGAGTTGGCAGACCGTCTGATACACCGAGTCGAGATCCGGGCGCTCCTCGCGGTCGACCTTGATCGGGACGAAGTTCTCGTTGAGCTGCTCGGCGACGGCCTCGTCCTCGAAGCTCTCCTCTTCCATGACGTGACACCAGTGACACGCCGAGTAGCCGACCGACAGGAAGATCGGCACGTCGCGCTCGCGGGCGGCCTCCAAGGCCTGCTCGTCCCACGGCTGCCAGTTGACGGGGTTGTCGGCGTGCTGGCGGAGATACGGGCTCTCCTCCTCGTCGAGCCGGTTGCGTTCGGTGGGGGTGTCGCTCATGGGTCGACGTAGGACTGTCGGCGGTAAAAGGTCGTCCTCATCGGAAGTTCCACGCCGTCGACGGCGCCCCCACAGCGGCGTCTCGACGCCGCGGCGCGGCCGCCGCGACCGGACTACTCCACGAACGCCGGCGCTACGTCGCCCTCGGTTGCGTACTCGACGAACGCGAAGCCGTCGCGCTCGTCGCGGGCCAGTTCGGTCCAGAGCCGGCGGTCCCAGTCGGGAAAGTACGTGTCGCCGTCGTAGCGCTCGCGGATCTCAGTCAGCAGCAGGCGGTCGGCATCGGGGAGGAACTGCTCGTACACCGTCGCGCCGCCGATCACGAAGACGGGCTCGTCGGACGCCGAGTCCGCCGCTTCGATCCGTTCGGCGGCGGCGTCGAGCGCGGCCTCCGCACTCTCGACGACGGCCACGCCCTCGGGGGCGTCGACGCCGCTGCGGCTGAGTACAATGTTCGGCCGGTCAGGGAGTGGCCCCCCGAGATCGTCGATGATGCTCTCGTAGGTCACCCGACCCATGATCACGGGATGTTCGGTCGTCGCGCGCTTGAAGTGGGCCAGATCCTCGGGGATGTGCCACGGCATCTCGCCGTCGACGCCGATGACGCCGTTTTCTGCGACTGCTGCGATCACGACCAGTTCCATCTATTCGGCCACCTTGAACGAGATTCCGGAATGCGATTCGTAGTCCCGCAGTTCGATATCCTCGTACGCCAACTCGTCGAGGGGCTTGTCGGCGACGTGGATCTCCGGTCGGTCGAGCGGGTCGCGGGCGAGCTGTTCGAGCAGGCCCGGAACGTGGTCGTACCCCTCGCCCTCGGGCGCGGTCGCTTCGAGCCACGCCTTCACGTCGCGGTACTCCTCGTCTGCCTCGACGGCGTCGAGGCGCTCACGGAGCGCCGGGAGGTTCTCCTCGTACCACGCGCCCCGGTCGCCCTTGCCGCAGTAGATATGCGAGTCGACGACGGTGTGGGCGAACTTGCCGACCTCGAAGTCGGTCCGCTGGGCGATCGCGGTCGCCAGCAGCGAGTAGGCGGCGATGTTGAAGGGAACGCCGAGCGCGATGTCGCCCGAACGCTGGGTGAGATGCACGTTCAGCCGGTCGCCTTGGACGTTAAACACGAAGGTGTAGTGACACGGCGGGAGCGTCGAGACGGTCGCGTTCGCGGGATGCCACGCGTTGACGACCATCCGGCGGGAGTGGGGGTTCTCCTCCAAGGTGTCGAGCACGTACTTGATCTGGTCGAACGTCCGCTCGTCCTCGTTGACCCAGCGGTGGTCGTCGTCGGGCCACGTCTCCCCGTCGAGCCCCTCGTCGGGGTAGGGGAACCGTCGCCAGAAGCGGCCGTAGGCGGTGTCGAGTCGTCCCTCCTCGTCGGCCCACGCGTCCCAGATGCCGGTCTCCTCGCGCAGCGTCCGGATGTGTTCCTCGCCCGAGAGATACCAGAGGAACTCGTGGATCAGCGAGTTCCACCGGTAGCCGTCCATCTGCTTGGTCGTCAGCAGCGGGAACCCCTCTTGGAGGTCGACCTCGTAGTGGCGACTGAACGCCGAGACGGTGTCGACGCCCGTCCGGTTGGGCTTGTAGGTGCCCTCCGAGAGGACGGAGTCGACGAGATCCAGATACTCCTGCATGAGCGAGTAGCAACCGTCACAGTCTCAAAGACGTACCGATTTGTGCCGTCGCTGCCGGGTCCGGGCGGTCGCGTCGGCGTCCCGGCGCCGAAAACGAATCACGTTCGTGTACAGGACAGAGTCGGCAAACAGCAACCTTTACACTACCGTGCGTACCCGTTCCGGGTATGACAGAGACCGTTCTGCTGGTCGGCGGCGGCGGCCGCGAGCACGCGATCGCGCGCGCACTGGCCGAGTCCGACGCGACGCTGTTTGCCTGCGCTGGCAACCGAAATCCCGGCATCGCCGAGATCGCCGAGGGCGTCGAGACGCTCGACACGACCGATCCCGAAGCGGTCGTCGAGTACGCCGAATCCGTCGACGCGACGCTGGCCGTGGTCGGCCCCGAAGCGCCGCTGGCCGCGGGCGTCGCCGACGCGCTCGACGACGCCGGCGTCTACGCGTTCGGCCCGCAGGCCGAGCAGGCCCGCATCGAGACGGACAAGTCGTTCCAGCGGGAGTTCATGGCTGAACACGACGTGTCGGGCTGTCCCGACTTCGAGGTGTTCGAGGACGGCGAGGCCGCCTGCGAGTACATCGACGAGTACGACGGCGACCTCGTCATCAAGCCCGCGGGCCTCACCGGCGGCAAGGGCGTGAAGGTGATCGGTGATCAGGTCACCGCCCAGGAAGGCAAGGAGTACATCCGCGAGTCCGAGTACGATCGGATCGTCCTCGAAGAGCGACTGGTCGGCGAAGAGTTCACGATTCAGGGCTTCGTCGCCAACGGCTCGCTGCGGATCACGCCGGCCGTGCAGGACCACAAGCGCGCCTACGAGGGCGACGAAGGCCCCAACACCGGCGGGATGGGCAGCTATACTGACGCCTCCTTCCAGCTGCCGTTCATGGACGAGGGCGACTCCGCCGAGGCGCTGGCGATCATGCGCGAGGTCGTCGACGCGCTGGAGGGGTACAAGGGCGTGCTCTACGGCCAGTTCATGCTCACCGCCGACGGCATCAAGGTCGTCGAGTTCAACGCTCGCTTCGGCGATCCCGAGGCGATGAACACGCTGCCGGTGCTGGAGACTG
The DNA here is from genome assembly GCF_900215575.1 of Natronoarchaeum philippinense. Taxonomy (NCBI): domain Archaea; kingdom Methanobacteriati; phylum Methanobacteriota; class Halobacteria; order Halobacteriales; family Natronoarchaeaceae; genus Natronoarchaeum; species Natronoarchaeum philippinense. The sequence goes on along the minus strand of NZ_OBEJ01000001.1, from coordinate 615,744 downwards.
ACTTCCTCGACGTGCTGGTCGCGGCCCGCGATGGCGAGGCGCTGCCCGAACTGGACTTCGCCGAGCAAGCGACCGTCTGCAAGTACGCCGTCCCCGACGGCTACCCGACCGATCCCGACGCCGGGGCGAAAGTCACCATCGACGAAGATAACGCCGGCGACGCGATCCTCTACTACGCCAGCGTCGACGCCCGCGACGACGGCATCTACACGACGACCTCCCGATCCTACGCCGTCGTCGGGGTCGAGGAGTCGATCACCGAAGCCGAAGCAGTCGCCGAGAATGCGCTCGAACGCGCCGGCACCGAAGGACTGCGCGTGCGCCACGACATCGGGACGCCGGAACTGGTCCAGCAGCGTATCGACCACGTCGAGCGCCTGAGCGAATAGGGCGGTTAGGGAGCGGATACTCACCGCTTCGGTTCTGTTATTTGCCAGTTATTTTCCAAGTACATACTCTATAACTAAGCGGGATGTCGGCAAAATCCCGAGTGATGAGCAAACCGACTACGCCGGGCAACGGCGACGAGCCGACCGCCGCAGCGTCCGAGTACGCGCGCGCTCGCACCGGGCGTTCGACAGTCGGCGACGCCGCCGGTCGGGCCGAAACCGAGCGGGACGGGTACGTCGTACGCCCGTATCGGCCGAACGACAAAGAGCAGTTCTTCGAGCTGTACGAGGCAGTCTTCGGCGAGCAACGCACCGACGAGTGGTTCTCGTGGCGATACGGCGGCCCCTACGCTGATCGGCCCCGGATGTTCGTCGCCGAGCGCGCGGGCGAGCTAGTCGGTGCCGAGCCGTTCATCTCCTTTGGCATGCGAGCGGGCGACGAGACGACGCTGGCGATCCAACCTGCCGACGCGATGGTCCACCCGGACCACCGTCGGAACGGACTCTTGACGCGGATGACCGAGCGCGCGCTCGAGCACTTCGGAGACCGCGAACCGTCGTTCGTGTTCAACTTCCCGAACGAGGAAGCAAAGGGCGCTTACCTCAAGCTCGGCTGGGTGGAGGTCGGATCGGTAGCGACTGCCTACCGGATTCAAAACCCCTCACGCTTCTTTTCGGCGTCGTCCGCAAATCTCGATGCTGTCGCCAGCACGGCCGCAGATGCCGGCGCGACGGCGTTCCACCGCGTCCGGGACGCCGTGCGGACGACCGACGGCTCGATCGACGTTCGGCGTCACGACGGCGTCCCAGCCGGCCGGCTCGCTTCGCTGTACGGCGAGGCCGTTCCCGAGCGCATCCACACGCCCCGAACAACGGCGTTTCTCGACTGGCGCTACGCGAACCCGAACTGGGATGCTCGAACGTACACCGCACATCGGGGAGGGGACCTGCTGGCGGCGCTCGTCACCGTCGACGAGCGCGGCGACGGCCTGCGAACCAAGAAAGTACTCGACGGCTTCCCGCTGGTCGGCCAGCGAGCGCGCTCGAACGCGTTCTCGGCGCTCCTCTCGGCGGTCATCGGTGATGCCGACGACGCCGATATCGTGACTGTCGGCGCCGACACGCTTCCGAACGCGGTACTCTCAGAGCACGGGTTCTACTGGGACGACCGACCGCCGCTGTCGCTGCTCGGATCGCTCACCACCGTCGTCGCGCGCCCCCTCTCGCTGACCCAGCCGACCGACTGGACTGTCGGGAACTGTGATCTCCCCGAGCGCCGGGACTGGCGGCTTCCGCTAGCCGAACAGGACTGCTCGTCGTGATCGTCCCCACTCTGGGCAGCGGCGTCGAACGCCGACCGGTTTATGTGTCGAGTTCGCCAACAGTGTGCCAGTGAGCGACGACCCACGCCACGAACGGCTCGCCCGCCACGGGACCGCCGGCCCGCTGAACTCGCTGCGACACTGGCCCGATGCCCGCCACCCGCTGCGAGTGATGCTCAACTACGTCGTGATCGTGATCTGCCGGATCTCGCCGAGCCTCAAGCTCAAAAGCTGGTTGCTTCGCCGCATCGGGGTCACGGTCGGCGAGGGCGTCTCGTGGGGACTCGAATCGACGCCCGATGTGTTCTGGCCCGACCGGATCACCGTCGAGGACCACGCTATCATCGGCTACGACGCCACGCTGCTGTGCCACGAGTTCCTGCAGGACGAGTATCGGCTGGGCGACGTTGTCGTCGGCGAGCGCGCGATGATCGGCGCCGGCGCAATCGTGCTTCCCGGCGTCGAGATCGGCGCCGGCGCGCAAGTCGCCGCGAACTCGCTGGTCGTCGAGGACGTGCCGCCGGGCGAGACGGTCGCCGGCGTCCCGGCGACGCCGATCGGCAACGGGTCGATGTCCGATTCGGAGGGCGGATCGACGGCGTTCGACGGCGGTGACGGCTCCCGAGAGTGACGCCGATCGGGCGGCGCCATCGGACGTTCTCGTGAACGATAGCGTCGCCGCTGGCGGGCTTCGATAGAGAGAGCACGCTTATCAGCCGACCGCGATAAGATGCCGTACAGTTTATTTGTCTAACAAATGTTATTTAGTGGAGCACTGAGGAGGTGGCGTCAGAGACCCAGTCCAAGCAGCACGAACATGATGCCGGTCAGACCGACTGCAGTAGCGTAGATGACCGTCCGCATTTGCTGTTTCTCCTCGACACCCGTCGAGTCGCGCTCCAACTCTCGTACGGAGACCCACGGTCGGACTCGGTTCATCGCGTCGCTGATCGTATAGACGGCGAAAGCAATCAAGAAAACGCCGAGACCAAGCACGGCGAGCTTCATAGCCCAGAATATGTTACAGAATCTATAAATATTTTGTGCGAGTCACACTGGTTGGCCGTGCTGTATTAGCTGCTGTGTAATACGCACACCAATCTACCTTTTCTTTCTGGGCCAAAAAATTGGAATAAATCGGCGTTCGGGGCGTCCAACGCGTCGGATTCCGAGAAAAGCGTTCACGTCCCCTCCCGTGGCACCATCTCACGTGAGCGACGACAACTCGAACCTCGTCGCCGTACAGGCAGACGACATCGAACTGGAGGGCGAACTGATCATCCCGGAAGGGGCCGAGGGGCTGGTCGTGTTCGCCCACGGCGCCGGGAGCAGTCGGCACAGTCCGCGAAACAACTTCGTCGCCGAGTCGCTCCGGGAGCGCGGGCTCGGAACGTTGCTGTTCGATCTCCTGACCGAGCAGGAGGATCTGCACCGGGCGAGTCGCTTCGACATCGACCTGCTGACGCGGCGGCTGGACGCCGCGACTGAGTGGCTGCGCGGTCGCGACGACGCCGTCGATCTGCGGCTCGGCTACTTCGGATCGAGCACCGGCGCCGCGGCGGCGCTGCGGGCGGCGGCGCGTCGTGACGATATTGCCGCCGTCGTCTCCCGGGGCGGCCGCGTCGATCTCGCCACCGACCAACTGCCATCGGTGACCGCGCCGACGCTGTGTATCGTCGGGGGCGACGACCAACAGGTGCTGGCACTCAACCGACAGGCGCTCGGCCGACTCGACGCCGAGAAGAATCTGCACGTCGTGCCGGGTGCAGGTCATCTCTTCGAGGGAACGGGCGAACTCGAAGAAGTTGCGACTGTCGCAGGCGAGTGGTTCCAGCGACACCTCTCTGGAGAGCAGTACGAATAAAAAAGCGGCGTCGCTGACGGCCTACAGCAGGTCTTCGACGGCGTCTGCGACTTCCTCGGGCGTGTCGCCGACCTCGACGCCGGCGTCGTTGAGCGCCGAGATCTTCGACTCGGCGGTGCCCGTCCCCGACCCGGAGACGATGGCGCCCGCGTGGCCCATGCGCTTGCCCGGCGGCGCGGTGCGGCCCGCGATGAAGCCGACGACCGGCGTGTCCATGTTCTCGGCGATGTAGCGGGCGGCCTTCTCCTCGTCCTCGCCGCCGATCTCGCCGCACATGGCGACCGCGTGGGTGTCGGGGTCGTTCTCGAACTCTTCGAGGGCGTCGATGAACGTCGTCCCGATGATCGGGTCGCCGCCGATACCGATCGCGGTCGACTGGCCCAGCCCGCGGTCGGTGAGGTTATCGACGACTTGGTAGGTCAGCGTCCCCGAGCGGGAGACGAGACCGACGTTGCCCGACGAGAAGATGTTGCCGGGCAGGATGCCGAGCTTGGCCTCGCCGGGCGTGATGATGCCGGGGCAGTTCGGGCCGATCAGTTTGGTGTCGACCTCGGAGAGGCGCTTGTTGACCCGCGCCATGTCCTGTGTCGGGACGCCCTCGGTGATCGCCACGGCGAGATCGAGCGAGGAATCGAGCGACTCCATGATGGCGTCGCCGGCGAACGCCGGCGGGACGAAGATCACGGAGGCGTCGGCGTCTTCGGCGCGTGCGGCCTCGTCGACGGTGTCGTACACCGGGACGCCGGCGACCTCTTGGCCGCCGCGGCCGGGCACCGCGCCGCCGACGACGTTGGTGCCGTACTCCATCATCTGTTCGGCGTGGAACTTGCCTTCCCCGCCGGTGATACCCTGCACGATAACGCGCGTGTCGTCGTCTACGAGAACACTCATGCTTCCACCTCCTCGGCGTGCTCGACGGCACGCTGTACCGCGTCTTCGAGCGTCTGCTCGACCGTTACGAGATCCTCGTTGAGGATCTCCATGCCCTCCTCCCAGTTGGTGCCCGCGAGGCGAACCGTCACGGGCTTGGGAATCTCGTCGAACTGCTCTAAGGCCTCGTTGATCCCCTTGGCGACCTCGTCGCCGCGGGTGATCCCGCCGAAGATGTTGAACACGACCGAGTCGACGTTGTCGTCCGAGAACACCATGTCCAGCGCGTTGGCGATCCGTTCGGCCTTCGCGCCGCCGCCCACGTCGAGGAAGTTGGCGGGTTCGCCGCCGTAGTGGTCCACGAGGTCCAGCGTCGTCATCACGAGGCCGGCGCCGTTGCCGATGATGCCGACGTTGCCCGAGAGACGGACGTAGTCGAAGCCGTACTCGTCGGCCTTCTGTTCGAGTTCGTCGCCGCCCGCGGACTCGTCTTCCATCTCGGCGAGTTCGGGCTGGCGGAACAGCGCGTCCTCGTCGATGTTCATCACGGCGTCGGCCGCGATGACCTCGTCGTCGCTGGTGACCATCAGCGGGTTGATCTCGGCCTCGCTGGCGTCGCTGTCAGCCCAGAGCTGGTACAGCGTCCGCAGGACCGACGCCGCGTCGATGGCGACCTCGCGGTCGACGCCGGCCTCGAAGACCGCGCGTCGTGCCTGATAGGGCTGCATCCCGAAGGCGGGGTCGACGTGCTCGCGGACGATCGCGTCGGGATCCTCCTCGGCGACCTCCTCGATGTCGACGCCGCCCTTGGTCGAGACCATCGCCACGGGCTGGCCCTTGTTGCGGTCCATCGTGATGCCGACGTAGAGCTCGTTGACGAAGTCGACGGCCTCCTCGACGAGCACGCGGTCGACGTGGATCCCCTTGAGATCCATCCCCAGAATCGACTCGGCGGCGTCGCGGGCCTCGGCCTCGCTCTCGACGAGTTCGATCCCGCCGGCCTTGCCGCGCCCCCCGACTTGCACCTGCGCCTTGACGGCGACAGGGTAGCCGATCTCCTCGGCGGCAGCAACGACTTCGTCGACGCTCTCGGCCAGCTGGGACGCTGGCGTCGGAATTCCGGCGTCGGCGAAGACCTGCTTCGCCTGATATTCGTGAAGTTTCATGCAGTTATACGAGCCGTTCCGCCACGCTTAAAGCCCAGCGATTTCGGCTCTTGCTACCGGCTGCCGTGGGTCGGCTACTCTCGGTCCGACGCGCTGTCTTGGCGCCCCGATGCGACGCTGTACTGCCACACCCCGACGCGGCACCGTCGGCATCTGCACGCAAACGGCGGCCAACCCTCGTTAGCGGCCTGCAGGTCCCGTCTCGGACCCCGCCGCCGTCGCGTGGTAACGCCTCCCGTCCCAAGCGCGTAAACGAAAGCCCTTTTATCCACCCGTGGGTTAGAGATGAGTGCAGCAAGACACCGCGAGCGTGGGTAGCCAAGCTAGGCCAACGGCGCAGCGTTGAGGGCGCTGTCCCGTAGGGGTCCGCCGGTTCAAATCCGGTCCCACGCATCGCAATGGCGGTACAACCGCCGACGATGCATACGGTGCACTCCCTTGGGACTGCACCCACGCACCATCCTTCCGAAGCAAAGTTAGAAGACCCATCTGTGGGTCCGGCGGTGAGCGGTCGACGTCGTCGAACGTGACCAGCGTCACGAGCACAGTTCTCGTGAGCGAAGCTCTTCCACGCGAATTGACGGAAGTCCAAATCCGGTCCCACGCATCGTCTGCGAACCTGCGGTTCGCAGGCTCGGAAATCTCTGATTTCCGGTGCAATGGCGGCTCAGCCGCCGACGATGCATACGGTGCACTCCCTTGGGACTGCACCCACGCACCATCCTTCCGACGCTAACTGAGAAGTGGCTTCTGTAGTCGGTCGACGTTCGATACCGGGTACGAAAGTCGTTTGATGTCCCGCAGCCCTAGGACCGCCAGTGACAGACGACGAGTTCTCCGCGTCCGCCGACGATCCGGGCGCCGCCGACGAGACACACGACGCCGACGCCGGCGAGCAGTTGGATGGCGACGGCGCGGCGCAGGACGCCACCGAGCCACAGGACGCCGATACCACAGCGGCGTCGTCCGGCGAGGACGCCGATGACGGGGCGGCGTCGCCCGACGGCGAGGACGCCGATGCTGAAGCATCGTCTGCCGAGCCAAGTGTCGCACTCGACGAGTTCCACGACGCGCTGGAGGACGCCGGACGCCCGGTCGTCACCGCCAGCGAGGTCGGCCGGTCGCTCGACCACAGCCAAGCTGAGGCCGTCGACGCACTGGATGGACTGGTCGAAGCCGACGACGTGCGCCGCGTCGATGTCGAGACCGATCCGGTGGTCTGGTACCCCGCGGAGTGGGGCGAACTCGCCGACCGCGAGCGCGTCGTGCCGTTCCCGAAGCGCCGCGAGATCGTCGTCGACAAGCCAACCCAGTTCACCCGGGCGCAGCTCTCGCAGTTCGCCCACCTCGCCGATGTCTCCGGTAACGAAGCCTACCGCTACGAGATCCGCAAGGAAGACATCTGGCAAGCGCCGTACGACTCGTTCGACCGGCTGCTCAAAACCGTCCGACAGGTGCTCCCCGAGCGTCTGGACGGGCTAGAGGAGTGGATCGAAGACCAATGGGATCGGGCGCGGCAGTTCCGCCTGTTCACCCACGAGGACGGCTACACCGTGCTCGAAGCCCGGAGCGCCGAGTTGATGGGCAACGTCGCGCGCCAGAAGTTAGACGAATCGCAACTCCGCGCCCCCATCTCGGACACCGAGAGCTGGGTCGCCGAGGGATCGGAGGCGGCGATCAAGCGCCGACTGTACGAGGCCGGCTACCCCGTGCAGGACCAGCGCGATCTCGACGAGGGCGACCCGCTGGACATCTCCTTACGCATGAACCTTCGGGGCTACCAGTCCGACTGGGTGACCCGCTTCGTCGACGCCGGATCTGGCGTGCTCGTCGGCCCGCCGGGCAGCGGGAAGACCGTCGCCGCGATGGGCGTCATGGAGGCCGTCGGCGGCGAGACGCTGATCCTCGTCCCGACGCGCGAACTCGCCAGCCAGTGGCGCGACACGCTGCTCGCCCACACCGATCTCGACCCCGACCAGATCGGCGAGTACCACGGCGGTGAGAAGACCGTCCGACCAGTTACGATCGCAACGTACCAGACCGCCGGGATGGATCGGCACCGCCAGCTGTTCGATCAGCGCCGGTGGGGCCTGATCGTCTACGACGAGGTTCATCACGTCCCCGCGGACGTTCACCGGCGCAGTGCCGACCTACAGGCCAGCGCTCGGCTCGGCCTCTCGGCGACGCCGATCCGCGAGGACGACCGCGAGAAGGAGATCTACACGCTGATCGGACCGCCGATCGGCACCGACTGGGACGCGCTGTTCGAGGCGGGCTACGTCCAAGAGCCCGAGGTCGAAATTCGCTACGTACCGTGGGACGAGGAGACCTATCAGGACGAGTACGCCACCGCCGAACGCCACGAGAAGCGCCAGCTCGCCGCCGCGAACCCACAGAAGATCGAGGAGGTGCGCGAGATTCTCGCCGACCATCCCGGCTCGAAGGCGCTGATCTTCGCCGACTACATCGATCAGGGCGACGCCCTCGCCGAGGCGCTGACGCTGCCCTTCATCAGCGGCGAGATGCCACACGCCCGCCGGGAGCGGCTCTTCAGCCAGTTCCGGCGCGACGAGCGTGATGCGCTGATCGTCTCCCGGGTCGGCGACGAGGGGATCGATCTTCCGGACGCCGACCTCGCAATCTTGGCGTCGGGGCTGGGCGGGTCGCGCCGACAGGGCTCCCAACGCGCCGGGCGCACGATGCGGCCCTCGGGCAAAGCGCGCGTGTTCGCGCTCGCCACGCGCGGGACGACTGAAGAAGAGTTCGCCCGGCGACAGCTCCAGCACCTCCAGTCGAAGGGCGTGCGCGTCCGCGAGGTCGACAGCGAACTCGACGACGGCGTCTGACCGCAGGCACGCTAAGAGTACGTGGATTAGTTCGTGTAGTACTCGCGTTGTTCGCCGGTCTGTCGGGCATCCAGCCCCGGTTCGAGCGGGCCTAGGTCGCCGGCCAGCGCGACCGTCTGGGCGTCCCCCCGAGACCGCTCGATGAGTCCGACGCTCTCTAGCTTTGGCAGGTGGACGTGATGGAGCGATAACTGCACCTGTCGAAGCCGGTCCTCGTCGACGTCGGTGGGGCAGTCGTAGTCGCCCTCACGGACCGCGACGGTGGCGGCAAGTTCGGCGTTCGAGAGTTCACAACTTCGCTGGCGCAGGATCGAGAGGACGTGGCGCCGTCGCGAGCTTTCGAGGACTTCGAACACTCGGCCGGGCGTCAGCTCCGGGCTATGGGTTTGGTCGTCGCCGCCGTTGAGTCCCGATTGCATGCCTGGACGAACGCCACACGCGAGGATACCTCCAGAGCTTCCATATGAAAGCAGTTTATACGTTCCTGTGGCGTGGGTCGACGCCTTCGTCCGGTTTCGACGCCGGCGCTAAAACAGCACGTGCAACAACAGGTAGACCACGATGCCGAGGGCAAAGGAGATGAGCCACAGCGCCGCCGCAACCCGGCCGACACGCGCGTGGTTCGTCGACGGAAGCGCGCTCGCCGGTCGAGTTAGTGCGAGTACCAGCGCGTAGTACACGGGCGGGAGCGAGGCGATCGCAAGCAGGATGTGAATCGCCAGCACGGGGTAGTAGACGAACTGCTCGATGGCGTCCGGGCCGGCGAACGATGCGGGTCCGATCAGCGTCACCCGGTAGAGGTACATCGCCAAGAACCCGACGAACAGCGCGAACGACGTGCCCATCAGCTTGCGATGGCGCTCCACGTCGCCGCGACGGATCGCCCGCACGCCGGCCGTGATCGTCCCGATCGCGGCGAGGCTCACCACCGCGTTCAGCGTCGGAATGGCGTCTAACACCGCGTCCGGCGCCCGCGGGATCAGGGCCGTCGGGATGGCCTGCAGCGCGGCCGCGAACACGATCACCAGCGAGACGACGCTCAGTATCCCCGCCGTGAGCGCAACGTTGTCCCCGATTCGGGCTTGCATATCCGGCCCGTTGGGACCGGTCGGACTTACCCGTTAACATGTGGGGCGGCTCCCGCCGCACTCGTTCGGGCTAGAGGTACGAGGCGTCCCAGCGCGAGGGCTTGCGTGCGTTGCCACACTCGCCACACTCGATGCGGCCCATCGAGTTCATCGCCGTCGCCAGCGACTCGCAGTTCCCGCAGTAGTACCCAAAGCGGTCTTCGAGTTCTCGATCGGAGTAGGCGACGAGGAACGGGGCCATCGTGCCCGTCTCCGTGTCCTCGCGGTCGGCGTAGACGGTTCCGTCGTCGTCGGTTGCCACCTCGATCAGGCGCTCGTCAGTGCCCTCCTCGCCGCGCCCGCCGGCCGGCACCGTCGCGGTCAGTCCCGAGGGAACGCTCTCGACGTAGATGTTCTCGACGTGTCGCTGGCCGTCGATCTCGATCTCGCGCTCGTCGACCGTCTCGAAGCCGTGGTGTCGGTAGAAGGCGTTGCCCTCGCTGTTGTCCGCGAGCACCATCCCGCGCAGCACGTCGACGCCCCGCTCTTCGAGGGCGTCCCGCGTCTCGTCCAGCAGCGTCCGGGCGATGCCTTCGCCCCGGTAGTCGGGATGGACGTGGAGCCAGTGGAGGTCCCCGGTCTCGTCGTCCCCGACGACGACGGCGTCGGCGAAGCCGACGATCGAACCGTCGCGCTCGGCGACCAGAAACTGGCGTCCCTCGACGGCGACTGCGGCGTCGATCTCGTCCTCGCCGTACCACTGCTCGACGGCGGCGTCGATGGTGTCCGGACTCATCGAGTAGGACGCGTACATCGACTGCCGTGCGACCTCTCTGATCGGCTCCCCGTCATCGACTTCCGCTCGACGTACGTCCATGGTATCACGTACCGTGCAAACGGAGTTAAAACTTCGTGGATCGAAGACGGACGTTCGTGCGCTCGATGCCGGACGCCGAACTCGCTCTAGTTGGCACCCTCGACCGCTTTCAGCCGCCGATCCGTCCGATCCACCGGCCGATCGCACGCCGGTAGGCCAACTCTCCGGTCGCGAGCATGAGGACGCCGCCGCCGGCCAGCGCGGCCAGTGCGGTGCTCGACAGCGGCGCCAGCACGAGGCCGACGACCAGCGCCGGCACCAGCGTCGCGGCGACGGCGACGGTGAAGACGGCAAACAGCACCGTATCGAAGAGGAACTCGGCGGGGTCGAAGCCGGCGAGGAAGGTCGTCAGTCCGAGCAGGTACTGGTGGAAGCCGACGAGCAGCGCCAGCCCGGCGACGGCGTCGACGAGGCGCGCGTCGAAGAGCAGTGCGGCGATCAGGAAGTATCCAATCGCGGTCGGAAGCCCGACGAGCGCGGCGACGCGGCGCTTGGCGACGAACAGCTCCTCGACCGCAAGGGGGTACTGCAGGTACGACTCGGCGTCGTCGTACTGGGTGACCCAGTTGTACGTCGTAAAGGCCGACAGCCCCAGCAGGGCGCCGAAGGTCGCGCCGGTCGAGGGCTCGACGCCGGTGATCCGCCCGGCGAGTTCGACCAGCCCGACGCAGACGCCGAAGATCACGCCGCCCGAGAACGGCACCTTCCAGAGGCCGCCGTCCGAGCGCGCGACATCGAGGAACGTCTTGGTCGTCAGGCCACGCTCGTCGCCGAGGCGCGCTCGCCAGCGCTCGAAGGCAGGATCGACCGTTCTGGTCGCCCGCGATGTCGACGGCTCGAACGCGACGACGCCGATCAGCGCGGCGAAGCCGACGGCGCCGGCCGTCCCGACGGCGGCGACCGGCGAGGGAGAAGCAAAGAGCGCGTACGGCGTCGCGCCGATCCAATCGGCGCCGGCGACGTGGACCGCTCCAGCACCGACCGCGAGCACGCCGGCGACCAGCCACCCGGCGACGCCGCGCGAAGACAGCCCCAGCAGCGCGAGCGTCACGACCAGCCCGAGCACGAACGTCGCAGAGAGCGATCCCCACAGCACCGGCACCTGCGCGAAACCGAGCTGTCCGGAGAGAGCAGCCGGAAGAAAGGCGAGCGACGCCGGCAGGACGAACAGAATCGAGTAGTACAGCGCGTCTTTGAGCAGAAAGTGCAAGAGGAGGCGCCGCCGGGAGACGGGAAGCGTCCGCGCCGAGAACACGAGCAGGTTTATCTCGCCCACCAAGTTGTCCATGGCGTCCCGGCCGACCAGCCCGATTGTCCCGGTGTGGAGGCCGAACGCGAACACGAGCGCGTGGAGGCCGGCGATCGTGGCGTCGACCGACGTTCCCGTCTCGGTCAGTGCGACGACGGCGGCGCCGGCGAGCACCGCGATCAGTACCGGAAACGCGGCGAAGCGACGCCCACCGAACAGCTCGGCGTGAAGCCGCCACTCCTCGCGAACCATGCCGGTAAAGAGCGTCCGGTCGAGATTCCGGCTCATCGAGAACCCCGCATGGTCAGGCTGTCGGCGTCGTTTCGCGCCGGTCGAGCTCCGGATCGTCGCCGACTTCGTCGACGAACGCGTCCAGCAGCGACTCGTCGGCGTCCATCTCGGCCGGTCGCCGTTCGGTGACGAGCCGTCCGTCGCCGACGACGCCGACTCTGGTACAGATTTCCTCGGCGACCTCGATGTGGTGCGTCGAGAGAAACAGAGCGTTGCCATCGGCCCGGTAGGACTCGAAAAACTCCTTGACGCGGGCCTGCACGATCGGGTCGAGGTTGGCCAACGGCTCGTCGATGAAGACGACATCCGGGTCGTGCAAGAACGCCTGCGAGATCATCACCTTCTGCTGTTGGCCCCGCGAGAGGTCGGTCGCCATCGCGTCGAGTTTGTCCTCGAACGCGAGGCGGTCGGCCCACTCGGCGATGCGATCCGACAGCGTCTCGGAGTCGATATCCCGAACCTGCCCGACGAACTGAAAATACTCGCGCGGGCTTTGGAAACTCGGTGGCGACTCCTTTTCGGGGACGATCCCGACTCGACGCCGCGTCTCGATCGGCTCGGTCGCGGGGTCGGTGCCGAGCACCGACAGCTCGCCGGCATCCGGCGTCGCCTGACCGGTCAGTAACTGGATCGTCGTGGTCTTGCCGGCGCCGTTCGGCCCGAGCAGACCGAACGTCTCGCCGGGTTCGACCGACAGCGAAAGCCCGTCGAGCGCGAGAAAATCCCCGTAGGACTTTCGCACGTCCGTCATGCGGATGCAACTCATGATCTGGCATACCTCTAGCCCGCCCGGTAATAATAGCTCTGCCACACGAGAAGCAGGCCGCTTTCGAGGCCGTTAAACGCCTGAACGGCTAGTCAGTATTCAGTGACCGACAGCCGCCGCGTCGTCTACGCCGTGATCGCGTGCACCTTTTTCGTCGGCTTCGGCGGCGGCGTCGTCTTTCCGATTCTCCCCAATCTCGGCGCGGTGCTGGGCATCTCGCCGTTTCTCGTCGGCCTGATTCTGAGCGCCAACCGGATCACCCGCCTCGTCGCCAACGCGCCGGCCGGCGCGCTGGTCGACCGCGCCGGGACGCGGACGCCCTTTGTCGTCGGCCTGTTCGTCGAGGGCGTCGCCACGCTGGGCTACGTCGTCGCCGTCACCGCCCCGCTGCCGGAGGTGTGGTTTCTCCTCTCGCGCGTCTGCTGGGGCGTCGGCAGCGCGCTCGTGTTTGCGACCGCCTACACCATCACCGCCGACGTCAGCGACGCCGGCTCGCGGGGGACCAGCATGGGCGTCGTCCGGGCCGGCATCACCTTCGGCTTCCCGGCGGGGCTGGTGCTCGGCGGCGTCGTCAGCGAGGCCGCGAGCGTCGCCGCGGCGTTCGTCCTCGCGGCCGGCTTCGCCCTGTTTGCGAGCGTGCTGGCCTACCGGATCGTCCCCGAGACCCACGTCGACGCCGACGACGCCGGCGACGACTCGATCAAGCCGTGGGAGATCGACCCCAGCATCTCGACGCTGACCGTCGGGCTGGTCAATTTCGGCCTCTTCTTCGCGTACGTGGGCGCGCTGTTCTCGACGCTCGTGCTGTTTCTCGAAGCCCGCTCGTTCGGCCTGTTCGGCTTCGACGCGCAGGGAACCTCCGGCGCGCTGATGGCCGTGACGGTGCTCTCGGGATCGGTGGCGATGCTCGCGGGCGGCACGCTCAGCGACCGCCACGGCTATCGCGTCCCGATCGTGCTGGGGTCGCTCGCGGTCTCCGGCGTCGGCTTCCTCCTGTTGCCCACGCCCGGCGGCGTCGGCGGCCTCGTCGCTGCGTGCGTACTCATCGGCGCCGGACAGGGCGGCACGACGGGGCCGATGATGGCCCTGATCGCCGACCTGACGCCCGACGAGCGCATGGGCCGGGCGATGGGGACGAACAACGTGCTCGGCGATGTCGGCGGCGCGCTCGGCCCGCTCGTCTCGCTCCCGCTGGTCGAAACCGTCGGATTCGCGCCGGTGTACGTGGCCTGCGCACTGATCCCGGTCGTCGCCGGCGTCGTGCTCGTCGTCGGCGTCCGCGCCGAAACGGGTGCGATCAACCCCTCGCTGGACTCGCGGGCCGGCGACTGATTCGGCAAACTTCAGCGCGATCAGTCGTTCCGATCGTTGTTCGAGTCGCCACCGTTCGGAGGGCAAATCTTCTTGTATGTATTCCTATTAGGAATCGTATGCCCAATGGGAAGGGAAAAACCACGGTCGCGCTGGAGTATCCGTTTCCGGACGACCGGATCTTCCGCTACCAAGCGATGCAAGATTCGCTCTCGCGGCTGATCGAAGAGCCGTATCAGGAGTTTACTATCAGCCAACTCGCGGAGATGGTCGACGCGAATCAGGCGACGGTTTCGAAGGCCGTGAAGCTACTTCGAGAACTGGGGACGGTTCGTACCCGGCGAGAGGGTCGCAAACGGTACGTGAGCATCAACCGGGACCGCCTCACGAAGCCGGATCCCGTACTTTCGATCCCGCAACCGGAGTTTCAGCGGCCGGTGCGTGCCTTCGTCGACCGAGCCGAAGACGAACTCGGCGCGCTGGTCGGGATCGTTCTTTTCGGCAGCGTCGCCCGCGGTGAGGCAGATCGGGCGAGCGATGTCGACGTCCTCGTGATAGTCGGCGAGAATAAGACGCAAGCACGCCGTACCGTCCAATCCATCGTCAGCGACCTCGAACAGACAAAGTTCGACGGCAATCGCTACACGTTCGAGGCGCTCGTCGAGTCGACCGGCAGTGTGGACCGGATCGGTGAGCGGCTCCGCCAGCAGTTCGACGAGGGAATTACGCTCGTCAGTACGGACCGGCTATCAGAGATTCGTTCGGAGGTGTACGCAAATGGAGAATGACGCGGTCGCCGAGGCCCTAGGTGCCGCCGAGCGTAGCTTCGAGCGAGCGCCGGAGAATGTCGAAGAGGGTCTCGATGTCGAGGACGCCGAACTCGTGCAGCTCCGTCGGGCGTGCCGGCTCCTCGACGCTGCGTCCTATCTTCTCGATCGAGGCTACTACACGGTCGTCATCGAATCCTCGTTCGTCGCTATCGAGCGGACGATCCAGTTCCGGCTCATCCACGACGGCGCGATGTCGGGGTCGGAGGTCATCAGCAGCCATCGTCGGCTCTATCAGCGCGGGGCGGAGGTCGGGCTCTACGACGACGCCTTCGCCGACGAACTCGCCGAGCTGTGGAACCAGAACCGGACGAAGACGTACTATCGACTCGGCATTGCGACAGAAGCGCAAGCAGAAGCGATGCAGAATTTCGCGCGCGAGCTTCATCGGCATCTCGTCGAGGAGAGTCGAGTCCCCTACGAGTGCATCTGCTAGCTGGTCGCTATCTGTCCGGAGAGCACGGCTTCGCGTACTGTGTTTCGGATAGCACACCGGGACACATATACGATTTCGGCCGCAGGCTCCGAGTATGACTAACGACACAGCCGGGACGGGCTGGTTCGAATCCGTCCCGCCTGACGACGTGGATGCGGCCGCCGACCGAATCCGCACGGGTAGTGCGGACGCGCCGGCCGACTGGCCCGCACAGGCCGTCGAGGACGGTGCGGTCGACGACGAAGACGCCTACTACGACGCGCTCCGGGCGGCGACTCGATCGGCCGCGAGAGCCGAGGTGTCGGCCAGCGAACGAGCCGGCGACAAACAACTCGTCCACGCGGTTCGGTCGATGGACGACTGTGAGCGCACTGCGAACGAGCTCGCCGAGCGCGTCGCCGAGTGGGCTGGG
Organism: Natronoarchaeum philippinense; assembly: GCF_900215575.1. NCBI lineage: Archaea > Methanobacteriati > Methanobacteriota > Halobacteria > Halobacteriales > Natronoarchaeaceae > Natronoarchaeum > Natronoarchaeum philippinense. Next base: position 600,051 of record NZ_OBEJ01000001.1, on the reverse strand, counting down.
AGCCGCGACGACGACGCCGGAACCGGGATCGAGTACGCGCGGCGTCTCGCCGGGATCGACGCCGACGATCCGACCGAACGCCGCCTCGTCTCGCTGGCCGAGCGCGTCGCCGACCTCGCCGACGAGCGCGACGCACTCCGGGGGTTCGTCGAACGACAGGCCGCCGAGGTCGCGCCGAATCTCTCGGCGCTCGCGGGGCCGGTGCTGGCCGCGCGCCTGATCGCGCTGGCCGGCGATCTCGAATCGCTCGCCAAGCAACCAAGCGGCACCGTGCAGGTGCTCGGCGCCGAGGACGCGCTGTTCGCACATCTCCGGGGACGAGGCCCTTCGCCCAAGCACGGCGTCATCTTCACCCACGAGTACGTCCGTGGGACCGACCCCGACGAGCGCGGATCGGCCGCCAGAGCGCTGGCTGGCAAGCTCACGATCGCAGCGCGCGTCGACCACTACTCCGGCGACCGCAAACCCGAACTCGACGCCGAGTTGGACGAGCGCATCGAGCGCATCCGATCGCGGGGTGAGGACGAATGAGCCTGCCCGACGGCGTCGAGCGCCGAGCGTTCGACGGCGAGGAGCGACTGGCGACTCGCGGGACGCCGGTGTACGGCGAGCCGACGGACGGCCAGTGGCGCCTCTGGGACGCCCGCCGGTCGAAGCTCGGCGCGATGCTGGAGCTGGGGATGGACACCGGCCTGAGCGCGGAGGATCGCGTGCTGTATCTCGGCGCCGCAAGCGGGACAACCGTCAGCCACGTCGCCGACTTCGCGGGCCCGACCTACGCCGTCGAGTTCGCCACCCGACCGGTCCGGGACCTGCTCGACGCCGCTGAGGATCGAGCACGGCTGTTCCCCCTGGTCAAAGACGCCCGCAAGCCAGAGACGTACGCCCACGTCGTCGAGAGCGATCTCGACGCCGTCGTACAGGACGTTGCCACCAGCGGGCAAGCGCGCGTGTCGACGCTCAACAAGCAGTTTCTGGCCGAGGACGGGCGGCTGGTCGCGGCGTTCAAAGCCCGCAGCGAGGACGTGACGGCCGACCCCGACGAGGTGTTCGACGACGTGCTCGCGGAGCTCCGCGAGGACTTCGAGATTCTCGACACCGAGCGACTCGAACCGTTCCACGACGACCACCTCGGCGTCGTGGCGACGCCGAAGTAGCGCCGCCGATCAGCTGTCAGGCTCCGGGGGTGCGTCCCGCCCGATACGAATCTCGTGGGCTTCGACGGCCTCGAACGAGGCGACCTGCCCGCCAATATCGATCCGCCGGTCGCCGGTGTCGATCGTCAGGCCGGCGACTTCCTCGTTGGTCTCGAAGGAAATATCGACGATCTTGCCCTTCACGAGGCGAGCCTCGCCGGATGCGACATCGCGACCCTCGATCGTCGCGTACAACTCGCCGGTCACGTCGAGCAGGTCTTTGACACAGCGACGGATCGAGGCGTAGCGCCGCGGGAATCGCCGATCGGCGCCGTCTTCGGCGAGTGTCTCCATCGCTGTCGTCCACAGCACCGTCCCGTAAAACCCCGAGATGAGAAAGCCAAGCGCCGAGCGGTTGAAGATCACGCCGTAGCGGTCGCGGTCGTTGTCCCGGATCGCGTCTTGGGTCGCGTAGATCGAATACTCGCCGTCGGCGACCGCGATGACCGGCGTCGTGATGCCACGGCGGGTCCGTGCCGCCGTGCAGACGTTCAGATAGTCGTACTCCTCGGGACTGGGCGCGTTGCGGGCGGGCGTCAGCAGGAGGTCGATACTGACGCCGTCGGCGCGCTGTGCAGCAAGTTCGTCCTCGTAGCGCTCCAGCAGTTCCGGCGTCAGCGACAGCGCGAGCTCGTACTCGGCGGCCTCGATCACCTCCTCGACGTAGCGCAGAATCGTCGACCGGGACTTGACGAGCGAGACGGCTTCGGTGTCCCGCGCCGGCGCGGTGTAGCGCGCTTCGAGCTCGTCGATCATATCGGTGAGCGACGACTGCACGTCCGAGAACGCGTCGTCGGGGTCGACGGCGATGACCTTCATCGGCCGGGACTCTCGAAGCTCGACGAGGCCGCGGTCGCTAAGGCTTCGAACTGTGTCGTACACGCGCGGCTGGGGGATATCGGTTCGGTCGGCGATCTCGCTCGCCGTCAGCGTTCCGTGTTCCATCACTGCGAGATAGGCGTCGATCTCGTACTCCCCGAGGTTGAAGCGTTCGCCGACGCGCTCCATCGTCACGCGCAGGTCGTCGGAGCTCATACTCTAGGTCCCGTGCTCGCCCGGTAAATTATTTATCGACTTCCGAATAGCACTCGATTCCGAAATCGAAGTAGCGACCGAGGCGGCGATTTACGTGTCGCCCTCGACCGGTGTGGCGGGCAGTCGAACGACGACGGTCGTCCCGTCATCGACGTCAATCTGGATCGACCCACCGGCCTGCGAGACGATCCAGCCGGTGAGCCAGAGTCCGAGCCCGCTCGTGTGGTGGAGCGGGTCGATCTCACGCTCGCCCGATAGCACTGCCCGCTCGTCGGGCGGGACTCCCGGCCCGTCGTCGGCGACGCGCAGTTCGATCGATCCCGTCCCCGTTTCGGCGGCGCCCGCTGACTCGCCCGCGAGCGTCTGCCCGGGGCACACTGCGGCATCGTCACTGCCGCCGTCCGGCCGTGGGCTCGTCGCACCGTGCCAGCGTTGGTCTGCGTCGAGGTGCTCGTAGACATCGGCATCGATACGTTCGACGGTCACGCACACGCTCGGAGACGGCCCGGCGTGATCGACGGTGTTCGACAGCAACTCGTCGAGCACTGTCGAGAATTCAGTGCCGATAGCGGCACACGCGCGCTGTGGCGTCTCGACCTCGACGGTCGCTTCCGGGTTGTCATCGCGGAACGCCGCCACGCGGTCGGCGACGACGGCGGTGATGTCGACCGGGGTGCCGACCCGGTGACGGTCGTCGGCGATCAGCGCCTCGGTCTTTCTGGCGCGCGCGCTGAGGTCGAGCAGTTCGTCGGCGGCTGAACGGATCTCCTCGGCGTGCTCGCGGGTGCGCTCGTCCGTCTCTGACCCGTCGTCCGCTCCCGCAGCGATCAGCCCCGACCGCCCGACGATGACGTTCAGCGAGTTCCGGAGGTTGTGTCGCAACAGCCGATTGAGAACGAGCAGCATCTGCTCGCGGCGGGCCAGCGACTCCGTCAGTCGGTTGATCCCTCGACCGATCTCGGACCACTCCGTGCTGCCAGACAGGTCGACCCGACTGTCGTACTCGCGGGCCTCGATGCGGCGGAACTGGTCGCGAAGTCGCTCGGCTTGCCGGATGTCCAACCGGTAGATCCAGAGTCCGAACAGCGCGACCGCCGCCAGCATGACGATGCCGGTGACCGCTTGCGCGACGCCGAGGCGTCGGATCTGTCCGGTGACGGCCGACTGGCGGCGCTCGACGGTGACGGTCCAGCCCGTGGCGTCGACGGCCGCGCTCCCCCGGATGTTCGATTCGACGCCGTCGGAGCCGGCGTACAGCGGCTCCCCACCGGCCGTGATCTCGACCGACGTGTCGGCGCCGCGCTGCTGGTCGATGATCTGAAACAGCGCGCTGTCAGCGAGATAGAACGCGCCGTTGAGCGCCCCGACGATGTCGCCGTCCGAGCGGATCGGCGCGCTCACGACGACGATGCGGTTGCCGGTACGGGCCCGAAACGGCTCACTGATGGACACTTCGCCCGCCAGCGCGCGCTGGACGTACTGCCGGTCGCCGTAGTTCTGCCCGACGGCGTCTTGCTCGCTGGATCCGTTCGCGGTCGCCAGCGCAACCATGGTCCCGTTCGCAGCGACGACCGAGACGCCGTCGAACTCGGTCTCCTCTCTGATGCTGACGAGCCGCTCGTGCTGAGCGCTGCTTCCGTGGTCGATCACGGCTGGATGCTCGGCTGCGACCGAGATCGTTCGCTGTTTGTCACTGAGCTGTTGGTCGATCGTCGACGCCGTGAGTTCGGCCCGCTCGACGGCGTCCGCCTGCGCCGATTCGACGGCGGCGTCCCGCTGCGAGTCGAAGGTGATGACGAGCACTCCGGCGATGGTGACCGCCACGAGAACGAGCGCCAGTAGGAACTTGCGCCGGAGTTGCATCGGTAACGTGGCCAGTCGTGGCTCGACGGGTATATAGCTTCGCGTCAGGGGACGGGGCGACCGCGGCCTGATCGCCGAACGACCGCTCGATTCGGCTTGTTTCGCCGATCGTGGCTGCGTAACGCTAAAGAGTCGAACACGCCTTTGTTCAGATAACAATGATCATCGGATTCGTATCGTCGAGGTGGTGCTGTGGGGGTTGAAATCAAGGAATCGCGCGTCTCAGCCGAGGAATTTGCTGAAATGTCCGAGTTCGTCTTCGAGTATCTCGCCGCGAGCGTCGAGAACGAAGACGAGGGCGGCCGGATGCGCTGGTACCCATGGCACTCCGCGGAGTACCGACACAACCACATCCTCAACGTGGTCGAGCTATCCGAGGAGATCGCGCGTAAGGAAGGCGCCGACGTAGACGTGACGCGGGTCGCCGCGCTGTTTCACGATATCGCCAAACTCGACGCCGAACAGGACGTTCACGCCGAGGAGGGCGCGCGCGTCGCCCGACAGTATCTCGAAACTCACGGCGACTTTCCCGAGTCGTTCGTCGATCAGGTCTGTCGGTCCGTCCGCGACCACTCCTATCAGGGCGATCTGAACGATCTGGCGCTGGAGACGCGCTGCCTGATCGAGGCCGACCTACTCGATAAGGTCGGCGCCAACGGGACGGCGCTGATGCTGTTGCGCATGGGCTACGAAGCCCGCACCCACATGGACGCCGGGGAGATGGTCGAGCGGGTGCTCGAACGCGGCCGGGACGCCGCCGACCGGGTCGAAACCGACGCGGCCGAAAGCATCGCTCACAGGCGTCTCAAGCGCGTTCGCTGGTTCCAAGACTGGCTCGGCGACGAGGTCGCGGCGATCGACCTCGACGACTGATCGCGGCGCCGTCGCTGTTTTTGGCACTGGCGTCCCGGCCAGCGGCGTCTTTCTGCCCCCGAACGCTCCCGTACCGACGCCGTCGATTGGTCCGTGTTGACCATACACAAACATTGATACGAACTCGGACCGAACTACCGCGGGTAGCGATGGATACCAGTACCCTCTCCGACGACGCCATCGCGTACGACGACGCCGCTGGCGTCTACTCGGTCCCGCTGGAAGCCTGCCCCGCTGAGTCCCCCTCGCTCGCTGTCGTCGAGTTCGTTGCCGCGCTCGAAGAGATGGACTCTGAGACGCTCGTGCCGCTGTACGAAAGCGTCGACCCCGAAGCGCTCGATGATATCCACGAGTCACTGGACGGTGTGGGGAGCTTCGTCTTTCCGTACGCGGGCTACAAGATCACGCTCACCGAGGCCGACGTTCGTGCGCGGCCGCTCTAGCCGTGACCGGTCCGATTGATTGCTTAGATGCCCTGTCCCATCAGGTGGCTCCGGAGCACGTCGTCGGACTTCGAGCCCGCACCGGTGTTGAGCACGACGACCGAATCGGTCTCGTCGAAGACGCCCTCGCGCGATAGCTCCCACGCCCCGGCGACTGCCGCGGCCGCGCTGGCGCCGACTTCGATTCCCTCGTTCGCAGCGACTGCGATCGCGCTGTCGAGGATGGCGGGGTCCTCGACCGCGACGGCGCCGCCGTCGGTTTCTGCGACGGCGTCGAGCACGAGCGAGCCGGCCGGCGGGTCGGGAACCTCGATGCCGCCACAGATCGTGTCGGGGTACTCGACCGGCTCGGGCTCGTCGCGGCCGTCCTCCCACGCGTCGACGATCGGCGCACAGCCGGCTGCCTGCGCGACGTAGATCGCCGGTGCGTCCTCGATCAGGCCGAGCCGTTCGAGTTCGGTCGCCGCCTTGTGGACGCCGACTGCGACGACGCCGGACCCCGTCGGCACGACGACGGCGTCGGGCACGTCCCACGCCAGTTGCTCGACGATCTCGAACAGCGCGGTCTTGACGCCCTCGCGGCGGTAGGGCGTCTCGAACCAGCCGAGATCGTGCCAGCCTTCGGCTTCGATCTCCTCGCCGGCGGCGTCGAGCGCGTCGCCGATCCGCCCGCCGACGACGGTCATGTCGCCGTCGTGGACGTTGACCATCGCCTTGTTGGTAAACGGCGACCGCGAGGGGAGAAACGCGTGGGCGTCGAGACCGGCCCGCGCGGCGTAGGCGGCCGCCGACTGCCCGCCGTCGCCGGTCGACGCCAAGGCGACATCGCCGGCGCCGTGTTCTCGTGCCGCAGTCACCGCGACCGAGAGGCCACGGTCGGCGGTCGAGCCGGTCGGGTTGCGGCCGTCGTCTTTGAGATACAGTTCGCCGACACCGAGTTCGCCGGCGAGCGACGGCCCTTCGACCAGCGGCGTCCCGCCTTCGTCGAGGCTCGCTGCCGTGTCAGGATCGAACGGCAACAGCTCGCGGTAGCGCCACTGACTGTCGAACGGGCGCGCGTCGAGCGTCTCCCTGTCGAGGTCGATCTGCTCGTAGTCGTACGCCGGGTCGAGCGCACCGCCACACTCGGGACAACGTTGGTCAGCGTCGGCCGGGTCGACGCGGTCGCCACACTCGTAACACTCCAGTCCGACGAGGGCGTCGCTCGTTTGCATAGGTCTGTCTTTCGAGGCCGGGCCCTAATCCCTGTCTATCCCCGACTGCACGCGACGGGGACGGACCCTCGGATGCGCGCTCCCGTCGGCTTCCAGAACGTCAAAACGGCGTTCGTACCGGGCTACGAGGCGATCAGTTCACAGTGATCAGCCCGCCGCTCTCGACCTGCACGTGGTACGACTCGTACTCGAAGGCGACCGAGCGATAGCTGTTACGGGGGCTACCGTCGGCTCGACTGCCGAGCAGCGACTCTAGGGCGTCGGGATCGATCGTAGCGTACAGCGGGGACAGTTCGGTCGTATCGGCGTCGGCGCGGTCACACACTGCGGTGACGATCGCCTCGGTGAGCGACTCGTCTGCCGACTGTCGGTAACACAGCGGTGTCCGTTCGGTCGATGCTTCGAGGACGGTTGTGTTAGGTTCAGTCACCATTGTACCACTCTGTGCGCATCTGTGGGCACTCCCACTTTCAGCGCACTCTGTGGTACTCGCGGTTTCTCCAAAGGACGTGTGTGGTACTGCTACCACAGTTAAGTCGGGTCAGGTATCGTGGACGATCGTGTTCGAGAGCAGGTTACGCTGACCGCGGCGAAGCCGCGTCGAGAGCGCGTTCGTCGATATGTCGAGGCGCTCTGCGACCTCGCCCAACGTCTCCTCGCGCGGGACGCCGAAGTAGCCCGCGTCGTACGCCGCCGTCAGGGCCTCGTGTTGGTCGTCGGTGACGCCGTACTCGGCGGTCTCCTGTGGATTCTCGGGGCGATAGACGCGTTCGAGTTCGAAGTCGAGATCGTTGTCGATGCAGTAGGCGTGAAACTCCGTCAGGGCGTCGCGGTCGGGAAACAGCATCTTCAGCTCCCACCGGTGGTCGTCCCCGCTGACGGCTTCGAGAATCGTCGCCTTGGCGTCCGTGATCGCGCTCAGGAGGTTCGGGACGGCGCCGTTCCAGCTCACCCGGTAGAACCGCTCGTCGTTCTCTTGTTCTTCGAGGATCACCATGTTCGAGATCGTCTCGTCGTCCCGCAGGGCACGATCGAACGCCTCGACAGAATCGCCGTAGGCCCAGAAGTACGGCGTCACGTCCTCGGGGCCGGCGACGACGCGCTTGATCTCGATGCGCATGTCAGGGGCGCTCGTCAGCGCGTCTTCGAGGACGAACTCTTCGGCGGGAACGGTGATCTCACACAGCACGCTCATACTTGAGGGTACGACGACCTGACAAAAGAATCTGACACGGGCACCCGAGTCACAACGACCGCCACCGACACGGGTGGAGTTTTGACCGGGGAGTTCCAACGAACCGGTATGTCAACTGATACGCGCGTGATCGTGGCCGGCGCGGGGCTGGCCGGTCTGGTCGCCGCACGCCACCTCGCGGACGCCGGTGTCGACGTGGAGGTCGTCGAGCGCCGGGACACCGTCGGCGGACGCGTCCGCACGGTCCACGACGATGGCTTCGTGATGGACAAGGGCTTTCAGGTGCTGTTCACCGCCTACCCCGCCGCGAAGCGGGAACTCGACTACGACGCGCTCGATCTGCGTCGGTTCACGCCGGGCGCCTGCATCGCCCGCGAGGGCGAGCGTTCGATCCTCTCGGATCCGTTTCGGGATCGCTCTGCGCTGTTCGCGTCAGCGCTCAACACCGAGGTCTCGATGGGCGACAAGCTCCGGACGCTGAAGCTCCGCCGCGATCTGGCCGACAAGACCGAGACGGCGATCTTCAGCGGTCGGGATCGGCCGATCAGCGAGTATCTCCGCGACCGGGGCTTTTCCGATCGGTTCATCGAGAACTTCGCCGCGCCGTTTTACGGCGGCATCACGCTCGATCGCTCGCTGTCGAGTTCGCGGAAGGTGTTCGAGTACACGTTCAAGATGCTCACCGAGGGCCAGATCGCTGTCCCGGCCGAGGGTATGGGTGCAATCCCCGAGCAACTCGCCGAGCGGGCCCGCGAGGCCGGCGTGACGATCACGACCGGGGAGACGGTCGAGGCGGTCGACGCCGACGACGAGCGCGCGACCGTCGAGGTCGGCGCCGAAACGCGGACCGCTGACGCCGTCGTCGTGGCGACCGACCCGCCGACGGCCCGCGATCTGACCGGCGTCGACGCCGTGCCGACCGACGGCGCGGGCTGTGTCACGCAGTACTACTCGATGCCTCGCTCGGAGTCGCTCGACGCCGGCAAGCGCATCATCCTCAACGCGGGCCGCGAGGACCCCAACCACGTCGTCGTCAACTCCGAGATCGCCCCCGAACACGCGCCCGAGGACCGCCACCTCGTCAGCGCGACGTTCCTCGGCGACCGGGACGAACAGCCCGCGCGACTCGACGACATGACCCGGCGCGCGCTGTCGTCGTGGTATCCCGAGCGCTCGTTTGCGGACTTCGAGTTGCTCCACACCGAGCGCATTCCGTTCGCGCAGTTCCGACAGCCGCCGGGGCGTCTCGACGAACTGCCCGGCGTCGACGACCCCGACGGCCGGTGTTACCTCGCCGGCGACTACACCCGCTGGTCGTCGATTCAGGGCGCCTTAGAGAGCGGCCGGGACGCCGCTCAGACCGCGCTATCAGATCTCTGAAGTGGCGATTCCCTCTCGTCTACTGGGACAGACCGACCAGTCACAGCATCGACCGAAACTCAGCCAGCGGCGGGAACCAGAACGTCTCGTCGGCGTCGTCGTCGCGGACGATCGGCCGAACGTCGCCGAGTCGACCCAAAAGCGGCGTCTCGACGCCGCCGCGCCGCGAGCGATTGACCAGCGAGCCGGCCGCGAGCCGGGTGAACGCCGGCACGACGAGCACGTCGGCGCCGTCGTCGCTCCCCTCGTCAAAGAGGTAGCAGGGACGCCGTTGGCCTTCGATCCTGATCGCGGGGTGGACGTGCCCGCAGACGTACAGCCCGGCGTCGGCCTCGGGCGGCTCGTGGCCGTGCAGGACGACGGCGCCGTCGCCGCCGAGTCGGTGCTCGTCGGTGACGGACACGGCGTCGATGCCCTCCGCGACGGCGGCGTGGAGCATCGTATCGTGGTTCCCGACCGCGATAGAGAGGTCAGCGCCAGCACCGTGGATTGTCTCGGCGAGGTCGGCCAGCGACGCGGCGACGCCGTCGGGGAGCCGGTCGAACGCGTGGAGCGCGTCGCCAGCGACGACGACCTCGTCGGGCTCGAATCTCGCCAGCAGCGTCTCGATTCGCCCCTCGATGTCCTCGCGCTCGCCGACGGGTAACTCGACGTTCGAGTCGGCGTCCCGCCCGAGATGCAGGTCGGCACAGACGAGCGCGTCCGCACCGGGCAGGTAGACCGCGCGGTCGCAAAACTCGGCGTCCAGCGAGGGCATTCAGTCGTCGCCCGGATCGGCGGCGTCGACCTGTCCCACGGTGCCGGCGTCGTTAGAGGGTGCAAGTTCGGACTGGAGGTCGTACTCGGTGCCGGTCAGCACGAACAGAATCTCGTCGAGGACCGCGAACAGTTCCGGAAGCACCCGAACCACGAGCAGGGTGATGCCGACCAGCGCGAGCACCGACAGCGTCTGGGAGATCAGGTGATGGGAGACGTAAAAGGAGGTCACCATCGACTCGCCGGCGAGCGTGTCCGTGATCGTGTTGAAGATCGGGTAGTCGAACCAGCCAAGCGGCGCCGCCAGCCCGACGAACACGTTCCGGGCGAGGTTGGCGATCCAGATGACGCCGACCGCGAGCGCGAACGCCTTGGCTTTCCGGGCCAGCGGCGCGCGCACCGCAAGAATCGCGCCGCCGAAGATCGAGATGCTACCAATGCCGGTACACGAGAGCACGATGTACGTCGAGTACCCCTCGAAGGCAAAGCGGCTCTGGTAGCCGTTCTTGCCGGTCTCGATGCCCGGCGAATAGCCGAGCAGTTCCATTCCGAAGTGGGCCTGCTGGGCGACCGTCTCGATGAGGAACACCTTGACGGCTGGAATCGTCATCGCGGGCAGGTACAGCAGTCCCATCATCGCAACCGCCCGCGAGAGGATCAACAGCGAGTCCCGGCCCGTGTAGAGCAGGTACGCCGCGTACAGCGACAGCGGCAGTCCGGCGAGGCTCAGGACGCCCTCGATGATGCTCTTCGCGTCGAAGGCGAAGTACGGGAACATCAGCAGCCAGAACACGCCGAAGACGACCCACGCCGCGGCGCCGGTCGTCCGCGCGGTGCGCGTCCGGCCGGTCAGTTCGAGCGCGGCGGTGAGGAGGAAGGCGGCGATGGCGGCCCAGACGAAGATGTTGCGCGTCCCGGTCGCCCACAGCGACTCGATAGCGAGCGGGGCGGCTAGTTCCGTCGTCACGACAGGACGCAAGCGCTATCGAAATAAAGAGCTATCGGCATCGTGCGCGCCGGACGCGGCACCGTTGCTCTCGGTTACCGTGCTCTCGATCAGTCGGCGTGTTCCCGCGCAGTGTCGTAGGCGTCGCGGATGCGCCGAAACTCGGCTTCGTCCCCGCCCTGATCGGGATGGGCATCCTTGATCCGTCGCCGGTAGGCGCGCCGAACCTCCTCGGCGTCGGCGCTGGCGGGCACGCCCAGCGCCGCGAACGCCGACGCGACGCTGTGGTCGATGTCGGGGTCGGCGTCGACCGTCGGTGTCTCGAAGGGAAGCCGCGAGCCCAGACTGGCGCCGGGCAGTTCGTGCTCGACCAGCACCGGCTCGGTCTCGGAGCCGTCGAGTCGGTAGAACGTTCTGGCGTCGAACGTGATCGCCACGTCGCGCTCGGGCAGATAGAAGCGAACCCGTTGCCCGTCGACGGTGGCGTCCTCGACGTAGCGCTCGCCGATGCCGTCGAGGTAGCTTCGGATCTCGGAGACGCGTCGCTCGGCGCCCTCGCGTTCGGGGGCGTGCTGGCGGTCATCGAGGGGCGGGAACAGCCACTCGCCGGCGGCGAACGCGGCCGCGATCAGCAGCGACGCCGCCGCTGCGATCCCGAGGCCGACTATGAGCCACTCCGGCAGCGCTGCGATCGCCTCCCACACATCGCCGCTGTTCGGGACCGACGCTAAAGAAATTCTCGGCGGACGATTCCGGCAGCCCCCGGCGACGGCCGAAACACTCAACCCTCGCGTCTCGTCAGTCGTAGGTAGACAGTGCGACGACGAACGTTCCTCGGCGCCGTGGCCGGAGCAAGTGCGGCAAGCGCTGGTTGTACTCAGTTAGCCGAGACGGTCGACCGGGTGACCGAAGGCTCTCGGATCGAGGAGGTCGGCGGCTCGGGCCACCCGTGGGACGGCGAGCCGATCACGCTCGGCATCGCTTACGAGGACGGGCTCGAGCGGTCGAACTTTCCCGAACTCACCGAGGCCGCCGCGACGTTCTGGGAGGGCAACGACGACGAGTACCTCGACTATCAGGTCGAGTACGTCCTCGACGCCGACGCCGCAGAGCCGGACGTGCTGGTGACGCTCGTCTCGGAGATCACGACCTGCGAGCGCTCCAGCGAGGAGTATCAGGTCGTCGGCTGCGCGCCGCTGATCACCGGCAACGCGCCCGACACCGCGACCGTCCAGATCCTGTCGGGCTACTCGGACGAGCTTACCCGGACGACGATCACGCACGAACTGGGCCACACGCTGGGGCTGGGCCACGACGACGAGCCCGCCCGGATCATGTCCGGTGATCCCGCCGACCGCATCCCGAACTACGAGACGCGGCGGGCGTCCCACGACGCGTATCTCTCGGGACTGCGCTCGTTCAACACCGGCAATGAGAAGTACCAAGACGGCAGCGATGCCCTCGAGAACGAACGCTGGGCCGAGGCGAGCGAGGCGTTCACCGACGCAGCCGACGCGTACCGCGCCGCCGAGAACTCCTTCGAGAGCGCACGGGCGAATGCGGCCGAAATCGGCGTCGAGGATGCGGTCACGATCTGCGATGCCGCCGAAGCTAAGTCGGTCGACTTCCGGAAATCGTCGACGGCGTGGAGCGACGCCGCGACGGCTCGAAGAGAGGGGAACTACCTCGAATACCAAAACCGGTCGGACGACGCCCGAGACCATTACGACGCCTCTCAGGAGCACGAGATCCGCAACAGCGACAAGCTTGCTGTCGCGCTCGGACTGCAGTAAGCCCGCCGGGTTCGGCGTCCCGCTGCACCGGCAGCTGTGTCGCCGATCTCAGCCGCGTCGGCAGCCCGCCGCCATTCCGCAACTACTGTAACCGATGGCCCCCCAGCAACGCCTATGACTACGTCGAGCGCTCCCGGCAAGGTGTACCTGTTCGGGGAGCACGCGGTCGTCTACGGCGAGCCGGCGGTGCCCTGCGCGATCGAGCGGCGCGCGCGAGTCACCGTCGACCGTCGGGACGACGACCTCCTGCGAGTCCACGCCGACGACCTCTCGCTGGACGGATTCACCGTCGAGTACAGCGGCGCGTCGGAGGGCACGCCGGACGTTGCGGTCTCGGAATCGCTGATCGACGCCGCGATGGGCTACGTCGACGCCGCCGTCGAGCAGGCCCGCGCCGCCGTCGCCGAACGCCGCGACGACGGGCCTGATCCCGAGACGATCGGCTTCGACATCACGATCGAGAGCGAGATTCCGCTGGGTGCCGGACTGGGATCCTCTGCCGCGGTCACCGTGGCCGGGATCGACGCCGCGACGCGGGAGCTCGGCGTCGAACTCTCGCCCGAAGAAGTCGCCGACCGCGCGTTTCGCGCCGAGTACGACGTGCAGGACGGGGAAGCCTCCCGCGCGGACACGTTCTGCTCGGCGATGGGCGGGGCGGTCTGGGTCGAGGGCGACGAGTGCCGAACGATCGAGACGCCGGACCTGCCGATCGTCGTCGGCTTCGACGGCGGCGCCGGCGACACCGGCGCGCTGGTCGCCGGCGTCCGGCAACTGCGCGAGGAGTACGGCTTCGCGGCCGACACGGTCGAAGCGATCGGCGACATCGTCCGCGAGGGCGAGCAAGCCCTACAGAGCGGCGACGTGGCCGAGCTCGGCCGGCTGATGAACTTCAACCACGGCCTGCTGGAGGCGCTGGGCGTCTCCTCGCGCTCGCTCGATCGGATGGTCTGGGCCGCCCGGGACGCCGGCGCGGAGGGCGCAAAGTTGACCGGCGCGGGCGGGGGCGGCTGCGTCGTCGCGCTCGACGAGACGGACGAGACGGGGACTGCACTCCGATTTACGCCGGGCTGTGAGGAGGCGTTCCGCGCCGAACTCGACCGGGACGGCGTGCGCGCCGAGCCCGCGACCGACGGCGGACAGTCGGAGGGCGACGCATGACGACGGTCCTGAAACTCGGCGGCAGCGTCGTCACCGAGAAGGACCGCGACGAGACGGTCGACGGGCCGGCGCTCGACCGCGCCGCAGACGCCGTCGCCGCCGCGCGCAACGGCGCCGTCGACGACCTCGTGATCGTCCACGGCGGCGGCAGTTTCGGCCATCCAAACGCGGCCGAATGGGGCGTCACGACGGACGACGGGACGCACGATCCCGACGGCGTGCTGGCGATCCACGGCGCCATGACGACGCTGAACAAGTTCGTCCTCCGACGGCTGCGCGACGCCGGCGTCCCCGCGGTGCCGGTCCATCCCTTCTCGGCGGCCCATCGCGACGCTGACGCCGACCTGACGCTCCCGGCCGGCCAGATCGAGACGCTCCTCGGCGAGGGGTTCGTCCCAGTCTGCCACGGCGACGTGGTCGGCCACGTCGGCGAGGGCGTCACGGTGCTCAGCGGTGACGAGATAGTGGTCGATCTGGCAACACAGTTGGATGCCGATCGCATCGGCGTCTGTTCGACGGTCCCCGGCGTGCTCGACGCCGACGACGCCGTGATCCCCGAGATCGAGACGTTCGACGACGTGGCCGACGTGCTCGGCGGGAGCGACGCGACCGACGTGTCCGGCGGGATGGCAGGAAAGGTCCGGGAGCTGCTCGCGCTGGACGCGCCGGCGTCGATCTTCGATCTGGACGCGCTCGCGGACTTTCTCGCCGGCGAGCGTCCGGGGACGACGGTCGAGCGGGCTGATTGACGGCGATCAACTGGGCGGTTCAGGCGTCTTCGTACTCGTCAGGAAGATAGGTAGCCACGGCGTCGGGCGCGACCGAGACGACGAACGGCGCCAGATCGGGGAGACGCTTCCGGACGGCGGCGTACACCGCCGAGATGACCAGCGCGACGACGACCACCGTATCGAAGGGGCCATCGAGCACGAGCCACAGCGGGACGCCGAGACCGACGCCCAGCAGGAAATCCTCGGGGGCGCCGTCGTACCTGATCCACCGCCGCGGCGAGCGCCAGTGTCCGCGATAGTGATCGTACACGGCGCGCTCGGAGGTGCCCTTCCACGGCCGGAGTTCGAGGCCGCCGCCGAAGGCGTCCATCTGGCAGTGGATCGCAGCAGCCAGCAGCCCGACGCCGAGGGCGACGGTTGCGGGCGTCGTGACGGCGGCCGCGATCACGAGCGTCGGAAGCGCGAGCGCGCTGAAGTACACTGGGAAGTGAAGCGTCCGTCGGTGGGCGGTGTACATGTCCGCGTCCGGAAACGCCCCGCCGACGGCGCCGCCGACGAGTGCGGCCGGTCCCAGTTCGGGAGCCACGAGGAGCACTGGCGCTGCCAGCGCCAGCCCGACCAGCACGTGTGTCGTCAGCATCATATACGCGTTCAACGCGCTCCGGGAAATTAAGACCGTCGTCGACCGAGTGGTGCGTTCACACCTCTCTAGCGGGTGTTTTCCGGATTATTTGAACGCATTTGAAGCGGAACGTCTCGTAAGCCACGGCTTTTTAAACCATGAGCGCATAGCTTCGCACAACACGACCCGCGGGTAGTAGCGTGCGTCTGTGACGCGCGCTGCGGGCGGGTGCGCGGCCGACGTGCTGTAAGACGCCGGGGTCTCGTTCCCGTTATTCGCGGGTGTTTGTGTGAGCGCATCGCCACGCACGTGGCTTTGAATGCTCGGATCAACTATGGAAGTCGAAATAGCAACAATAGGCGGTTACGAGGAAGTCGGGCGGCAGATGACGGCAGTGCGAGCGGGCGACGACGTCGTCATCTTCGACATGGGTCTGAACCTCTCGAAGGTTCTGATCCACGACAACGTCGAAACCGAACGGATGCACAGTCTCGACCTGATCGACATGGGCGCCATTCCGGACGACCGGATCATGAGCGACCTCGAGGGCGACGTGAAGGCCATCGTGCCGACCCACGGCCACCTCGACCACATCGGCGCGATCAGCAAACTCGCTCACCGATACAACGCGCCGATCGTCGCTTCGCCCTTTACGATCGAGCTGGTCAAACAGCAGATCGAAGGCGAGCAGAAGTTCGGCGTCGAGAACGATCTGGTGAAGATGGAAGCCGGCGAGATGATGAGCATCGGCGACTCCGGCAAAGTTGAGCTGGAGTTCGTCAACGTCACGCACTCGATCATCGACGCGATCAACCCGGTTCTCCACACCCCGGAGGGCGCCGTCGTCTACGGGCTTGACAAGCGGATGGATCACACGCCCGTCATCGGCGACCCGATCGACATGGAGCGGTTCCGCGAGATCGGCCGCGAGGGCGAGGGCGTACTCTGTTACATCGAGGACTGTACGAACGCCAACAAGAAGGGCCGCACGCCCAGCGAGAGCGTCGCGCGCGAGCACCTGAAGGACGTGATGTACAGCATCGAAGACTACGACGGCGGCATCGTGGCGACGACGTTCTCCAGCCACATCGCGCGCGTCTCCAGCCTCGTCGAGTTCGCCAAGGACATCGGCCGTCAGCCCGTCCTGCTCGGCCGCTCGATGGAAAAGTACTCCGGCACCGCAGAGCGCCTGAACTTCGTCGACTTCCCCGACGATCTGGGGATGTTCGGCCACCGCAAGTCCGTCGACCGGACGTTCAAGCGGATCATGAACGAGGGCAAGGAGAACTATCTCCCGATCGTCACCGGCCATCAGGGCGAGCCCCGCGCGATGCTCACCCGAATGGGCCGCGGCGACACGCCCTACGAACTGGAAGAAGGCGACAAGGTGCTGTTCAGCGCACGCGTCATTCCGGAGCCCACTAACGAGGGCCAGCGCTACCAGTCCGAGAAGCTGCTGGGCATGCAGGGCGCCCGCATCTACGACGACATCCACGTCTCGGGCCACCTCAACCAAGAGGGCCACTACGAGATGCTCGACGCGCTCCAGCCCCAGCACGTCATCCCCGCTCACCAGGACATGAGCGGCTACTCCTCGTACGTCAATCTCTGTGAGAGCGAGGGGTACAAGATGGGTCGGGACCTGCACGTGACCCGGAACGGCAACCTGATTCAGCTGGTCGAGTGACATGACTGACCCCGAGGCACGCGAGAAGCGGGTGCTCGACGCCGTCAAGCAGCGACGCGAACGGGTCAACGACGCCATCCCCGAGGAGCTACCGATCACTGATCCCGAGCGGCTCTACGAGGCGTCGCGCTACCTGCTCGACGCCGGCGGAAAACGGCTCCGACCGACGGTGCTGTTGCTGGTCGCGGAAGCCCTCGCGGACGCCGACGCGGACGATGTCGACTACCGGTCGTTCCCCTCGCTTAACGACAGCGTCGTCGACGTGATGGCCGCCGCCGTCAGCGTCGAAGTCATCCAGTCGTTCACGCTGATTCACGACGACATCATGGACGACGACGACCTGCGGCGCGGCGTCCCCGCGGTTCATCGGGAGTACGATCTCGAAACGGCGATACTGGCCGGCGACACGCTGTACTCGATGGCCTTCGAGATCATGCTCGAGACGGGTGCACCGGCCGACCGGACCGTCCGCGCGCTCGACGTACTGGCGTCGACCTGCACCAAGATCTGCGAGGGGCAGGCCTTAGACGTCGAGTTCGAGACGCGCTCGGAAGTGCTGCCCGAGGAGTATCTCGAGATGGTCGAACACAAAACGGCCGTGCTCTACGGTGCTTCGGCCTGCGTCCCCGCGCTGTTGCTCGGCGCCGACGACGAGACCGTCGAACAACTGTACGGCTACGGCATCGACGTCGGGCGTGCGTTCCAGATTCAGGACGACGTGCTCGACCTGACCGTTCCCAGCGAGCAGCTGGGCAAGCAGCGCGGCAGCGACCTCGTCGAAGGCAAGCAGACGCTGTTGACGCTGCACGCCCGCAATCAGGGCGTCGACGTCGACTCGCTGGTCGACGCCGAAAGCGTCGAGGCCGTCACAGAGTCGGAGATCGATGACGCCGTGGCCGAACTCGAAGCCGCGGGTAGCATCGACTACGCTCGCGAGACGGCCGCCGACCTCGTCGAGTCCGGCAAGGACCGTCTGCAGGTGCTTCCGGACAACGAGCAGCGATATCTGCTCGAACAACTCGCGGACTACCTGATCGAACGCGGCTACTGACCCGAACCCCGTTTTTTCACGCAACCTCGGTAGCTCGTAGCTCGGCGTCGCAGTACGGACAGGTCGGATTGTCGACTGACGGCGCGTACGCAAACGTCTCCTCGCAAGTGCCACACTCGTAGAGCCGCCCGTCGCTGTGGCCGCCGACGGCCGATCGGAGGCGCTCCACCAGCCCCATGTGGACTAGTTCGGCAGATCCGTCCTTAGTTATTGGTAACGGCTAACACACAAGTATGGGTAGGTGATTATGCTCTCGTCTACAGGATATCTTCCGGAAGATGAACTGTCAGCGGTTCTCTGGCCCCATTTGCGACACTTCTCGTTAACCGGCGCCGGAGGAGATTTGATATATCGAAATGTGGTTTACACGTTGCAACTGGAACGCCCCAAAATGATATTCAATCACCATTACCTCCCAAAACCGCTCTGAAATCACCGGTAAATCACCGGCATGCGCTACTTTTACTCACCAAAGGCTCAGATCCGGCGTCGCAGCGGCAACGAAGCACGCGCTTCGAATTACTAGTCCAACAGCGAGTAGATCTTGCCCTCGTATGTCTCGCGGACCCGATCGCCCCAGTTGTGGGTGTACGTGTCGATCACGTCCTCGGCAACGTCGCCGCGGAGGTACTTCACGATCCCCCGATCTCCCGTCTCGCTGCGCAGATGCGTGGTGAAAAAGTGCCGGAAGTAATGCGGTGTCACGTTCTCGGCGGCGCCGCCACCGGTGCGATACCACCCCCGATCGCGGGCATGGTCCGTGACGATTCGGTGGACCGTGTCGATCGAGAGCCGCTGGCCCCACCCGTCTCGCGTGCCGACGAACAGCGGTTCGGCCGGCGACACGGCGTCCGGGCGGATGGCCAACCACCGAACGAGGATTGCCGAAAGCTCCTCGTCGACCGGAACGACCGTCTCGCGTTTTCGCTTGTTCGATTCGGTACGGCGTTCGCCGTTGACCTCGACGCCTTGTCGCGGTTTCGGCGAAACGTAGAGCGATCTCGGTCGCCCATCGATCGTCGCTCTGACCGGCGCGTCTTCGGCGTCCGGCGCCGCAGGCAAGTGTAGATCCCTGCGGTCGAGATTGCAGAGCTCGCCGGCTCTGAGTCCCGTCTTCAGCAAGGTAACGATCACTGCCCTATCCAGCGGATGTTCGATACCGCGTACGAACGCCTGCATCTCGGGGACCGAAATCTCCCGCCGCGCCGGGTCAGTGTCGATAGACTCGTCCATCTGCTCGACGACGATCGTCATCGGGTTCGCGTCGAACACGCCGACCTGCGTCATGTACCCGTAGAACCGGTGGAGATACGAGGCGTAGGTGGCGATCGTGCTGTCGGCCAGCTCGCCACGCTTCGTATGTACCCACTCCATACAGTCTCTGTGTGTCGCTTCATCGACCGTCAGACCGCTCGTCGTTCGGGCAGTTCCCTCTGTGAGAAACGCCTCGAAATCCCGCAGCACGCGCTCGTAGGCGTCCTGTGTCCGCTCCGTCTTCCCGTGATACCCTACGTCCTGCAGGAAGTACGCGACCGGATCCTCGACATCCTCGGTGTCGGTCTGGACGCCCCCACTCATGATCGGTCGGCCAGCGTGTACCCGCCTTCTCGACCGCTGTAGCGGACTCGATTCTCCGATTGTAGTTCCTGAATCGCCTCGTCGAGTTGCCCTTCGATGTCGTCGGTCACGGCGTCGAGGAGATCGTCCCACGAGAGCACGCCCTCGCGGTCGAGCACTTCGAGCACTCGGTTGGTGAGTCCCGGCGTGCCACCACCGCGGGGCTCAGAGGACCCCGTCTTCCCGGTCTCAACCCCAGGGGTTACGTCCGTAGAAGTGGGTTCCTCGCTAGGTCGGTCTGAGGAATCCGGAACATCGTCGGATTTCCGACCGCTCGGTGCCTCCTCACGGGTGATTTCGGCGTCCTCGGACGGCGAAAACCCACTGCGGCCGGCTTGGACCATCGTTCGGACGAACTCGCTCTGGCTCATGCCCAACTCGTCGGCGTGGTCGGCCCACCGACGCTTTTGATACGCGGGGACGTACGTCTTCACGGCCGTCCGGGACGTGTCCACGTCTCGATCTGTCGTCACGACGACGACCGAGGAACCGCGACCCCATCAATGTTACCATAACTGCAGATAAGGTATGTTATTCTGTTTTGTGGAGCCAAATATTGGGCTCTATTGTTGAATTATGGCACCACAAAACTGGCGTCTGGTACTAGGAATACGGATAAAATACACCTCGCTCGATAGTTCGTCCGTGACACTGCACGTCTCTCGCAAGAAATATCACTATCTACTCATTTTGATTCGGTTGCCTTCCGGCTCTGTCGAGGGGGCTGAAACATGCGCCACTGTTGCCCAGATCGGATTGGGTTCGATCAGCAATACTCGATTTGATGCAGTACGATTCGTAGTTTCGCCATGGCTCTCATCCAATCAATGCTCGCGGACTGAGCTATCATCCCGAACCCAGCACGTGCCGGCACAGCAACTGAAACAGTTCGTCGCAGGAGAGATCTGTGTTGTCTTCTGGCGACACCGGTGATTGCCGTACGACCGAGCACGGGTGTGGAGATCCCCTCTCGATTCTCATACACAGGGGTGTGATCCCCACTGTGGCAGCTCGCAGGCAGTCTTACGTTCGGCATCTATGACGGCGGCGATGGATCACTGCACCCACGCCGATGGCATCGTGTAGCGCCCCGGCCACAGGTTTAGATATCCGATTGCTCGTGTTAATGAGCGTGGACGATGCCGTGGCCTGCACTCGAGACGACGACACGGGCCACGTGTGGCAGGCCTAGTAGTCGGCGTCACGCTTCGACCAGAGCGGCTGAGTGGCGCCTTTCGGCGGCGAAACGGTTGTCAGTTAGGGAGAGACAGCGGTTGCGCGCGGTCTGATACCACGCATTGCCTCGTCGGAAGCACGACTGATGAATCTCATTTCGATATATACAATTGCGTGAAGCTCCCTTCCAGCCGAGTACCGACATTCGAGGGTCGGCGTCCGACAGTCAGTCGTCGTCCGATGTCGAAAACAGGTTTTCGGAGGCGTTTCTCGGTCCGTTTTTCTCTCCGAATCCGGCACTCAGCACGCGTGTCAGCGCGTCCTCGACGGATTCGTCCGTTTCGATCACGTCCTCTTGGTCGACCTCCACGACGACGCCGCTGGTCACGTTCGGTGAGGTGGGGACGAACACGACCGGATTACCCTCGTCGGACTCTTGGCCCGTCTGGAACCCCGTCAGGCGGAGGTCGCCCCACAGTTCGAGTTTGACGGGCCGCTCCAGACCGTCGCTGTTCATCACGGCCGTTTCGACCGCCATCTTCGAGGCGTTATAGACGACGCGAAGGCCGGGAACGCGATTCATCATGGAGTCGAGTCGCATCGACAACACCGTTCCGAGCGCCGTGCGCATCAGGTAGCCGATGCTGAACACGCAGGTGACGATCAGTAGTAGGCTGAGCGCCACCCCGGCCACCGGCGGCTGGACGCCGTCGACCAGCGGGAGGGCGGCGAGCCTCGTGTAGAGCCACCGAACCGCGGCGACGAGGACGAGAATCGGAAGCAAGACGACGAGCCCGCTCCCCAGATCTCGTTTCAGCCAGTCCATACGAGGTAGTATCCACACAGTCTCATTAGCGTTCTCGTCGAGTCACGAGAGTCGGCCGGCGATGTCGGCTTCCGTGATGATGCCGACAGTCTCCCCGCGATCAGTCACCATCACCGCCTTGTAGTGTTCGAGCAGGCTCGTAATCTCGTCGAGCGTCGTGTCCTCGGAGACGGTCGGGAAGCTCTCGCTCATGAACTCGCGGACGGATTCGGCGCGGTCGTCCTCGTCGGCGTGGACCAGATCGCTCTGGCTGATGCTGCCGACGGGGATGCCGTCCTGCAGAACGGGAAGCTGGGAGTAGGCCTCCTCTTCCATCCGATGCACGGCGACTCGCAGCTCGTCGTCGGGGGCGACCCGGATCACGTCCTCGTGCATGAGGTCTTCGGCGCGGACGATCCCCGTCTCTGCTTCCGCCAGCGCGTTGACGATCCGCCGCAGCGTCGAGAGCCGGGGGTCGACGTCACCGCCCTCGATCCGGGCGATCAACGGCTGGGAGACCTCGGCTCTATCGGCCAGTTCGCTCTGGGTCAACCCGAGTTCGTTCCGGCGCTCCCGGAGATCGGCCGGCGTCGGCAGTTCCATACACCGGATTACTTTGGGTTATATTAAAAAAGCTTGGATCGGGACACCGAAACGGGGCCCCTACTCGGCGCGATCTGCAGGACTAAGACTCGAGTTCTTCGTCGTCCTCGTACTCGATCGTCTCGACGACCGACAGCGGAACGTCCCGCAGCGCGCCACCGACCTCGCTTTTGGCGATTCGCTGGGCGTGCTCGGTGCTGTCGGCGTTGAACACCTTCATTTCCAAGAGAAGACCGACCAGCGCGGTGTCGGCGGCGATAAATGCAGAGTCGAACGGCTCGCCACATGCCGGACACCCCGTCGCACCCACTTCGACCTCGACGTAGTCCATGCTCTCTTCGTTCAGGCGCTTGCCGGCTTCGCTGACCGCGACGCCGATCGCGTCGTCGATCTCGCCGACATCGCGCACCAACCATGCCGCTTCCATCGCAACGAGGTAGTTGCTCATACCTACACTTCTGGCCGGGGGTTCTCTTGCTTTGTGGTTCGGTCGTGTCGCGCCGCGCCGCTGCGCACGCCACGCAAAAGGTCGCTATAACTTATGGAAAAGCCGATGCTCAGCGAGCGCGTTCGTACCTGTGACTCGGGGCCGTTGGCGGGTGCAGTTGAGGAGTTTACAAGCATAGTTGAATCGCAAGACTGCGGCAACCTCAATCGGAGGAGATCGTTCGTTATGTAATCTAAATTTAGATAGTCTTATATACGGCAATGGTCCAGCAGCGTATCGAAGTCAGATGATCGAACGGGTGTACCGATCCAGCGTGTTTGCCCTGTACCAGATGACCATCGCGCTCGGCATCCTCGCGATGCCGTTCGCGCTCGCCGCCCAGCGGACCGCCGGCCGAGCGCCGCCGATTCACCGGGCCGTCGAACGGCTCGAGCGAACCTACGAGGACGCGAAGCCCTAATCGGAACGCCCCGACACGTTTTCAAGCTGTAGAGGCACCGACAGCGCCGGCTTCGTGCCTGTACTGGCCGACTGGAACGCCGTCAATTTATATGCGCCCAACGTGTAGCTCCGTGCAATGCGAACCCCGATGCACGACAACGAGTTCTCTCGCAACCGCGACCGGCTGTCGGGTGCAGACGACGACCCGCTTGGCCCTTCGCTCGGCTCGCTCCCCGAGCCCCAGTTCTCCGAAGCGGAACTCGAGAACGTCAACAAGACCGGAACGACGACCGTTGGCCTGACGACCGACGACGGCGTCGTCGTCGCCACGGACATGCGCGCCAGCCTCGGCGGCCGATTCGTCTCCAGCAAGGACGTCCAGAAGGTCGAGCAGATCCATCCCAGCGCCGTCCTGACGCTGGTCGGCTCGGTCGGCGGTGCCCAGTCGTTCATCAAGTACCTCCGCGTCGAGTCGAACCTCTATGAAACGCGCCGCGGCGAACAGATGAGCATGGAAGCGCTGTCGACGCTAGCGGGCAACTTCGCCCGCGGCGGGCCGTTTTTCGCCATCCACCCGATTCTGGCTGGCGTCGACGACGAGGGGAGTCACGTCTACAGCATCGACCCCGCCGGCGGCGTCGTCGCGGACGACTACACCGTCACCGGCAGCGGGATGCAGGTCGCCTACGGTACTCTCGAACAGTACTACGAGGAAGGCCTCTCGAACGACGAGGCAAAGGAAGTCGCCGCGCGCGCGGTCAAAAGTGCCGTCGAGCGCGACACCGGCAGCGGTAACGGCGTCTTCCTCGCCGAAGTGACCGACGAGGAGGTCACCATTCAGGGCCACAAGGACTTCGACGACGTGCTGTAACTGGTCTCGACGACGTACTATAACTTGCATTCTTTCCTGCGTTCGAGCGCTGTCCTGCGGGAACGGCGATCCGAATTCGATGTCTCCCGATTCGGCTTCGGCGTCGTGACGCCCCCGATTCCCGGCGATACTTTTTGTACGAACGGGACGAAGGCGGCGCATGACCACGATCAAGGACAGCGTCCACGATCACATCGCGGTCGAGGGCGTCGCGTCGGCGCTGCTCGACACCGCCGCGGTCCAGCGGCTTCGACGGATCGCGCAGTTGGGGACGGTGTCGCTGGTCTACCCCTCCGCGAACCACACCCGGTTCGAGCACAGTCTCGGGGTCTATCACCTCGCCTGCGAGGCGCTCGATCACCTCGGCGTTCACGGGCAGCAGGCCGAACGCGTCAAAGCCGCGGCGCTGCTACACGATATCGGTCACTGCCCCTTTAGCCACAACGTCGAGGAGTTGGTGTATCGTCACACCGGCAAGTACCACGACGATGTCGAGGAACTGCTAGCGTCGAGCCCCGTCGGCGACGTGCTCCGCGCGAACGACCTCGATCCCAGTGCAGTCGCCGGGTTGATCGCCGGCGAGGGCCAGTACGGCCAGCTCGTCTCGGGGGAACTCGACGTGGACCGGATGGACTACCTCGTTCGGGACGCCCACCACACCGGCGTTCCCTACGGGACGATCGACCACGAGCGCCTCGTACGCGAGCTGACCTTCCTCGACGGCGAACTCGTTCTCGCGGAAGGCAACGTCCAGACGGCCGAGAGCCTGCTGGTCGCCCGCGCGCTGATGAACCCGACGGTGTACAGCCACCCGGTCGCCCGGATCGGCAAGACGATGCTTCGCCGGGCGACCGAGCACCTGCTCGAAGCGGGTGCCAGCACGGCCGCCGAGGTCCGGCGGATGGACGATTACGATCTGATCGCCGCCCTACGCGGGAACGAGCGCACCGAGCGCTACGCCCGGGCGATCGACGATCGGGACCTGTTCAAGCGCGCCGTCTGGGCCGAGTTCGACGACGTGCCGGACTCGCTGCTGTCGGCCGACCACGACCGCGTCCGCGATCTGGAGGCCGATATCGCCGGCCGGGCGGGCGTCGACCCCGAGCACGTCGTGATCGACGTTCCCTCGCGCCCGTCGATGACCGAGTCGACCTCGCGCGTCGTCGTCAACGGCGATATCAGGCATCTCGGCGAGCAGTCTCCGCTGGTCGACGCCCTGCGGGCCGCCCAGCGCTCCCAGTGGCGCTTTGGCGTCTACGCGCCCGATGCGGTGACAGAGAGCGTCGGCGGCGCCGCGGCGTCCGTGCTCGGACTGGAGACCGACGGCGGACTCGTCACCGAAGTGCGTCGGGGAGACTACGCCACCCTCGAAGAGTTCGGCCACGGGGAATAGGCCCTCCTCGCGGCGAGACTTGCGTTCGCAAAGACAGATAGAATAGTCCCGAGTCACCTCCTAGCAGCCATGGAACTTGAAGGGACCGTCCTTCGCGGGCGCGCGTTCGACCCGATCGAGGGCCGCGTCGTGGTCGAGGACGGCGAGATCGTATCGATCGAGGAGACGACGACCGACAGCGGCGACGTGATTCTGCCGGCGTTCGTCAACGCGCACACTCACCTCGGCGACTCGATCGCAAAGGAGGCCGGCGGCGGGCTGACGCTGGAAGAACTCGTCGCTCCCCCGGACGGACTGAAACACCGACTGCTCGACGCCGCCGACCGGGCCGAACTGGTCGAGGGGATGACGCGCTCGCTGCGATTCATGCAGGCGACCGGGACGAGCACGTGCATCGAGTTCCGCGAGGGCGGCGTCCCGGGCGTCGAGATGATCGAGGATGCCGCCAGCGGCGTCGACCTCGACCCGGTCGTGCTGGGACGAGAGACCGCCGACGCCATGCGGGCCAGCGACGGGTTCGGCGCCAGCGGCGCCAACGACGCCGAGTTCGAGCACGAGCGCCGGGCCACCCGCGAGGCCGGGAAACTCTTCGGCATTCACGCCGGCGAAGTCGACAGCACCGACATCGACGCCGCGCTCGATCTCGATCCGGACTTTCTGGTCCACATGGTCCACCCCGAGCCCTACCAGCTCGATCGAGTCGACGACAGCGAGGTGCCGATCGTGCTCTGCCCGCGCTCGAACGTCGTGACCGACGTGGGGCTGCCACCCGCCGGCGAGCTCGCCGAGCGGACGACGCTCGCGCTCGGAACTGACAACGTGATGACGAACAGCCCCTCGATGTTCCGGGAGATGGCCTTTGCCGCCAAGCTACTCGATCTCCCCGCCGAGGACGTGCTCCGGATGGCGACGGTCAACGGCGCCGAGATCGCCGGGCTGAATCGCGGCGTCGTCGCCGAGGGCAGAGACGCGAAGCTGCTGGTGCTGGACGGCGACTCGGACAATCTCACCGGTGCCCGTGACGTGGTGCGTGCTGTCGTCCGACGCGCCGGACAGGGCGATATAAAGCGTGTGCTGCTATAGGAAAGTGCCGCAGTAGGTCGGAGGTTCGAGGTTGAGCCGCCGTCAGGCCGGGCGGAGGTGCTCGCAGTCGCCCGCGTGGATGCGCTCGACGCCGTCGTCGGTTTCGACGAGCAGCGTTCCCGGGAGGTCGACATCTTTCGCTACTCCCTCGACGATGCCCTCTGGCGTCTCGACACGAACCTCCTGACCGAGCGTCGCCGACCGCTCGCGCCACGCGTCGAGGATGGCGTCCGGATCGGACCGAAGCTCGTCGAGTCGTTCGAGCAGGCGCTGGACGAACAACCGGCGCTCGACGGGACCGACCTCGGTCTGGAGGCTGACGGCGCCCTCGGGCAACTCGTCGGCGGGGATGTTCGCGTTGACGCCGATGCCGGGGATGACCCACGAGACTCGGTCGGCCTCGCCTTCCATCTCGGTGAGGATGCCGACGAGCTTGCGGTCGCCGACGAGCACGTCGTTGGGCCACTTGATTTCGGCGTCGACGCCAGCTTCGCGGGCGGCGTCGGTCGCCGCGACCGCCGCCGCGAGTGTCAGCATCGGAACGCGGGCGGGTGGCAGATCGGGCCGGAGAACGACACTCAGCCAGACGCCGCCGCTTGGCGAGGTCCACTCGCGGTCGAGTCGTCCTTTTCCGCCGGTCTGTTCGTCGGCGAGTACGGCCACGTCGCTGGCGCCGTCGTCGGCGAGCTCTCGGGCGACGACGTTGGTGCTCGGGACGCTCTCGTGGTACTCGACATCGAAGGGCGCGTCGAGTCCGTACTCGACCGCAGGGCCACCAAACTCCGGCACCGACTCCAGCCGGTAGCCGTCGTCGCCACTGTCGATCTCGAAGCCGTCCTCGCGGAGCGCCTCGACGTGCTTCCAGACCGCCGCCCGCGAAACGTCGAGTTGCGCCGCTAGATCGGGTCCGGTCACCGGGCCGTCGTCGAGCGCGTCGAGGACGGCCTTGCGCGTGTCGTTCATACCCCTCTCTTTCGGTGGCCGATCCTTAGGTGCTTCCGAGTGCTGTCGACGCCCGCCGGAGTTGGGAAGCCCTAAATTGCCGCCCTGTCAGAGTCCCCGTATGGACGACTACGATCTGATTACGCGCAACGCCGAGGAGGTCGTCACCGAGGAGGAGGTCGAGGACCTCGCAGCCGACCCCGAGGGCAAGCGCGCCTACGTCGGCTACGAGCCCTCCGGCGTGCTCCACGTTGGCCACCTGCTGACCGCGAACAAGCTGATCGACCTGCAGGAGGCCGGCATGGATGTCGTCGTGTTGCTCGCCGACGTGCACGCCTACCTCAACGGCAAGGGCACGTTCGAGGAGATCCGCGAGACGGCCGAGCAGATGCGCGAGCAGTTCCTCGCGTACGGCCTCGACGCCGAGCAGACCGAGTTCGTCTACGGCTCGGAGTACCAACTCGACGAGGACTTCGTGCTCGACGTACACCAGATGGAGCTGTCGACCTCGCTCAACCGAGCCCAGCGCGCGATGGCCGAACTGCAGGGCGGCGACACCGCGAAAGTCTCGCATCTCGTCTACCCGCTGATGCAGGCGCTCGACATCGAGTACCTCGACGTGGATCTCGCGGTCGGCGGTCTCGACCAGCGCAAGGTTCACATGCTCGCCCGCGAGGAGCTTCCGGATCTCGACTACGACGTGCGCCCCGCGCTGCACACGCCGATCATCGCCGACCTGACGACCGGCGAGGGCAAGATGGCCTCCAGCGCCGGCGTGACGATCTCGATGGAGGATTCGGCCGACGAGCTCGAAGACAAGATCAACTCGGCGTACTGCCCGCCGACCGCGGACCCCGAGCCGACCGAGGACGGCGTCGAGCGCGAAAACCCCGTGCTCGAACTGTTCCAGTACCACGTGTTCCCCCGCTTCGACGCCGTGACCGTCGAGCGCCCCGACGAGTACGGCGGTAACGTCACCTACGAGGACTACGAGGAACTGGCCGAGGCCCTCGAGAACGGCGAGCTTCACCCGGCCGACGCCAAGGGCACGCTCGCGGCGTATCTCGACGACCTGATCGCGCCCGGCCGCGAGCGACTCGACGAGCTTCGCGCGTAACGACGCCGCGGCGACCGCGTTTCTGTTCGGTCTCTCTTTCCGTTCTGTCACACGTCCGGTGGCATCGCAGCGGCGCCACTGGAACGTCAGACCGACTGCAGGAGATGGGTCGGACAGAGCTGTAGCACGCTATAACTTATGAGAATTAAATGCTGTGGTCAAGAGGAAATACGAACCAACTTCGAGAAAACGCTCGGCGATGGATTTTAGTGAAGCGCCGCCGCTACTAGCACGCGAGGAGGTGTTACAGATGGTCGAGAGAGCGCCAGATCGACGTCGAACGGAATCGGTTGCGAACACCGGGGATTCGGACCGGCCGCCGTCGGTGTCGAGACACGATCTCGTGCTCGCCGCAATTCCGGCGGCACTGGTGGTCGCTGCGCTCCTCGGTCAGATACTCTCGATCCCGTCCCAGTCCGCGCTCGTCGGCGGCGCCGTCGTCGCCGCGCTTGCGGTCGGCGACGGACTGTTCCGGAATCCGCCCGGACGCCGCCGGACCGCGTAATTGGACGACAGCGGTGCGAGTGATTCTGCTCGTCGCTATTCGTCGAGCCAATCGCCGGCCCAGTCTTCGATCTCGTCGAAGACGGGACAGAGCGATCTGCCCTTGTCGGTGAGACTGTAGTAGGTAGCGACCGGTGCGTCTTCTTCCATGCGCCGGTCGACGAAGCCGAGGTCTTCGAGATCGTCGAGCACGCGCGAGAGCGTCCGCGAGCTCGCGTCCGTCGACCGTTTCAGCTCGTTGAACCGTTTTTCCGCGCCCTGCAGGTCGTGGAGGACAACGAGTCGCCACTGGGACCCGATCTGGTCGAACGACTTAATAACCGCACAGGGACCACTTTTCTCGTCTTGGGCGTCCGCTCGCGTCTGCTGGAGGTCAGATGACATCGCTGTTACCTGGTGACTGCATTGTCGCCGAATGAATATATAGGTTCGGTTCCTAACCAGGTGACGTAATGATACTACAGATGCGGCGATCCGACGCACCGGTTGACCAAGGCAGAACGGCACGGACGGAGGTGGCTCGATGAACGGCGTCACCCCGCTGTTCCTGAGCGGCCCGGGCGCCAGCGAGGCGTTTCTCGTTGCCCGGGTGCTGTTCGGCGTCGTACTGGCATTTATGGGACTGAACCACTTCCAGAACGCCGACTCGATGAGCGGGTACGCCGAGATGAAGGGCGTTCCGGCGGCCTCGCTCGCAGTGCCGTTTACCGGCGGGATGTTGCTCTTCGGCGGCCTCGGCATCTTGCTCGGCGTCTTTCCGGTGCTCGCGGCCGGCGCGATCGTCGCGTTCCTCGTCGTGACGACGCCGCTGATGCACGACTTCTGGGCAGTCCCCGAAGACCAGCAACAAGACGAGATGACCGCCTTCCTCAAGAACGTCGCAATGCTCGGCGCCGCGCTGGCGTTTCTGGCGGCCGGGAGTGCTGAGTGGGCCTACGCCGTCGGCGTCGGCCTCTGATCGGCGCTGGACTGATACTATTCAGCTAGTCGACACCTTCCCGGACCGATAATTTAACAGGACGGCACACTTCCTTCGCGGTATCGTGATCGAGGTCGACTCGCTACGGAAGGAGTACAGCGGGTTCGTCGCCGTTGAGGACAGCAGTTTCTCGGTCGAGGCCGGCGAGGTGTTCGGCATCGTCGGTCCGAACGGCGCGGGCAAGACGACGACGCTGAAGATGCTCGCCGGGTTGATCGAGCCGACCAGCGGCGACGCCACGGTCGCCGGCGTCCGGGCCGGCGAGACGGAGATGCGCCAAAATCTCGGGTGGGTCCCCGAGGAGTCGCCGCTGTACGAGGACATGACCGCCCACTCGTATCTGCGCTTTTTCGCCGATCTCTACGACGTGCCCCGTGATCTCGCGGACGAGCGGATCACCGAGGCGCTGGATCGGCTGGACTTGGAGCACCGCGAGCGCGCCATCGGCGACATGTCCAAGGGGATGAAACGCAAGGTCGCCATCGCCCGCGCGCTGGTCAACGATCCGGACGTGCTGATCTTCGACGAACCCGCCAGCGGCCTCGACCCGCTGACGACCAACTACATCATCGAGTTCGTCCGCGAGCTGAGCGAGGAGGGTCGAACCGTCGTGTTCAGCGCGCACAACCTGTTCCACGTCGAGAGCCTCTGCGATCGGCTCGTCGTGATGAACCGCGGCGAGATCATCGCGCGCGGCTCGCTCGACGAGATCCGCGAGCGCCACGGCACCACCGAGTACCGCGTCTACACCGATGTCGAGGTTGCAGGCAGTGTTCAGGAGAACGGCCGTTACCGACGCGTCGTCGAGTCGATGGACGCCGTCGAGCGGACCCGAGAGAGCGCGCAGGCAAAGGACGGTGCCGTCGTCGACATCCAGACCCACGAGCCGAGCCTCGAAGAGATTTTCCTAGAAATTGCCGGCGAATCGCCACAGGAGGCCGAGGCGTGACGCGCCGGTCCGTCTTCGGCGCCGTTGCGGGGCGGCTTCGCGGCGTCGCGGGATGGCTTCGCGCCGTCCTCGCCGCGGCGTGGACGTTTGCCCGCAAATCACTTCGCATCGCGCGCTGGGAAGTCACGCGCTCGGCCGGCACGATCGACAGGCGAACCGTCGTGCTCGGCGCCGTCGGCGCGCTGTTGGTCGCGCTCGTCGCGCCGGCCGCGCTCGGCGGCAGCGCCGCGCTGGACGAGGGAATCTATCGCGTCGGCGTCGACGAGTCGAACCCCTACCACCCCGTCGTCGAGAACAGCTCGGCGTTCCGCCCGGTCGAGCCTGAGGGGAATGCGATCGACGACGGTGAGATGGAACTGCTGATCGAGGGATCGGTCGTCAGATACAACAGTTCGATCCGCAAGAGCGAGGCCGCGTACTCGGAGTTCAGCAACGCCGTCGAGGCGTACAACTACGAGCTGATGCGCGACCAGCCCAACCAGACCGCCGCGTTCCCGGTAACCGTCGATCTCCGGTACGTCGAGCGCCCGCCGGCTGATGTAAGCGGCGGTGCTGATGCCGGAACGCAGCCCGACGGCTCTGATACCGGGTCGACCGACGGGACGACAGATAGCGGCACCGGGGATACTGGGACGGACAGCGGAGACGACGGAGCCGGCGGCACAGACAGCGGGAGCGGCGGCAGCGGTGACGGGTCCGGCAGTACGGACGGATCGAGCGGAAGCGGTGACGGACAAGCTAACGGTTCCGGATCCGACAACGGCTCGGACACGTCCGGATCAGATAGCGGGAGCGGCGACGCCGCTGGTGGGGACGCCGACGGCTCCGGCGACAACAGTGGCTCTGGCGCCGACGACGGCTCGTCGGGCGGACTGCTCGGCAGCATCGTCGCCGACGACAGCACGGCCAGTTCGCCGGCCGAGATTTCCCCGCCGTTTCCGATGCAGTCGCTCGTGCTCGCGTTCCTGTTTATTGTCCCGATGAACTTCGTCATCCAACTCTACAGCGGCTCGATCATGAACGAGCGGATCAATCGCCGCGGCGAACTGATGCTCGTCTCGCCGGTCGGCCGCGGCGCCATCGTGACCGGCAAGACGCTGCCGTACCTGCTCGGGCTGGCGATCGTCTCGGCGGCGATCGCACTGGCGATCGGTGGGGGCCCGCTCTCGGTCGCCGCGGTCGTTCCGCTCGCGGCGCTGTTTCTGTCGGCCGCGTTCGTCGGGGCGATGTTCTCGCGGTCGTTCAAGGAACTCACATTCGTCACCGTGACGATCAGCGTCGGGCTGAGTTCCTACGCGTTCGTGCCCGCGATCTTCACGAACGTCACGCCGATCGCGCTGATCTCGCCGCTGACGCTCGTCGTCTGGGACCTACAGGGCGAAGCCGTCACCGCCGCCCAGTACGCCTTTTCGACTGGGCCGCTGTATCTCACCAGCACGCTGCTGTTCGCGCTCGGCGCTGGCGTCTATCGCGAGGAAGACATGTTCAGCCAGCGGGCCGTCCACCTCAAGGCGATGGACGCGCTGGCGAACTACGCCCGGAGCGCGCGTAGCGTCTTCGCGGTGACCGCGCTGTCGATCCCGTTCGTGCTGATCGCCGAACTGCTGGCGATCGCGATTCTGTTCGCGCTCCCGCTGTCGCTGTCGGCGCCGGTGCTGTTGCTGTCGATCTCGGTGGTCGAGGAGATCGCCAAGAGCCTCCACGTCTACGCCGGGTTCGCCCACAACCGCTGGCCGTCGACGCTCCGGTCGGCTGCCGTCGTCGGCGCCGCCAGCGGCGCCGGCTTCTTCGTCGGCGAGAAGGCGACCCACGTCGTCAGCGTCGTCGGCATCACGTCGCTCGATCTGGGTCGTATCGCGTTCCCGCAGGCCGCCCAATACGATCCGGCGATCGCCGTGGTGTTGTTTTTCCTCCCGCTGGCGCTTCACGCCGTGACGGCGATCGTCTCGGCTGTCGGTGCCCGGCGCGGGCGCTGGCATTACGTGGCGACGCTCGTGTGTGCGATCGTCCTGCACACGCTGTACAATCTGGGGGTGACCAGCTATGTCGCGTGAGGGCTCGCCGCTGGGGTCGCGCCTGACGATCGCCAAGCGCGAACTGGCGACGCTCAAAAGCGAGAAGACGATCGTGCTCGCGCTGGTGATCCAGCTGTTCGTCGCCGCGTTCTCGTCGTTCCTCGTCGTCGGGCTCGTCTCGCTGTACGATCCCTCGGGTGCGGAGGGACAGACGGTGTCCGTCGGCGTCGCCGGGGAGCAGCGCAACGATCTGGTCGCCATCGCAAATCAGCAAGACGGCGTCCAGCCGATCGTGTACGACTCGGCCGCAGACGTGCGCGAAGGCTACCGTAACCGGGCGATCGACGCCGCGTTGATAACCAACCAGCGGTCGGACGGGACGATTGGCGTCGAGGTGATCGCGCCCGACGCCGGCGTCGAGTCGACGCTCGTCGTCGTCTCGCTCCAAGAGACGCTACTGGAGTACGAGCGCTACGAGCGCGACCAGCGCAGCCAGTTCCTCGACGAGCAGCCCCTCGGCGTGCCCGAGGCGCCGGCCGGCAACTCCTACTACGGGTTCACCTACACCGTGCTCGTCCCGCTGTTGATCCTCCTGCCGGTGTTCATCAGCGGCAGCCTCGCGGTCGACGCCGTCACCGAGGAGCTAGAGCGGGGCACGCTGGAACTGCTCGCGGTCGCCCCGATCGAGCTCCGGGAGATCGTCGACGGGAAGTTGCTCGCCGCGGCCGGGCTGGCGCCCGTTCAGGCGGCGCTGTGGCTGGTGTTGCTGGAGTTCAACGGGACATCGGTGGCGAACGCGCCGGCGCTCATCGCAGTCTCGGGCGCGCTCGCGCTCGCGGTGGTGTCGATGGGGATCGGGCTGGCGCTGGTGACGGCGGACCGCCGGCAGGCGCAGTTCCTCTACTCCTTCGGCATCCTCACGATCGCTGGCGTGACGACGCTCCTGCCCGAGCACCCGCTCAACACGATCGCAAAGCTGGCGATCGACAGTCCCACGGCGACGACGTGGACCGCCGTCGTCGGCTACCTCTGCATCGGACTGGTGGCGCTGGTCGTGGTCCAGTTTGCGGTACCGCGGATCGACGTGGATCGGCTGCTCGGTTCGGCGTGAGGACGCCGTTCCCGCCGCTTCTCTACCTTTTTGCTGATCGGCGTCCGCCGCTGTTGCAGATTCTCAGTGTTCGACTGGCTTTTCGGTCCGTCGGCCGCATCCCCACCGACGCCCAGATATCGACATGTGTGAACACATAGCGGCCGTCTCGTCACAACTAAGTACGCCACCGAGAATCTTCGAGCAACGATGTCTCAGCAATCTCGACACGACGACGGGCAGTTCGAGCAGTACGGGGGACGCCACGTCCCCGAACCGATGGAAGACGCACTTGACCAGCTCGCGGCGGGCTACGACGAGATCGCACAGACGCCGGAGTTCGAAGCCGAGTTCCGCGAGATCCTCGAACAGTACGCCGGCCGGCCGACGCCGCTGTACCACGCAGAGCGCTTCTCGGAGGCCGTCGGCGCCGAGGTCTACTTCAAGCGCGAGGATCTGCTCCACGGCGGCGCCCACAAGATGAACAACGCCATCGGCCAAGCGCTGCTGGCCAAGAAGGCGGGCAAGGAGCGCCTGATCGCCGAGACTGGTGCTGGTCAGCACGGCACCGCGACGGCGATGGTCGGCGCGATGTTCGATCTTGACACGGAGATCTACATGGGCGAGAAAGACGTCGAGCGCCAGCGGATGAACGTCTTCAGGATGCGCCTGATGGGCGCCGAGGTCAACGAGGTCACCCGCGGCGGCGCGGGACTGGCCGACGCCGTCGACGCCGCGTTGGAGGACATGATCGAGAACATCGACGACACTCACTACCTCGTCGGATCGGTCGTCGGGCCCGACCCCTTCCCGCGGATCGTTCGGGACTTCCAGTCGGTGCTCGGCCGCGAGGCCCGCGACCAGATCCTCGAACAGGCGGGCCAGTTGCCCGACGCCGCAGTGGCCTGCGTCGGCGGCGGGTCGAACGCGATGGGGCTGTTCGACGCGTTCCGGGACGACGAGGAGGTCGCGCTCTACGGCGCCGAGGGCGGCGGCGAGGGCGCTGACTCGAAGCGTCACGCCGCGCCGCTCGACGCCGGCAACGACGACGTGATCCACGGCATGAAGACGCGCGTCATCGACGACGACGTCGAGGTCCACTCGGTGTCGGCCGGACTCGACTACCCCGGCGTCGGCCCGGAGCACGCGATGTTCCGCGCGAGCGGGCGCGCCGAGTACCGCGGCGTCACCGACGACGAGGCTCTCGACGCGTTCCGCAAGCTCAGTCGCACCGAGGGAATTATCCCGGCGCTGGAGACCAGCCACGGCATCGCGCTCGCCGAGCAACTCGCCGACGAGCACGACGTGATCCTCGTGAACCTGAGCGGGCGCGGCGACAAGGACATGCAGACCGCGGCCGAGCACTTCGATCTCGGCGCCTGATCGGACCCGCGATCTGGGGGGCGAACCGACGCTCCCCAAACTGGCATGAAAAAACAGAAATATCTTCGGCCGAAAGGACTATCAAAGCGGTTACTGGGGACACATGACAGGGGATTCGCCGCCGGACTTGCTGACCGAGTACGTCACGTTACTCCGGGAGTTCGGGCTCTCCTCGGAGGCGATACGGGACCTACACGTCGACGACGAGGCGCCCGAGGACACGCCGCTCGAGGAGTTCGTGGCACGCCGCGTTGACGCCGACTCCCCCCGAGCGCTCTTTTCGCGCCTCGTCGAGACGCTCACGCAGTCCCGCCGTGGCATCAGCGCGACAGCGAGCTACTGGAACTACGCGCCGGAGGTCCACCTCAACGAGGTGTTCGAACCCTACGGCTGTTCGGTGACCTTCCGAGACACCACTCACAGCACCGGCGGCGCCAGCATCGAGATCGAACTCGAAGACGCCGGCGGCGCCACGCACGACCTGCGCTTCGAGTATCCCGACACTCCGCTCGGCGACGACAACCTGCCGGCGCTGCTGGACGCCGTCGAGACCAAACTGCTCTCGGAGACCGACCTGACGTTCGTGCTGCTCGCCGGCATCGACCGTCGCTGGCGGGCAGTGCTGATCGAGGCCGACCGGCTGGCCGAACTCGAACGCCGCCACGGCGACGGCATCGAGTTCGCCGGCGTTTCGCTGGTTCGTGACGACCAACCCGCGGCCTTCGCCAGCGGTGAGGCCGTCGAGGTGGCCTCTGTCCTGAACGGTCTTCGAGGGGAGACCGACCAGCAGGGCGCGTTCTCGACCGAGCGGAAACAAGCCCCAGACGCCGACGCCCTGCGTGTCACACCGGGCTCCGAGGCGCCGATCGACGATGGGCCGGCAGCCGACCCCGGTGCCGTCCTCGACGGCACGCCGGACGACCTCCTCGACGACCGGCCCGCCGAACGGACAGCGACGACGCCATCGGGCGTCGAGGCGAGCGATCAGGAACTCCAGCAGGTGTTCGGCGATCTCTCGGACGTATCGCTCGAACCGACGGCGTCTGGCGATCGCGGCTGGGAAGCCCGTACAAACGATCCGCCGGTACTCGAACTCGGGACGGGCGCGGATGTCGAGTCGACCGACGACGCCGACGAGGATCCCGAAGCGCTAGATGGGCTGTTCGACGAAATCGAACGGGCCGCGATCACCGGCGACGACGGCATCGCCGAGCCGTCCGGCGGCGGTGCGGCGGTTGTCGTCGGCGCCGCCGACGCCGGTCCGACTCCGGCCGGCGCAGGGCGACATCGGGACCGCGAGGCGTCGAATGCCGACGCGGAACCGACGCTCGAAGCGTTGCTCGGGGACGCCGAGACGGGCGAGGAAGATACTGATTCCGAGGCGGTCGGGGCGACCGACGCCGCGCACGACGATGCCGACGAGACGGCCGACTCGCCGGGGGAGTTCGAGTGGCTGAGCGAGCAGGAGCTAGCCGAGCGATAGCATCATTGTCCCGACGCTGGCCGGACTCAGAGCGTGAGCCAGTCGGTCGAAACGTCGCCGCTCCGGAGATGCCAGCGCTGCTCGGCGCCGTCGTCTCCGTCGCGCACCTCGACGACGGCGTCGAACAGCGGTTCGAGCAGGTGGACGTGGTCGCTGTCCCGGTCGACGCGGAGATGGTAGTGGCCCATTCCGTCTGCTTGTCGAACCCGGGCCGTGACGACGTGGAGCAGTTTGAACAGTCGCTCGGGGTCGTGCTCGACGAACAGCGGCCCGAGGGAGTCGACACAGACACGAAGCTCAGCGGGCTCGAACCCGTCGGCGTCGGCTTCGAGCGCGTCGGCGGCATCGACGATGTCGGTGCCGAGCGCGCCTAGTTCGTCGCCCGCGGCGCCGCCGGCATCGGGGTCGAATCTGACGATTTCGCGGCCGTCGCCGTCGATGTCGTCGCGCGAACACCCACAGACGCGCTTGCCCTGTGTGAACGTGAAGAGTCGACGGCGCCCGGCACAGTCATCGCCCAGCAAGTGCCGGCACGCGCCGCTGTGGCCCCCGCCGGAGTGTTGACCGACCACGAGCAGGTTACACCCCTCGCGCTTGAGTTCGGACAGCTGCTGGGAGAACGCGGTGCTCTCCGGGACGCCGCCACGACCGAGTCGCATCTCGCTTTTATTGGCTGCTGGATCTCTTAAGTATTGTGACGCGCGGCGTGTTGTCATCCCCTGCCCCGCCGCGTCGTCCGGGCTCGACGGCCGCGCTTGAGCACGCTTAAGAGTCGCGGGCGAGTTGGCACGGACATGCAACCACGCGACCTGTCGGCCCACGTCGAGTACGTCGCGGGCCGGGGTATCGAGGAGGTCGCCCGCGAGCTCGGTAGGGAGCCCGACGAGCTGATCAAACTCGCCTCGAACGAGAACGCCTTCGGCCCGTCGCCGAAGGCCGTCGAGGCGATCCGCGACCGGGCGGCGTCGGTCCACAGCTACCCGAAGGCGTCCCACGCCGACCTCGCCGAACGGCTCGCCGAGCGGTGGGCGGTCGATCCCGAACAGGTGTGGCTCGCCAACGGCGGCGACGGCGCGCTCGATTATCTCGCCCGGGCGATGCTCGAACCCGGCGACGAGGTGCTCGTGCCGGCGCCCGGCTTCGCGTACTACGAGATGA
Organism: Natronoarchaeum philippinense; assembly: GCF_900215575.1. Taxonomy (NCBI): domain Archaea; kingdom Methanobacteriati; phylum Methanobacteriota; class Halobacteria; order Halobacteriales; family Natronoarchaeaceae; genus Natronoarchaeum; species Natronoarchaeum philippinense. The sequence goes on along the minus strand of NZ_OBEJ01000001.1, from coordinate 562,051 downwards.
GCGCCCGGTACCACCACGGCACGGTCAACGAGTACCAGCTCTCGAAAGACGACGAGTTCGCCCAGACCGCCGACACGGTGCTATCGGCGTACGACGGCGAGCGGATCGTCTATCTCACCAGCCCGCACAACCCGACCGGGACGGTCGTCGCGCCCGCGGAGATAGAGCGGATCGCCGCCGAGACCGACGAGGAGACGCTGGTGGTCGTCGACGAGGCCTACGGCGAGTTCGCCGACGTCGACAGCGCGATCGAACTGGTCGAGCAGCGCGACGACGTTGCGGTGCTTCGGACGTTCTCGAAGGCCTACGGGCTCGCGGGGCTGCGGCTCGGCTACGCCGTCACGCCTTCCGAATGGGCCGACGCCTACGCCCGCATCAACACGCCGTTCGCGGCGAGCGAGATCGCGTGCCGAGCCGGACTGGCCGCGCTGGACGACGACGCACACGTCGAAAAGACCGTCGAGACCGTCGAGTGGGCGCGATCCTACATCGACGACGCCGTCGAGGCGCCGACCTACGACAGTCAGGGCAACTTCGTGCTGATCGAGGTCGGCGACGCGAGCGGGGTCGCCGAGGCGCTCAAACATAAAGGAGTCATCGTCCGGGACTGCACGAGCTTCGGGCTCGACGACTGCATCCGCGTGACTTGCGGCACGAAGCCGGAGACGCGCCGGGCGGTCGACGCGCTCAACGAGGTGCTCGCGGCACGATGAGGGTGGCAGTCACCGGGACGCCGGGGACGGGCAAGACAACGGCGACCGAGCGGGTCGACGCCGATCTCGATGTCGTTCACCTCAACGAGGCGGTGCAGGAACACGGGCTGTACGACGATGTCGACGAGGACCGCGACAGCGTGATCGTCGATCTCGACGCCGTCCGAGAGTGGCTCGGCGACCGCGACGACGTGCTGGTCGAGTCCCACCTCGCTCATCACCTCGATGTCGATCGGGTCGTCGTGCTCCGATGCCACCCCGAGACGCTCGAAACGCGACTGGGCGAGCGAGGAGACGAGAGCGAGGCGTCGATCCGCGAGAACGCCGAGAGCGAAGCGCTCGACGTGATCCTCTCGGAGGCGGTCGACCGCCACGGCGTCGAGTCGGTCTACGAGGTCGACACCACGGACCGAACGCCTGAGGAGATTGCAGACTGCATCGACGCCGCCGTCGACGGCGAACGAGAACCGAGTGCCGGCGACGTTTCTTTCATCGAGTATCTATGACCCTGGACCAGTTCCGCCACGTGGCCGATCGCGCGCTCGAACCCTTCGTTTCGCTCTCGACGCGACTCGGCATCACGCCCGACGCGATCAGCGTGCTGGCGTTCGTTCTCGCGGCCGCCGCCGGGGGTGCGTACTACCAGGCCGGCGACGCCGCGATCTGGTACTTCGCCGGCGCAGTGCTGGTGGCGCTGAACGGCTGGCTCGACATCCTCGACGGCGCCGTCGCCCGCGAGATGGGCACCGACTCGAAGGCCGGCGACCTGCTCGACCACGTCCTCGACCGATACGCCGACATCGTCGTCGTCACGGGACTCGCGGCTGGACTCGACCGCTATGCGCTTGGGCTCGTGGCGGTGACGGGCGTGCTGATGACGTCGTATCTGGGCACGCAGTCCCAAGCAGTCGGTCTCGATCGGGTCTACGGCGGCATGCTGGGACGCGCCGATCGGTTGGCGCTGATCGGCATCGTGACCACCGTAGCGGCGTTCGTCGATATCTCGGCGCTCGGCTTCGGGCTGGTCGGTTGGCTGCTCGTCGTCTTCGCCGTCGTCGGCCACGTCACTGCGCTCCAGCGCTTCTGGGGCGCTTGGCGCGCGCTCTCGTAACCAGACCACGAAGCACTCGGCCGAAGTCGCCGCCGTCGGCCGAAGCTCCGGCGGCGCATCTTTTATCAGGGCCGCGGGCCAAGGTTAGCACATATGGTGCAGTGTGAAATGTGCGGCGCCAACGTGTCGTCGCCAAAGACGGTCAAAGTCGAGGGGGCCGAACTCGACGTCTGTGATGACTGCGCTGACTTCGGGACTGAGGTCAAGACCCAGAGCACCTCCAGTTCGTCGACAAAGTACTCCACGTCGTCGAGTTCGAGCTCCGGGGGCGACAGCTCAAGTTCGTCCAGCGCCGGCGGTGGCGGTAGCACGCGCCGCCGCTCGGACATGTTCGACGACATGGACGAGGTCGTCACGGACTACGACGATCGCATCCGTCAGGCCCGCGAGGACCGGAACCTCTCCCAGTCCGATCTGGCGAACGAACTCAACGAGAAGGCGAGTCTCATCCGCAAACTCGAACGCGGAGACACGCTTCCCGACGACGACATCCAGTCGAAGTTGGAGAGCTTCCTCGAGATTTCGCTGACCGGTGGCGCCGGCGCCGACGACGAGGAGTGGAGCGGCGGTTCCTCGACCGGCGAGTACACGCTCGGCGACGTGGTCAAGCGGAAAGACTAGCGGCTTCTCACAACCTATTTGTCGGGGCGGGACGGTCTCTATCGTATGTTCGTCCTTGTCAACCTCAAGGCGTACCCCTGTGATCCGATCGAGGTAGCTGAGGCCGCAGCGACCGTCAGCGACGAGTCCGGCGTCGACGTCGGCGTTGCGCCCCAAGCCGCCGACCTCTCGGCGGTCGCCGAGACCGGCGTCGAGACGTGGGCCCAGCACGTCAGCCCCGTCGAGCACGGCAGCCACACCGGATCGACGCTGGCCGAGGCCGTCGCCGACGCCGGCGCGACCGGGACGATGATCAACCACTCCGAGAACCGCCTGAAACTCGCCGACATCGACGGCTCGCTCGACGCCGCGGCCCGTCCCGGGCTCGAGACGGTGGTCTGTGCGAACAATCCCGAACAGATCGCCGCCGCCGCCGCGCTCGGCCCCGACGCCGTCGCGGTCGAGCCGCCGGAACTGATCGGCGGCGACGTGTCCGTTGCGACGGCGGATCCCGAAATCGTCGAGGACGCCGTCGACGCCGCGGCGGCCGTCGACGAGAGCGTCGACGTCTACTGCGGCGCCGGCATCTCGACGGGCGAGGACGTCGTCGCGGCCGACGAGTTGGGCGCCGACGGCGTCTTGCTCGCCAGCGGCGTCGCAAAGGCCGACGATCCGCAGGCGGCGCTCGAAGACCTGGTCGAACCGCTGTAAGAAGAGTCAGCGGCGCCGTCGAACCAGTCGCTCCCGGCGCGGCGACGCGCTATCGAATCCTCGGGCGCCTTACAGTGAGAGTTCGGCTTCCTCAGCGTCGAGGTAGTCTTCCTCCCACTCGCGGCGGGCTTCGAGTTCTCGGTGGCCACGCTGTGTGAGGGCGTAGTAGTTCGTCCGCCGGTCTAGTTCCCCCTTCTCGACGAGGCCTTTGTCGACCAGCGCGTCCAAGTTCGGGTACAGTCGCCCGTGATGGATCTCGCTCTCGTAGTAGTCTTCGAGTTCCTCCTTGATTGCGAGGCCGTGTGGATTGTCCTGTCCGGCGATCACGTACAGGAGGTCGCGCTGGAAGCCAGTTAGATCGTGCATTGCATTCCCCCACATTGTTATCTGACAATCATGCTGATAAATGTGTCGGGGGCAACGGTCAGGAATTGGCTAAACCATAATACGGATTATCTTAATTAGGTAGTCTCTCCCTGCGGAATACAGAACTACCGGAGCTTCTACCTACACGTCAGGAACCTAGGTTTATATAAACATAATAAACGCATCATATTTTGAGTTTGATATAATCTGCCCATCAGCGTTTACACACAAAAACGAAGTAGTCGAGGCCGGCGTTACTCGACGCGGCCGGAGACCTTCTCGTACTCCTCGGCGACCTTGTCGAAGTCGACGACCTCGAAGAAGGCGTCGATGAAGTCGCCGCGGTCCGGTCCGTAGTCGTAGTAGTACGAGTGCTCCCAAACGTCGAGCGCAAGGATCGGGTGGCTACCCCAGAGGGCTCCTTGGTCGTGCTTGTCGACGGCGACGTTCCGGAGTTGCTTGGCGACAGGATCGTACACCAGCAGCGCCCAGCCACCGGCGGCCGACGCGGCCGCGCGGAACTCCTCTTCCCAGCCTTCGTACGAGCCGAAGTCCTCCTCGATGCGATCGGCGAGGTCGCCTTCGGGCTCGTCGCCGCCCTCGGGATCCATGTTCTCCCAGAACAGCGTGTGGAGATAGTGGCCGCTTCCGTTGTGCGTGACGTTTCCGAGCGCGCCGGCCGTCGAAGAGTGGTCACCGCTCTCGCGGTTCTCGGCGAGGGTCTCCTCGGCGCTTTCGAGGCCGTTGACGTAGCCTTGGTGGTGGGTGTCGTGATGCCACGTCAGCACCTGTTCGGAGATGTGCGGTTCGAGCGCGTCGTAGTCGTACGGCAGGGGCGGGAGCTCGGGATTGGAATGTTCTGGCATTGTCGGAACCTCGTCATATATGTCACTGTGACGGCTGTTAAACTTTTAGAAGGCAATTGTTGACACTTCACACGCGCGGCCGGCGGTGCGAAGTCGTCACCGTCCGTCTCAGTCAGTCTCCCCGGGCTGCCTCGAACGTCTCGATGGCGGTCTCGCGTCGCTCGCCGTGGTCGACGATCGGTGCCGGATAGTCGGGCGCGGCCCGTTCGCGCTCGGCGTCGGGAAGCTCCGTCCACGCGTGGATCTGTTCGGCGTCGGCGTCGCGCAGTTCCGGCACGTACTGGGTGATGTACTCGGCGTCGGGATCGTAGCGCTCGCCTTGGGTCATCGGGTTGAACACCCGGAAGTACGGCTGGGCGTCGGTGCCCGTCGAGGCGGCCCACTGCCAGCCACCGTTGTCGTTGGCGGTGTCGTGGTCGACCAACTTCTCGCGGAACCAGTCGTACCCCTCGCGCCAGTCGACGAGCAGGTCCTTGGTGAGGAAGGCGGCGACGAGCATCCGGACGCGGTTGTGCATGTACCCTTCCTCGCGGAGTTGGCGCATCCCGGCGTCGACGATGGGATAGCCCGTCTCGCCGTCCTTCCACGCCTGCAGGCCTTCTGGGTCGGAGCGCCACGCGATCTCGTGCTCGTAGTTCTTGAAGTTCTCCGTGACGACTTCGGGGTTGAAGTTCAGGACGTGAGTGTAGAACTCGCGCCAAGCGAGTTGGGATTGGAACTCCTCGACGCTCTCGACCTCGTTCTCGCCGTCCGCGAACGCCTTCGCGTCGTCGGTCGCCTCGTACACCTCGCGGATTCCGATCGTGCCCCACTTGAGGTCCGCCGAGAGCCGGGAGGTACACTCGTCGGCCGGGTAGTCCCGGCGCTCGTCGTAGCGGTAGATCGCGTCCTCGCAGAAGCTGTCGAGGCGCTCGCGGGCCGCCGCCGTCCCCGCGTCGGGAAGCGACGCCTCGGGTTCGTCGAAGCCGAGGTCGTCGAGCGTCGGGAGCGACGGCAGCGACGCGTCGGGGAGATCGCCGGCTGTCGGCGCCGCCAGCGCGTCGGCGTCGGGCGCCGGGAACGGGTCGTCTTTGGCTCGGTCGCGCCACTTCTTCCAGAAGTAGGTGTACACCGAGTAGTGCTCGCCCTCGTTGGTCGTGATCGACCCGGGCTCGTGGAGGATGGCGTCGTGGTAGCTCGCACGGGCAACGTCGGCGTCGTCGAGCGCTCGCCGGACTTCGGCGTCGCGCTCGCGGGCCAGCCCGGAGTAATCCTTGTTCCAGACGACCCGCTCGGCGTCGAGCACCTCTGCAATCGACGGCAGGACCTCGCGGGGATCGCCGCGGGCCAGTAGTAGGTCGCCGTCGTGCTCCCAGTACCAAGTGCGAAGCGACAGGAGCGCGTCGAGCATGAACGCGACCCGCGGGGGCGAGGCGTGATCGAGCACCGCGTCGTCGAACACGAACACCGGACAGACCGGCCCGTCCTCGGCGGCCGCCGCCAGCGCCCGGTTGTCGGCGGCGCGCAGATCCCGCCGGTGCCAGTGGAGTTGCATACTCCCTCCTGAGGACTCGTGCGGGATAAAACACCCTCTCACCGGCGTCAGCGAGTCTCGCTATCGAAAGGTACAAGCGATCCACGAGCAAAATCTCGCCCATGGAACTGCGGGTTATCGAGAGCAGCGACGAGGAGATTTCTATCGAGATCGGCGGGGAGGACCACACGTTCATGAACGTGCTCAAGGGCGCGCTGCTGGAAACCGACGGCGTCACGGCGGCGACCTACGACGTCAACCCCGAACAGTCGGGCGGTCAGACCGAGCCGATCCTCTCGGTCAAGACCGACGAGACCAAAGAGCCCCTCGACGCCATCGAGGACGCCGCGGGCCGCATCCGCGATAAGACGACGGCGTTCAAGAACGCGTTCGACGCCGCCGCGTAATCGACGTTTCCGCGCTTTCTCCGCCGATCGCTACGTGTCGTCGAGCGACGCTGCCAGCGTTTCGAGTTCCGCCTTTCGTAACGCTTTCTGGCCCTCGGTGTCGGCGTCGAGGTCGTCGACGCGCTCGCGGATCGCTGCCCGCATCTCGGCTGTCGGCGGGAACGGCTTCGCGCCCACGTCGTGGTCGACGGCGGCGCAGATTGCCGCCAGATCCTCTTTGGTGAAGCCGGCCGACCCCTCGCGTTCGAAGCGGTCGACAGCGACGCGGATCTGATTGCGCAACTCGTTGACGGTCGGACTCATAGCCGCACCGGCACGTCGCGTTCGTCCAAGTATTCCTTTACCTCCTGAATCGAGTACTCGTCGAAGTGGAAGATCGACGCCGCGAGCGCCGCGTCGGCGTCAGCCTCGGTGAACACCTCGTAGGCGTCCTCCGGGCCGCCACAGCCCGAGGAAGCGATAACTGGCGTGTCGACGGCGTCACAGACGGCGTCGGTGAGCGGAACGTCGTAGCCGTCCTTGGTGCCGTCCTTGTCGATCGAGTTGACGAAGAGCTCGCCGGCGCCGCGGTCCTCGGCCTCTTTGGCCCACTCGATCACGTCGATGCCGGTGCCCTCGCGGCCGCCCTTCTTGGTGCACTCGAACCAGCAGGACTCGCCGTCGACATCGAAGTAGTGTTCGCCGCCCTCGTCGAACCGGCGCTTGGCGTCGACGCTGATGACGATGCACTGGCTGCCGAAGGCGGCCGCGCCCTCGTTGATCAGTTCGGGGCGTTCGAGCGCGCCGGTCGTGATCGAGACCTTGTCCGCGCCGGCTCGGAGCGTCTCCTTGATGTCCTCGCGCGTCCGGATGCCGCCGCCGACCGTGAGCGGGATGAACACTTCGTCGGCGACGTCCTCGACGACGCCGAGCATCGTCTCGCGCCCGTCGGCGCTGGCCGTGATGTCCAGAAAGACGAACTCGTCGGCGCCGGCCTCGTTGTACCGCTTGGCCATCTCGACCGGATCCCCGGTGTATTCGAGGTCCTCGAAGTGGACGCCGGTGTAGACCGCCGGGTCGCCCTCGTCGTCGAGGTCCACGTCGATGCAGGGGATGATCCGTTTCGTGAGACCCATTCTGAGCGGAACTACTCGCTCGGGGTATACAAAGGGACCGTTACCGCGATATCTCGCGGCGGGCTACTACTCCGAAGGCGTCAGTCCTCGACCAGCGGCGCCAGTCCGGCGGCGATCGCGGCGCCGAGAACGAACCCAGCGCCGTGTGCGTACACGTTGACGAACATTCCCTCACGGACCGTTTCGCGGGGGAACAGGCCGACGACGAACGTGACCAGCAACAGCGCGACCAGCGCGACCGGCACCGCTCGAACGGCGACGTGCCGGGCGAGGTCGGCGTCCGCGCGGATCGACAGGTCGCTCCCGACGGCGAGCGCGAGCAGACACAGCACGGCGCTGACGCCGAGCAGTCCGACGAGCATCGGATCGAGCGCGTCGACGTGCACGGAGTAAAACGTCGTCACGAGCGCTAACAGTACGAGCGCGCCGACGAACGTCGCCGTCGATCGGGAGTACAGGTCGGCCAACCACGCGACCAGCGCGACGAACACGAACCCGCCGGTGGCCGCGACGACCGCCGAGAATCCGCTGGTCGTCGGCGGCGGACCGGCGTACCACAGCCCCAGCGTGGCGTAGTTCGCGGCGTTGACCGCGACGGGGACGACGACGAGGATCGAACCCAGGGTCGCGTGGAACCAGCGGCGTCGCCCCGCGCGGAGACAGAGCATGTACGCCATCGGCGCCCCGGCCAGAAAGCCGAGCACGTTGTTCCAGAGGTGCCGCGGCGTCGCGTGGACGTAGGCGGCGGTCAGAAACTCCGCGAGCTCGGGATCGGCGTGGTCCAGCGCGAGGTCGGCCCGCAGCGACGCCGAACCGAGGGCGTGGATCGCCACGAGGCAGGCCGGGACCGCGAGCAAGACCAGTAGGTCCCGCGTGACGGCGTCGCGGCCGTACTGGCGGACTCCCGTGGTCTCGGTTTCGGTTGCCATGGTCGGCGTCCCCGTCTCGGCTGCGTGGCCGTGGGTTCGACCGCGCTCGGTATGTGTCTTTCCCGGCCAGTGGTGGCGACAGTACCGGCACCGAGTGGACGAACGAAATTGTTCCGCAGGCGGAGCGACGCCGACGACGCTGCGGCGTCACGCCGGAACGGGTGGCTCGGAGCCTCAGGACAGGTCGTACACGCGCGTCTCGTAGGGCCGCAGCGCGAAGGGCTCGTCGACGGCGGCGTCCTCGGGGTCGTAGTTGCTCACGAGCAAGTCGGCGTCGCGGTCGCCCACGATCTCTGCGAGGTCGACCTCGGGCTCGCCGCCGAAGAAGTTACACACCGCGATCAGTTCCTCGTCGCCGAGCGTCCGGCGGTAGGCAAAGACCTCCGAGTGGTCGGGCAGGAGAAGTTCGTAATCGCCGTAGACGAAGATATCACGGTCGTCGCGCAGATCGATCAGCTCGCGGTAGTAGTGCCAGATCGACTCGTCGTCGGCGCGGGCGGCCTCGACGTTGATCTCGTCGTGGCGCTCGTTGACCTTGATCCACGGGTCGCCCTCCGAGAAGCCGGCGTTCTCGCCGTCGGTCCACTGCATCGGCGTCCGGGCGTTGTCGCGGCTGCGCGCCTCGATCTGCGGTCGAACGTCCTCGTAGGAGTCGGCCCAGTCATCCAGAGCCATCTCGACGTGGTTTTCGGCTTCCACGTCGCGGATCTCCTCGCGCTCCCAGTCGGCGTTGGTCATGCCGATCTCTTGGCCTTGGAAGACGAAGGGCGTCCCCTGCAGGGTAAAGAGGAACGTCCCGAGCATCTTGGCGGACTCGACGCGGTACTCGCCGTCGTCGCCGAACCGCGAAACGGCGCGAGGCTGGTCGTGATTCGAGAGGTACAGGCAGTTCCAACCGTCCTCGTCGAGGGTCTCTTGCCAGTCGGTGATGATCCGCTTGAGTTCGTGCAAATCGAGGTCGGCGAGCGTCCACTTCCCGCCGTCGCCGGTGTCGACGCCCATGTGCTCGAAGTGAATCAGCATCGAGAACCCCTCCTCGCCGACGTACTCGTCCGCCCGGTCGGCGTCGACGTTGATCATCTCGCCGACGGTCATCACGTCCCGGCCGTCGAGGGTGCGGTCGTACATCTCCTCGAAGTACTGCTCGATGTTGGGGCCGTCGACGAAGTGGTCCTCGCCGGTCAGGCCGCTCTCGGGGTCGCCGTCGGGGAGCCCCTCGGTCTTGGAGATCAGGTTGACCACGTCCATGCGGAACCCGTCGATGCCCTTTTCGAGCCACCAGTTCATCATCTCGAAAACTTCGTCACGAACGTCCTCGTTGCGCCAGTTGAGATCTGGCTGTTTCTCGTCGAACAGGTGGAGGTAGTACTCGCCGCGCTCGTCGTCGTAGGACCACGCCGAGTCGCTGAAAAACGAGTCCCAGTTGTTCGGCACGTCGTCCTCGTGATCGCCCGAGCGCCAGTGGTAGTAGTCGTCGTACTCGGCGTCGCCCTCGCGTGACTGGCGGAACCACTCGTGTTCGTCGGAGGTGTGGTTGACCACCAGATCCATGATCAGACGCATATCCCGGTCGTGGAGCTCCTCCAGCAGGCGCTCCCAGTCGTCCATCGTGCCGAACTCGGGATGGATCGATTGGTAGTCGGCGATGTCGTAGCCGTTGTCGGCCATCGGCGACTCGTAAACGGGATTGAGCCACACGACGTCGACGCCAAGATCGTCGAGGTACTCGACTTTCTCGACGATCCCGGGGATGTCGCCGATCCCGTCGCCGTCCGAATCGTTGAAACTGCGCGGGTACACCTGATAGACGACCGCTTCTTTCCACCACTCGCGGTCGATGTCGGCGTCCGTTCCGGTCATTTCCCGGTGCTCGGCCGCGCAGACGCAAAAGGCACCCGATACGTCGGCCGATCGAGCGGTTACGGGCAGCGTAGACAGCACTGCTTAAGTCACACCGCGAGCAACGGTTCGGACATGAGCGACCACGGAGCCGACGACCACGGCACTGACGAGGAGACCGTCGAGGCGCCCGACTCGGAGTACGAAGAGGGCGAAAAGTCCCCCGCCGAAGCGCGCACGACCGCTCCCCAGAGTACCTACACGATGCGGGATGTCGGCATCGGCGCCGCCGTCACCGTCGTGGGACTGCTCCTCGCCTTTGTGGTCCCGTTCCTGCTGGCCTGAGCGTTCTCGTTTTTCTGCTCGTCAAAACCAGCCCGACAGCGGCGTCGCCGAACACGCACCGCGTGGCTACCCGCCGCGTCGTCTCCGCGACGCCCCGGGAGCCAGTTTCTCCCCGATAGTATCTCACACAGCTACAGATAATAAATCGTTCGGTGATGGGATAATTAAACTACAGCAGCGCTGCTACCACAACCGCTGCGATGCCGACCGCCAGAGCACACAGGACGAAGTTCCCGATCGCGTGGGCGGCCGCGAGCCGGCGCTCGCCCGATTCCCAGAGCTGGACGGCGGCGACCGAGAACGACGAGAACGTCGTGAACGAGCCGCAGGCGCCGGTGCCGACCAGCAACGCGGCGTCGCCGCCGACGCCGCCGAAGACGACGAGGCCGAGCGCGAAACTCCCGACCACGTTGACGACCAGCGTCGCCCACGGGAACCGGTCGGCCGGTAGCGACTCGCTGACGAGATAGCGCGCCACGGCGCCGATGGCGCCACCCGTCCCGACGAGGAAGGCGGGGTCCACTAGACCACCTCCTCTGATTGTGGTGTTCCCAGCGACCGCACCGACGCTCGCGCGGCCAGCACGGCGGCGATACCGGCGGCGTAGCTCGCGAGCAGATACGCCATTCCGAGCGCCGGCGTCGCCGTCAGGACGCCGACGACGAACGTGCTGTAGGTGGTAAACGAGGACAGAAAGCCCGTCCCGAACACGAACCGGGCCTGATCGGAGAACGCGCCGATTCGGGCGCTCTCGTAGACGATCAGGCCGAGCGCGAAGCTCCCGACGACGTTGACGGCGAACGTCGCGGCCAGCGAGGCGGGGACGACCTGCTCGACGAAGTACCGCAGGTTCGACCCGGCGAACCCGCCGACGGCGATCAGGAGGATCGTCTCCAGTCGGATCAGGTGCTGCCGTCGGGACACGGATGTCCCTGCGTTTGTCGGGCGCCGAAAAAGAAGTTCCCAATCGTCACGGTGCGGTCAGGGCCGGGGGACTGCGCTGCTTTGGACCGCCCTCAGGCGCGCAGGACGACCACGTCGTCGACCTCGATGTCGGCGTCGGGCGCGTTCACGTCCTCGCCGGTGACGAGGTCGGTCGTCTCCACGTCGGCGTCGAGCGCGACCGACTCGGTGTCGGGGCCGAAGTTCAGGACGACGACGACGCGCTCGCCCTCGGCCTCGCGGGCGTACGCGACGACGCCGCCGTGGCTCGCCTCGAAGTCGACGGGGTCGTAGCTGCCGTGATAGCCCAGCGCGGGGTGGTCCTCGCGCGTCTCGATGAGCGTCCGGTAGTGGTCGCGCAGTTCCTCGTCGGCGGCGGCCCACTCGACTTTCTCGCGGCGGGTTTCCTCGCCGATCTCTTGGCCGGCGTACAGCAGCGGAACGCCGGGCAGCGTGAAGATCGCGCCGGCGGCGGCGAAGGCCTGCTCGCGCCCGCAGTCCTCGGCGTAGCGCGTCTCGTCGTGGTTCTCGATGTACAGCAGGAAGCCGGCGTGGTCCGGGAAGCCGGTCTCTGCGCGGTTGTCGATTGCGTCGTGGATCGTCTCGGCGTCGGCGGCGCCGTTGCCGATCTGGCGCAGGTTGTGATACAGCGTCGTGTCGAAGTGAACGTCGAAGCAGAGTTCGTGGAAGTCGGCGATGTAGGGAATCGTCTCGTCGAGCAGCAGGAACTCCGAATCGTGGGACTTCACGCGGTCGCGGACCTCCTTCCAGAAGCTCGTCGGGACGGCCCAGGCCATGTCACAGCGGAACCCGTCGACGATCGGCGCCCACTCGTCGACGGCGTCGAGCAGATGGCGGCGCACCTCCAGATTGTCGTAGTTGAAGTTCGCGATATAGGGCCAGTCGAAGTACGTTCCTGGCACGTCGTTTTCCTCGTCGGTCCACTCGTACCAGTCTCGATAGGCCGGGTCGCCGTCCTCGGCGCGCTTGAAGTACTCGTGCTCGCGGGCCGAATGGTTGAGCACGAGGTCGAACAGCACGTTGATGCCGTGGTCGTGGGCCCGATCGACGAACGCCTCGAACTCCTCTCGGGTGCCGAGATCGTCGGCGATCGAGAAGAAGTCGGTGATGTTGTAGCCGTGGTCGAAGTCGTCGTTCTGGAGCACCGGGGAGAGCCAGACGCAGTCGACGCCCATCTCGGCCAGATACTCCAGTCGATCGCCGATGGCCTCGAACGTCGCGGCCTCGCCGCCGGTGAACGTCCGGACGTACACTTCGTACAGCGTCACGTCCTTGCCCCACTCCGGCGGTTCGTTCAAGCGTTCGATCTCGACGCCGTCGTCCACCGAGACGCCGATAGTATCGGCGACGCTAAACGTCTCGCCGAGCGCGACGGCGTGAACGCGGCTGTACTCGCCGAGCGCGTCGACGGAAACGCGGGCCTCGTGGCCGTCGACGATCAGGTCGTCGGTGTCGAGGGCGTCGCGGTCGTCGGCGTGGAACTCCACGTCGAGATGCTCGCCGGGGGCGTCGCTGCTGGGCGGCGTCTCGGCCTCGGCAGTGAACACGACCTCGTCGCCGTCGACGCGAGCGAACAGTTGGACGCGCGGGCGGCCGCCGCTGTCGTAGCCCGCTGCGGTCGTCCCCGACCCGATTCCAGAGCCCGAGCGGAAGCCAGAGCCGGATTGGAAGCCCGATCCAGACTGGAAGCCGGAGCCGGAGATGCCAGAGCCGGACTGGGTCGGGTCGGGCTCGGGGGGTGCGTACGACGCCGGGAACGCCCGGATCGTCAGGTGGTGCGTGCCGTCGGGCGCGTCGAGTGCGACGGTGTAGGTGCCGGGCTTGTCGGGTGTGAACTGCTCGACGGCGTCGTCACCGAGCGTCACAGTGCTGGTCTCGGGTGCGTTGGCGATGTGCCAGCGGTAACTACCGGCCGGGTTGGGATCGCGCGGAGCGAGATCGATCGTCGAACCGACTGCCTCGAATCGAGGGGGCCCTGGATGGTGCATTGTCATCTAAGCGTTCTGTGGGAACCGACTTTTATTTCCCGGTTCCGTTCGACGTACCTGAGTGTTAGACACTCTCGTGGGTGTGTTGTGGCGGGTCTTAGTGAATGACTGCTATTATATCAAGAAAAAATTATTTCGGCTGTCGAGCCGCCGCTCCGATCCCGGGACACAGTTTACAACCGAAACAGCGTTGCTACGGCGTTCTCGCGGTGTCAATCGGTGTGTTGGTGGCATAGGCAGGTTTATATTCTGGACAATCCTAGAGACGTGATGAACGATTTCCGCCATCTTTCGAGGCGGGGGCTCTGGTCTTCGATACCATGACTATGCGTATTGCCATCAACGAGTACAAGCGGGACCGAGACGATGACTCACACCCGGGCGAACGCCTCTCGACAGATGGGCTGTTCTCCGGCGACGAGGGGCGACTGGTGTTCGTCGACCGGTCCGGAGCGGTCAGAGACTACTCCGGATCGACGCTCGACATGCACGGGATCGACAGTTCGCGCTACGGTATCCGCGTCGGCGACGACGTGACGTGGTTCGACGAGCTGGAGACCACCCGGCAGACCTACGAGGGCGAGACGACGATGGTGGTTACTCGCCATCAGGCCGAGAACTACTCGATCCACCAGTACGACTACACCCTCGAAAAGGCACACCTGACCCATCTGGAGCTTCGGGGCGACGTACCAGAGCGCCCGAGTCTGGTCGCGGCCGTGGCGTTCGCACCGGACGGCCAGACCAGCAGCGTCGGGCACCTACAGCACGACGACGTCGTCGAGGTGTTTCACGACGCCGAACACGACTACCTCACCGCTTCGACCGGCTTCTCTCGTGTCGTCAGCCAGCGCCGAGAAGGGTTCGACGAACTGCTGGCCGACGACCCGACCGTGCTGCCGACCGGGCAGGGTTCGACCGACGACCTCTCGGATACGATCGTCGCCGAAGTCCCCCTCGACGCCGAGGGAAGCCTCGCACAGACGACGCTCGTGTCGCTGGTTGCAGACCACGGGGAGACCTCGCGCTCGGACGCGCTCGCACACGTCCACGCGTTCGCGGACCACTACCAGACGGACCGCGCGATCCGGAACCGAGCGGTCTCGCGCAACCAGTTCGACGTACCCGACGTTCCCCACCGCGAAACGGTCGTCTCCGATCTGCGCACGCTCTCCTTGCTGACCGCGCCGACGGGCGCCCGAATCAAGGGGCCCGAGTTCGACCCGCATCACGTCTACTCCGGCGGCTACGGCTACAGCTGGTTCCGCGACGACGCCGAAGTCGCACGGCACCTGCTGACCGTCGACTCGAACTTCGGCATCGACCTCTCGGAGCAACACGCCGCCAGCGCCCGGTTTTACGCCGACGCTCAGCTGTCCGACGGCACCTGGGCCCAGCGTGTCTGGGCGCACAACGGCCGGCTCGCACCGGGCTGGGGTAACGGTCGCATCACCGGTGATGACGGCGTCCAGTACCCCGCCGACGGCACCGCGAGCGTGCTGGCGTACCTCGCGCGCTACCTCCGGCTTGGCTCGCCGGACACCGATCTGGTCGCTCGAATCACGGGCACCATCGAGGACGGTCTCGACGCGCTGGAGGAGCTGCTGGCCGACGACGGCTTCCCGAAGCCGTGCCAAGACGTCTGGGAGAGCGACACCGGACGATTCACCCACACCGCGGCGTCGATGCTGCTCGCGCTGTCGGCGATCGCCCGCGCGCCGGTCGACGAGACGCTCCGTCTGCGTGCGAGCGACCGCGCCGACGAGGTGTACGACGCCATCGGCGAGCGCTGGCACGACAGCGGCGTCTTCGAGCGTGCGCCGGGCGACGACACGCTCGACGTTAGCACGCTCGCACTCGTGTGTGCCCACCGCGAGTACGCGGCGGCCAACGACACGCTGGACCAACAGCGTATCGACCGGCTCGTCGAGCACACCGCCACCACCGTCGAGGGGCTCTCCCGGTACGACGCCGACGGCGAACTGCTCGGTCTCGTCCGGTTCGAGGGCGATGGCTGGCGCAAGCGCGGCCAAGACGAGTCGAAGCTCTGGCCGCTCGCGGTCGGCTGGGCGGCCTCGGCCAACGCCGACCTCGGCGGGCTGATCGACGAGTACGGCGCCCGAACGTCGACAGACGAGTCGCCCGTCGACGCCGCGTTCGAGCGCGCGCGGATGCTGCTCGATCTGATCCAGCCCGGCGGCCAACTCGCCGGTGCCGAGGGGTATCTGTCCGAACAGGCCTTCGACGACGGCACGCCAGACAGCGCGACGCCGTTCGCGTGGGCCCACGGCCTGCGCTCGGCCGTCGTGGCGCGGCTCCACGAGAACGGCGCGCTGTCGGCCGACGCCGACCTCACTCAGCCCAGCGGTCCGGCAGCCCACTCGACGTGGACGACCGGCGAGACCTACGGCGTCGGCACCGCGGCCGACCACTGGGAGTCGAACTCCTCGCGGGTCTGGTTCACGCTCACCGAGGGTGCGATGACCGAGCCGCGGTTCCCGAGAGTCGACCTGATGAACTTTAGGACTGTGGATTTCCTCGTCGTCGACGCCGACGAGGAGTCGAGCTACACCGCCCGGACCCACAACGAGGAGCGCACCGACGACGCCATCGAGTCGATCGAGCGCTCGACGACGATGGTCGGCTCGGAGTCGCCGGTCTTCCGCCAGACGATCACCGAGACCGGGTCCGACGGCCACGAGTGGGAACTGGTCGTCGAGTACGTCACCGACCCCGGCAGCGAGTCGATCGTGATGGACGTGAACTTCGCGGCGACCGACAGCAACCAGTACGACGTGTACGTCGTCGGCGACGCCGCGCTCTCGGGGTATATGGACGACAAGAGCGCCGAAATCGTCGACGACGGCGATGGCTACGCGCTGGCGGCGTGGGACACCGGCGCCGCGCACGATCCCTCCTTCGTCGACCCCAACGGCGAGCCCTACCAAGTCGCCGCAGCGATCGCCTCGCATCGCTCGTTCGACTGGGCGACCGTCGGCGAAGCCAGCGCCGAGCATCTCTCCGCGCTGTTCGGCGAGGGCGCCACGACCGAGAGCGAGCCGAAAGCCGGGCCCGGCCACAGCGTGCTCGTCGGCCGGGTCGGCAACGCGACGAGTTCGATCGCCGACACCGTCGCGCTCGGGTTCGCCGAGAACGCCGACACCGAACTGGCGCTGGCGGAGGCCCAGCGCGCGCTCTCGCGGGGCTACGTCGGCATCCGCGACGAGTACGTCGACGGTTGGCGGGAGTATCTCGACGCCATCGAGCTACCCGCATCCGTCTCCGACGACCCCGAACTCGCTAACCAGTACCGCGCCGCGGTCATGGTGCTGAAAGCCGTCGAGGACAAGACGTTCCTCGGCGCCGGCATCGCCAGCCCGTCGGTGCCGTGGGGCGAGAACGTCGACGCCGGCGACCCGCGGGACTTCGGCTACAACTTCACGTGGGCGCGGGACCTCTATCAGGTCTTCACGGCGCTCGAAACCGTCGGCGACCTGCGCAGCGCGACGGAGGCGACCGAGTACATCTACGAGTACCAGCAACGGCCCAACGGCTTCATCTCGCAGAACACGTTCCTCGACGGCCGCATCCGCTGGGGCGGCGAACAGCTCGACAACGTCGCGTTCCCCTCGGTGATGGCCTACCAGCTCTGGAACCGCCACGGCGTCGGGTTCGACGACGTGAGCTACGACTACGAGCACGTCCGCCGATCGGTCGAGTACCTCCTGCGCTCCGGTCCCCGCAGCGGCCAAGAGCGCTGGGAGGAGGAGGCCGGCTACTCGCCGTCGACGATCGCCGCCGAGATCGCGGGCGTGACCTGCGCGGCGCCGTTGGCGGCCGCAGAGGGACGCCGCGCCGACGCGATCGCGTATCTCGGCTTCGCGGACTACTGGCGCACCGGCGTCGACCGCTGGTGTGCGACCTACGAGGGCACCGACCAACACGACCGGGCGCCGTACTACATCCGCGTCTCGCGGAACGGCGACCCCGACAGCGGCGTCAAGCGCGAACTGGCCAACAACGGCCCGACGCTCGACGAGCGCGACATCATCGACGGCGGTTTCCTCGAACTCGTCCGGCTGGGCATCCGCGACCCCGACTACGAACTGATCGAGAACTCGATCGACGTGGCCGACGACACGATCCGCGTCGAGACGCCCAACGGCCCCGGCTGGTACCGGTACAACGGCGACGGCTACGGCGAGATGGGCGAGACCGAACCCGACGAGGGCGGCCCGTGGTCGATCGACCGCAACGGCTCGGGGCGGCTCTGGCCGATCTTCACCGGCGAGCGTGCCGAGTACGAACTCGTCGCCGGCACCGAGACCGGCGAGCACGCTCCCGCGGAACTGCTGAAGACGATGCAGCGCTTCGCCAACGACGGACGGATGATCCCCGAACAGGTCTGGGACCGCGAGTACCCCACCGAGTTCGACTGGGAGTTCGGCGAAGGCACCGGCGCCGCGACACCGCTGGCGTGGAGCATGGCCCAGTTCGTCCGGCTCGCGGACGCCGTCGACGCCGGCCAGCCCGTCGAGACGCCTGCGTTCGTCCGGCGTCGCTACCGCGACATCGACCCCGACGGCCCGCCGCTGTCGGTCGATGATGTCGAACTCTCGGACGGCGAAGCGACCGTCGCGGGAACGACTCGCGGCGACGAGGTCGTCCTCTGGACCGCCGACGGAACCACGCTCGCCACCGTCGAGGACGAGCGCTTCGAGGCGACTGTCGAGGTTCGGCCCGGAACGGAGTCGGTGTCGGTGATCGCCGCGACCGACGCCGACGAACTCGCCGCGGTCGGCACCACGCTCACCAGCGTCCGGTTCGACTAGCGGACCGACCATTCTCGGCGGCGTGACAGTTCGTCACGTTGCCACGTGGCGTTCATTTATCTTCCATCCCATTGCACCATCCTTACAACGGGCGGTGCCGAACAAATGGTATGAGCCGCTTTCAGAGACAAAGTGGAGTCTATCTTCATCCGACGGCGCTGCCGAGTCGACACGGTATCGGGTCGATCGGTGCGCCCGCCAAGCAGTTCGTCGACGCCGCCGCCGAGGCTGGCCAGTCGCTCTGGCAACTGTGCCCGCTCAGCCCGGTCGCCGAAGTACACGGTTTCTCGCCCTATCAGGCCTACTCCGCGTTCGCGCTCGAGCCGCTGTTGATCGACCTCGACGACCTCGTCGAGCGCGGCCTGCTCGACGAAGCCGACGTTGCGCCCGAGCAGTCGTTCCCCGAGGACCGCGTAGACTACGACGCCGTCGCCGAGTTCAAACGCCCACTGCTCCGATCGGCTTACGAACGCTTCGACGAGGAGCGCCCCGAGGAGATCGAGTCGGCGTTCGAGACGTTTTGTGAGCGCGTCGACTGGCTGGATACGTACGCACTGTTTCGCGCACTCAAGGATCACTTCGACGGCGTCGTTTGGACCGAGTGGCCCGATCCGGTTCGTTCGCGCGAGCCCGAGGCGCTCGAAGAGTACCGCGAGACACTGGCCGATGAAGTTCGCTATCGGAAGTTCCTGCAGTTCCTCGCCGTCGATCAGTGGGACGAACTCCACGCCTACGCCAGCGAGCGTGGGATCGACATCGTCGGCGACCTACCGATCTACGTCGCCCAAGATAGCGCCGACGTTTGGGCCAACCCCGAACTGTTCGAACTCGACGAAGAGGGCCAGCCGGCGCTGATCTCCGGCGTCCCCGCCGACGGGAACAACCCGCCACAGCAGTGGGGAATGCCGGTGTACGACTGGGACGCCGTCGCGGACGCCGACTACGGTTGGTGGATCGACCGGATGGATTGGCAGCTTGAACTGTCCGACGTGGTTCGTGTCGACCACTTCCGCGGGTTCGAGGAGTACTACGCGATCCCGGCAGACGCCGATCCCGGCGACGGTTCGTGGCGGGAGGGGCCGGGGCTTGACTTCTTCCGCCGGATCGAGGACGCGCTCGGCGAGTTGCCGATCATCGCCGAGGACATCGGGTTCGTCACCGAGGAAATCGACCAGCTCCGGCGCGACATCGACGCGCCCGGTATGAAGGTGCTGCAGTACGGCGACTGGTGCACGGAGGACCACACCTACCTGCCCCACACCTACGAGGAAGACACCGTCGCGTACCCAGGAACCCACGACACCAACACCGTTCGGGGCTGGTACGACAATCTCTCCGACGAGCAACGGGACTGCTTGCACTACTACCTCGGCGCCGACGGCGAAGAGATTAACTGGGAACTGATCGACGCCGCGTGGCACTCCGACTCGATACTGGCTGTCGTACCCGTGCAGGATCTGCTGGATCTGGGCGAGTGGGCGCGGTTCAACTCCCCCGGCACCACCGACGGGAACTGGGAGTGGCGTTGCACGCCCGAACAACTGGACGAGTTGCCCGTCGGTAGACTCCGCGACCTGACCGAAGCGGCCGGCCGACAGGCGTAACTCTCCGAAACGTCGAAAATCCCACCACTTCACTGAGAGTTGTCACGATTGCAGGCACCCGTTTCCTCCAATCGAGGAGCAAGGTGTGATGAGCAGAACGGGGGTCCTGCGGGTAGCCCAGCTATTTTATACTCTACACTAGGCCAAAAGATTCTTATTTCCAATGCCGGATCCGATGGCCGAACGACAGACTTAACACTTATTGTATAGTATAATGAAGATGGAACGATGTACGATCTGACCGGATTCCAACGGGACCTCCTGTACGTCATCGCCGGGCTCGACGAACCACACGGGCTCGCGATCAAGGACGAACTGGAGGAGTACTACGAAAAGGAGATCCACCACGGCCGACTCTACCCCAACCTCGACACGCTGGTCGAAAAGGGGCTGGCCGAGAAGGGACAACTCGACCGGCGGACCAACTACTACTCGCTGACCGCGCGCGGTCGCCGCGAGATCGAGGCGCGACGCGACTGGGAGGCCCAGTACGTCGACGAAGTGCTCGAAACCGCCGAAGCGAACTGATCGACGCCGCTACTGTATTGCCGCTCCCGACTTGAGATCGCGCCCCGTCGTACACTCGACGCAAGCGCTGACGTTTTGCTGATTGTCCCCGAACACGCGTGCGAAGTCCCGCGTCACGAACGCGCCGCAGTTGTTACACGTCGGCATACGACTCCACACAGTGGGTGCGATCCGCTTAGTTACTGACCGGGTAGAGAACGAACAGTGCTGAACGGTCCGACGAACCAGACGGGACTGCAACGCTAATGCGACCTTTCCGGGTGTACGTCGAGCTTACAACGCGGACAGCCCGGGATTATCGGCGCCAGAACGTCGGCGTCAACAACACCAAGACGGAGATGATCTCCAGACGGCCAATCCACATGAGAAACACCATATACAGTTTCCCGGCGGCGGAGAACTTGGCGTAACTGTCCATTGGACCGACAGGGCCGAACCCGGGGCCGATGTTGCCGAGCGTCGCCATCGTGACGCTCATCGCCTCCAGACCGTTCAGCGTCAGCTCCGCCGTCCGAAGGGTGTCCAGATACAGGAGTACGGTCGAGAACGCAAACAGCAGCAGAAACAGCAGGGTGAATCCGACTAGCCCTTTGACGGTATCTTCCTCGACGACCGAGCCCGAGACGCGAATCGGCCGAACAGCCTCGGGATGGACTGTAGTGTACACCTCGCGGTCGACCAATCGGTAGATCACGTACCACCGGACGATCTTGATTCCGCCGGCTGCGGAGCCGACCGAGCCGCCCAGAAACATCGCAAACAGCAGGATCGTCTGTGCGGGCGCGCTCCACGCGTTGAAGTCCATACTCGCGTACCCGGTCGTCGTGACGATGGCGACGACCTGAAACACCGCCTGCCGGAGCGCGGGTTCGATCGCGCCGACGATCGGCGCGACTCGATCCGGCGTCACGTCGATCCCGGTGCCGGTAAACAGGAGCGCGGCGATGAGCGTGCCGACGCCGCCCAGCGCCGTCAAGTACGTCCGGAACTCCGAGTCACCGAACAGCTCCCCGGGTTCGCCGTCGAGAGCGTGCCACAGCAGCGCGAAGTTCGTCCCGGCGACGATCATAAACAGGATCATCGCCCACTGGATCGCGGGTGAGAACACTTCCGCACTTCGAGCCTCCGGCGAGAAGCCGCCGGTCGGCATCGTCGTCAACGCGTGAGCGACGGCGTTGTACAGCGTCATCTCGTCGGCGACGCCGACGAGGTGCAGTCCGTAGTACACCGCGGCGGCGAGCACGGTCGCACCGGCGTAGATCGTCCACAGGACGCGCGCGGTCGAGGTGATCCGGGGCTTGAGCCGTTCGAGTTCGAAGCCCGGCGCCTCCTCTTTGATCAGCTGCGCGCCACCCACCGACAGCTCGGGAAGGATGGCGACCATCAACACGACGATCCCCATCCCGCCGAGCCACTGCGTGAGCTGTCGGTACAGCATCATCGCGTAGCCGTGACGCTCGACCGAAATATCTCCGAGCACCGTCGCACCGGTCGTCGTAAACCCGCTCATACTCTCGAACAGTGCGTAGACCGGCTGGGCGACCGTTCCCTCACCGGCGACGAGGTAGGGAATCGTCCCGACCAGCGGCACCGCGAGCCACGTCGCGCCGACGAGCAAGAACCCCTCGCGGTGGCCGAGGTCGGGGTCCGGATGCAGCCGTTCGAGTCCGGCGCCGACTCCAAGGGTAACCAGAATCGCCGCCACGAACGGCAGCGGGTCCTCCCCGTACCACAGCGCGGCGACTAGCGGGACGGCAAACGGCACGGAGATGTACTTCAGAACGGTCCCGACCAGACTGAATGCCGATCGGGAGTCGACGTGGCTCGGCATCGCATCGACGTACCCACAGAGCGACAAAAAAGCCTCTCAATCGCGCCGCGCCGGCAACCACCACTCGTCGCTGGTCGAACGGAGCCTCCGTGTCGGCGCCGACGAACACACTCAAGAGTCTTCGGGAAATGTCTGCGAACGCCGGATGACCGAGCAGACACGCCGCGGCGACCGAGCTGGCCCGGACCGGGAGCGAGTTCTCGGACTACAGTTATGACGATCCGCGTCGACTGGCGCGTCAGTTGTAGCCTCGTCGGGACGATCCTCAAATGGCTCTCGGTGCCGCTTTTGATCCCGCTTGCGCTCGCGGTCTACGACGACGCCGCCGCCGTCCCGTTTCTCGTGACGATTGGCGTCACTATCGTCGTCGGCAGTCTCTTGGAGCGTCTGTCGGACGAGCGAGATCTCGGCCACAGGGAGGCGTTTCTCATGGTCGCGCTCACGTGGCTCGCCGTCGCCCTCGTCGGCGCGATTCCCTTTGTCGTCGCCGGACAAGGCGCACTCGCCCATCCCGTGAACGCGCTGTTCGAGAGCATGAGCGGCATCACGACGACCGGTGCGACGGTGATTGTCGATTTCTCGGTCCACTCTCGCGCGACGCTGTTGTGGCGCCAACTCATCCAGTGGCTCGGCGGGCTTGGCATCCTCATCCTCGCCACGGCGATTCTCTCCCAGCTCGGCGTCGCCGGTGCCCAACTGATGGAGACCGAAACCCAGATGCAGAACGTCAACCGGCTCACGCCAAAGATTTCACATACTGCCCGACTGATTTGGGGACTGTACGTCGGGCTAACGGTGCTCCTCGTCGTGATTCTCTATCTCTTGCACCTGCTCGGTGTGGCCCCGAACATGACGCTGTTCGACGCCGTCGCCCACGCGTTGACGACGCTCTCGACCAGTGGTTTTTCGCCGCGCCCGGCAAGCCTCGGTGCGTTCTCTCCGATCGTCCAGTGGACCGTTGCTGGATTCATGGCGCTGGGCGCGACCAGTTTCGTGCTCATCTATCTTGTGCTGCAGGGCAACGTCGGGCGTCTCGCCGAGAGCGACGAGTTTCGCTTCTATCTCGGTGTCCTGACGTTCTTTAGCTTCAGCGTCATTGTGATCCTCCTTTCGGACGGCACCTTCGCCGGCGACATCGAGCGGACGCTCCGTCACGGCGTCTTTCAGGTCGTTTCGATCACGACGACGACGGGCTACGCCAGCACCGACTTCACCCTCTGGTCGTCCTCGGCCAAGCATCTCCTGTTCATCTGTATGTTCATCGGCGGCATGGCCGGGAGTACGACCTGCTCGATCAAGGCGCTGCGCTGGCTCATCGTCGTCAAGGGGTTCCGGCGCGACCTGTTCGTCGCCAGCCACCCCTCGGTCGTCAGGCCGGTCCGTCTGAGCGGCGAGGTGGTCGACGAGCAGACGGTCCGTGACATCTACGCCTACACGCTGATCAGCCTCGTCTTTTTCATCGTCACGACCGTCTTTCTCGTCTTCGACAGCGCACGCGCCGGCTTCGAACTCGGCGAGTTCGAGGCGATGGGCGCCGCGGCGGCGACGTTTTTCAATATCGGTCCGGGGTTCGGCGTCGCCGGCCCCTTCGAGACCTACGCGGTGTTCCCCGAGACGACGAAAGTGGCGATGATCGTCCTGATGTGGGTCGGCCGCATCGAGATCATTCCGGTGTTGGTGCTGTTGACGCCGTCGTACTGGCGGTCGTAGCTCGTCGGCGTCGAAGCGCAGCCGTGCAGTGGGTCGGTGCCGCGGCTCGGCAGTCGGCGTCGCGCAGAAATGCGCCAGCCGGGAGTTCACCGAGCGCAGCGAGGTGAACGTCGGCCGGCAAGCGACCGCAGGGAGTGCGCCGGCCGGGACCGAGTGAACGCCATGCGTTCACGAGGGTCGGAGCGGCTTCGCCGCTCCGGGATTTGAACCCGATGCAAATTCTCGCTACCGCTCGCGTTTGCGTAGTTCAAATTCCACCGTGGCGCATCCGCTCCTCACGTCCGTTCGTCGCAGAAATGCGCCGGCCGGGAGTTCACCGAGCGCAGCGAGGTGAACGTCGGCCGGCAAGCGACCGCAGGGAGTGCGCCGGCCGGGATTTGAACCCGGGCCATGAGCTTGGAAGGCTCAGGTCCTGCCACTAGACCACCGGCGCTCGTTCGCTTTGCTCACTCGCACCGTAGTTCGCAACCCGAAGGGTTGCTCACCACCGGCGCGCTCACGTCGTTCGCGCCCCGTGCATCGACGGACTGCGTCCGTCTCAACACCGGCGCTCGTTCGCATACCCGCCTGAGGTTCGCAGACCGTTGGTCTGCTCACCACCGGCGCGTTCGTCACGACGTGCTTTGGCACGTGCTGTGACGTGTTGTTGAAACCGGGCGATCGAACGATCGCCCGGGGGATCGCGCGACCGCAATCCCAAGTGGGCCATTTAGCCCACACCAGCGTGCACTCTTTGATTTTCGGGCAGTGGTTAAGGGTGTTTCCCTTTTGCGACGACCGCATAGCAGTTCCCACTGGAGACGAACACGTCTTCGGTGTCCAGTCGGCTGGCGTCCAGATCCGATTTGAACTCCTCGGGCGAGTAGACGTGATAGAAGCGAGGGACCGTCTCGCCGTCCGGAAGCGTCCAGTCGACCGTCGTGTCGAACCCCTCCGTGCGGTCGAAGCGGTCGTGGGCGGTGCTCCACACCGAGACGAGCGCGCGACCGTCCGACGCGAGTGCGCGGGCGAGCTCGTCTAAGCTTCGGCGTCGCGCCGCACGGTCGGGGAGATGGTGCAGGGTTGCGACGTACACGGCAATATCGACGGCGCCGTCGGCGATCGGGAGCGAGCCCGCGTCGCCCTGCACCAGATCGACGCCGAAGCCGCGCTCCGTACGACGCCGGCGGGCGGTTTCGAGCAGGCCGCGGCTGATGTCGACGCCGACGACTCGGTCGACTCGCTCGGCCATCTGTTCTGCGTGGCGGGCGTTACCGCAACCCATATCGAGACCGAGCGCGCCGTCGGCGTCGTCGAGAAACTCCTCGACCTCGGGCCAAGCGTACTCGCGGGTGGCCGCGAAGTGCTCTGCGATGTCGTCGTACGTGTCGCGCACTCGTTCGGGCGCCCGGTCCATGTCCGAGGGGAAGCGGGCGGCGACAAAAACCGCGGCGGTTCGGGCCGTTCAGATGAACAGGAAGGTGAGGTATGCGATCGAGAGCAACACGGAGGCGTGCTTGGCGCCGTCAGCCAACCGGCCGCCGCTCATCTGGCCGGCGATCAGGCCAGAAAACAGCGCCTGCAGCGTCGTCGTGTGGAAGAAGATCAACGTGTACGCCGACTCGTTGATCGATCCGAGGTCTTCGAGCACCTGCGTGATTGCGAACTGACCGGCCGCGCCACTGGCTTCCGGCAGGACGCTGTCGTCGGGCAGGTTGGGGATCAACACGGTGTCGAGCGCGCCGACGATCAGCAGGAACACGCCGAAGGCGACGTACACGACGACGACGTAGGTCAGCATCTCGGTTCGTCGCGCTCGCTTGAGTCGCCGGTCCGACTTGGCCTGCGTCGCCGCGATTCGGAGCACGCGGGCCAGATCGCCGCTGGCGTTGATCGCGTTCGTGATCAGCGTGACGACCCGAGAGATCGTCCGGGTCCTGACGCGGTGCTCGAACCGTCGCAGCGCCATCTCCACGTCGGCGCCCCACTGGATGTCGGCCCAGACGCGGTCGAGTTCGGGGTTGAGCGCGCCGAGGTCGCTCTTTCGCACCCGGTCGAGGCTCTCGACGACCGTCATGCCGGCCTCGTTGACGCTGGCGAGCCGATCGAGGAAGTCCGGCACCGAGGCTTCGATCGTATCGATCCGGCGGCTGTGTGCCTCGTAGGCGATGGCGAACGTTCCGACGACAAACAGCGTCGCCTGTAGCAGGAAGTCGTCGATCACCAGCACGAGCGGGATGCCGAGCCGAACCGACGCGTACAGGCGCACCAGCGTCAGCAACCCGATGATGGGAACGGTCGCCCACAGCAGTGCTGTCGGCCGTTCGATGATCGTCTGGACTGGGTGCCCGAAACTCTCTCGGAGCCACTTGAGCCGTCGGTACAGTTGGAGGCGTTCGAGGTTCGCCGCCTGCTGGGACTCGCCTACGGAGACGCCGCCGTCGGATCGCGCAGCGCGGCTCTCGGTGCGTCTGATGCCGTCGAGTCGGACCGTCGGATCGAGCGACGGATCGAACTGACCGTTGCCGACGGTCCCGCCCATCGCCGACCGGAGATAGAGGATGAAGCCGACGTTCAAGACAGGCAAGAGGACGTAGACGACCCCGCGGAGCAGCGTCAGCGTGTTCGTCACCGTGATGCCGACGACGACGAGAATCGTGATCAGAAACAGCGGCAACACGACCAGCGTCGTGACGTACACTTCAGCGAGCGTAGCGAGCTCTTCGAGCAGTTTGTCCTGCTGATCTTCGGCTTCCTGCTGGTACTCTTGGTGTTGCTGTTCGAGGAACTCAGCGAGGCTCTGGCCGCTCTGGAGGACGCTCGCGAGGTTTTCGGCGAACTCCTTGAACTTCGGGCTCGGCGTCCGGCGGGCCATGGTCCGAATTGCGGTCACCATGTCCTTGCCGAACATATCGATGTTGCGCACGGCGACGCCGATCTCGGCGGCAGGCTCGCCGTAGACGTGCTCGTGGGCGGCCAGAATCCGGAGCACCTTCGGCAGTTCCATCCCGCTTCGGGAGAGTGCGTACATAAACGAGATCGTCTGCGGGAGGTTCTCGTCGATGTCGCTGCGTCGGCTGTCGGCGATCTGGGAGGGGTACCACCAGCGCAGATAGTACGTCGTCACGGCGCCGACAGCCGCGACCGCGATCATCGAGCCGAGTTGGATCGCCAGCAGCGTCCGCCCCGTCGGCAGCGGCCGGCCGAACGCCCCGGCAACGAACGCGAACGTGCCGGGAACCTGTGCCCGGACCGTTTCCGGAGCGACGGTGAGCAGACGGGCGACGCCCCACTGCAGGTACAGCCCCGCGACGGCACCCACGACGGCGCCGATGGTTGCATACAGCAGCGTTCGGGCGGCGTACAGGCGGTATGTCATCGGCACGTGAGCCGCGCGCAGCCGCCGCTTCCGCAGTTGCTGGCTGGAGCGAGAGCGGTGGACGAGGTCACCGAAGGCGAGCAACGAGAGCCGAGAGACGATCCGGCCGATGCGGGTGCTCAGCGGCGCGAGCGCCGCAGGGAGGACTGCGAGCACCGCGATCGTTACCGGAACGAGGTCGTACGGCGCCATCAGTCGGTCGGCGGCGTCGCGGCGGCCTCCTCGTCGATCCGGTCCATCACCGCCTCGGAATCTGCGTAGTACTCGTTGACGAGCGCCGTGAAGCGCCGGTAGTCGGTCACGTCGTTGTCCCGGAGATATCGCAGGAACTGCTGCCGGTCACGGAGCTCAGAGAGCAGCTCCGCCTGACTCCACGCGCGGTCGTCACGGATCTCGTCTAACACGACGCTGCTGCCGTTTTCGTTGAAGCTGTCGTCGTCGCCGTTCCACGAGTAGGTCGTCGAGTAATCGAGTTCGCCGGTTCGCTGATCGATCCCCTCGATCTCCGCGACCGTCTTGTTCCTGCGGACCCGCTCGTCGTCGAAGCGCGTCAGCGTCTGCACGCAGAGCACGTCGAGCGACTGGACCATCGCCCGGGGAACGTTGATCGGCTCGTTTTCCAGTCGGTTGATCACGGTCTGGACCGAGTCGGCGTGCATCGTCGAGTAGGTCGTGTGGCCGGTGTTCATCGCTTGGAACAGCGTGATCGCCTCCTCACCGCGGACCTCGCCGACGACGATGTACTCGGGGCGATGCCGAAGCGCGGATCGCAGCAGGTCGTACATCGTGATGTCGTTGCCCTCGTGGAGTCGCTCCCGGGTCACAGAGGAGAGCCAGTTGCCGTGATACAGCGTCAGCTCGCGGGTGTCCTCGATCGAGAGCACCTTCGAGCGCGGCGGAATGAACATCGAGATGGCGTTCATCGAGGTCGTCTTCCCCGAGGCCGTCCCGCCCGCGAACACGAGCGACTTGTTGTGCTCGATAGCGAGCCAGAGATAGGCCATTTGCTCGACGTTGAAGGTGCCGTACTTGATCAGATCGATCGGAGTGAATGGCTCGTCGGAGTACTTCCGGATCGTGAACGCCGACCCGCGCGGCGTGACCTCCTCGCCGAGCGCGAGTTCGGCACGGCTGCCGTCCGGTAGCGTGCTCTCGACCATCGGCTCACCGACGCTGATGTGGCGTCCCGACTGCTGGGCGAGTCGAACGACAAAGTTGTCTAGGGCTTCCTGCTCGAAGGAGACGTTGGTCTTGATGTCGGTGTACTCGTCGTGGTAGACGAAGATCGGCAGGTCGTAGCCGTCACACGAGATGTCTTCGATGTGCGGGTCGTTGACGATCGGATCGATCTTGCCGTAGCCCCGGAACGACCGGTAGAGATAGTAGAACAGCCGGTAAAACGTCGCTACGTCGACTTCGGCGCCGTAGCCTTCGAGGTGCTCGCGGAGTTCGTCACGGAGCACCGACTCGACGTCCTCGTCGCGCACGTCGGACCGATAGACCAGCGGGTCACGGATGTCCTCGAACAGCAGTTCCAGCAGCTCGTACTCGTCGGGGCTCAACTCGGGTTCGACGACGTAGTAGAGGTGGTCTTTCGCCTCGCTGTCGTAGTTGATCGAGACGAACGCGAAGGGGGCGTTGACCCAGTAGCGCTCGACCTCCTCGTAGCCGTCCAGCCCGTCGAAGGAGACGATGTCGCCGTGGCGTTCCGGCGCGTACAGCTCTCCGGGGACGGTCGACCCCTGCAGTAGCTCGATCGCGCGCTGTAGCCGCCGCTTGAGCCGGTCACCGCGCGATTCCGTCGCGGTCTCGGCGCTCCCGGGGTTGCTCGCTCCCAGCGGAATTCGGCGTCGTCCGTCCTGGTCTTCGTCGGTCATTGTGCTCTCTCGGCGGTGGCAGTCGGCGTTGCCGCACCGACCGGCCTCGCATCTACACGTCCCAATGTAGTCAGATCCCTTAAATTGGACGGGCTGACGATAGAGATTAGACCAGCTCCGCGCGCAACAGGACGGCGGCGAGCGAACCCAGCACGACGAGACCGACCGGAATCGGAATCCCGCCGCCGAAGTCGCCGTTAGTGGCGATCGCAACGGTGGCCGCCGTTAGAAACGCCGTCGCCAGCGCGAGTAGCCCGCCCATCGCGCGCACTGGATGGACCGGCGACAGCTCCTCGACGGCATCCTCGGCGGCGTACATGGCGAACGAGAGCAGAACCGCCAGTAAGACGACGGCGGCGCCCGCGATCCAGAGGTAGTACAGCATCTCGGAGACGCCCGACACCTGATCGAGGGCAGCGACGGGGTCGTAAAACAACCGTTGGTCGTCTCTGGGTAACCCGAAGATGTAGCGGGTCTGCAGGAAGGGGAACCTGAGAAACAGCGCCGAGAGGTCGGTCCCGGGAATGCCGGTGTAGGTCACGTTCCAAGGCAATACCGCCGCCAACCACGCGGCTACGACCGCCAACTCGCCGGCGTACTCCGAGCGCACCCAAGCCATACATCAAACGCCCGCGAACCCCGCAGGGTAAAAACTACCGTCTCGCCGCCGTCGTCCGAACTGACGGTGCCGTTGGGGCAGGCGTTACGTTCATTGCCCGTGAGTCCCTACCTCGTCGTACAGGTAATGAGGCGCGATTACTTCACGCTGGAAGTCAGCAATATTGATTGGGTCGAAGACGACCGCGAGCCCGCAAAGCCGACGGTACGGATCGACTTCGAGGGCCCCGCGACGACGCTCCGAGAGCGCCTCACAGGAATCGACGACGAACTCCTCGACGCCGAAGAGACCGACGTTGCCTTCCGGTTGCAGGGGCCGCTGGACAGCGACGCCGCCGGCGTCGTCAGCGTCACAAACCGGATCACCGGCGATTTCGTGCTCGAACTCAACGAGGACGCCGACGACGTGCTCAAGTTCATCCGGGCGGCACGGCGCTACGGCGAGCACGACCCCGATTCCGACGGCCGCTACGAGGTCAGGATCCGACTCGACGGCGACGAACTCGTCGCCTACGACAAGCGCACGTTCCTCGTCTACAACGACGAGGGGAACCTGCTGCGCAACCACAGTCTCATCCCCAGCGGCGTCGAGCTGTAGTCGGCGTCGACCGCGTTCGTTTCTCACTGTTGTTGGTTTCGTAGCGGCGTCATCACCGGTCGAGTCCGCGTACGTTCGGGTGGCTTTACGGTCGTCGGGGGCGGTCGGTTACGTATGAGTCTGTTCGGGACCGCCGGTATCCGGGGGTCGGCGCAGGATCGAGTGACGCCGGAGTTGGCCCTCGCGGTCGGACGTGCGGTCGGCAACGACGCCGTCGACGCCGTCGAGGAAGCGTCGCGGGATCCCACTGTCGTGTTGGGACGTGACGGGCGGGAGACGAGCGACGCGCTGGCGGCCGCGATGGAGGCCGGCCTCGAAAGCGCAGGCGTCGACTGCCGACGCGTCGGCGTCGTTCCGACGCCCGCGCTGGCCTACGCTTCGCGTGGGCGTCGCGGTGTGATGATCACCGCGAGTCACAACCCGCCGACCGACAACGGCATCAAGATCTTCGAGGACGGCGTCGAGTACGATCGGGACGCCGAGCGACGGATCGAGCGACTGGTCGACGGCGAGCCCGACCCCGCGCCGTGGACGGAGTGGGGGAACGCCGAGTCCGCCGACGTGCTCTCGCGCTACCGCGACGCCGTCGCTGCGTACGCTCGCGACACGTTCGGTCACGGCTCGAACTACTCGGGATCGCGTGGGGACGCCGCGACGCCGCTGTCGGGCTTCTCGATCGCCGTCGATTGTGGCAACGGAATGGCCGGGCTGGCGACGCCCCAAGTACTCCGGAAACTGGGCGCAGACGTGGTGACGCTGAACGCCAACGTCGACGGCCACTTCCCGGGCCGGGAGAGCAAGCCGACGCCCGAGACGCTCACGGAGTTCCGGGCGTTTCTCGCCGACGGCGAGTTCGATTTCGGCATCGCCCACGACGGCGACGCCGATCGAATCGTGATCGTCGACAGCGAGGGCGACGTTGTCCACGAGGACACCGTGCTCGCGCTGCTGGCCGAGCACTACGTCGTGGACGCGGCCGCCGAGGATCCGGTGGTCGTAACGACGCCCAACGCGTCCGCCCGCATCGACGAGTTGGTTCGGGCGGCAGGCGGTCGAACCGAGCGCGTCAGGCTGGGCGCGCTCCACGAGGGGATCGCTCGCGAACGGGCAGCAGGCGACGCCGACACCGAGATTACCTTTGCGGCCGAGCCGTGGAAGCACATCCATCCCCACTTTGGCGGCTGGATCGACGGCGTCGTGAGCGCCGCCGTGTTCTCGGGGCTCGTCGCCGAAGCCGGCAGCGTCGCTGCGCTGCGTGGCCCGGTCACGGAACGGCCCTACCGGAAAGTCAGCGTCGAGTGCCCCGACGAGGCCAAAGACGCCGCAATGGACCGGCTCGAGACCGCGCTGCCCGAGCAGTTCCCCGACGGAACTGTCTCGACGGAGTACGGCGTCCGGATCGAACAGCCCGACGCCTCGTGGGTGCTCGTACGCCCGAGCGGGACCGAGCCGTACGTCCGCGTGTACGCCGAAAGCGAGGATGTCGACGCGCTGGTCGCGGACGCCGTCGACGCCGTCGAGCGGGCTGTCGACGACGCCCAGTGATCGATCGACAGTGGTGTCGACGACTGCCAGCATCTGACAAAGGTATTATGTTGATCTGGCGCCTACAGATGCAACCGAGTAGTTCCGTGGACGAGACATCACTGCCAGTTCGGCCCGACGAGTTCTACCAGACGCTCGTCGAGAACGCGTCAGAGGGGATGATTACGATCGACGCGGACAGCAAAATCGTCTATGCGAACCCGGCTATTGAGGATCTGCTCGGATACTCTCCCGAGGAGCTGATCGGTAGTTCCAAGATGCGGATCATTCCCGAACGTCTCCAGCCCGTCCACGCGGCGGCGCTGCAGTCCTACGTCGAGTCCGGGGAGCGAAACATCGACTGGGACGGAATCGAACTGCCGGCGCTCCATAAGGACGGTCACGAGGTGCCGACCCTGATCAGCCTGCGCGAGCACAGCCACGATGGGGAACAGCTTTTCACAGGCATCGTCCGCGACATCAGCGACAGGAAGCAGCGGGAAGATCAACTCAAAAACCAGAACGAGCGCCTCGACGAGTTCGCCGACATTCTGGCCCACGACATCAAAAACCCGCTCGGGGTCGCACAGGGGTACACCGAACTGGCCGCCGAGGAGTACGACGCCGAAGAGCTTCGCTACGTCGTCGAATCGCTCGATCGAATCGACGAGATCGTCGACGACGTGCTCGAACTCTCCAAGCAGGGCGCGTTCGTCGGCGAGACTGCGCCCGTCGATGTCGAAGCCTGTGTCGACGCGGCGTGGGCTGTCGGGATGGAATCAGCGGCCGAACTGACTGTCGAGGACGATATCGGCCGGATCGAAGCCGACGAGAGCCGACTGCGGGAGCTGTTCGGGAACCTCCTGCAAAACGCCGTCACCCACGCCGGCCCGGAGGCGTCGGTGCGCGTCGGGCGGCTTCCGGACGACAGCGGACTGTTCGTCGCCGACGACGGCCCCGGCATCCCGGCATCGGACCGCGACGACGTGTTCGAACGGGGCTATACGACCCGCGAGGACGGAACGGGCTACGGTCTCGAAATCGTCCAGCAGATCGCTCGCGCGCACGGCTGGACCATCGAGATCAGCGAGTCGGACGACGGCGGCGCGCGCTTCGAACTCCGCGGCATCGACTTTCTGGACTGAGCCGCCGACGGGTACTTTTCGCCCGACGCCCAACGGCGCCTATGGACGACCTGATCGAAGCCGCCCGCGAGGCCCGCACGGCATCGTACGCACCCTACTCCGAGTATCTCGTCGGCGCCGCGCTGCGGGCCGCCGACGGAACAGTGTTCACCGGCTGTAACATCGAAAACGCCAATTTCTCGAACAGTCTCCACGCCGAGGAGGTCGCACTCGCAGAAGCGATCCGAGAGGGCCACCGCGAGTTCGACGCGATCGCGGTCAGCACGAGCGAGCAGGACGGCCAGACGCCCTGCGGCATGTGTCGCCAGTCGCTGACGGAGTTTTGCGACGACGACCTGCGCGTGTGCTGTGACGAGGGCGACGCCGTCGCCGAGTACACCCTCGGCGAGCTACTACCGGATACGATCTCGCGGGACGATCTGGACTGAGTCTCAGCGACGGAGGTCGGGCTCGTTGGAACGCTCGTTGTCGTTCCAGCCGTCGTTTCCACCGTGATTCCCACCTCGCCCACCGGTCCGATCACGACCGATCAGCAGGTACAACAGGAGGCCGAGGAGTCCGCCGAAGAAGGCGACGAGCGCCCACAGCACGGCGCTGTAGGAGCTGTTTTGCTGTGCGTCACTGTACACCCAAAACGGAATGATGATCGAGAAGATGAAAAACAGGACGATCATCAACAGGGCGAGACCACCAGCTGCCATGTTGTGAACACGTCAGCGCAATTGTAAATACTTTGTCCCGGCTGTCGGCGAGCGCGAACCATCTACCCACGCAGCGACGGCATATTTACCCCCGGCCGACGAATCCCCCGGACATGAGCGACCGAGACGGCACGGAGGTGGCTGGCGACAGCGAGGACCCCAACGACGGCGAACAGTACCATCTTGAAGTCGGCCCCGACGACGTTGCCGACGCCGTGCTCTTGCCGGGGAATCCCGAGCGCGTCCCGAAGGTCACGCAGTTCTGGAACGAGAGCGAGGAGGTCGCACACCACCGCGAGTACCGAACCGTCACCGGTCGGTACGAGGGGACGCCGATCAGCGTCACGTCGACGGGCATCGGCTCGCCCTCGGCCGCCATCGCCGTCGAGGAACTAGCCCGCGTCGGCGCCGACACGCTCGTGCGCGTCGGCTCCTGCGGCGCAATCCAGCCCGAGATGGCGGTCGGCGATCTGGTCATCACGACCGGCGCGGTCCGACAGGAGGGCACCAGCGACGAGTACGTCCGCGAGGACTACCCGGCGGCGGCCGACCACGAGGTCGTCTCGGCGCTGATCGCGGCCGCTGAGCGACTGGGCTACGAGTACCACACCGGCATCACGATGAGCGCCGACAGCTTCTACGCGGGGCAGGGTAGACCCGGTTTCGGTGGGTTCGAGGCCGCCGGCAGCGACCAACTCGTCGACAATCTCCGAGACGCCAACGTCGCAAACATCGAGATGGAAGCCAGCGCGATCTTGACGTTGGCGAACGTCTACGGCCTGCGGGCCGGCGCCATCTGTACCGTCTACGCCAACCGGGAGACCGGCGAGTTCCGCACCGAAGGCGAGAACCGGGCCGCCGAGACGGCGACGCTCGCGGTGAAACTACTGGCACAGATGGACGAGACAAAGCGCGAGGCTGGCGTCGACCAGTGGCACGCCGGACTCTCGTTGGAGTAGGCCGCAGACTACGTTACCGGGCGAGCGCAGCGTCGACGAGATTGGCTTGCGCGGTTCGCAACAGCGTCGACGCCGCGCTCTCCGAACACCCCAGCGCGTCGGCGACCGCGGACAGCGGTGCCTCGCGGGGGACCTCGTAGTAGCCCAACTCGCGGGCGACCGAGAGCGCCTCGAACTGCCGCCGAGTCAGTCGGCTGGCGAGCGACCCCGAGAGGCGGTCGTGATCGCCGACGCGCTCGACCTCGACGCCGACGCCGTCCGGAAACCGATCGAGCAGTCCCGAGAGCGCGTCGTCGGTCCCCAGCGCGGTCACGCGGACGGTCGACGAATCTTCGTAGACGATCGGCGGAACGACCACGAGCCCGCCGTCGTCGAACGGCGCCATCAGCGACGCGTCGGCGTCCCGCAGGTCGATCTCGGCGTAGGCGTAGAACGTTTCGTCGTCGATCGGCGCGACATCGAACCGATCGATGGCGTCGAGATCGGTCGCGACCTCGACACATCGCTCTCGATCGCCGGCCACCAACGAGAGGAAGCCGACGACGCCCTCGACGGGGTCGACGCGCCACGACAG
The DNA here is from genome assembly GCF_900215575.1 of Natronoarchaeum philippinense. NCBI lineage: Archaea > Methanobacteriati > Methanobacteriota > Halobacteria > Halobacteriales > Natronoarchaeaceae > Natronoarchaeum > Natronoarchaeum philippinense. The sequence continues at coordinate 526,726 of NZ_OBEJ01000001.1, read as the reverse complement.
CACCTCCTCCCGGTCGACGTACCCCTCGTAGTCCGGCGTCGGCAACTGCATCGACTCGGGGAGCGTGAGCGTCAGATCTGCCGATTGCACGCGCGGAGTATCGGCGTCGTTACTTAAAAACATTCAGAGCTTCGCGGGAATTCCGACGGCACTGTGGCCCGAACCAACGAGTGATGGCAGAACGTTCAGCCGAGACCGACGCGGACCGTCGAACCGGGACGACAGCCGCCACACCGGCCCCCGAGCCGACGGCCCCGCCGCGCCGATCCGGCGCGCCGCTGGTCGGGAACACGTTGACGTACGTCCGGCAGGGGATCGACTTTCTTGACACGCTTCAGGAACACGGCGATGTCGTCTCCTACCGAGCGCTCGGCGAGGAGTTCGTCGCGGTGTTCGACCCCGACATCGTCGAGTCGGTGCTGGTCGGTCGCAACGACGAGTTCAGCAAGGGCGACTTCGAGACCGCCTTCGGCGAACTCATCGCGCCCGACGGCGTCGCGTTCTCTGAAGGCGAGACGTGGCGCCGCCAGCGCCAACTGCTCCAGTCGGAGTTCACGCCCGCGCAGGTCCAGTCCTACGCCGAGACGATGGTCGACGAGACGGACGCGCTGGCGGCGGACTGGCGAGACGGCGAGGTCGTCGAACTCCGGGAGACGCTCTCGACGTTCACGCTCGGCGTCCTGACCGAGGCGCTGTTCGATCTCGATCTCGACAACGAGCGCGCCGGCGTCGTCCGCGAGGCGACGCTCGCGCTGGCCGACATCGCCGATCCGACGACGTTCGCGCTCCACTCGGTGCTTCCCTCGTGGCTCCCCTCGCCGTCGGGCCGGCGCTACGAGCGGGCGATGGACGATCTGAACGAGTTGATCGAGCGACTGGTCGACGAGCGCCGCGACGCCGACGACCGGGACGACCTTCTCTCGACGCTCGCCCGCGCGGAGTACCCGGACGGCGAGCGGATGGCGCCGAACGTCGTCCGCGACCAACTCGTGACGTTCCTGTTCGCGGGCCACGAGACGACCGCCACGTCGCTGACTTACGCCTGCTGGTTGCTGGCCGGCCACCCCGACGTGCGTGAGCGACTCGACGCCGAACTGGAGCGCGAACTCGGCGACAGCGACCCGACGTTTCTCGACCTGCCCAGCCTCGACGTGACCGAGGCGATCGTCAACGAGGCGATGCGGCTGTACCCGCCGATCACGATTCTCTACCGAGAGCCCCACGAGGCGCTCACGCTCGGCGGGTATCGCATCCCGGAGGACGCGACGCTGCAGCTATCTGCCTACGGCATCCACCGCGACGAGCGCTGGTGGTCCGACCCCGAGACGTTCGATCCCGAGCGCTGGCTGGCGGATCGGGACCGACCGGAGTACGCGTACTTCCCCTTCGGCGGCGGGCCGCGCCACTGTCTGGGGATGCGCTTTGCGATGACGGAACTCCAGCTCGCGCTGGCGACGCTAGCACAGCGCGTCGAGTTCGAGCGCGTTACCGAGTCGCTCGATCCGACGATGAGCGTGACGCTCGATCCCGGAGAAGTAGCGGTTCGGGTACGAAAACGGTAGGTCGGCTACAGCGCGTCCCAGGCCTTCCGGGCCCGGTTCCACGACGTGAGGTCGGCGATCCAGCGCGCTGCGATGACCTTCTTGAGCGTCTCGGCGGGGAGGCCGCCGAAGGAGCCGATCGGCTCGAACAGGCGCCCGGCGCCGAAGCCGGGGTCGACGTCACAGGCGACGGCTTCGTCGCCGATGGAGATGACCGTCCCCTTGTCCTTGTGCGCCCACGTCTTGAGCGGGCGGCCGTCGATCGCGCGAGCGAGGTTCTCGCCGGCGACTTCGGCGGCCTGCCAAGCGGCCTGTGCGGTCGGCGGTGCCGGGTTCTCGCCTTGGTCGATCACGGCCGAGTCGCCGATGGCGAACACGCGCTCGTCGCTGGTCTCGAACGTCGAGGCGGCGTTGATGCGGTTGTGCTCGTTGTCCAGTTCCGCACCTGCCATCGCGTCGCGGCCGGTGACGCCGCCGGTCCAGACGAACACGTCGTAGTCGATCGCGTCGCGCTCGTCGAACTCGATCGCGTCGGCGGTCGCCTCGGTGATCGGGTCGTCGGTGAGGATGTTCACGCCAGCGGCTTCGAGTTTCTCCCGGAGCGCGCGCTGGATCTCGTCGGAGCCCGGCGGGAAGATCTCTTCGAGCGCCTCGACGAGCGTGATCTCGATCGGCGCGTTGTGCTTGTCGCGAAACTCGGCGACCTCGCCCGCGCTCTGGATGCCCGAGAGGCCGGCGCCGCCGATGACGACTTCGGCGGGGTCGCTGCGCGTCGCGTCTTGGGCGGCTGCTTTGACCTGTTCGTGGATCTCCAGCGCGTCGTCGAGGCTCTTGAGCGTCAAGGAGTGCTCTTCGAGGCCGGGGATGCCGTAGTAGGCCGTCTGGCTGCCCAGCGCGACCAGCGCGTAGTCGTAGTCGATGGTATCGCCGTCGGCCAGCTCGACCTCGCGGTCGTCGACATCGAGATTCGTCACCTCGCCCTCGACGAACGTCGTCGCGGGCGATTTGATCTCTTCGACCGGAATCGTGATCTTGTGCTGGATCGAGGGATCCCGGATGACGCGGTGGGACTCGTGGAGCACCAGATGGTAGTCGGTGTCGGAGACCCAGACGATCTCCGTGCTCCCGTTCAGTTCGTCTTCGAGTTGCTGGACCGCGCCAGCGCCGGCGTATCCTGCGCCGAGAACGACGACCGTGTCTGTCATGACTCCTACTCTGGAACCCTGTGATACAAAGGCTTTGAAACGCTCACCCGTGTGATAGAGAGTATCTCACAGGAGCTATCGAAGCAAATCGTTACGAGCAAAACTGCGTCGACGCGAGAAGATCGAAAGAGAGCTATCGACGCGCTGACCGCGGCGTCGACCGCACGTCGCAGGTGGTCAGTGCTCGGGCTCTTCTGCCGGCGCGACCATGTCGTCGATCTTCAGGATCAGGATGTTGGCGGTGTCGTCCTTGCCGTCGACGGTTCCCTCGATCTGGAGCTTCGAGAGTGGCGTCGGGCCGACGGTGACGCTGTCGCCCTCGTGGATGTCCCGCACCGAGCCTTGGAAGTGGATCTCCGCGCGGCACAGTTCGGGGTGGTGGACGCTGCTGAGGTCGATTCCCTCGACGTTGCCCTCGGTGACGGGCTCGCCCTCGTGGGACAGGGGCACCGACGCCGGCTCGTCCATGCGCTGGATGTCCAGCGCCTCGTAGGCGGTCGCGGTCGGCTTGTAGCCGCCCTTCGGGCCGGGGACGCCCTCGACGAGCTGGAGCGCTTTGAGGCTCTGCATCTGGTTGCGGATCGTGCCGGGGTTACGGTCGACCTCCTCGGCGATGTCCTCGCCTTTCACTGCGTCTTCGTCCTCCCGATGGAGGTTGATGAGGGCAGTGAGGATGGTCTTCTGACTCGGTGTAAGCTCGATGGATGACATTAGTGAACGATTCGTCGGTGAACGTCTTAAATCCGGCGACTATCACCACATTTCGCACGTGTGATACTGAGTTCCACTCACAAGCTCTGACCGCTCGGTCGGTGAAAACTGTCAGACGGCGTCGTGAACGTGAACGTCGACGGCGACGTCTTCCGGTAACGACACCTCAGTATCCCGACCATTCGGACAGGCGGTTATCATCCCGAAGGGGGCGATCTCGTCGATACGCAGCGTGACGCCCGTGTCGATGCCACGATCCGAGAGGTAGCGGAGAACCTCCGGATCTCGGTCGCTGATCCGCTCGACGACGACGCGGTCGCCCTCCTCGAACTCTGTCAATTGGCGATTCTCGGTCGTCTCCGGTGGATCGAGCTGTTCGTTGGGGATCGGATCGCCGTGGGGATCGACCTGCGGATCGCCCAGCGCCTCGACGAGTCGGCGCTCGAACTTCTCGCTGATGTGGTGTTCCAACCGGTCGGCCTCCTCGTGGACCTCGCTCCAGTCGTAGTCGAGTTGCTCGGTGAGATAGGATTCGAGCAGCCGGTGATGGCGGACGACTTCCAGCGCGACGGTCTCGCCTTCGGGCGTGAGTTCGACGCCCTTGTACTTCTCGCGGTCGACCAGCCCCCGCTCTTCGAGCTTGTCGATCATGCTGGTCACCGTCGGCGACGTGACATCGAGGTAGTCCGCGATCTCGGAGGTGCGGATTCGCCCGTCACGCTCGCCCTGCAGGTGGTAGATGACCTTCAGGTAGTCCTCCATCACGTCGCTGAGCATCATCGCATCAGCGAGTAGGGAAGGCGGACTTGTATATCTACCGCGGTCGGATCGACGCCGCTCGGCTGCGAGGGTCGGTGGGGCCGATCGAACCCCAGTTGATAAACGCACCCTGCACGTAGCTGCTGTCATGAGTCCCACAGTGCGGATCATCGGTGCGCCGACCGACTACGGCGCAAACCGCCGCGGCGTCGACATGGGGCCGTCGGCGATTCGGTACGGCGATCTCGCCGAGGCGGTCTCCGACGCCGGTGTCGACGTGAGCGACGTTGGCGACCTGTTTGCCGCCCGGGCCGGGGAGCGCGCCCCCGACGACGGCGTCGCCCAGGGCGACGCGAAGTACCTGAGCGAGATCAGGGAAGTCTCGGAGCGACTCGCCGACGAAGTGGCCGATTGTATCGAGGCGGGCCAAACACCGCTCACGCTCGGCGGGGATCACTCGATCGCTATCGGGACGCTCGCGGGATCGGGCCGGGACGCCGAAATCGGGGCCGTCTGGTTCGACGCCCACGGCGATTTCAACACGCCGGCGACCTCGCCCAGCGGCAACGTCCACGGGATGCCGCTGGCGGCCGCCCTCGGCAGGGGATCGTTCGACGACCACCCGTGGGCGCGCTCGGCCGGGCTGTCCGCGGAGAACGTCGCGCTCGTCGGCCTCCGAAGCGTCGACGAGCGCGAGTCCGAAGCGCTCCGCGACAGCGCCGTCAGCGTCTATACGATGTCGGACATCGACGCCCGCGGGCTGACGCGAGTCGTCGAGGACGCACTCGACATCGCAACCGACGGCGTCGAAGGGTTCCACGTGAGCCTCGATCTGGACTGGCTCGATCCCAGCGAGGCTCCCGGCGTCGGGACGCCGGTCCGGGGCGGCGTCAGCTACCGCGAAGCCCACGCCGCCATGGAGCGGGTCGCGGCCCGCGACGCCGCCGACGGCGCCGACCTCCGGTCGATGGAACTCGTCGAGGTCAACCCGATCCTCGACCAGCACAACGAGACGGCCGAACTGGCGACGGAACTGGCCGCCAGCGCGCTCGGAAAGCGGATCCTTTGAACGTGCGTCGTAGTTGCTAAGTACGTACCGGCACGAGCAACCACACGTGAGAAACCACTCCAGACGGCGCTATCTCGGTGTCTGTGCGGGCGGGCTCGCAGCCGGGCTCGCAGGCTGTTTCAGGGCACGGGCGCAGTTGTGGTCCGTCCGGAACGATCGGGCCCAGTGGGTCAAAACCGTCGGCACATCGATCGACGGAGCGGTTCGTGATGGCACGCTGTACGTCGAGTCGACGAAGTCGCTGAACGCGCTCGACCCGGCGACCGGCGAGGAGCAGTGGAGCACAACGCTGCCTAAGCCGGAGGGACAGATTTGCTACTCGCCGCCGCTGGCGCTCGACGACGAGCGCGCCTACGTTTCGGGCTGTCGCGGGACCTTCGCGTTCGACCGCGAGACGGGCGAGCGCCGGTGGCAACGGAACAATCCCAACGGTGCGATGACTATCCTCCGCCTCGGCGAGCGACTCTACTGCAACAGGGGCTCCGAGCTGTACGCGCTGGCCCCCGAGTCCGGCGAGCGCGTCTGGCGGCGGACTCTGTCCGACGATATCAACGACAGCTTCTACGGCCCGACCGAGCACGGGGGTACGTTCTACTTCGCCGTCTGGTTTCAGATGGACGAACGCAGCGGGATCGTCGCCGTCGATCCGGCCGACGGGACGACGCGCTGGACGCTCGACATCGGCAGCCTCCAGCTACAGACCGCCCCGGTCGTCGCCGACGACACGCTGTACGTCGCCTCGGGACGAAGCCAAGTCGGCGAGTACGACCGCAACAGACTGTACGCGATCGACCTCGACGCCCGCGAGGTGTCGTGGACCGGACAGGCCAAGGCGGTCTTCGAGCAGCCGGTCGTTCGGAATGGCGGTGTCTATTGCATCTCCCACGACCACGAGCGCTCGTACGTCCACGCGTTCGACACCGACGGCGAGTCCCGCTGGACCCACACTTTCGACGCCGAAGTCGACGCCACGCGGCTTCGCGTCGCCGACGGCCGCGTGTACGCGTGGATCGACCAGAAGGAACTGATCGTCTTCGACGCGGCGTCGGGCTCGGTCCGCTGGTCGTCCACGCCGCCGGGGATGGCCGACGCACGGCCGATCGTGTACGACGAGACGGTCGTCGTCCCCGGCGGCAATCGGATCTTCGCCCTCGAACGCGACGCGCTCGACTGAGACGCCGCTTCGTGGCGCCGATCTCCGATCGAACTCGTCGCCAGAGCTCCCGGAAGGCGAATTCTGTCGTCGACTGCCGCCACGTGTGGGTCGACGTACCGAAACGAAGATAGTGTAAGAAGAGGAATATATTAGCATGAACGAGAGCACCACGGAGAGCTACTTCCACGAGACCCAGCGGTTCAGGCAGCCGTGGCTCTGGGGGCTCTTGCTGGCCGTAGCGGTGGTCGTCGGCGGTAGCCTCTACCCGGGGGGCGTTTCCGACGCCGGCGCCGTGGTTGGCCTGACAGTGGTGGTGGCTGTGCTGGCGCTGTTTGCAGTCGCCACGCTGACCACAGCAGTCCGCGACGACGGCATCAGTGTACGGTTCTTTCCGTTTCATCTCCGGCCTCGACACGTCCCGATCGACGCGATCGAACGCGTGGAGGCCGTCGAGTACAGCCCGATCGGCGAGTACGGCGGGTGGGGTGTTCGCTGGAGTGCAGATGGCTGGGCGTACAACGTCAGCGGCTCCGACGGCGTTCGGATCGAACGACAGGACGGGAAGCCGCTGTTGATCGGCTCGCAGCGCGCCGACGAACTGGCGGCGGCGATCGAACGAGCGCGTCAGTAGCGCTCCGAGACCGAGCGCCAGCCAGCGCAGCGGCGTCGACTCAGTCCTCGTCTCGGTGTTCCTGCCACGCTACGACGACGCCGACCCCGGCGCAAAGAACCCCACCAACCAGCAATCCGTACTGAAGCGTCGAATCGACGAATCCGCCGATCGTTACGAGCGCCATCCCGGCGATCGTGTAGGCCAGCGCGGCGTTGTCGCCGTCGGTTGCGGTCGTCTCGGCCATGTCGTCTGTTTCGCTTCCAACAGTCCAAATAACTGTTGATAAAAACGATCGTCACCGTGGTAGACAGCGTTTCGAGCCGTTAGAAGGTCAGAAAGGCGATCTTTCGCGCTACTCCTCGTCGTCGTCAGGCTGCGAACCGGCGGGCAGCACGTCGACGCTTGCGACGGCGTCGTCGGCGTCGACGTCCATCACCGTCACGCCCATCGTGTTGCGGCCGACGGTCGACACGTCCGCCGCCCGGGTGAGCATAATCTGGCCGTTCTCGCTCATCAGGACGAGATTGTCGTCGGCGGCGACCGACTTCACCGTGGCGACCGGGCCGTTGCGTTCGCCGGTCTTGATGTCGATCAGCCCCATTCCGTACCGGGACTGCGTGCTGTACTCGGCGAGAGCGGTTCGCTTGCCGAACCCGTTTCGGGTCACGGTCAGCAGGGCGTTGTCGTCGTCCTCGTCGGTCGCGACGAGGCCGGCGACCTTGTCGTCGTCCTGCAGCTTGATGCCGCCGACGCCCCGGGCGTTCCGGCCCATACAGCGCACTTCCGACTCGTCGAACCGGATCGTCATGCCGCCCTCGGTGGCGATGACCAGATCCTTCGTGCCGTCGGTGACTTCCACGTCGATCAGTTCGTCGCCGTCTTCGAGGTCGGCGGCGATGATCCCCGTCGAGAGGATGTTCTCGAACTCCTCGCCGGCGGTGCGCTTGACGTAGCCGTTCCGGGTGGCCATCGTCACGCGCTCGCCGTCCTCGAACTCGTCGGTGGCGACGACGGCGGTGATCTCCTCGCCGTCGTCGAGGTCGATCAGGTTGATCGCGGACTTGCCCCGGGCCGTGCGGCTCATCTCGGGGATCTCGTAGGTCTTCAGGCGATAGACCTGCCCGTGGTTCGTAAAGCACAGCAGGTAGTCGTGGGTGTTCGCCCGGAACACCTTCGAGACGCGGTCGCCCTCCTTCACGTCGGCGCCGATGATGCCCTTGCCGCCCCGCCCCTGCGAGTCGAACTGCTCGACGGGCATCCGCTTGACGTAGTCGTCTTCCGTGACGACGACGACGACCTCCTCCTCGGCGATGAGGTCCTCGTGGGTGACCGTCCCCTGATCTTCGAGGATGCTCGTCCGACGGTCGTCGGCGTACTCGTCTTTGATGTCGCGGAGTTCGTCTTTGATGACCGCGAGCAGTTCGTCCTCGTCGCCGAGGATCGTCTCCAAGTGCTCGATGCGGTCCTGCACGTCCTCGTACTCGGACTCAATCTCGGCGGCCTCCATCGAGGTGAGACTGCCCAGTTGCATCCGGACGATGTGGTCGGCCTGCTCGGTCGAGAACTCGTAGGCCTCTCGCAGCGCCGCCTTGGCGTCGTCGCGGTCCTCGGCGTCTTGGATGATGTCGACCACGTCGTCGGCGTTCTCCAGCGCCGTCAGCCGGCCTTCGAGGATGTGGGCCCGGTCTTCGGCTTCAGCCAGATCGTACTCGCTGCGCCGGCGCACGACCTCGCGGCGGTGGTCGATGTAGTGCTCTAAGGTTTCTTTAAGCGTCAGCACTTGGGGCTGGCCGTCGACCAGCGCGAGGTTGATGACGCCGAACGTGTTCTCGAGGTGATGCTCTAAGAGCTGGTTCTCGACCACGTCGGCGTTCGCGCCGCGCTTGAGTTCGACGACGATCCGGACGCCGTTCCGGTCGGACTCGTCGCGCAGGTCCCGGACGCCTTCGATCTTGCCCTCGTTGACGTCGTCGGCGATGCGCTCGACGAGGCGCGCTTTGTTCTGCTGGAAGGGGATCTCGGTGATGACGATCTGGTCGTCGTCGGTCTCGTATTCGGCGCGGACGCGGACGCGTCCGCGGCCCGTCGAGTACGCCGAGTAGATGGCGTCGCGCCCGACGACGTTCGCGCCGGTCGGGAAGTCCGGCCCCTTGACGTGTTCCATCAGATCCTCGACCGTGGCGTCGGGGTCGTCGATCAGCTCGATGGTCGCGTCGATGACCTCGCCGAGGTTGTGGGGCGGGATGTTCGTCGACATCCCCACCGCGATGCCCGACGAACCGTTGACCAGCAGGTTCGGAAACGCCGACGGCAACACGTCAGGTTCCTGCAGGCGGTCGTCGTAGTTCGACGAAAAGTCGACCGTGTCTTTCTCGATGTCGGTGAGCATCTCCTCGGCGATGGGGCTCATCCGGGCCTCGGTGTAGCGCATCGCGGCGGCGGGGTCGCCGTCCATCGAGCCGAAGTTGCCCTGCCCGTCGACCAGCGGATGGCGCATCGAGAACGGCTGGGCCATGCGCACGAGCGTGTCGTAGATCGCGCTGTCGCCGTGTGGGTGATAATCACCCATCGTCTCCCCGACCACCGAGGAGGACTTGCGATGGCTCGTGTTGCTGGAGACGCCCATCTCGTGCATCGCGTAGAGGATGCGCCGGTGGACGGGCTTGAGCCCGTCGCGGACGTCCGGCAGCGCGCGGCCCGCGATGACGCTCATCGCGTAGTCGATGTAACTCTGCTCCATCTCGTCTTCGACGCGAACCCGCTCTACGCGGGCGGCGTCGACGTCGCTCGGATCGGGTACGTCTGAGCTCATGTAGATGCCTCCATTAGATGTCGACCCACTCTGCTTCCGGCGCGTGCTCTTTGATGAACTGCTTTCGCGGCTCGACGGCGTCGCCCATCAGCACCGAGAACATCTTGTCCGCGGCGGCGGCGTCCTCGATGTTGATCTGCTTGAGCACGCGGTTCTCGGGGTTCATCGTCGTCTCCCAGAGCTGATCGGGGTTCATCTCGCCGAGGCCCTTGAACCGCTGGACCTGCGTCGGGTTGCCGTTGCACTTCTCGGCGATGATCTCCTCGCGCTCTTGCTCGGTCATCGCGTCGTACGTGTTGCCCCGGTAGCGGATACGATACAGCGGCGGCTGGGCGGCGTACACGTAGCCCGCCTCGATCAGCGGGCGCATGTGTCGGTAGAACAGCGTCAGCAGAAGGGTTCGGATGTGAGCGCCGTCAACGTCGGCGTCGGTCATCATCACGATCTTCTCGTAGCGGGCGTCCTCGATGTCGAACTCGTCGCCGATCCCCGTCCCGACGGCGGTGATCATGTTCCGGATCTCGTCGTTCTCCAGAATGCGGTCGAGCCGGTGTTTCTCGACGTTGAGGATCTTCCCGCCGAGCGGGAGGATCGCCTGATTCTCGGGGTTGCGCCCCTGCTTTGCGCTACCGCCAGCGGAGTCGCCCTCGACGATGAACAGCTCGGAGTCCTCGGGGTCTTTGGTCTGGCAGTCGGCGAGCTTGCCGGGAAGCGCCGTCGATTCGAGCGCGCTCTTGCGTCGGGTCAGCTCCTCGGCCTTCTTGGCGGCCTTGCGTGCCTTCGCGGCCTCGACGGCCTTCGAGACGATCGCCTCGGCTGTGTCGGGGTTCTCCTCGAAGAACGTGCCGAGCCCGTCGTGGGTCGCGCTCTCGACGATCCCGCGAACCTCGGAGTTACCGAGCTTCGTCTTGGTCTGGCCCTCGAACTGCGGGTCGGGGTGCTTGATCGAGATGACCGCCGTGAGCCCTTCGCGGATGTCCTCTCCCTTGAGGTTCTGGTCGAGGTCGCCAAGCAGCCCGTTGTCGGTCGCGTAGTCGTTGACCGTCCGGGTCAATGCAGTCTTGAACCCGGTGAGATGGGTGCCGCCTTCTCGCGTGTTGATGTTGTTGGCGAAAGCGTGGATCGAGCCCTGCAGTTCGTCGGTGGCCTGTAGTGCGACCTCGACCTGAATCCCCTCTTCGGCGTCCTCGAAGTAGATGACATCGTCGTGGAGTTCGGTCTTGGTCTCGTTGAGATACTCGACGAACTCGCGGATGCCGCCCTCGTAGCGGAAGTTCTCGGCGGTGTCGTCGCGCTCGTCGGCGAGCGTGATCTCGACGCCGGAGTTGAGGAAAGCGAGTTCCCGAAGCCGACTTTCCAGCGTCGAGAACTCGAAGGTCGTCGTCTCGAAGATGTCCTCGTCCGGCCAGAAACGGATCTGCGTGCCGGTGTCTTCCTCGGGGTCCATGTCGCGGACGCGTTCGAGGTCGGTCGCGGGCTCTCCGGCGTCGAAGCGCTGGGTCCAGACGGCGCCGTCGCGTCGAACCTCGACTTCGAGTGTTCCGGAGAGGGCGTTGACGACGCTGACGCCGACGCCGTGGAGGCCGCCCGACACCTGATAGGACTTGTTGTCGAACTTCCCGCCGGCGTGAAGCACCGTCATGATCACCTCTAGGGCGGGCTTGTCGTGTTCTTCGTGGGTGTCGACCGGGATGCCCCGACCGTCGTCGGAGACGCTCACCGATCCGTCCTCGTGAATCGTCACGCCGATCGAGTCACAGTGACCAGCCAGCGCCTCGTCGATGGAGTTGTCGACCACCTCGTAGACGAGATGATGCAACCCGCGAGAGTCAGTAGAACCGATGTACATCGCCGGACGCTTACGCACCGCCTGCAGTCCTTCGAGTACCTGGATTTGTCCGGCACCGTACTCCGTTTCCTCGGACATAAAATCTGTCTCGACGTAGGCCACCCGGGTTGATAAAGGTCACGTACGCGCGCTCGCGCGCGAAAAGGTAACCGAACCGTACCGCTACAAGGACGAGGCTACCAGCTACCCCATCGGCAAGCGTGCCGATCGGAGTGGGCGACCTAACGGCCTTCCACGCCGTCGTTTTGGCGGCGCCTACCAGCACGCAGACGCCGTCGAACGGCCGCCGATATTCGGCGTCCATCCGCGGCCACGCGGCGCGCGTTTCACTTTCACCACGGTAGCGCACGGCTTTTAAGCCCACCGCGCTTTCGTATCCGTAATGACCTCGTTTCAGTCGACGCTCGGCGACGAGGAGGGGATCGCAGAGGAGCTGGCAGAAAGCCAGCAGTCGATCTCCATCGCCGAGTTCTTCGAGAAGAACAAGCACATGCTCGGGTTCGACAGCGGGGCCCGAGGGCTGGTCACCGCCGTCAAGGAGGCCGTCGACAACTCGCTCGACGCCGCCGAGGAGGCCGGCATTCTACCCGATATCTACGTCGAGATCCGCGAGTCCGGCGACTACTACACGCTGATCGTCGAGGACAACGGGCCGGGCATCACCAAAGAACAGCTCCCCAAGGTGTTCGGGAAGCTCCTCTATGGCTCTCGATTCCACGCACGCGAGCAGTCCCGCGGCCAGCAGGGGATCGGGATCTCCGCCGCAGTCCTGTATTCCCAGCTTACCAGCGGGAAGCCCGCCAAGATCACCAGCCGAACGCAAGGCTCCGCGGACGCCCAGTACTTCGAGCTGATCATCGACACCGACACCAACGAGCCCGAGATCAGGACCGACGAGACGACCTCGTGGGACCGAACCCACGGCACACGGATCGAGTTGGAGATGGAGGCCAACATGCGGGCGCGCCAGCAGCTCCACGACTACATCAAGCACACCGCGGTCGTCAACCCCCACGCGCGAATCGAACTCAAGGAGCCCAAGAATCACTTCAAGGGCGAGCGCGCTGAGGAAGCAGAGCTCCCAGCCGAGACCGAGGAGATCCGGCCGCACCCCCACGGTGTCGAACTCGGTACCGTGCTGAAGATGCTGGCGGCGACCGACTCCCATTCGATGTCGGGGTTCCTGCAGGAGGAGTTCACACGCGTGGGCAAGAAGACCGCTGACAGCGTCGTCGACAACTTCCGCGACAAGCACTACGGCCGGGAGATGACGTGGACGCTCCCGCGGCCCCGTGAGGACGCCGATGTTGCTGAGGCCGTTGCCGAGGCGACCAACGGGAAAGGCCCCGAGGCCACCGCTGCGTTCGGCGACGCCGTCGTCGAGCAGCTCGACGCCCACGATCGGGTCGCGTACTACCACGTCGTCGACGCCGTCGACGCCGCGGCCGAGGCGGTCGCCGAGGACCACGGCGTCACGCTCGGCGACACCGTCCGGGAGAACGCGGTCGATGCGGCGTGGACGGCAATTACGGAGGGTGCGACCGGAGAGGACGCCGCTGACGACGCGATGGACGCCGACGCAGACACGACCGCGGGCGGACGCCGTGCCGACAGCCTCTACCGGATCGTCGACGAGGCGACCAGCACCCGGAAGGACGACGCGACGGTCCGCGGCGTCGCCGAGCGCCTCGCCGAGAAGTTCGAGACGGCAGAAGACCACCGCGATCGGGTGACTCGATCCACCCTGCGCGAGTACCTCGATCGCTCGGTCGAGATGTTCCAGAAGACCGACGAGGACGTTGCCTTCGGCGACACGGCCAGAGAGAACGTGATCGAGGCGCTGTGGACGCGCGCTCGAACCGTTCCCGACGACCCGCCGCTTGTCCGCGAACTCGCGGACAACCGCGACGCCGCCAGCGACCTGTTAGAGGCGATGCGGACGACCGACATCATGGCGCCGCCGACGAACTGTCTGGCGCCGATCGAGGCCGACCTCGTCGAGGCCGGACTCCGGAAGGAGTTCGACGCCGACTTCTACGCGGCGGCGACGCGGGACGCCGAAGTCCACGGCGGTGACCCCTTCATCGTCGAGGCCGGCATCGCCTACGGCGGCGAACTGGAAGCCGAAGGGAAAGCCGACGTGCTCCGCTTTGCCAACCGCGTTCCGCTGGTCTACCAGCGCGGCGCCTGCGCGACGACGGACGTGATCAAGCAGATCGGCTGGCGCAACTACAACCTCGACCAGCCGGGCGGCAGCGGCGTCCCGAACGGGCCCGCGGTGATCATGGTCCACGTCGCGTCGACGAACGTGCCCTTCACCAGCGAATCGAAAGACGCCGTCGCCAACGTCCCCGAGATCGAAGACGAGATCGAACTGGCGATCCGCGAGGCGGCCCGCGAACTCAAGAGCTACCTGAAAAAGCGCCGGTCGCTCGAAAAGCGCCAGCGCAAGCAGAACGTGCTCGCGGACATTCTGCCGGAGATGGCCGAGAAAGTCGCCGAAGTGACCGACAACGACGAGCCGAACTTCGACGATGCGCTCGCGCGCATCATGAACAACGTGCTCGTCGAGCGCGAGGTGAAAGCCAACGGTGCGGGCAGCGAGGTCACCCTCACCGTCGAGAACAACGCGAGCACCAACGAATCGCTCGACGTGACCGACATCGTGACGGCCGAGCCGACCGGCCTCCCCGACGACGCGACCGTCGTCGAGATGGACGGCGAGTGGTTCGTCAAGTGGAGCGCGGAGGTATCGAGCGGCGACGAAGCGACGCTTTCGTACGCGACGGCCGACGGCGCCGAGTTCGATCTGAGCGTCGAGGGCGTCGAGGACGCCAAACTCACAATCAACGATAACCAATGAGCAGCGACACCGATTCCGAGGCCCAGGAGAAACTGATCGATCTGGCGGCGGAGTTCTACGACCAGATGGACCGCGGGGAGATCCCCGAGATGTCCATCCCGACCCGGACGAAGAGCAACATCGTCTTCGACGAGGACGAAGACGTGTGGGTGTACGGCGAGCGCGAGAGCACCCGCTCGGCCAACAGCATCCGCGGCGCGCGAAAGCTCCTGAAGGCGATCTACACGATCGAGTTCCTCGACAACCAGTTAGAGGAGGACCGCTCGTCGACCCTGCGTGAACTGTACTACCTTTCCGAATCGTGGGACTCGAACGAGGCGCAGTTCTCCGATCAGGACGAGTCCAATCAGCTCATCGAGGACTTAGAGATCGTCTCGGACGTTCGACGCGAGGACTTCCACATGCGCCCCGAGGAGTCGGGCGCGAAGGTGATGGGCCCGCTGCTGCTCCGCGAGCAGACCCGCCGCGGCGACCGCGAGATCCACTGTCAGAAAGACGTCGGGCAGGGGGGCTACCAGATCCCGAACAACCCCGACACGATCGAGTTTCTGGAGAACGACGCCGAGTTCGTGCTGGCCGTCGAGACCGGCGGCATGCGCGACCGACTCGTCGAGAACGGCTTCGACGACGAGCACGACGCGATCGTCGTCCACCTCGGCGGCCAGCCCGCCCGCGCCACGCGCCGGCTGACCAAGCGCTTCCACGACGAGCTCGGCCTGCCGGTCACGGTGTTCACTGACGGTGACCCGTGGTCCTACCGGATCTACGGCTCGGTCGCGTACGGCTCGATCAAGTCCGCGCATCTCTCGGAGTATCTCGCCACGCCGGAGGCGAAGTTCATCGGCGTCCAGCCCGAGGACATCGTCGAGTACGATCTGCCGACCGACCCGCTCAGCGACTCGGACATCAACGCCTTAGAGAGCGAACTGGAGGACCCGCGCTTCCAGACCGACTATTGGGAGGAGCAGATCGAGCTCCAACTGGATATCGGCAAGAAGTCCGAGCAGCAGGCACTCGCCTCCCACGGGTTGGACTTCGTGACCGAGACGTATCTTCCCGAGCGTCTCAGCGAGATGGGCGTTCTCTGAACGCGCATCGAGCCGAGGGTCGGGAAGATGTAGAAGAGCGTCTCAGCGAGATGGGTGTCCTGTAGAACCGACCCGACACCCCGCCTACCGTTCCCGCATCCGGCCCTCTACCTCCGGCGCGACGCCGAACTCACGGGCGTACTCGATCACCGACTCGTAGACTGGCACGTCGGTACGACGAACGACATCGTCCTCGCCGACGGCGTCGATGACGTGATCCGACGTCGAGAGGTAGCTGGGGAGCGCCAGCGAGTAGTGCCGATCGTCGTCGATCGGAGCGCCGTCGACGGTGGCCTCGACGAGCGTTCCGTCGGACGCGTTGCGGACGATCCGCGCTCCCGAGACGTTGCCGAACCACGACCGTTCGTCGGCCAAGCCGAGACAGCGGCCGTCCAGTTGGCGCAGCACTGCCCGAAGGCGATCGCCTGAAACGTCGAGGATGCAGAGCGAGTCGGTAAACGGCACCGTACTCGCAAGGTCGAACGCGGTCACCTCGCCCGCCGGAAACCGGTCGCCGCGCAGGCCGCCGTCGTGGTAGATTCCAACATCGGCGTCGCCGTCCCACCGGATCGCATCCGCGACGAAGTTCCCGATCCGAGTCTCGCCCGCGCCGTTGTACTCGGGGAGTTCGACCGGCGCGTCGAGTCGGGCGACGGGCTCGTCCAGCCCAGCCTCCCGGCGAAACGAGTGAATCGCGTCGACGCCCCGCTCTGCAGGCGGAAACGCGTCGGTGTCGTGCAGCGTCGCCTCGCGGTCGTCGAGGTCGATCTCGAAAACCGATCGCCCTTCGATGTCCGGGCGGACCAGCAGCGTGCCGTCGATTCGCTCCGAGCGCGCCGGCGCGACGTGGCCGCCACAGATCACGTCGACTTCGGTCTCCCGAGCGATCTGCTGGTCGTCCCCGAGATGTGCGAGGCAGACGACCACCTCCGCACCGGCCTCGCGCAGGGCGGCGACGGCGTCACGCGACGCCGCGACCGGGTCGGTGACCTCGATCGGGAGCGTCCCGTCCGAGACGGCCGCGAGTTCGGTCGTAGTGACGCCGAAGACACCGACGCGCGTTCCGTCGACGTCCCGGACGGTCCACGGTTCGACGCCGTGACCGTGACCGAACCGGTGACCATCGACGCGGAGGTTCGCGCTGACGTAGGTTGCGGGCGTTTCGCTTGCGACCGTCAGCGCGAAGTCGACGCCGTGATCGAAGTCGTGGTTGCCGAACGTCTCGATGTCCGGGTCGAGCGCCCCGAGTGCGGCCGACGGCGCAGTGGCGCCGATCACCGTCGTCGAGACGCTTGGGGCCATGTCGTCGCCCGCCCCCACCACGAGCGCGTCCTCGCGGAGGGTATCGAGACAGCCGACCAGTCGTCCGAACGATTCGGGATCGTCGTACACGCCTTCGAGGTCGGTGTAGTGGAGTAATCGGGTCACGAGCGAGACACCGGGTGGACGCGTGTGGAGGAGTTCGCAGTGTCGAGCATACCGTGACGGTGCTGGCTCTCCTGCGAAAGGTTTTCGGCTCCTCGTCGGGCGGCCGCCGTGACGACGCCGCGTTTCGCCCGCCGTTTTTCGTCGTGATCGTCGTATCGTTCCTATGCCGGACGACTTCGATCCCGAAGACGAATCCGAACGCGAGGTGGCACAGTCCGCGGCGGCCGACGAGGAGCGGTTTCTCGGGCTCTTGCCCCACTACTACCGGGGCGAGGTGTCGCAGTTGACCACCGAGTTGCGCCGGATCGACCAGACCAGCGACTGGGCGGTCGCGGTGATGGCGGCGATCATCACGCTGACCTTTTCGGGCCGCAACACGCCGGCGTACCTGCTTTTCGTCGGCATCGCGGCGACGTGCGTGTTTCTCGTCTTCGAGAGCCGCCGGTACCGGACCTACGACGCGTGGCGCTCGCGCGTTCGCCTGCTCGAAGAGAACGTGTTCGCCAACGCGTTCGATCCGTCGGGCGCCGAGCACGAAGACTGGCGCACCGAGATGGGCGACGACCTCCGGCGCCCGACGCTGAAGATCACGTTTCGGGAGGCGCTTTCCCGGCGGCTCAAGCGGGTCTACGGACCCTTGCTGACCGTCCTCGGCGTCGCGTGGCTGGTGAAGATCACGCTGTTTGCCGGCGAAGAGTCGACGATCGAAGCCGCTGCGCTTCCCGCACTTCCGGGAGAGTACGTGATTCTCGGCGTCGTCCTGTTCTACGCTACTGTCGTGGCGGTCGCCTACTGGCCAACAGAGCGGAAAGCCAAAGGCGAGTTCCACGACGAGGAGGTCGGCGACTGGAAGCGCAAGAAGTGACGCCGACCATCACTCACGCATACGTTTACGCCGATTGCGAACGAATGACACGAGAGATGACAGCAACAAACGAGGAGGCCGGCGAGGAACTGTACGTGATCTACTGGTGCGAGGAGAACGGCTACGCTGGTAGTTGCGACTTTGTGCCCGCCGAATCGCTGGCAGACGCTCACGAGCGCTCGACGTACGCCAGCGGCAGCGTCGCCCACCAGCGACTCATCTTCGAGGGCACCTACGAGGAGTTCCGCGAGCACGTCGCCGAGGAACTCGACGACGAGTCCAGAGGCGTTCGACGGTTCTCGATCGACTGGGGGTGATTCGCCGGTTGCGGCCCGGAAGCGACCGGTCCGGGGACGGTCGGGTTACTCGTCGAGCGCGACGGGAATGCCACGCTCTGCGAGGTCGAGCGCGAACGCCTCGGAATCGGCTTCGAGCCCCGCGAACGTGTTGTAGTGGATCGGGACGACCAGATCGGGGTCGAGCGCAGCGGCGAGGTCGGCGGCCTCGTGGCGATCCATCGTGAAGTTGCCGCTGATCGACGGCAGGAACACGTCCACGTCGAGTTCTTCGTGTCCGTCGAGCACGTCCGAGTCGCCCGGCCAGAACACGGTGGTGTCGCCGAACGTCAGGTGGAAGCCGACGCCGAACCCTTCGGGGTGATACGGTTCGCCCGAGTCGTCGACGTGCGGGCCGTCGGGCTCGTTGTACGCCGCGATGGTCCGGACGATCACGTCCTCGACGAGTCGGTCCTCGTGTTCGTCGACGCGGACAACTTCCTGAGAAAGATCGCCGAGTCGCTCGACGTCACGGCCGATTCCGGGTGCGTAGACGGCGTCGTAGGCGAGCACGGTGGCGTCCTCGCGGGCGACGCGCCGAACGCCGTCGGAGTCGTAGTGGTGGTCGTGGGTCACACAGACTAGATCGCCGTCGCGGGCGTCGTAGTCCTGCGCGGGCGGATGGCCGACGCCTTCGGTGTCCGGCGTCCACTCGCCGGTCAGCGTACCGTACCGGCCGGGATCGAGGTAGACGACGGTGCCGTCGCCGTCCTCGATGCGAACGGTCGCGTAGCCGAGCCAGTCGATCGTCAGGTCGCCGTGGCTTATCGTCATGAACTGTTGTTCGCACCCCCCGGATTCAAGCGTTCTGTTCGCGGGCGTTGCGCTCCGGCGTCTGTTCGCGGGTGCGGCGTGCCGAGGTCTTCCCGCGGTGCGGCGTGACGCCGAAGCGGCCCGAGCGCGGCCTCGGTCCTACTGCGTCTCTGCCAGTCGCTCGACGCGCTCGAGACTGTCGGCGTCCGCGGCGTCGAGATCCTCGCGGACGCCGACGAATCGGGGGAATCGGAGCGCGTAGCCCGAGGAGTACGTCGGCGACGCTTGGATCTCCTCGTAGCCGACCTCGAACACGACCGCCGGTTCGATGTCGATGTCCTGTCCGTCCTCCGATCGAATGTGGGGTTCGAGCAGTTCGGTCAGGTCGTCGAGTTCCTCGTCGGTGATCCCCGTCGCCACCTTGCCGATCGTCTCGTACTCGCCGCCGCTCGTTCTGGCGGACAGCAAGAACGTGCCGAGAACGCTCGCGCGCCGGCCTTCACCCCACTCCGCGCCGGTCACGACGAGATCGAGCGTCTCCACGTCGGGCTTTCGCTTGAGCCAGTTCTTCCCGCGCCGTCCCGGCGAGTACGTCGAATCGGGATTCTTGAGCATGATCCCCTCGTGGCCGGCGTCCAGCGCGTCGGCGTCGATCGACTCGATCTCGTCGGGGTCGGCCGAGATCCAGAGCTTCGAGAGCCCCTCGACAGCGGCCGCGGTGTCGTCGGGCGACTCGCCGCCGTCGAGCACGTCCGTGAGCCGATCGTGGCGCTCGGCCAGCGGGGCGTCGAGCAGATCATCCCCTCCCGCGTGCAGGCAGTCGAAAAATACCGGCCGAACGGACACGTCCTCGCGGGCCGCCGCGATGTCGTGCTTGCGCCGGAATCGGCGCAGGACGTTTTGGAACGCGAGCGGGCTGCCGTCGTCGTCGACCGCGACGACCTCGCCGTCGAGGATCACGGGTACGTCGATTCGGTCGTGGGCGAACTCGACGACCTCCGGCAGGGCGTCGGTAACGTCCTCCATGTTCCTGGAGTAGACGCGGGTGAGCCCGTCCGGTTCGTGGTGCAACTGGACGCGCGCGCCGTCGTACTTCCACTCGACTGCGGCGTCGTCCCAGTCCTCCATGGCGTCGGTCACGCTACCGGCCTGCGCGAGCATCGCCTGCACTGGACGGCCGATCTCCAGCGTGAGCTCGGCGAGCCCGTCGACGCCCTCGTCGCGGGCCACCTCGGCGACGAGACCGTAGTCGTTCGAGACCTGCAGCGCGCGCTCGACCGCCTCGACCGGCACGTCGAACGCCTCGGCGACGGCGTCTCTGACCGCGCCCTCGCCGACGCCGATGCGCATCTCCGAGAGGACGATCCGGACGAGATACTTGGCTTCCTCGGGCGAGCAGCGATTGAGCAGCCCAAAGAGGAGGTCGATCTTGGCGTCCTGACTGCCGTCGCCCTCGGTCTCGGCGAGAGCTTCGAGTTCGTCGGCGACCTCGCTGACAGTGAGATCGTCGCTTCCCTCTCCCGCGCCCGCGCCGAACGCGCCCAGACCGGTCTGGCCGCCGAAGTCGTAGCTCGCCGCGACGGCGCCGATCTCGCCCAGTTCGGCCAGATCGTCCTCGACGTCGTCGGCGTCGACGTTCTGTCCGGCCGCGCGGGCGATCGCCTCGTAGAGGTAACTCGGCCCGACATCCAGCGTCGTCGAGTCGTGGTCGGGGACGACCCGCCCCTGGACGAATCGCGCGACGATCGGTAGCTCCTCGTCGGCGGCGTCGAGCAGGTCGGTGACCAGTCCGACGACTTCGAGGTCCGCGGGTTCGGCCTCGATACTGGCGGCGCGTGCTGCGAACTCCCGGAACTCCATCGACAGTCGGTAGACGAGTGAGGTCAATAAACCGTCCGAAGCGCCGTCGGCGTCCGGCGGCGGGTCGAGAAGGCCCGCCGTCTCTCGCAGTCGTCGGTTTCAAGGAACTCGGTCGCACAGATACCCACACCATGCCGGAGGCCGATCTCGCAGCGGCGGTAGACGACGTGTCGTCGATCGATCCCGATGAGTTCCAGTCGGCGGTCGACGCCGACGCGGAGGTGATCAAGTCCGAGTTGCGCGATGGGACCTTCGACAACTCCCAAGCGATCGTCGGGCTGGAGTACGAGTTCTACGCGGTCGAGAACCCAGCCGACGATCCGTGGTCGACCGGCGCCGAGGACGGCGGCGCGCTCAAGCGCGTCCCGCGGCGCCTGCTCGAACTCATCGGCTTCGAGAAAGAGCTCGGCCTTCACAACGCCGAGATGACGGTCAGTCCCCAACCGCTGAACTCCTACGGGCTCGCGGCACAGGAGGCCGAAGTCAACGCCCGGCTCACGGCCGCCCAAGAACGCACCCGCGCCGAGGGGATGCAACTGGTCAGCGACGGCCTCTGGACGATCCCGCCGGAGGGCGAAACCGCCCGCGAGTACCTCACCGACAGCGTCGAGGATCAGGGCGTCCGGATCGCCTCGAACATGAGCGACTCGGTGCGGTATCACGCGATGGCAAACACCGACGCCGCCGACGATGTCGGGTTGCGCATCGACGCGCCCCACGTCACGCTGGAGGGCGACACAGTGATGCCAGAAAGCCTCATCACCTCGATCCAGCCCCACTATCAGGTACCCCAGGCGATCGACCTGCCGACGTACTTCCGGTACGCGCTGCGGATCGCCGGGCCGCTGCTCGCGCTCGGCGTCAACTCGCCGTTCTTCCCGCCGGATCTGTACGACGCCGACGCGACCGCCGAGGACATCCTCGCGGACGGCTGGATGGAACACCGGATCAGCGCGTTCGAGACCTCGCTCAATCCGCCGAACGCCGACCGCGGCGAGGGGAAGGTCCGGTTCCCCCACGATCTGGAGCACGTCGAACAGGCCGTCGACCGGATCGCCCGCGACGACACGATCGTGCCGATGCCGGTCGACGAGGGCGACCGGTTCGACGACGAGTTCGCCCACTTCCGGCTCAAGCACGGCACCTACTGGCGCTGGGTCCGGCCGGTCTTCGGCGGCTCGACGCGCTCGCAGGCCAACGCCCGCATCGAGTTCCGACCGTTGCCCGCCCAGCCGACCGTCAGCGACGCCATCGCCTTTCAGGCCGTCCTCGCCGGTCTCATGGAGAGCCTGCCGCGGGTCGAACACCCCGTCGCCGACCTCGACTGGGAGGTCGCCCGCGAGAACTTCTACGCGGCGATGCGCGACGGGCTCGACGCCGACCTCCAGTGGATCACCAACTCGGGCGAGGAGACCACCGACACCGAGACGCTGTACGCCGACCTGTTGGCCCACGCCGCCGACGGCCTCGAACTGCGCGGCCTCTCGGACACCGAGATCGAGGAGTACCTCTGGCCGCTCCGACAGCGCGCCCGCCACGAACTGACGCCGGCGCGCTGGAAGCGCCGGGAGGTCAAGCGCCGACTCGACGACGGCGCGAGCTTCGAGGACGCGGTGTACGGCATGCAGCGACGCTACCTCGAACGCCAGCACGACTCGCTGATCGGCGGGAGCTTCACCGAGTGGGTCGACGATCGGGAGTGGTAGCGACGCCGAAGGACGACCAAACGCGGACAGACGGTCTCCCGACGATCGTTTCCGCGTAAATCCTCGTCAGGACTATAGTCCCCCCGTCCAGTAGGAGTGGTATGGTCACGTTCCTCTCGGGCGGCACCGGAACGCCGAAGCTGCTCGACGGCGCCGGGGGCTCTTTCTCGCCCGACGAGACGACGGTGATAGCGAACACCGGCGACGACGTGGAACTCGGCGGTTTGCTGGTCTCGCCGGACGTCGACACGCTGCTCTTTCAGGGCGGTGGCATCCTCGACCGCGAGGACTGGTGGGGGATCAAAGGCGACACCACCCGGACCCACAGCGCGCTGGGCGACATCGGCGAGGCGATGGGGATCGACGCCGAACCGACGTTCCTGCCGGAGGACAAACAGACCGAGGGCCGCGACATCGCCGAGTGGCGTCGCTTCTCGGGCGCCGCCGAGTTCATGGAGATCGGCGACCGCGACCGAGCGGTGCATATCACCCGGACGAGCCTGCTCGATCAGGGCCACAGCCTCTCGGAGGTCACCGCACGGCTGGCCGAGGGGTTCGGCCTGACGCTCGATCTGTTGCCGATGAGCGACGACCCCGTTGCGAGCCTGCTCCACACGCCCGACGGCGTGATGCACTTTCAGGAGTTCTGGGTCGGCCACGGCGGCGAACCGGAGGTCGAGAGCGTCGAGTTCCGGGGTTCCTCGAAGGCCGAACCGGCGCCCGGCGTGCTCGACGCACTCAGTGACGACGTCGTGATCGGGCCGTCGAACCCCGTCACGAGCATCGGGCCGATGCTGGCGGTGCCCGGCTTCGGCGACGCGCTGTGGACGACCAACGTCGTCGCCGTCTCGCCGTTCATCGAGGGCGAAGCGTTCTCTGGGCCGGTCGCTCAGTTGATGGAGGCCGTCGGCGCCGATCCCAGCTCTGCCGGGTTGGAGACGGCCTACCCCTTCGCCGACGCGCTGGTCGTCGACGAAGACGACGACACCGAGTTCGACGTGCCGGTCGTCCGGACCGATATTTCGATCGACGGCCCGGAGGACGCCGCGCGCGTCACGAGCGCCGTCGAGGCCGCCTTAGAGGAGGTCCGCTAGCGCCGTGTTCGGCCGCGTCGTCTTGGCGAGCCTGAGCGGCCAATCCGACGCCGAGTGGGCAGCAGCCGCCGCCGAGCACGCCGATACCGCCGTGCTCGGGGGAGTCGCACTCGACGAGCGCTCGCGCCAAGCCGCCCGCGAGCTGGTCGCCCGTGACCGCGAGGAGTTCCTGCCCGACGATCCCCTCGCGTTCGTCGACGAGCAACTGGCCGCGCTCGACGACGCCCCGCTCTCCCCGGCGATGAACGTCCGAAGTGCCACTGTAGAACCGATCCGCGAGGCCGCCGAAATTTGTGCGCGGCAGGACGCCATAGTGGAGATCAACGCCCACTGCCGCCAATCCGAACTGTGTGCCGCCGGCTGTGGCGAGGCCCTGCTGGCGGACACCGATCGGCTCTGCGAGTACGTCGCCGCGGCGTCCGATGTGGGCGCACAAGTGAGCGTGAAGGTTCGGGCGGAAGTCGAGGGCGTCGACCTGCCCGAGACAGCCCGCCGGATCGAGAGCGCTGGCGCCGACGCGATCCACGTCGACGCGATGGACTCGGAGGCGGTCGTCCGGGATGTCGTCGACGCCGCCGATCTGTTCGTCGTCGCCAACAACGAGGTTCGAGACCGGGCGTCGGTCCGCGAGTACCTGCGCTACGGCGCCGACGCGGTCAGCGTCGGTCGTCCGAGCACCGAGCCAGCCGTTCTCAGACGCGTCCGCGACGCCGTCGACGAGTGGTTCGACGGCGACGCCGAGGAACGACCTGACAACCGGCCGCCGGAGCCCCAGTCCTAAGTACCAGCGGCGTCGAGATTCAGGAAGACGATGCGAACCGCCGCACAGAACGCCGAACTCGCGCTGTTGATCGAAGTCGCTGGGACGCCAAAGCCCGGCAACGTGGACCGCGAGCGCGACCTTCCTGGGCTGCGCTTCGAGCACTTTCTGGCCGGCGCCGTCGGCGCCCAAGGCGGGCTTCGCGCCGCCGAGCGCGGCGAGCGCGTCGGCGCCGCCTTCGAGCGCGCCGTCGAAGGGATGGCCGACCAGCGCGGCGGCAACACCCAGTTCGGCGCGTTACTCCTCTCGATGCCACTCGTCCGGACGGCGGGCGAGGGAGAGCTGACGCCCGAGGCCGCCGCGGGGACGGTCGCTGCCACCACAGTCGAGGACGCCGTCGACTTCTACCGGGCGTTCGACCACGTCGACGTGCGCGCCGGCGACCCGCCCGAGGAGATGGAGCCGCTGGACGTGCGCCGCGGGAGCGACGCCGCCGAGGCGATCCGAACTCGCGGGCTAACGCTGGCGGATCTGATGGAGCGAAGCGCCGACCGCGATGGCATCGCCAGAGAGTGGACCGACGGATTCGAACAGACGTTCGAGGCCGCCGACCGAATCGCGGCGCTCGACGGGCCGCTCCCCGCACGGGCGGCCGAGACGTTCCTCTGGCTGCTCGCCCACGAGCCCGACACGCACGTCGCCAAGAAACACGGCGAATCGACCGCCAGAAGCGTGATGGTCCGGGCACAGGAGGCCCGCGAGGGCGGGCCGGATCACGTTCGGGCTTTCGCCGACTCGCTCGTCGAATCGGGGATCAACCCCGGGACGACCGCCGACGTGACGGCTGGCGCGCTCTTTGTCGCGCTCGAACGCGACGGGCTGGAGGTGTGAGCGTGCCGGACGCCGACTCGAACGCCGAACAGCAGCACGACGCCGACGGCGACGCTTCGTGGCCCGCCGAACTTCGGGGCGTCACCGAGTCCGTCGTCGCCACGCTCGGGCCGAATGACTTGTGGAACTTCGCCGCGCTCGGCCTGCACGCGGGCGACCCTGTCACCGCGACGACGTGGGGGGCGACCAGAACGCGGCGAAACTTCGAGGAGCGCGGCGCGGGGTACGTCCAGTTCGTCCGCGATCCCATGCTGTTCGTCGAGGCCGCCCTCACGATCCACGAGCGCGAGGAGCCCGTTCACCCCGACGCCGATGCGTGGGTTCGCGTCGACGCCGAGCGCGTCGATGCCGGTGAAGACGGCGGGACGCGCTGGGAAGAGTGGGTGCTGACGCCGATCGAATCGGGCCGTCGGGAGGGTGCGACGCCGACGACGAACCGCGGCTACTACGCAGTGATCGAGGCGACCGTGGCGGCCTCGCGGCTGGATGTCGATGCCTACGACACCGATGCGTTGCTCGATCGGCTCGCGTACTTCGCCGAGGTCGTCGAGACCTGCGGCGGCGAGCGCGAGCGCGCGGCGTTCGAGCTACTCACCGAGCGGACCGGCTGGCGCGATCGGCTGTGACGCCACCCTCGGGGGGTCGGATCTCTCGCCTGCGACGCCGCGATCTGGGTCCGAAATAGCCCGTCGGTGCTGGCTCGACGACGGCGTCGCACGCCGCAACCGTGCGTCGAACATCGAACCCTTTTAGGCGGCGGTCGGACAACGATTCGAACATGCCAATCAAACCTGGGTACGTGAAGAAGACCGGTAACGTGCTGCTGGAGCGCTATCCCGACGCATTCTCGACCGACTTCGAGCACAACAAAGACGGCGTCGACACGCTGACCAACATCGAGTCCAAGGACGTGCGCAACCGCGTCGCGGGCTACATCGTGCGCAAGAAGAGCGGCAACGCCGAAGCGTAACTCGGTTCTCCGATTCTCTGGCCGTCCTCGACGCCGAGCAGTGGCGTCGCTGTCGGCCGGCCGCGACTCGGCCACCGACCGATCGGTCCGGGCGCCGAGGCCAGTGACGAAGAGCTATCCAAACCGTTTTTGCTCCCCGATACCACCCCTACCACAATGTCAGTACGAGTCGGTATTCTCGGAGCGACCGGCGCAGTCGGACAGCGCCTGATCCAGCTACTCGATCCCCACCCGCAGTTCGAGATCGCGGCCCTGACCGCCAGCGAGTCGAGCGCGGGCCGGTCCTACAGCGATGCCGCGAAGTGGCGCGTCAACACGCCGATCCCGGCCGACGTGGCCGACATCACCGTCTCGGCGACCGACCCCGACGAGGTCGACAACGACGTGGACCTGATCTTCTCGTCGCTGCCCTCCAGCGTCGGCGAGCAGGTCGAACCCGAGTTCGTCGAGGACGGCTACGTCGTCTCCTCGAACTCCTCGAACTCCCGGCTCGCAGAGGACGTGCCCCTCGTCATCCCGGAGGTCAACCACGACCACCTCGACCTGATCGAGGTCCAGCGAGACGAGCGGGGCTGGGACGGCGCGCTGATCAAGAACCCCAACTGCTCGACGATCACGATGGTGCCGACGCTGGCCCAGCTCGATCAGTTCGGCCTCGAACGGGCGTACGTCTCGACGCTGCAGGCCGTCTCCGGCGCGGGCTACGACGGCGTCACCTCGATGGAGATCATCGACAACGTCCTGCCCCACATCGGCGGCGAGGAAGAGAAGATGGAGACCGAGTCCCGCAAGCTGCTCGGCGAGTTCGACGGCGCCGAGCTTTCGTGGCACGATGTCGACGTGACGGCGTCGTGTAACCGCGTGGCGACGCTCGACGGCCACCTCGAAAACGTGTTCGCCTCCCTGCGCGAGGACGCCGCACCCGAGGATGTCGAGGCCGCCTTCCGCGACGCGCCGACGATCGACCTCCACAGCGCACCCGACGAACTGATCAAGGTCTTCGAGGACCCCAGCCGACCCCAGCCCCGCCTCGACCGCAACGTCGCCGGCGGGCAGGGCGTCGCAACCGGCCCTGTCCAAGAGACCAGCGACGGCGTCCAGTACGACTGCCTAGCTCACAACACGATCCGCGGCGCCGCCGGCGCCAGCGTGCTCAACGGCGAGTTGCTGGTCGAGGAAGGCTACCTCTAAGTCGGCCGTCCCGTTTCGACCGGCGTCATCTTGATATATTTCTGACTCGTAGCGTCGCCTGTGTCCGGCGACGCCAACACGACGTGGAACGGCGATGGCAGCACGACGTGGCAGGGCGACGCCACCGTCTCGACGGTCGGACGGCTCTGTCTGTACCTGCAGGTGGCGTTTTTCGGCGGTCTCGTGGTGGTACTCGCCGCGCTCGTCGCACTGCTGGCCGTCCGGTCGATCCGAACGGGCGAATTCGGCGTCCTCGCACTCGTCACACTGCTGGCGCTGGTCGGTGGTCCGTTCTCGCTTTTGTACCTGCTTCCGGTCGTCTCCGATCGGGATGCGCGTCGGTCGCTCTCGGCAGATCTTCCCCAGTACGGGGATTTGAACCGGGCGGCCATGATGCTCGCGGCCGTTCTGGGCTCCGTCGGCATCCTTTCAGCTGTCTACGCGGGCTCGTGGGCGCTACTTCTGGCGATCATGCTAGTTCCAGCAGTCACGTCCAGCGTCGCCGGGATGATCGACGCCGACGGAACCCTCGACGCAACGGCCGGCCGACTCGTCGTGCAGGACCGCGAGGTCGACCTCGACGCCGTGGCCGACGTTCGTCGGATCGACCTGCACGGCTACGCCGCCCTCTGGCTCTCTTATCCCGGACCGAACGACTTGGATCAGCCCCGGCTGATCGCCGTCCCGAGCGCGGTTGCTGACGCCGCCGTCGCCGCGGTGCCCGACGAGCCAGTCGAAGCCGAAGATCGTCGTCCACCTGTCGAGCGTATCGCGCTGGTCGGGACGGCAGCGATATTTCTCGGGCTAGCCGCAGTGCTCGCTGTCGTCGGGCACGGGACCGAAAACGCGGTCGCACTCTACGCGCTGGCGTCGATGCCCGGTCTGTTCGGCGTGCTGGTGTTGTACCTCGCGGTGTGAATCTCCTACAGCGACACTTCGTTCTCTAGATCATCGTACTCGCCCGTCTCGTCGATCTGTCGGACGTTTCCGGCGACGATGTCGGCCAGCCGCTCGTAGTAGTTCGGCGTGTAGCCCGCGTTGTGGGGCGTGATCTGGACGTTGCCGAGATTCCACAGCGGGTGGTCCGCGGGGAGCGGTTCGGGGTCGGTCACGTCCAGCGCGGCGCCGCGGATCCAGTTGCTCTGGAGCGCGGTGAGCAGGTCGTCCGTGTCGACGACGGGGCCGCGGGCGACGTTGATCAAGACGGAGTCGGTCGGGAGCGTGACGAACTCGTCGTGGCCGATCAGCCCTCGCGTCTCGTCGGTCAGCGGGCACGAGAGGACGAGGTAGTCCGTGCGACCGAGCGCGTCGTGGAGGTCGTCCTCGTCGAAGCCGATCACTTCGTCGGTCGGGCCACCTTTCTCGGGCGTGTGCCGGACGCCGATCGTGTCGACGCCGAAGCCCTGCAGGCGCTCGACGACAGCTTGCCCGATCGCGCCCAGCCCGACGACGGTGACAGTACTGTCGTGGAGTTCGTGGGTCTGGTAGTGGCGCCACTCGTTGCGGCGCTGGCGGCGGAACCCCTCGTGGAACCGCCGCGTAAAGGAGAGCACGTTGCCGACGACGTGCTCGCCCATGTTCGGGCCGTGGACGCCCGAGGCGTTCGTCACGGTGACGCCGCGCTCGCGCAGTCGGTCGAGGGGAAGGTGGCCGACGCCGGCGTAAGCGCAGGCAAACACTTCCATGCTCTCGGCGTGATCGAGAACGTCGTCGTCGAGCACCATCCCCGTCACGATGCGCGCGTCTTCGATCTTCTCGCGCTCGGCCGCCGGCGTCCGTGCGAGCGTGACCTCGCGGTCGGGGAGCCGGGAGCGGAGCGCGTCGGCGTACTGTTCGACCGGGATGCCGTGCGTTCCCTTGCGGAGCACGAGCACGTCGTGTTGATCGCTCATGTCGCAGTGGTCGGTAGTGGGGTTCATAAGTGCCAGTCCGGGGGCGAACACTGCTGGTTTCGACTCGTCGACGGCGTCGCTCCGGCAGGGAGTCGTCGGACCGACCCCTGCCGTTGATTAGCACAGACGAGCATAGACACGTATGGTAGCTGGTCAGGTTCTCCTGACGATCCTCATGGGCCTGCTTCTGGTCGCCGTCGCGGCGTGGATCGACCAGCTCGGCGGCTGGCGAACGACGGCGCCGTCCGGAGGCACAGTCGAGCAAGAGCGCGAGGAGACGGTCGAAAAGCCCGGCGGAATACTGCGCTGGCTGACGACCGTCGATCACAAGGACATCGGCATCCTCTATGGGCTGTTCGCGGTGACGGCGTTCAGCGTCGGCGGGTTGATGGTCGTCACGATGCGGCTGGAACTGCTCCAGCCCGGCCAGACGCTCATCCCGACGAACGTGTACAACGCGTTGCTGACCAACCACGGCATCACGATGCTGTTCCTGTTCGGGACGCCGTTTATCGCCGCCTTCGCTAACTACTTTGTCCCGCTGTTGATCGGCGCTGACGACATGGCGTTCCCGCGGATCAACGCCATCGCGTTCTGGCTGTTGCCGCCGGCCGCACTGCTGATCTGGGGCGGCTTTTTCCTCTGGCCGATCTTCGACGGCGTCGCCGGCGCCCAGACCTCGTGGACGATGTATCCGCCGCTGTCGACCTCCAGTACGGCACAGGGGACGCCGGCCGCCAGCGCGGGGATGATCAACCCCGGCGCGGACCTGATGATGCTCGGGCTGCACCTCTCGGGGGTTTCGGCGACGATGGGTGCGATCAACTTCATCGCCACCATCTTCACCGAGCGCGGCGAGGACGTGGGGTGGCACAACCTCGACATCTTCTCGTGGACGATCCTCACCCAGTCCGGGATCATTCTGTTCGCGTTCCCGCTGCTGGGCAGCGCACTCCTCATGCTGCTGGCCGACCGTAACTTCGGGACGCTGTTTTTCGCGCCGGAGGGCGGGAGCCCGATCCTCTGGCAACACCTGTTCTGGTTCTTCGGCCACCCCGAAGTGTACATTCTGGTGTTGCCGCCGATGGGGGTGATCAGCTACGTGTTACCCCGGTTTGCCGGACGCAAGCTGTTCGGGTTCAAGTTCGTCGTCTACTCGACGCTCGCCATCGGCGTCCTCTCTTTCGGCGTCTGGGCACACCACATGTTCGCGTCGGGGCTCAACCCCCGGCTGGAGGGCGCGTTCATGGCCGTCTCGCTGGCGATCGCGGTGCCCAGCGCGGTCAAGGTGTTCAACTGGATCACGACGCTGTGGAACGGCTCGATCCGCCTGACGACGCCGATGCTGTTCTGTCTCGGCTTCATCTCGAACTTCATCATCGGCGGCGTCACCGGCGTGTTCCTCGCCGCGGTGCCGGTCAACCTGCTGATCCACGAGACGCACTACGTGGTCGGGCACTTCCACTACGTCGTGATGGGTGCGATCGGGTTTGCATTCTTCGCCGGGACGTACTACTGGTTCCCGGTGGTCACCGGCCGGATGTACCAGCCCCGGCTCGGCAAGTGGCACTTCTGGCTGACGATGGTCGGCACGAACATCGTCTTTTTCGCGCTGATCCTGCTGGGCTATCTCGGTATGCCCCGGAAGTACGCCAACTACAACGTCACCGTCGGCCCCCAAGAGCTGTTCACCACCCTCAACCAGATTGCGACGCTCGGCGCCGTAATCCTACTTGCCGGACAGCTCATCTGGGCCTACAACTTCTTCACCTCGGCGTTCGAGGGGCCGCTGATCGAGGACGACGATCCGTGGAACCTCGACGACCGCGGGCTGAAGACCCGCGAGTGGGACTGGTTCCGCGAGCACCGGATGCCGGGGTCAGGCGGCGGCGCTATCGCCTACGACGGGGGCGAACAGCAAGACGCCGATGCCCAACCGGCAGAAGCCACCAATACAGAGGTGGCTACCAGCGATGACGCCTCGGCGTCAGACGGCGGCACGACGGCGCCGCCGGACGCCGACGCGGAGATGCCGCCGGACGCCGGTTCGGGAACGGCATCCGACGACAGCGACCCTGAAGAGCAACCAGACGACGCCGACAGTCGGGGCTGACCGACCCCGCGCTCACTCGCCCCGAAACTCCGGTTCGTGATCCTCGAAGAACGCGTCGTAGCCGCGTTCGTAGTCGTCCGTGCCCGCGAGGCGAGCAATCGTGTCCGTCTCGGCCTGCAGGTGCTCCTCGAACGACCGGCCGTGGCTATTTTCGATCAGGCGTTTGGTCGCACCGAGCGCGCGGGTCGGTCCCGAGGCTAGCTCGCTGGCGAGGTCGTCGACACGGTTCTCGAAGGAGGCCGACGAAACGGCCTCCGTGGCCAGCCCCATCTCGACGGCGCGCTCGGCGTCGATGGGCTCGTCGAGGAGCGCGATCTCGCGCGCCCGGCGGTGGCCGACCAGTTCGGGCAGTCGGTAGGTGATTCCGGCGTCGCCCGACAGCCCCAGTCGCGGATAGGCGAACTCGAAGCTGGCGTCGGCCGAGACGACGACGAGGTCGGCGGCCATCGCCAGCCCGAAGCCGGCGCCCGCCGCGGTGCCGTTGACGCCCGCGATCACGGGCTTTGGCGCGGTCGCCATGTGCTTGACGGCGGCGTGGATGCGGGACGCCAGCGCCCGCAGTCGTCGCCCGTCGGTCTCGTCGCCGGCGAGCGTCGTCAGATCGGCGCCGGTCGAAAACCAGCCGTCGGTCCCCGTCAGCACGACACAGCGCACGTCGTCGTCGGACTCGGTGAGTTCGATGACGGCGTCGCGCAGTCCGCCGGCCATCAATTCGTCGACGGCGTTCGAGGCCGCCGGTCGGTTCATCGTAACCCTCCCCACCGCTCCGTCGCGCTCCACGTCGACGTGGTCGTTGTCGGCATCGAAACCCTCTGCTCCCATACCTGTTGCTGCACGCCCCGTCCTGAAATACTCTTGCGCGGCTGTCACCTCACACCGGACCGATGACGAGGCTATCGGGACATTAATATCGCTGGCCCGGACCCTTCGGTGTATGGAGCGGTACGACGTGGCCGTCGTCGGTGGCGGTCCCGCGGGGATGTGTGCCGGCTGGGAGGCCGCCAAGGGCGGCGCTCAGGCGGTGGTTCTGGAGAAGGGCGTCCCACGCGAGGATCGTGACAGGCTCGGGCCAGACTCGACAGACGCAGCGGGGATGCTCGACTACTGGGTCGACATCATGAACATCGACTACGAGCGCATTCCCGACGAGGTGATCCTCCGGGAGCTTTCGGGCACGGACTTCGTCGGTCCGAACGAAACGCTCTCGCTCGATACCACCGGGATGGACGCGAGCTACCCCGAGTTCGGGTACACGTTCCAGCGCGCTCGGATGGACGACTGGCTCCGCGAGGAAGCCGAAAGCGAGGGCGCCGACTACCGGACCGGCGTCAGCGTCACCGACGTGGAGACTGACCTCTCGGGCGAGCCCCGTCACGTCCTCAGCCTGCGCGACGGCGAGGACATCGGCGCGAAGTATCTCGTGCTCGCGGACGGCCCGCAGCGCCAAGTCACGAACCGCGTGCTCGACCGGTTCCTCGCCGACGACATCACCGACTACGTCGGGACGACCCACGCCAACCACATCGCCTATCAGGAACACCGCGAGGTGCCCGAGGAGGTCTTCGAGGAGGACCGCCTGAAGTTCTGGTGGGGCTACATGCCCGGCGAGACGGCGTATCCGTGGGTGTTCCCCAACGACGGCAACGTCGCTCGCATCGGGTTGACGATGCCGATCGGCATGGACATCGACGAGGTCGAGAACCGCGAGGACTACGCCCTCCTGCGGCCCGAGGACGACAGCATCCCCTCGGGAAGCGAGTACATCCAGCGCCTGCTCGAACGCGAGTACGGCGACGAGTACGACATCGAGGAGGACTTCCCGCTGGCCGAGGATCGAGGCAAGCGCGGCGGCACCGAGACGTACGCCATCTCCTCGACGCGCCCGATCGACTCGCCGACCAGAGCCGGCATCGCCGTCGCTGGCGGCGCGATGGGCACGACCTCGGCGTTCCACGAAGGCGGCTACCACGTCGCCGTGCGCTCGGGGCGGATCGCCGGCCGACTCGCCGCGAACGACGAGCTTCGGCGCTACAACGACGAGTGGAAAGACGCAATCGGCGACGAGTTGCTGCGCAACGTCACCTTCGCCGACATCGTCGCCGAGTACGGCCCCGGCGACTGGGATCGGACCTTCGGCGTCGCCAACGACCTGCTTGCCCCCGAGGACGACACCCTCTTGCGCTGGCAGCTCCGTTCGGGCATCGAGGGGCTGAAAGTCGTCGGCGAGTACAAGTGGCGGAAGTTCGGCTACCGCGACGGCAAGTACGTCCAGTTGCGCGAAGCCGAGTACCAACTGTAGCGCACAGATGCGCTCGACGACGCTGTCGAAACTCGTCGGGCTCGCCGCTGTGCTGCTGGTCGGCGGCTTCGTCACGATGGGCTTTACGCGGCTTGCCGTCGGCTACGACCTCGCTCGCACCGTCGCGGCGCCGCTGTTTCTCGCCGGGTTCGCGGTCGCGGTGGGGCTGTTCGTCGTCGGCGTCCTGTGGAAACTCGGCATCGTCGAGATCGAGGACTGAACTTCCAACGCGTTCAACTTGGCTTTCGGACTCACACATTCACGGGTATTTATCACGATTGTTTCTGGAATTATTGGCGGCGGAGCTATGAAACGGAGAACGTTCTGTAAGCTGGCGGGCGCGGGAGCGATCGGCGTAGCGAGTAGCGTAACGAGCGTACAGGCCGCCGAGACCGTTCCGCTGGTCACGACGCGAGGGCACTTCGACATCGAGTGGGGGTCGGTCGTCAGGGACGACCGGTACGGACCCCAAGAGTACGCGACAAACGGTGCAGTCCCCGGTGTCGACACCGGGAGCTGCGCCCCCGATTTAACCGTCTTCGTCCACGGGTACAAGACCAAGGCCGGCGAGGCGGCCGAAACGACGAGCGATGTCGAGAGTTCGCTGGCGGACTCGGGCTACGGCGGAACGACGATCGGCTACGCGTGGGACGCCGACAACCCGCTGTGGGACTGGTGGGAGACGACCGAAATCGCCCGAAAGAACGGGCCGAAGCTCGCCCGGTTCACGCTCGACTATCTGGCGGCCTGTCCGGACGCCACGGTGCGGTACGTCGGCTACTCGCTGGGCGCGCAGGTCGTGCTTTCGGCGGCCCAAACGCTGGCGTCGTGGGGGCGCGGCGAGACCGTCGACGCGCTAACCTTGCTCGGCGCGGCCGCGGACGATCAATCGGCCAGCGCCTCCGGCCGGTACGGCCCGGCGCTGGAGCAGGTCGTCGGCCGGGTGGATAACTACTGGAACGAGGACGACAGCGTGCTCAACTGGGCCTACGGCACCGCCGAGTTCGATGGCGCGCTCGGGGCCAATGGCATCGAGGGGACGCCGCCGGCCAACTACTGGGACCACGACGTGAGCTACGTGCCGGACCACTTCTCGTACTACGACGCCGACGAGGGCTGTGTCGACGACGTGGTCGCCAACTGGTGATCGGGGCCGGAGCTTTCGGTGCGGCGTCAGGGTGCGGCCGACAAGATCCGCTCGGCGCGACGCCGCGTCTCGGCACGACACCCTTTTTGCCGGGGCACGACTACCTCCGGCTGCGTACCTTTAGTCCCCGCCCGAGCACGTCCGTCAGGACGCGATGACAGCGCGGAGAACCCGGGTGCGCGACACGCGGTTCACTGACTTCGGTCGAGCGTCGCTCGACCCGCCCGGCACGAGGGTTTCCCGGTTGACAGGGCCTGCCGCCCACGGATGATACCGGTCGTTAGTGTTCCGGGCGACACACTACGTTCGAGAGCGACGGCGTTTAGAGGAGTTACTCGGCTGGCTCGATCCGTTCTACTAACCCGTCGAAGTCGTCATCGAAGCTCAGTACCGCATCGATATCCCGAGACTCGCACAGGTGGATCGTCGTCAGATCCGTGAAGCTGAGTTCTGGATCGTCGTACTCTCGGAACAGTTCGACTGACGCTCTCACGTCGTCTGGTTCGACGTGGATCGTCTCGAAGACCTGCGGAAATGGGTTCTCTCCGAGAATGCGCCGGGCCACGGTGTCAGCGGCGTCGTGCGATCCCGTCCTAACTCGGGTGAGCGTCACCACCTCGTCGAGCACGTAGTCAGAGACATACGGCTGGCCATATACACCACCGAGGAGGTCGTCGAACGCTGCGAGGGCGCGGTCGTGTCGTTCGGCGTCGGTGTCGTGGTGTGCGAAGAACACGCCGGTATCGACGAGAACGCTCATCCGTACAGCACGTCGTCGATATCCTCTTCGCTCGTCGCCGTTCCCGAGGAAACCATCCCCTCGTGGAAGGCACGGCGGTCACTCTCGGAGACTGGAACGCGTTCCTCGCGGAACGAGTCGAGCAGATCGGCCTTCGACTCGATCGCGTTTTCGACTAACCGCGCCAGAATCTCCTGTTGGGTGACCTTGGTTCCGGTTGTTAGTCGGATTTCCGCCTGTAACCGTTCGAGGCGGTCTTTCGTATCATCGTCCATCTTCACCGACGTTGCCATGAACGAGAGTAGAGTCTTCTACTGGGTAAATGTTGTCACCAGAAATCCGATGTATCGGCGTCGACAATCTCGGCGAAAACGACTGAAACTGCCACAAAAACGCAAAAGAGTAGAGAGACGCGACGCCGTTACTCCAGATCGAAGCGGTCGTGGCTCATGACCTTGTGCCACGTGTCGACGAAGTCCTCGACGAACTTCTCTTCCTCGCTGGCGTAGACGTCAGCGATGGTCCGGAGTCGGGAGTTCGAGCCGAAGATGAGATCGACGCGGGTGCCCGTCCACTCGACCTCGCCCGTCTCGCGGTCGCGCAGTTCGTAGACGCCCTCCGAGTCCGCCGGCTCCCACTCGTAGTCCATGGTGAGCAGGTTCTGGAAGAAGTCGTTGCTCAGCGTGCCGGGCTGGTCGGTGAAGACGCCGAGGTCGGACTGCTGGTAGTTGGCGTCCAGCGCGCGCAGGCCGCCGACGAGCACCGTCATCTCCGAGGCCGTCAGGTCGAGCAGGTCGGCGTGGTCGACCAGCAGCTCCTCTTCGGGGGCGTCGTACTCGCCGCCGAAGTAGTTGCGGAAGCCGTCGATTTCCGGCTTGAGCGCCTCAAAGGATTCGACATCGGTCTGTTCCTGCGTGGCGTCCGTGCGTCCCGGCTCGAAGGGAACCGTCACGTCGTAGCCGGCGTCGGACGCGGCCTGTTCGACGGCCGCGTTGCCGCCCAGCACGATGAGGTCCGCGAGCGAGACGCGCACATCGTCGGATCTGGAGTCGTTAAAGTCGGCCTGAATTTCCTCGTAGGCTTCCAAGACGGACTCTAGCTCCGCCGGCTCGTTGACCTCCCAGCTCCGCTGGGGCTCCAGTCGGATGCGGGCGCCGTTCGCGCCGCCGCGCTTGTCGCTGTCGCGGTACGTCGACGCCGCTGCCCAAGCGGTCTTGACCAGCTGCGGGACGGTCAGCTCCGAGTCGAGAATCTCGGCTTTGAGTTCCGCTTGCTCGTCCTCGCCGATCAGATCGTAGTCGGCGTCGGGAAGCGGATCCTGCCAGAGCATCGTCTCGTCCGGCACGTCGGGACCGAGGAACCGATCTTCGGGGCCCATGTCGCGGTGGATCAGCTTGTACCACGCACGCGAGAATGCCTCGAGGAACTCGGGCGGGTTCGCTTGGAACTCCTCGATGATCTCTCTGAACTCCGGATCGCGCTTGAGGGCGATGTCCGTCGTCATCATCATGGGGTCGTGCTTCTCCGACGGATCGTGCGCGTCCGGGACGGTGTCTTGGGCTTCCTCGTCGACCGGCTGCCACTGCTTCGCACCGACGGGGCTCTCGGTCAGTTCCCACTCGTAGTCGAGCAGGTTGTCGAGATACGACGTGTCCCACATCGTCGGCCACTGGTTCCACGCGCCCTCGATGCCGCTGGTGGTCGTCTCGGACGCCTGCCCGGAGTCGGGCCAGCCGAGGCCCTGCTCCTCGATGGGGGCGGCCTCAGGTTCGGGACCCATGGCGTCGTTTTCCGCGCCGTGGGACTTGCCGAACGTGTGTCCGCCGGCGATGAGGGCGGCCGTCTCCTTGTCGTTCATCGCCATCTGGCCGAACGCCTGTCGGATCCGCTTTGCGGACTTGAGCGGGTCGGGGTCGCCGTTCGGGCCCTCGGGGTCGACGTAGATGAGGCCCATCACGGTGGCTGCGAGGGGCTCTTCGAGTTCGTCGTCCTCGTCGAAGCGCTGGTCTTGGGGTGCCTCCCACTCGCTTTCGGGACCCCAGTAGACGGCCTCGTCGGGCTCGTACTCGTCTTCGCGGCCGCCAGCCCAGCCGAGCGTCTGCATACCCATCGACTCCAGCGCGGTGTTCCCGGCCAGAATGATCAGGTCGGCCCACGACAGTTTGCGGCCGTACTTCTGCTTGATCGGTTCGAGCAGTCGGCGGGCCTTGTCGAGGTTCCCGTTGTCAGGCCAGCTGTTGAGCGGTGCGAGGCGCTGAGTACCGCCGGACGCGCCGCCGCGGCCGTCGTGTGTCCGGTACGTACCGGCGCTGTGCCACGCCATCCGGATGAAAAACGGCCCGTAGTGTCCGTAGTCGGCCGGCCACCAGTCCTGCGAGGACGTCATCAGGTCCTTGAGGTCGGCCTTTACTTCTTCGAGGTCGAGCTTCTGGAACTCCTCGGCGTAATCGAAGTCGTCGTCGTACGGACCGACGTTTTCGGCGTTCTGATCGAGGACTTCCAGGTCCAACTTGTTGGGCCACCACTCGTGATTATTTTGTGACATCGGTGTTGTCAGCTCGAACGGTGCTTTCTGCTACTACCAAAAAAACCTGTGGAAATGCGAATGAGGGTTCCCGGTAACGATATATTATTGCGCGCTGGCGGCCACTGATCTTTCCTATCGATCGCCCGCCACACCGCCGATCCAGAAACGGTTTGTTCGCGCCGTTCCCATCGACGGGTATGAGAGTGAGTGCAGTCGCCGATCTCGGTCCCGACGAGCGATCCGCGCTGTTCGAGCGCGACGCCGGCGTCGCGGCGGTCAGAGACGACGTTCGAGAGATCGTCGACCGGGTCCGAGAGGAAGGCGACGTAGCAGTTCGGAACTTCTGCGAGGAGTTCGACGGCGTACAGGTCGGCAGTCTGGAGATCACCGACGAGGCCGAGCGCGCCTACGAGGCGATCGACGACGAGTTGCGCGAGGCCATCGAGACGGCCGTCGAGAACGTCCGCGAGTTCCACGAGGCGCAGGTCCCCGAAGACTGGCGCGAGACGTTCGACGGCCGCGAACTCGGCCGTCGGTTCCGACCGATCGAGCGCGTCGGCGTCTACGCGCCCGGCGGCACCGCCGCCTACCCCTCCAGTGCTATCATGGGTGTCGTCCCGGCGAAAGTCGCCGGCGTCGAACAGGTCGCGGTTGCGACGCCGCCGGCCGACGAGATCAACCCCGCCACGCTCGCAGCGATCCACGCCGCCGGTGCCGACGCCGTCTACAGCGTCGGCGGCGCACAGGCCGTCGGTGCGCTGGCCTACGGCACCGAATCGATCAACCGGGTCCAGAAGATCGTCGGCCCCGGTAACCGCTGGGTGACCGCAGCCAAAGCAGAGGTTCGGAGCGATGTCGAGATCGACTTTCTGGCCGGCCCCAGCGAGATCGTCGTCGTCGCGGACGACACCGCCGATCCCGAGCACGTCGCCTCCGATCTCGTCGCGCAGGCCGAACACGACGAGAACGCCTCGGTCGTCGCCGTCACCGACGACGAGGCCCTCGCCGACGCCATCGCTGAAGCCGTTGATCGGCAGGCGGCCGACCGCGAGCGCGAGGACGTGATCCGCGCGGCGCTCGACTCGGAGGCCAGCGGCGTGTTCCACGCCCGGTCGATGAGCGAGGCGATCATGTTCACCGAGGCGTACGCGCCCGAACACCTCTCGATCGTCGCCGACGACGACGAGGCGATCCTCGACCGGATCGACAGCGCGGGAAGCGTGTTCCTCGGACCGTACACGCCGGTCGCCGCGGGCGACTACGCCAGCGGCACCAACCACGTCCTGCCGACCGGCGGCGGCGCCAAGCTGACCGGCGGCCTCTCGGTCGACACGTTCGTCCGGTCGACGACGGTCCAGCGCCTCGATCGGGACGCGCTGGAGTCGCTCGGCGACACCATCACCACGCTGGCCGACGCCGAAGGGCTGGAAGCCCACGCCGAAAGCGTCCGGCGGCGGCTCCGCGAGGAGTAGGTCCCGGAGCGGTCGCGACGCCGCGGACACTGCGACGTTCGATCCTGCCGAGCGTGCGCGGTGGTTCGGCGTAGTTGCTCTTTACTGCCCCTATACGAGCTATAACAAAACCCTGCTATGGGTAGCTATGCGTATGGAATTCGGCTTCTATCACGAAGCGGCCGGCACGCGACACGCAAGCGGCATCGCGATCTACGTCCAGCGGATGGCCGCCGAGCTGGCCGACGATCACGAGGTGTACCTCTACACCGAAGCCGGCGAGACGACGCCGCTGCTGCGCGATTCCGGCGTCGAGCTGATCGAGATACCGCCGTTCGAGGGACGGCTGGCAGACGCCGCGGATCGGGTCGTCCCCCTGAGCAGGCAGAACCTCTCGAAGATCGCCATGGCGGCCCGGTCAGCGTGGGGGGACGTGGTCTCGCACATCGACGAGCACGTCGACGTGCTCTGTACGTTCCAGTTCATGGACGACCTGTTGATCTCGCGGCTGGTCGACGCCGAAGTCGTCTATCTGATCCACGGCGTCGAGAACGTCGGCGTCGGTGCGAAGGCCCGCGACCGACTCACCGCCGCGACGGCCGACGTTGCAAACACCGCAGACACCGCCCGTAAGGTCCGCGAGAAACTGGGCTACCACGTCGATCACGTCGTCCGGCCGGGAGTCGACGTGGACCTGTTTCGGCCCGACGCGCCGCCGGCGTTCGATGCCGAAGAGCGGACGGTGCTGTTCGTCGGCCGGTTCGTCGATCGCAAGGGCGTGTTCGATCTCGTCGACGCCTTCGCTCCCCACGCCGACGACGCGACGCTGCGGCTGGTCGGGCGCGGCGACGCCGACGCCGTCCACGAGGCAGCGCGCGAGCGCGGCATCGCCGAGTCGGTCGTCGTCGACGGCGTCGTTCCCCACGACGATCTGCCGGGCTACTACACTGCTGCCGACGTGTTCTGTCTTCCGTCTCACGCCGAGAGCTTCGGGATGGTCAACCTCGAAGCGATGGCCTGTGGGACACCCGTCGTCTCGACCGACCTACCGGGGATCCGCGAGTACGCCGTGGACGACGACAACGCAGTGCTGGTCCGGCCCGAAAGCCGGGTCGAACTGTCGGACGCGCTCGGCGAGCTGCTCGAATCGCCGGAGCGCCGTACTCGACTGGGCGAGCGTGGCCGTCAGACCGCGCTCTCGCTGTCGTGGGGGCGTCAGGCCACGCGGCTCGCCGACTTCTGCCGGGAAACTGTCGGCCAGCAGCCCGACGCCGATACCGATCGACGCCCCACCGGCCCGCTCCCGGTGCAGTAGACACTCTGCGAACGCTCCCGGACAGCAGAGTCAGTAGGAGCAGCTCCATCAGACCCCAGAAACAGAGTGGCCGTCGATAACGCCGCATTCGTGCGATTATAGAGGATATAACTAACCCCACAAATGTGCTGGCAGCGCGTAGTGTTCGGAACCGAACGCCGAGTATCACGAGACGCTGCGCCGTCATGAACACCGATCGGGTGCTCGACGGGCTGAAAGCGACGCTCGTCGCGCGGGCGTGCAAGATGGTCGCCAACGCGGCGTTGCTGGTGCTGCTTGCGAACGTGTTTCTCACGCCCCGGGAGTACGGACTGCTGTTTCTCGCGCTCTCGATCGTCGGCGTCGCAAAGCTCCTCGGAAGTCTCGGTCTCGGCCGCTCGGCCGCCTATTTCGTCACGAAGTTCAGCGAATCCGATCCCGGGCAGGTTCCAGCGGTGATCCGCATCTCGCTGACCTACCGACTCCTGTTGGTTGGCGTCGTTGCGGGAGCGCTCGCACTCGGGAGCGGTCTGCTGGGGACGGCGCTCGGTGAGCCGGCGCTCGCCCCGGTACTGGTCGTCGGTGCCGGCTATCTGGTCGCCAGTTCGATCCACTCGTTCAACGCGAACCTCTTTCAGGCGTTCAACCGCGTCCCGGTGAGCGGTGCGGTCAACGTCGTCCAGCAGGTCGTGCGCGCGATCTGTGTGATCGGGCTCGTCGCGGCCGGCGGCGGCGTCGTCGCGGCGATTTTCGGCTACCTTCTCGGTGCGGCAGTGTCCGCGCTGCTCGGCGGCGCGATCCTCTATCGGCGGTTCTACGCCGACCACGAGGACGATGGGGGCGACCCCGAGCTTCGAAGCCGCATCCTGCGCTACAGCGTCCCGCTAACCGCCAGTAGCGCGGCAAACGTCCTCGACAAGCGCATCGACACCGTGCTGATCGGGTACTTCCTGACGCCCGTCGACGTGAGTTTCTACGTCCTCAGCAAGCAGGTCTCGGAGTTCGCGCTCGTCCCGGCGGGCGCGCTCGGATTCTCCGTCTCGCCGACGTTCGGGGAGGAAAAGGCAAAGGGGACGCTCGCCCGGGCCGGCAGGCTCTACGAGTCGTCGCTCCAGTACGTGCTGTTGTTGTACGTTCCCGCGGCGGTCGGAATCGCCCTCGTCGCAGGGCCGCTACTCCGCTACGGCGTCGGACGCGAGTATCTCGGGGCGGTCCCCGTGCTCCAACTGTTCGGCATCTACGTCCTGTTTCAGGCGATCACGAATGTCACGACACAGAGCCTCGATTACCTCGGCCGGGCCCGCGAGCGCGCGATCGCAAAGGGCGTGACCTCGGTGGCGAACGTCCTGCTCAACGTCGCGTTGATCCCCGCGTACGGCGTCGTCGGCGCCGCCGCGGCGACCGTCGTTACCTTCGGCGCCTACACCGCTGGCAACGTCTTCCTCATCCATCAAGAACTGCCACTGGATACCCGAACGCTAGCGACGACGGCGGCGGCCTCGGGGCTCATCAGCGGCGGCATGGGCGCGGCGGTGCTGTGGCTTCGGCCCCACGTCACGGGCGTCGTGACTCTGCTCGGCGTCGTGGCGCTCGGCGTCGGCATCTGGGCGGTACTCGCCACGGTGAGTGGGCTGTTGAAGCCGCGGCGAGCGGCCTCCATGCTACGATGAGAGTTCGGGTGTCGGAATGGCACAGCCGTATCCAGTGGGAACTCCCGGCGGCGTCAGTATTATCTACGTGACGACGTTATCTACGTCCATGAGTACTGACGCGGCGTCCGGCGGGGAGGGCCAGCCGTCGATCGAGGTGACACAGGCGGCCGCCGAGCGTGCGCTCGCGCTGCTCGAACAGGAGGAGATGGACACGGACGAGGCCGGACTCCGGCTGTTCGTCCAACAGGGCGGCTGTGCAGGGCTGTCCTACGGGATGCGCTTCGACCGCGACCCCGACGAGGACGACACGATCTACGAGCACCACGACCTGCGCGTGTTCGTCGATCCGGCGAGCCTCAACTACGTCGAGGGCAGCGTCGTCGACTTCGAGGACGGCCTGCAAGCTGAAGGGTTCCACGTGGAGAATCCGAACGTCGTCAGCGAATGTGGCTGTGGCGAGTCGTTCCGGACCTGACTTACTCGTCGAGCTGGAACGCGACCACGACCTCGGCTTGGTACTCTCGATCGTCGGCCGATGCGACCTCGACGCCGAGTTCTTCTACCTCCGCCCAGTGGATGTTGTCGAGCGTCGATTCGGCTCGGTCGAGCGCGTTGTCGGCGGCGGCGTCGAAGCTCTCGGTGCTCGTGCCGATCAGCGTGATCTTCTTGAAGACCATGGCACGTGCTAGTCGTTGGCGTACCAACTTAATGGTTCGCCGGTAGAGGTGTGGTGGTGACCTGCGGGCAAATACAACGCGAACGTCGTTATCGTCTGTAGCCGTGGCGGCTAGTTCTGCGTGACGAGTTTGCCGCTGTCGTCGTAGCGGAACCCGGCGTCCCGGAACAGTTCCTTGGCGCTCTCAGGGTCGACCTCGCCCGCATCACCGGGGAAGGCGCCGAAGGTGGGCTGGCCGTCCCAAGCGAACTGCTCGGGGAGATACTCGGTCTGAACGAGGGGCGAATCAGCCGGCTCTGCGTGGCCGTACATCATCTCTTCGACGGCGTACTCGCGGTCGATCAGCCGGGCGACGGCGGTCCGGAACTGGTGGTTGTTCAGCGGGTGTCGACGCGTGTTGAATCCGAGCATGTAGAACTCACCGTTGCCGCCGGACAGCAACTCGGCGTTGGGCGCCTGTTTTGCACCCTCGGCGTGCTCGGGCCAGATCGGCGATGCGCCGATGTCGATGGTGTCGTCCTCGACGCTGCCGATCAGCAGTAGCGACTGCTCGATGACATCGAACCGGAGCTCCTCGAAGGACCCACCGGCGGTAAACGGGGCGTACCGGTCGCCGAGGCTGCGCCCGTCGAACAGGAAGTGGTCCTCGTTTTTCGAGAGGACGAGCCGGTTGCCGGCGCTCGCGTTCTCGAACCGGTACGGACCGCTGCCGATCGCCGGCTTGTTCTCCCAGACCAGCGCTTGTGTCATGTACGTCCGGACCACCTCGGTGCGCTGGGTCCAGACGTGCCGCGGGAACAGCGGGACGGTCAGCGCGCGACGGGCGACGGGACGGCTGGTATCGCCGAACTCCAGTTCGATCACTCTGTCCGACTGGACCGACACCGAGTTGACCAAGCTCGATCTGCTCCGGTACAGCGGTGCCGGAACGGGCGCCGACTCGTTGCCCATGGCCGTATCCTGCAGGAACCGGTAGGTGAACGCAACGTCGTCGGCATCGAGGCGCTCGCCGTCGTGCCACGCGAGGTTCTCTCGCAGCGTGACGCGCGCAGTCGTCGGGCCGCTTGTGGCGTCCCACTCGACGTTCGCGGCGACCCACGGAATGTAGTCGTCGCCGACCTGTTCGACGAGCGGTTCGTAGATCAGGTCGAGCACCTTGGTGCGGCTGTGGTAGTCGACGGCGATGGGATTGCGGTTGCGAGTCAGCGTGGCGCCGAGGATACCGACGCGCAAGCGGTCGAAACTCGGGTTAGCGGTACCGAGTTTGAGGTAGTCGGGGGCCTCGATGAGCCCGTTCGGCGTCCGTTCGAGGTCGAGTTCGGTGCTGGCGACGGTTAGCTGATCTGGATACGCGAGAACGCTAAACGGCTGGCGCTCGTACAGCCGATCCTGAATCTCGGTTACCGTCTCGTGTCGCTGTTGACCGGTCTGGGATCGCTGTGTTACCAGCAACTCGTCGACCGACGGCGCCGTGAAGCCGAAGGGGTTCTGCCAGCCCGCCTCTTCGCTGTAGCGGGT
The DNA here is from genome assembly GCF_900215575.1 of Natronoarchaeum philippinense. Classification (NCBI taxonomy): domain Archaea; kingdom Methanobacteriati; phylum Methanobacteriota; class Halobacteria; order Halobacteriales; family Natronoarchaeaceae; genus Natronoarchaeum; species Natronoarchaeum philippinense. The sequence continues at coordinate 481,899 of NZ_OBEJ01000001.1, read as the reverse complement.
GTGAAGCATGGTGCGAAGCTTGTCCGGGTCGTCGACGCCGGGATGGCGGGCGATAAACAGGTCGAAGTCGTTGTCCATCAGGGCGCTCCGGAGGACCGACGCCTCGCTCTGTGGCTCGTATGTTGCGTTGATGCCGGCCCGCTGGAGGTTCTGTTCGAGCTGGCGCGCCATCTGGATGGCCGCGGTATCGACGCTGGCGGGGACCGTCGCAATCGTCAGCGAGAGGTCGTTAGGGCTGTCCCACGCGAACTGGGACAGGAGGTTCGTACAGCCCGCAGTCGAGCCGAGCGCCGACGCTCCGAGCGCGCCGAGCAGTTCCCGGCGACGGGGTCCTGGGCTGGAAGAGGGCATACCCACCCTTTGTTTTCGCGTTGCCTTACAAGTTACCGAATGAGTCGAGTCTTGACGTATCGACTCAGCGTGACGATTCTGTCCGAACCGTCGGAGAATATAGCGTGAAACGCAGCCACTGTCAAGTATCGGTGCTACGCTGTTGCCGCGGGGCCCGGTGGCGCCCGGATCACCTCGTAGTCGTTGTTCTCCACCGAGATGATCGCCCAGTCGTAGTCCGGATCGGATCGGGATAGCCGACGACGGAGTTCGCGGGCGTCCGGCTGTCGCGTCACGAAACAGTGTAGCCCGCCCGACTTCGGCGGCTCGGCAGGCTCCGTGAGTGTCGTTACCCGGACTGCCTTCCAGCCGCGCTCGGCGGTGAACTCCGTTCCGTCGCCCGAGACGGTGTATCCTAAGCGGGTGAAAACCTCTCTGGCCTCCTCGACGAGTTGGGTGTTAACAGTACCCATTCAATTCGTGCTACGCTGTCACACGTAATAAAGCTATCCTCCACGAGAACGGCTGTTGCACCCGGTTACTCGTGGGCCGCGTCCCACTCGGTCGGCTTCCGGAGGTTGTCACAGCGGTTACACTGGATCCGGCCCATCGCGTCCATCGCGTTGTCGACGGTCTCGCACTCACCGCAGAACCAGCCGTACTTGCGCTCGCGGTCGGGCGTCACGTAGGCGACGTAAAAGGGCGCTTTCGAGCCGCGGTCGCCCTCGTCGGTGGCAACGTAGACCGTCTCTCCGTCGGGCGTCGTATGCGTCTCCATGCTCGTCCCTTTCCGCGCCGAGAGGAAAGGTGATTCGACAGCGCCGCGACGCCCCTGTCGTGCTGACGCCGCGACGCCCTCCTCGCCGCGACGAACCTCTCGGGCGGGTAGAGGATATATTAGTCGTGCTGCCCTCACTAGCGATGTATGGCCCTCCGACTTCTCCACTACTCCGACGTGGAAAACGCCTACGACGCGCCAGAGCGGATCGGCCGACTCGCGGGCGCGATCGAGCGGCGCCGCGACTCGGAGACGGTGCTTGCCGGCACCGGTGACAACACCGCTCCGGGCGTGCTGTCGCTGGTCACCGACGGGCGACAGGCGCTCGATTTCTTCGCGGAGATCGATCCCGATGTCGACACCTTCGGCAACCACGACTTCGATCACGGCTACGACGGACTTCGGCGACTCGTCGACGAGTCACCACAGACGTGGGTCTCCGCGAACGTCGAACTCGACGGGCAGCGCTTCGGTGCCGACGCCGGCGCCGAGCCGTGGACCGTCGTCGAGGCCGGACCGCACGAGGTCGGCGTCGTCGGCGTCACGACGCCGACGACCCCCTCGATCACGCCGACGGCGAGCGATCTCACCGTGACGAAGCCGATCCCCGCCGTCGCGGACGCCGCCGCCGAGCTACGCGACCGGGGCGTCGACTACGTCGTCGTGCTGGCGCACATGGCCGACGACGAGCGGATCGCCGCCGAGTGCGACGTCGACGCCGTGCTCGGTGGCCACACCCACACCGAGCGCGTCGCCAGAGTCGGCGGCGCCGTGTTGACCCGCCCCGCCGCCAACGGCGAGTCCCTCTACGAGATCACTTTCGACGGCGACGAACCGGCCGCACGGCGCCACGCCGTCGCCGACGCGCCCATCGACGAGGCCGTCGCAGCGGCGCTGCGCGAGCGCAAGACCGCGGCGGACCTCGATACGGTCGTCGACACGGTCGCACGGCCGGTCGAGCGCACCCACGAGACGGCGTTTCGCGGCGAGAGCCGCGTCGGCAACTTCGTCGCCGACGCCTACCGGTGGGCCAGCGACGCCGATGTCGGCCTCCAGAACAGCGGCGGCATCCGCGCCGGCGAACCGCTTTCCGGCGAGGTGACGGTCGCGGACCTGATCAGCGTCGTTCCCTTCGAGGAGCCGATCGTCGTCGCCGAGGTTTCCGGCGCCGAACTCCGGTCGATCTGCCGGCAGGCCAGCGGCTCGACCGTCGAACTCGGCGAGCCGGAGTGGTGGCACGCCCACGTCAGCGGCGCCGAAATCGTCTGGGACGGCGCCGAAGCCGCGCTGGAGACGGTCCGGGTCGACGGCGCTCCGGTCGCTCCAGACGCCACCTACACCGTGGCGACCTCCGAGTATCTGCTCGGGACCGATCACGAGTTTCCCGCGCTCGACGCCTCTCACCGCGTCGAGACGCTCGACATCCAGTACGACGTGCTCGTCGAGTACGCCCGCGAGCGCGGCGTCGACCCGGCCATCGAGGGGCGGGTCCGTCGCCTCGGCGTCGATACGCCGGCGACCACCGACGGGGGCGACACAGCGGGATCGTCAGGCGCTACCGGGACGGTGCGGCCGGCTGACGACGAGTGAAACGAGCCGTGAGAACGAACACTTACACCTCGGGGGGCGCTGCGTTTAGCCGATGAGTCACGTCGTGGTCCCGGTGCGGTATCCGCTGACCGTCCACTCGAAGAACACGCTCTCGAAGGCGATCGAGATCGCACGCGAGCGGGACGCCGAACTGACCGTCCTCCACGTCGACCTGTACCACAACAGCCACAACGTGACGCGCTCGGAGCTCAAACAATCGGTCGAAGCGGCCTTCGACACGCCCCGCAAAGTCAGATACGCGGTCAGAAAGGGATTCTTAGTCGAGGAGACGATCCTCGAAGAGGTCGCCTCGGAAGCCGCCGACGTGGTCGTCATCGGCCACAAACAGGCCGGGCGCTGGCGCAGTATGATCCGCAAGCTCGTCGACGACCCGGATGTCGAAAGCTACCTCCGCGACCGCGTCGACTGCGAGCTCGTTACTGTTCGGGCGAACTGAGTTCGCCGTCGGGCTTACTGAGCGTTGGAATCGGCGTCGTCCGACGGTGCTTCCGGCTCGGTGTGATCTGCTGTCGCTTCCGAGTCGGCGTCGCTTGTCTCGGCAACGTCTCTGGTGGGACCAACTGCCTGCCGACCGGCTCCGCCTGCTCGGTCCCGATCAGCAGGTCGCCCTGTGGCGGCCATCCGTCCGCCCTGCTGGGACACCGAGACGTTCGCCTGCCCGCTCGTCTCGTCGAACACCAGATGCGAGTGGGGGTACGCAAACTCCACGTCGGCGCCGTCGAGTTCCTCCCAGAGGTTCTCTTGGATCTGCGAGCGCGCGACCAGTAGCTTGTACGGTTCCTGCAGCCAGTAGCGAAGCGTCAGCAACACGCCGTGGTCCGCGTACTCGTCGATAAAGCAGGTCGGGGCGGCGTCGTAGCGCGCGCTGCCGACCCGGATTCCCGGCCCGCCGGGAATGACGTTGTCGACCTGCCGCGCCGAACGCTCGAACAGGCGTCGCGCCTCCGCGAGGTCGCTCTCGTAGGTCACGAGTACCGACAGCGACTGGCGAGTCCGCTCGTCCTCGGCCGAGTAGTTGACAACGTCCCGTTCGCGGATCGTCGAGTTCGGGACGACGATGAAGGTGTTGTCCAGCGTGAACATCTTCGTGTACCGGAGCGTGATGTCCTCGACGAACCCCTTCTGACCGCCGTTGTTGTCGGTGAGCTCGATCATGTCCCCGATCTCGAAGGGCTGATCGGCGAGCACGAACAGGCCGCTGATCACCGACCCCACGATCGGTGCGAGGATGACGGCGACGACCGCCGAGAACACCGTCACTGACAGCAGGATGTTGCCCGGCTGGAAGCCGACGATCCGGCCGGCGATGGCCACCGCGACGAGTAGGACGCTCACGCGGATACCTCGGAGCACCGTCTGGGTGATGCTCGGGCGCTTGAACTGGCGAGCGATCATCCGGCCGACCGACCGGACGACCAGCTTGGAGACGTACCAGCCGACGAGCAACACTAGCCCGGCCTCGACGAGGTTCCAGACATCGCTCGGAACCGCCTCCGCGACGGCGCTGACGACGGGAGCGATCCGGGGCGGGAGCTGAGCGAGGACAGCCCGCGTGAGGCCGGCAGTCATACACCAGACATCTCGCGCACTCGTGAATAAGGATTGTGACCGGTCGCGATCCGACGACGGAACTGGGTCCCAGCGGTGGAGTTACCAGCCTCGACGCCCTCGATACGGACATGGACGAGCACACGCGCGATCCGACCGTCGAACCGCCGGTGGGCAACCCCACCGGATGGCGGCCCGGCGACGCGGACGACGGCGTCGCCACCGTCGACGGCTCGGGCGCGTGGGAGCACGCCACCTTGCGGCGGGCCGTGGTCCACGGCGTTCGCCTCTACAACGCCGGCGACTTTCACGAATCGCACGACTGCTTCGAGCACGAGTGGTACAACTACGGGAGCGGAACCACCGAGAGCGCCTTCGCCCACGGGATGGTGCAGGTCGCGGCGGGCGCGTACAAGCATTTCGACTTCGAGAACGACGACGGGATGCGCTCGCTGTTTCGAACCGCGCTCCAGTACCTGCGGGGCGTTCCACACGACTACTACGGCGTCGACGTGCTCGACGTGCGTACCACGCTCACGAACGCGCTGGACGATCCGACAGCGCTGGAGGGGTGGAAGATCCGGCTGGACGATGACCTGCCCGAAGCGACAGCGGAGGACTACGACCACGCCGAGCGCATCGAGTAGCTGCGTCGGTTACCAGTACGGCGCCGGGATGGACGGCGCACCGACTGAGATGAGATACCACGCCCAGAAGGCACCGAACAACGCCAGTCCGAACAGGAGCAACCACAGCAGCATATTCTTGTACTCGTCGTGGACAGAGGAGGCAAACACGAGCGAGTCCGGGGAGGGATGTTCGCCCGAGATGACGAGGAACGTACACCGATCGCCCTGTACGTCCGAGCCGCCGTACTTCGCCTGCGCGACGCGCCAGCGGTCCTGATGGCGCTCGGGGATGTCGTGTGCGATGTTGATCGAGTGTGCGATGGTTTCGTCCCGGTAGTTCCGGCGGACGAGCGCGACTTCGGTTCCCGTGAACTGGCTGAAGATGCTGATCGCAACGTCGCCGTTGATAACCAGATCGTAGGCGTTCTGCTGGGGCGTCTCGGTGATATCGTACACCGCAGAGGATTCGGAACGGAGTGCCGATTTGATCGTCTCGTCGAGGGTGTAGTGCCCCTGTCCGACGAACTCAGTCGATCTGAGGGTTCGTACAACCGCCTTCGTACAGCCGGTGTGGTTCGTTGCCATCGTTGAGGTTTGTCCGCGACATCGGTGTTGCTTGTCTAGTGATACCGACCAACATACAATACTATACACTCAGAATACATAATCATTGTTATTAATATATTTATTCTGTTATTTCTGGCAGAGAAGCAGCGCGTAAGACCCTCTCGGTGGCGCTCAGCGTTCGATCGAGAGGATAGCCTCGTAGAGTTTCGACTGGGCAGCCGCGAGGTGTTCGGTGAACGTCGAGCGCGCGATACCCAGTTCGTCGGCGACTTCGCTGGCGTTGGCGCCTTTCGGGTACTCGAAGTAGCCCAGTTCGTAAGCGCGCCGGAGAACGCGTCGCTGGCGCTCGGTTAACACCGAGCGATCGACGAGCACGGCGTCGGCGTCGTCAGCGTCGCTCCCGTGCCCGAGCGACCGCAATCGGACGCCGTCGAACGCGTCGCCAAGCGCCGCGACGACCGCCCGAACCTCCGCAACGTCGACCGCCCGAAACGACAGTTCGAGCCCGCCGTCGGCGGCGCTCACGTCGGCCAGTGGCGGCCCCGTTTGCTCGACGAGATCGCACGCGCACGGTTCGGTCCGGTCGCGCTCGAAGCGATACACCGTCTGGCCGTCGCGCTCTGCGACTGGCGTCGCCTCGATTGCTACGTCGGCGTCACTGTCGACTGCGAACTCCTCGGTAACGACGCCGTCGCGGCCGCCCGAGGCGCGGTCGATCCTGTCGATCCGGGCGTCGGCGTCTGCCGCCGCCGCGGCGACCGGACACTCGCCGGGCGATGCGATCTCGATCTGTGCGCGCACACCTTCGCTCATATCCGTTCGTTCGGACCACGTGTCAAAAAGCGGGGCTGGGCATTGTCACCGCACGGGAATCGTCCTGTCGTCGTGATAGCGAACATGTTCGCCCCACAGCCTACCCGACGAGGGCGGCAAGACGACGGTATGATCGATCGACCGTCCAACTCGCCGCGCTCACCGCCGTTCGTCTGCGCGGGAGTCCCTCACGGCGCCGGAACAGATCATTTATGTGCGTTAGCCGATCATGGACGATAGGATGGTACGGGATCCGTTTGCCGACGAGGAGGTTCCAGAAATCGAGTCACTCCTCGGTGCGCTGGAAGATCCCGACTGCCGGACGATCATCCGGCAACTCGACGAACCAATGACCGCGAGCGAACTCTCGGACGACTGTGACATCCCACTGTCGACAATCTACCGAAAGCTCGACACGATGTCGGACGCAACCTTGCTCGAAGAGCTGACCGAAGTCCGAGGCGACGGCCACCACACGACGCGCTACGAGGTCGCCTTCGAGGAGGTCCGACTCATCCTCGAAGACGATCGAAGCCTCGATGTGGATGTCAGTCGCCCGGCCCGGACGGCCGACGAGCGTCTCGCGGACATGTGGTCGGAGGTGAGCAAAGAGCTATGAGTCCACACTCGACGGCGGGACCTGCAGTACAGACGGTGTTGGCGATCATCAAGACGCTGATACTGATTACCGGCGGGATCATCACGTACTTCGCGTTCAAAGCGTATCGCCGCACCGACAGCAGATCGCTCGGAGCGCTGGCGCTGGGCTTTGGCCTGATAACGATGGGAACGTTCCTCGCCGGCGTGATCGCCGACATTCTCAATGAGTCGCTTGCGATCGGCGTGGTCGTCGAGAGCATTATGGTGCTTGCCGGCTTTCTCGTCATCGCGTACTCGCTGGCGGTCCGGTGACGGCGTCACTGCGACGCTGTCCCACCTTGTCGTGACGCCGCGCTATCTCGCTGGATGATAGCTGTTTGCCTTCACATTTTCAGCCTTTATATGCGATTTTGGGGTTCGATTCCCGTATCGTGAGAACGTGCTCGCCCCATTAACAGTACCCAGCCGGTACACGCTAATGAGGACGCACCAATGACAGATCGATCAGACGGAGTTTCCCGGCGCACGTTCGTCAGTATCGCAGCCACCTCGGCAGCCACGGCCGCGCTGGCCGGCTGTACCAGCAGCGGTGACGAGGCCGAGCCGGTCGACGGCGGCGACGACAATCAGTCCGATAACGGTGGCAACGACCAGAGCAACGGCGACGATGGCGGCGACACGAGCAGCGGCGGCTCGACAGTGATCGTCGGTCCCGGCGGCGCCACCAGCTTCGATCCCGAGGAACTCACCGTCTCGACGGGGACGACGGTGACCTTCGAGTGGGATTCGGACTTCCACAACGTCGTCCCGACATCCCAGCCCGACGGGGCGAACTGGTCCGGACAGAAGGAGACGAAAAACTCCGGGTTCACCTACGAGTACACGTTCGAGGTGGCGGGCACCTACGAGTACGTCTGCGAGCCCCACGAGAGTGCTGGGATGACCGGCACAATCGTCGTCGAGTAAGGCCGACCCGCGGCGGCGTTTCTGGGAACTATTAGGGGCGTGGCGACGTATCAGGCGCCATGAACGACATCGAGACGCTCGAAGCGCTCTTCGAGCACGAACTGGCCACGCTGTACTACGTCGAGACGGAACTGATCGACGTTCTCGACGAGGTAACGCTGGAGTTCCGCGACGACGACCTCACAGAGGCGTTCGCGGACCACCGCGACGAGACGCGCGAGCACGCCCGCCGGCTCGAATCTGTGTTTCGGGCCGTCGGCGCTTCGTCTCGGTCCGAACGTAGCTCGGCGCTCGACGGCGTCGTCGCGGACCGCCAGCGCGTCGTCGAGGCGACTGACGATCCAGACCTAGTCGACGCGCGCTCGCTCGCCGCCGGCATCGAGATCGAGGCGATCGAGGTCGAGCGCTACGAGTCGCTGCTCCGGCTGGCCGAAGAACTCGACTACGACGACGATGTGACGGAGCCGCTGGCGGAAAACCGCGACGAGGACGCCGCGGCGAAAAAGGCGCTGACCGCAAAGGCCGACGGCTCGAAGCTCCGGAAGTTGCTCGGCAAGCTCCGGTGAGGGCGTCACAGCGCCGTTCGAGATGTCGCCGTGTCCGACGGCCGAGGCAGCCGCCAAGCGACGCCGATGGGTCCGGTGCGCGATGCGAACCCGACCGCTAGGATTTTGCTCGCCGAGCGCCAGCGTCGGGACGTGCACGTCGTCGTCAACGCCGCCACGAGCGCCGACGGAAAGCTCTCCTCGCGCCGCCGCGAGCAGATCGCAATCAGCGGGCCAGAGGACTTCGATCGGGTCGACCGGATCCGCGCCGACAGTGACGCGGTGATGGTCGGCGTCGGGACGGTGCTGGCCGACGATCCGAGTCTGACGCTCGACGACGCCGAGCGACGCGAGCGCCGGACCGAGAACGGGTGGTCCCCGAACCCGGCCCGCGTCGTCGCCGACTCGCGCGCGCGGACGCCGACGGACGCGCGAGTGCTCGACGACGAGGCGACGACGTACGTTCTCACCGGTGCCGACGCGCCGGACGAGCGCATCGACGCGCTCCGGGCGGCCGGCGCGGAGATCGTCCCGACGAGTTCCGAGCGCGTCGATCTTGACGCCGCCGTCGAGCAGCTCGAAGCCGCCGGCATCGACCGGTTGATGGTCGAAGGCGGCGGCGAACTCATCTTCTCGCTGTTTTCGGCCGGGTTGGTCGACGAGTTGTCGGTGTTCGTCGGATCGACGATCATCGGCGGCCGCGACGCGCCGACGCTCGCCGACGGCGAGGGGTTCGTCGAGGAGTTTCCGGCGCTGGCGCTGGAGGACGTGGAGCGACTCGACGACGGCGTCGTGCTCACGTGGAGCGCGTGACCGCCGTCGGATCGGAGAGAAACCGCGTGTCGGCGTCGGTCAGTGGTCGTGGCCGGTCATCTCGGCGAAGGACTGGCCGAAGCGCTCCTCGAAGCGATCCAGAGTCTCCTCCTCGATCGCTTCGAGTTCCTCGCCGGCCTCGCCGTGGCCGTGGTGGACGGCGCCGTGGATGCGCTGGGCGCAGCTGATCAGCGCGAGGTCGCCGACGACCGTGGCGCTGGACTCGTCTTCTTCCTCGGCCAGCAAGTCGAGCATGTCGGCCGGTACCGTCAGCTCGTCGCTCGATCCGTCGTCCGCTTCGATGGTGAACGTGATCTCGTCGGATGCCATACCTGCCCTTTGGCGCCCCGGCCTAAAAGAGGGATGTTCTCGACCCGAGAGAGGACTCACCGGCTCGATCAGTCGTCCGACTCGGCGACTGCGGCGTCCTCCGCCGCCGCTCCGCTGGCGTCGGACTCGGCGTGCTCTTCGAGGTACTCGTCGGCGTCGAGCGCGGCCTTACAACCCATCCCGGCCGCGGTGACCGCCTGCTGGTAGTGGTAGTCGACCACGTCGCCCGCGCCGAAGATGCCGGGCACGTCGGTGGCGGTCTGGCCGCCGTCGAAGCCGCCTGCGGTCTTGAGGTAGCCCTCCTCGTCCATCTCGACGCCGGTCTCTTCGAGGTAGTCGGTGTTTGGCGTGTGGCCGATGGCGTAGAACACCGCGCCGACATCCATCTCGAAGTGCTCGACCTCGTCGGCGAGGTCGGCGTCGTCGAGCTTCTCAGTCGGGTGGCCCTCGGGGTGGCGGACCAGCGAAACGTTCTCGACGCCGGCCGCCTCGCTGCCGTGGAGTTCGGTCACTTCGGCGTTGCGCAGGATCTCGATGTCGCCCTCTTCGACTTTCTCCTCGACGCGGTCGATCCAGTAGTCCTCGGCGCGGAACTCCTCGCGGCGGTGGACCAGATACACCGTGTCGGCGAACTTCGTGAGGAAGGTCGCCTCCTCCATGGCGGCGTCGCCGCCGCCGACGACGATCATGTCCTCGTCGCGGAAGAACGCGCCGTCGCAGGTCGCACACGTCGAAAGGCCATAGCCCATCAACTCGTCCTCGCCGGGAATGCCGAGCGTGCGCGCGCTCGCGCCGCTGGCGGCGATCACGGCGTCGGCCGTGTACACGTCGCCGCTGCGCAACTCGACGCGGAAGGGCCGCGAGGAGTCGTCGACGGACTCGATGATGCCGTTTTTCAGGTCGGCGCCGAAGCGCTTGGCCTGCTCTTTCATGTTGTTGACGAGTTCGGGCCCGCTGATGCCTTCGGGGAACCCGGGGTAGTTCGCCACGTCCGTCGTCAGGGTCAACTGGCCGCCGGGCTCGTCGCCCTCGATCACCAGCGGCTCGTTGTTCGACCGCCCAGCGTAAATCGCCGCCGTGAGCCCCGCGATGCCCGTCCCGGCGACGATCAGCGTGCGGTGCTCGACGGCGTCCTCAGTGGCCTCGGTCATGAGAACACGTTGCTTCGCGCGGGCTATTTAGCTTGCGTTGTCGTGCGCAAGCGGCGCACCTTAGACGGGCACAGAGTCGGCCGACGCCGCGGCGGCACCCTCGTTCGGCAAGCTTCCGACGCTCCGAAGTACATTGGAGGCCAACACGGCAGCATGGCAGCCGACATCCACGAGAAGACCGACCGCTACGAGGGGTTGCTCGCCGAGGCGCTCGAGGCCGCCGAGGTCGCGCCGGCCGAGGGGACGCCGATGCACGACGCCGCCGAAGAGTGCCGCGAGATGGCGTCGTCGTATCTCGAAGACGGGCGCCACTTCCGGGACGAGGACGATCTGGTCAACGCGCTGGCGTCGTTTTCCTACGGGCACGCGTGGCTCGACGCCGGGGCGCGGATCGGTCTGTTCGACGTACCGACCGAGGGGCACTTGTTTACCGTCTAACCGCTGCTCGGTCGGTAGGGACGCTCACACGCACGCCCAGCGATTCTTCGGGATTGTTAAGTACCGCCCCCCGCAAGGTGCCGGTCACATGAGCGCTGGGGTCACGATCTCCTCGACGTCGAACTACGCGATTTTGGGCTGTGGAAGCGTCGGCCACGTCGTCGCCGAGGAACTGGTCGAGCAAGAAAAGGACGTGCTCATCATCGACCGCGACGAGGGCCGCGTCGAGGCGCTACGCGATCAGGATCTGAACGCCCAGACCGCCGACATTCGCGACGAGTCGATCGTCGAGGAGATTGCTGACCGCGATGTCGTGTTGATCATGTCCTCGGACGTCGAGGCGAACAAGGCCGCGGTGGAGCTGATCCGCGAGCAGGGCGACGATCAGTTCATCGTCGTTCGGGCGAGCGATCCCGTCTCGGGCGACGAACTCAGCGAACTCGGCGCCGACGTGGTGATCAACCCCTCGTCGGTGATCGCCGACTTCGCGCTGCGCTCGCTCGAATCGGGCGAGCTGGAGTACAAGGCCCGCCAACTCTCCGATGTCATCGAGGACACCCGCGACCGGATGGCGATTCTGACTCACGACAACCCGGACCCCGACTCGATCGCCAGCGCGACCGCCCTGCAGGCCGTCGCAGAACATCTCGACATCGAGGCTGACATCTTCTACATGGGCGATATCGGCCATCAGGAAAATCGGGCGTTCGCCAACCTGCTCGGGATCGAACTCAACGACTGGGATCAGGTCGAGAACGCCGACCAGTACGACACGATCGCACTGGTCGACCACGCCAAGTCCGCCGAGTTCCAAGTCGACCTCGATGTCGACGCGCTGATCGACCACTTCGAGCCCGATGTCGACTACGACGCCGAGTTCGTCGACGTGCGTCCGAACATGTCCTCGACGTCGACGATCATGACGAAGTACATCCAAGAGTTCGACATGAACGTCGGCGAGGAGGTCGCCACCGCACTGCTGTACGGCATCCGCGCCGAGACGCTGGACTTCAAGCGTGACACCAACCCGGCGGACCTGACCGCCGCGGCGTATCTCTACCCCTTCGCCAACCACGACACCTTAGAGCAGGTCGAGTCGCCGTCGATGTCGCCCGAAACGCTGGACGTGCTCGCAGAAGCGATCACGAGCCGCGAAGTACAGGGTAGCCATCTGGTCTCGAACGCCGGGTTCATCCGCGACCGGGACGCGCTGGCCCAAGCGGCCCAGCATCTCCTGAATCTGGAAGGAATCACCACGACCGGCGTCTTCGGCATCGCCGACGACACGATCTATCTGGCCGCCCGCTCGAAGGACATCCGGATGAACATCGGCAAGGTGCTCCAAGACGCCTACGGCGAGATCGGCGAGGCGGCGGGCCACTCGACACAGGCCAGCGCCGAGATCCCGCTTGGCATCTTCACCGGCATCGAGACGAACGAGGACAACCGCGACACGCTGTTGCAGCTGACCGAGGAAGCCGTCAAGCGAAAGCTGTTCGATGCCATGGGCGTCGAGGGCGGCGACGGGTCCAACGGCGGATGACATCCTCATCGCAGACAGATTGATTCTCGTATCGGCGCCGCGCTCGCCGCGCCCTCTGTGTGTTTTGCGCTGGTTGCTGTCTGTCCTCCATTGCCCAGAAGCATTATATGATTGATCGACAGTAGGCTATGAACGAACCAATTTCCGCAGTAGCTGACCATGGTGCTCACGAACGTATACACGCTGACGCTCTTGCCGGTCGCGGGGATCTGCCTCCTCGTCGCCGGCTACGCTTGGGGAAAACGGCCCAGCCCCGGCGCCGTTCCGTTTGCGGTGTTCAACGTCGGCGCCGCGGTGTGGGCCTTTGGCAGCGCCATGGCCGCAGCCAGTTCGACGGGGGCGGGATCACTGGGGTGGATCTACGTCCAGTACGTCGGCATCGCCACGCTCCCGACGGCGTGGCTGGCGTTCGGACTAGACTACACGGGACGCGAGCGTTGGCTCACGCGCCGGTCTATCGCGGCACTGTCGATCGAACCGCTCGTCTTGCTCGCGCTGACGTGGACGAGCCATCGCCACGGCCTGATCTACAGATCGATCAGCCCCATCACCGTCGACGGCGTCACCACGGTGGAGCTGACACCGGCCGCCGGGTTCTGGCTGCACACAGCCTACTCCTACGCGCTGGTCGTGATCGGCACCGCAATGCTCGTCCACCTGATGGTGACGGTTCCGAGACGGTACCGCTCCCGCACGGTCGCAGTGCTGGCGTCGATCCTCGCACCGGTCGCGCTGAACCTCGGCTTCCTCGCGGGCGCAATCGAACTCCCCATCGATCCGACGCCCTACGCCTACGCCGTGTCGGGTACCGTCGGCACGTGGGCGCTCATCGAGAAGGACCTGTTCGACGTGCCACCGATCGCGCCGACGGTCGCCCACGGCATCGTCTTCGAACAGGTCGCCGACGGCGTCCTCATCGTCGACGCCGGCGGTCGGATCGTCGATTACAACGACGCCGCGCGAGCACTGCTTGCCGACGGCGTCGAGCCGCAAGGTGCTCATATCGACGAGCTGTTGCCCTCGCTCGCAGACGTGCTTGCCGAACTGGACGGCCCGAGCGACGCGGTTGAGGAGGTCTCACTCACGGCCGACGGCCGAGAACGCTACTTCGAGATCACGTCGCGACCGATCGAGCACGGTCGCCACCGTCGGCTGGGCCGGTTGATCACGCTCCACGACATCACCGACCGGCAGCTCCGCGAGCAGCGACTCGACGTGCTGCACCGCGTGCTCCGGCACAACGTCCGGCAGGAGACCAACAAGATCCTCGGCCACGCGGATTTCCTCCAGCAACCTACGCGGGACGACGACACGACCGAGCACGCCGACGCCATCGAGACGGCGGCACGCGACCTCGTCGACTGGAGCAATCAGGCGCGCTCGATCGAGCGCACGCTAGCGCCGGCCGACAGCACCGACGCGAACGTCGACGCCGAGCGGGCGGTCGAGGCCGTCCTCGACGATCTGCTCGCACGCCATCCCGAGGTGGAGGTTGCGACCTCGTTCGACGCCGATGCCACCGTCAGGGCTCACGTCTCGCTGCAGGAAGCGCTGTACGAAATCGTCGAGAACGCGATCGAACACAACGACGCCGCGACGCCCCGAATCGAGATCACGGGCGAACGATCGGGGCAGTGGTTCGAACTCACCGTCAGCGATAACGGCACTGGGTTACCCGAACCCGAACTCGCCGTGCTCGATCGGGGACGCGAGACGCCGCTGGAACACGGCAGCGGGCTCGGTCTCTGGCTCGTCAGCTGGACGGTCAGAGCGTCTCGGGGGACGCTCGATATCGAGGCCGACGACGGAACGACGATCACGATGCGGCTTCCGTCGGCAGACGCCGAAGACGACGACGTTGGAACGGACTGTCTGCTCGGTCTCGACGAGACGGACTCCGAGGCGGCAGGCGTTAGTCCTCCCTCGGACGGCTCGCCGAGCACGTAACTATCCGGTCGACGAAAAATCGAAAACGAAGTCCGGACGTTAGTCGTCGGCGCTGGCGTGGGCGAAGCCAACGTCGATCTCTCCGGCGTCGAGTTCGGCCTCGACTTCGCGGGCCGCTTTCACCATGTTCTCCATCTTGCCGTAGGCGACATCGCGGGGCAGCAGCTTGACGCCACAGTCGGGCGAGACGACGAGTCGCTCCGGCGGGACGACTTCCAGACCCTTTTTGATGTTCTCTTTGATCTGCTCGACCGACTCGACTTCGGCGACGTGGACGTCGCTGACGCCGAGTGCGAGGTCGGCGGTGAACTCGGGATCTTTGAACACGTCGAGCTGTTCGTAGTCGCCGTTGGCGAGCTCGAGGTCGAACTCGTCGACGGGGTACTCGAGGATCTCGGGGTAGATCCGGAAGTAGTCGCCGTAGCAGACGTGCAGGCCGATCCGGACCTCCTCGGGGATGTCGTCGACGATGCGTTCGAGACAGTCGCCGACGATCTGGTGGTCGTCGGGCGTCGTCGCGAGCGCGGGCTCGTCGATCTGGATGTAGCGACAGCCGGCCTCGACGAGTTTCTCGATCTCCTCGTTGACGAGGTCGGCCAGATCGTTCGCCAGCGCGGCGTCGTCCTCGTAGGCCTCGTTGAAACACCACGACGCGAGCGTGTAGGGGCCGGTGATCGGCACCTTCACGGGCTTGTCGGCCACGTCGGCGGTGAACTCGTACTCGTCGACCAGCCACGACTCGTCGTACTCCACGTCGGTGACGACGCTGGGCTTGTCGAACGTGTTGTGGCCCCAGACCTTGACGGGGCCGTTGAACTCGTAGCCCTCGATCCGGTCGGCGAAGAACTCGACCATCTCGTTGCGGCGCATCTCGCCGTCGACGATCACGTCCAGTCCGGAGCGCTCGTGCTCCTCGGTGATCAGGCGCGCGGCGTCGTCTTGGGCTTCCTGCCAGTCGTCCTCGTCGACGGGGCCGTCGTCTTCCTCGTACAGATCCTGCATCCGGTTGAGCCACTTGGGCTTGGGATAGGATCCGACGACGGTCGTCATGATGAAGTGGTCGTTCGGGTGATCGGCGGGCTTGAACTGATCTTTGTTCTCGTTAGTCATGCAAAACACCTCTCTGAGGTGTGAGCATGACGTCGAAGCGCCATCGGTGCTTCGGAAGTCATGCTTTCACCTCCGCGATGTCGGCCGCTTCGCCGAGCGCTTCGAGCTTGGCCTCGGACTTGTTGACCGGCAGATAGAACAGCTCGGTGTTCGAGGTCAGGTAGGCCGTCTCGAAGTCAGCGCCGGGCGTCTGGTCGTCGACCCACTCGACGCGCTCGCGGATCGTCTCGGGCGTCTCGACGAGCGTGTTCTGCCCGTCGACCAGCCCGAGCGCGACGTCGTCGGTCGCGCCGTACTCGTTGATGTTGTAGATATTCTGTTCCTTGTTGGCGACGAAGTCGAAGCCGACGGCGTCGATGTCGGCGTCGAGCAGGTGGGCGTACACCTTCTCCTCCAGCGCGCCCCAGTAGGACTGGACGACAACGTCGGCGTCGACGGCCGACGCGACGGCGTCGATCGCTTCCGACGCTCGCTCGTCTTCGCCGTCCTCGGGCGCGTTCTCGACCAGCGACGGTTCGAGCAGCGTCAGCGTCTCCACCTCGGGGAACGCCTCGGCCTCGCCGGCGAGGAACTCGCCGACGGCGGCGAGGAACTCGGCGTCGTCGCCGTAGTGCTCGTCCGTGGCGAGGTCGGCCAGCGAGTACGGGCCGGGCAGCACGGCCTGAATCGACTCGTCGGTGAGTTCGGCGGTCGCCTCCAACTCGGCGGCAACGTCGCCGTCGAAGTCGAGATCGCCCTGCACGACGGGGTCGCGGTAGAAGTTGTTGTTGTCGTAGTACCGGACGATCCCCTGCGTGTCGACGTTGTCGTGGACCGCAAGCGGGTGAGCCAGCATATCGTCCCAGCGAAGCTGTCCTTCGACGATCCGGTCGAGGCCGGCTGACTCTTGGACGCCGACCACTTCCTCGCGGGCACGCTCGTAGGCGTCGACGACCTCTTCGCCCTCGTCGCCGCTGATCATGTCGTGCTTCTGCCGACCTTTGAGGTCGGCGAGTTCCTCTTTCGCCCAATCCGGCAACGGATAGAGGCCGGGGGACGTCGCTACGAGTTCTGTCATCGACCCAATCTACGAAATGACGGGCTTTAATATTTCCTATTCGGATTAATGCCCTGTAGTAATCCTTGGTGGTGTCTCCACAGAATGCTTATGTCATATTAGAACAAAATCTTCGTATGAACCAGAATCCGGTCGAAGACAACTTCGTTACCCGCTTTATTCTCGGGATCGCAGTGATTTTCCTGATGTCGGTCGGCGGCGGTGCGGTCGGGCAGCTCTTTTCGGATCTCAGCGTTCCCTACGGCGCTTGGGCGGGGACGCTCGTCGGCGCCATCGCTGTGTTTCTCGTCTTTACCATCCTCTATCGGCGCTACGACGCCAGCTTCGAGGCAGCGTAAGTCGGCCACCCTTCTGAGCCGGTCGAACAGTTCCTCACCGAATCAGTTTCAACACCGTCAGGCTCTCGAACGGATAGGACTCGTCGCGGAGCGCGGCGACGCTAAAGCCCGCCTCGCCTGCTCGCTCGACGACCTCGTCGACGCCCGTCAAGCTGCTAACGAGCAAGAAGATCCGCCCGTCCGGCGCGAGCACGCGTCCGGCGTCGTCGAGGAACGCCTCGATCACTTCCCGGCCCGTCTCGCCGCCCGAGAGCGCCAGTTCCATCCAGTCGTCGCGCTCGGCTAACTCGTCGACCGGGAGGTAGGGCGGGTTGAACAGAACGGCGTCGAACACTGACTCGGGAAACGGCGTCGTCAGATCGGCCCGGACGACGCCGAGGCCGCGCGCGCGGGCCTGCCGGCAGGCGTGGGGGTTGAGGTCCGACGCCAGCACGCTCGCGCCCGTCTCCTCGGCGACGCGTTCCGCGACGTATCCCGAGCCGGTGCCGACCTCCAGCACCCGATCGTCGGCGTCGATACGGGATTCCGCGACGGCGGCGAGCAGGCGCGAATCTTCTGCGGGCTGGTACACCTCGGTCTCGACGCCGCGGCGCTCGGCGAGGTCCACTTACTCATCACCTCCGGCCGCCTCGGGCACCGGGGCCTCACTGCCGATAGCGGCGTCACGCCCGCCGTCCTCGCGGCCGCCGACGGTGCGCTGGGGGAACGGGATCGTGATCCCGGCCTCTTCGAAGGCGTTTTTGACCGCGCTGATAGCCGCGGTGCGGGCGCGCCATCGCCGCCGCGCACTCGGGTTGTCGATCCAGAAACGGACGCCGAGCACGACCGATGAATCGGCGAAGTGCTTGATCACGGTCTCCGGGCTGGGCACGTCGAGCGACTCCTCGATGTCGTCGACGGCGTCGTCCGCCAACTCGACCGCACGATCGACATCGGCGTCGTAGTCGACGCCCACTTCGATCTCCAGCCGGAGGCGACCCTTACGCGATCGGTTGGTGAGTGACTGGCTGCCGATGACGTCGTTGGGAACCATCACGTACTCGCCGTCGAACGTCTGGATCCGGGTGTTCATCATCGTGATGTCCTTGACGATCCCCTCTTGGCCGTCGGGACCGATCTCGATCCAGTCGCCGATCTCGAACGGCCGAGAGAGCATCAGAACGAACCCGGCGAGCAGGGCACCGAGCGTCTGGCGAGCGGCCATACCGACGACGATTCCGAGGAACCCGGCACCGATCAGCAGGCCTTCGAGATTGACCTGCCAGACGCCCAGCACGGTGATCACTGCGAGGATCCAGACTACCAGTTGCGAGAGCCGGAAGGTGACCTCGCGCTGGTGCTCCGTGACGGCATCGCTGTTGCCGATCAGATCGTCGAGGAGGCGGCGGATCGCGCTCGTGAGGACGTACCCGCCGACGACGATGATGCCGGTCACCATCAGTTTGGGGACCGTCCGCCCGTCGGGCGTCCCGAGCACGTTGAGCACGTCGTTGCTCAGCTCCCACGCGTCGAGGATCACGGTCACCGCGGCGGCAAACACCGCGAGAACGCCGATCGGGACGACGACGTCAGCGACCGAGGGCCGGAAGCGATCGGCGATCCAGTCCCGACCGCGGCGCGCCAGTACGGCCGCGCCGATCGCGGCCGCCAACGCGAGCACCGAGACGATCGCCTTCCCTCGCCGTGTCGTGACGACCTCGTCGACACCGAGCATCCCCGCGTCGACGACTGGTAGCATGCCCGCCACGACGGCTGCCGCCTCCCCCCCGAGCATCAGCCAGCCTCACCCCGCTCGAAGCCGTGCTCACCAGCGAGCACTGCCAGTTCCGCGAACTCCGAGGGCTCTAACGTCCCCGGCCGGCGGCGGAGCAGCTCCTCGTCGACGGCGTCGACGACGGCGTCGGCGTCGTCCAACCCCGAAATATGGGCCGTGTTTCGGATCGCGTTACGCAGCGTCTTGCGTCGCTGCGTGAAGATTGCCTTCACGAAATCGAGGAAGAATGCCTCGTCGTCGACCTCGTAGTCGGGCGCCCGCGGCGTCGTCCGGACGACTGCGCTCTGGACCTCCGGCGGCGGCGAAAACGCTTCCTTCGGAACGGTCTCGACGACCTCGACATCGGCGTAATGCTGTGCAGTCACCGACAGCCGGCCGTAGTCGTCGGTGCCGGCCCCGGCTGCCATCCGCTCTGCGAACTCCTTTTGGAACATCAACACGAGCGGCTTCCCCTCTGGGAGCAGCCGAAACGCGATCTCGCTGGAGACGCCGTAGGGCAGATTCGACACTGACGCCGAGAAGTCGGGGAGATCGGCGTCTAGCGCGTCGCCCTCGATCACCGTCAGGTCGCCGGCAGCGATCTCCTCGTCGAACTCCTCGCGGAGAAAGGCGGCCAGTTTCGGATCGCGCTCGACGACAGTCACCTGATCGGCGACCGCCAGCAGCCGGTCGGTCAGCGCGCCCGTCCCAGCGCCGATCTCCAGCAGGTGGCTCGCGTCCGCGTCGTCGAGGTAGTCGGGAAGCCGATCCAGCACGCGATCGTCGATCAGAAAGTGCTGGTCGCGGTCCGGGTTCCCCCGAACGCCGGCCCGAGCCAGCAACCCGTCGGGATCTCTCATTTCCTGGCGCCTACGCAACGGACGGGTGTAAACACACCGACTCGGCAGTCACGTGCGTGTGAGAAATACTCGTTCCGGCAGCGGATCTCGCAGTTGGACGCTGTTACTGCTCGGGATCGACGAACGAGCGGTACTTCAGATCGTCCTCGCGGATCTCCTCGATGATGCGCTCGACCAGTACGTCCTTGGGATCGTGTAGTCCGGCGACGCGGTCTTCGAGGTCCTCGAAGCTCTCGAACGGCGTGCGCTTTCGCTCGTCGAGAATGGAGTTCCGTAGCTTCTTGCCGATCCCCGGCAGGAGATTGAGCTGGTGGAGCCGGAGCGTGATCGGCTGGGCCTCGTTGTAGAAATCGACGAATCGCTGTTCGTTCTCGGTGACGATATCTTCGACGGCGTACTCCAGTTCCGACTGTGCTCCCCCGGAGAGATCGCCGTACTCGATGCGTCGGAGCTCGTCGATATCGACGCGCTCCTCGGCCGGGGCGACGACGACGCGGTCGCCGATGCTCGCGTCGGCGTCGTCCTCGAAGACGATTTCGTAGAGCCGAAAGTCGTCCTCGGCAATCGAGTAGGCCAGCGGAGGTTTCTGGTACTGTGGACGGTCATCGTCGGCACGACCGTGTGCGAGGTAATCCAGCAGGACCGCTCGACGTAGCGTCGACTCGTCGCCGGTGGCGTCGCTCATCGTACCACGAGTGTACGGCGAGCCAATACTTAAACGGTCGCCCGCAGTCAGGCGTACTGCGCGACGATGTTGAGGATGTCGTCGAGTTCGTCGCCCGACAGCGAGTACCGCTCTTGGGCGTACACCGCGCGAAGCTCGTCGCGGTCCTGCGGCAGGAGATTGGCGATCTTGTAAGCGGTCGCCTCGTCGACCTTCTCCAGTTCGAGCAGGTCGTCGACGAGCTGCTGGGACTCCTCGGGGTCGAGCACCGCAAAGCGGTTGACGTGCTCGATCGCACGGGCGAGCTCGTAGCGCATCTCGCGGTCCTCGTCGGCGGCCCGGTCGGCCTCGACATCCGCGAGCAGCTCTTTGGTCTCTGCGAGGGTGAGATACTCCTCGTCGATCTTCTCTTTGAAGATCGTCATGCTACTCTTGGGCCTTCAGGTGCGCGGGGTTGATGATCAGCTTCTTGGTCTTGCCCTTGTCGCTGATCTCGACCTGGAACGCGCGGCCCTGGCGTCCGACGACGGTTCCGGTGTGGCCGTTGAAGCGCGGGTGGAACTGGCCATCGGGGACGCTGGGGTCGATCTTGAGGTGGACGTTCGTGCCCTCGTCGAAGTCCTCGATCGAGCGCTGCGGCGGAGATGCGCCACTCTCGCGCGGGTGGTTAGCGAGCTTGTTGCGGGTGCCCGAACGGGGTCCATTAGAGTTTGGCATAGTCGTATCCCCGCTTTGACCGCTCGGCGTAATAAATGGTGCGTTCCCGTCCGCGAGGCCGCGCTCGCGTGGCCGAACGCTCCTCGGGCGCCACGCTACGTCGATGCTTCACAACCCTTTTCGACCGGTCCGAGCCTAGGTGTGACTATGAACGAAGACGACGTGCTCGACCTGCTCGGCCGGGTCGAGGACCCCGACCTCGGCGACGACATCGTCTCGCTCGGTCTCGTCAACGACGTTGCGTTCGAGGGCGACGAGTCGGTTCACATCTCGCTGGCGCTGGGCGCGCCATACTCCCCGAACGAGACAGCCATCGCAGACGAGGTGCGGGAGGTACTGGGCGCCGAGGGACTGGACGTGTCGCTGTCCGCGAACGTCGACGACGGCGTCCCCGCCGAGGAGCAGGTGTTCCCCAACGTCGAGAACGTGATCGCGGTCGCCTCGGGCAAGGGCGGCGTCGGAAAGAGCACGGTCGCCGTCAATCTCGCGGCGGGTCTCTCGGAGATGGGCGCCCGCGTCGGGCTGTTCGACGCCGACATCTACGGGCCGAACGTCCCGCGGATGGTCGACGCCGACGAGCCCCCGCGGGCCACCAAAGACGAGCAGCTCGTCCCGCCCGAGCAGTACGGGATGAAACTGATGAGCATGGCCTTTCTCGTCGGCGAGGACGACCCCGTGATCTGGCGCGGCCCGATGGTCCACAAGGTGCTCACCCAGCTCTGGGAGGACGTCGAGTGGGGCCACCTCGATTACATGGTGATCGACCTGCCGCCGGGCACCGGCGACACCCAGCTCACCCTGCTGCAGACCGTGCCGGTCACCGGCGCCGTCATCGTCACGACGCCACAGGACGTTGCGCTCGACGACGCCCGGAAAGGACTTGAGATGTTCGGCAAGCACGACACGCCGGTGCTCGGCATCGCGGAAAACATGGCGACGTTCAAATGCCCGGACTGTGGCGGCGAGCACGACATCTTCGGCAGCGACGGCGGCCAGCGCTTCGCCGAGGAACACGACATGCCGCTGGTCGGGTCGATCCCGCTCGATCCCGAGGTCCGAACGGGCGGCGACGAGGGGCGTCCGATCGTGCTCGACGACGACAGCGACACCGGTGCGGCGTTCCGCGAAATGGCCGAAAACGTTGCGAACAACGCCGGGATCGTCCGGCGACGCAGGTAGTTCTGCTCGACCAGCCGAACGGTGGCGTTCAGGGGCGCCGGCCGGCGCCCGGCGGTGTGTGACGACGACCGGCGGCGTCTGATCGACGCCATTTCGGCGCCAGTGCCGTTCGCTTATTACGGTCCACGGCCAATCCGGGCCTGTGGACGCAAATCAGGAGGAGCTGTCGAACCCGTTCGGGATGGACGAGGACTGCCGGAACTGCCCCGAACTCTGCGAGACGCGCTCGTCGATCGCTCACGGGTACGGCGACGTGGGCGCCGACTTCCTCTTCGTCGGCGAGATGCCCGGCCCCGGCGCCGACGAGACCGGCGTACCCTTTACCGGCGACGACGCCGGGCGGCAGCTACTCGAAATCCTCCGCCGGCTCGGCCTCTGTGGGTCGCCGGCCGACAGTGAGGACCCGGAGCTCGGAAACGCCTTTCTCACGTACCTGACCCGCTGTCGGCATCCGGACCGGGCGCCGACCGACGAGGAGATCGGCAACTGTGAGCCGTATCTGAACGCCGAGATCCGGATGATCAACCCCGAGATCCTCGTGCCGATCGGCGAGCGCGCGCTCGAAGCGATCGGCACGGAGTACACGACGACGCCCGCCGACGAACTCGACATCGTGGAGGACCACGGCGAGCGAATCCGCGGCCGCGGCTTCGAACTCGTGCCGATGATCGCGCCCGAGGAGCAGACAGACGCCCAGACGCAGGCGTTCGTCGAGTCGTTTGCGGAGCTGATGGCGACCGACTACCGACAGACGAAGGGACGGCGCGGCCGATAGGCACCATCGACCCGCGGTTGTCGTCCGGTGGCGTTGTTGAAATCCTTCGTTGAAGACAGTTCTCGGTGCCTCTGCTGACTGCAGGGCACAAGTCGGCCACGGACCAATTGTTGTAGAGTGTAGCATGAAGAGACAGACTCAGGGGTAGGTATTACAGAAGTGTCTCTTGACGACCTCGACCATCCATCTTCCAACCAGTCTCAGAATGGTTTTATCTGGGGCCTCCATCTACTGGCTGCCACTTGCCGAACGATGAGTTCCAAACAATCGCTCGAAATTATTGTGGTGGCTATTCTCTATGTATCCGTGTTTGTGGTGGTGGTCGGACCAGCTCTCGAGTCGATCACCGGCTTGGAAACGCTTTCGACAGAAACGACAAGGGGCGTTGCCCGCACATGGGAGTTAGTCTCGAAACCACAGGGCTGGTTTCTCTGTCTCGGTTACGTCCCAGTTCATTACACGTACCTGTTCGTCCGAGCACGACTCGCTGGTAAATCGGTTGACTCCTACTGGGAGTAGTCCACCCCGATCTTCGCTGAAGACTACATACAAGCGTGTCTACAGTGGCAAAGTTGACGTGCTGACCACATCCTTTGTATGTCGTACAGAAGTTCTATCAACTTCTGAGGCTTTCAACAGAGTCCGTCTGGCGGATCGACGCCGCTTCTCACCAGTACGGCGTCGTCGTCCAGTCCCGCGACCGAACCCCGACGACAGCGGCGATCACGAGCGCAGCCACGACGAACACCGCGGTTGCGGCCTCTGGTTGCCCGAGCGTCGCGGCGAGCCGCCAGCCGCCACCGGCGACGAGTGCCGCGACGATCACCACTCCGAGCCCGCCGAGCAGACGCTGTCGCATACTGAGGCGTTCCTACCGGATGCGGTGCAATAAAACGGCGGGTTCAAGGGTCCGCGAGCGCGAGTTCAACCCATGACAGTCGTCGCAGTCGTCGCGGAGCCGCCGCGCGAGGGGCTCGTACTGCCGGAACTCGCCGAGACGACGCCGCTGTCCGGCGAGGAAGCGGCCGACCTGTACGCCGCCGCGTACAAAGATGTCGTCAGCGCCGTCGCCGACAGCGGCGGCGACCTGCTGGTGAACTACCGGTCGGACGTGGATCTGCCCGAGAAACACCACGGCGAGCAAAGTGCCGAAGAGGAACTGCGCGCGCTCGCTCGGGACGCGCTCGACGGCGCCGACGACACCCGGTTCGAGGTGCAAGTCGGCACGACGCGCTCGGCACGAGTGGGCAATACGATCACTCACTTGCTCGACCGCGAGGAGGCAACGTCTGCCGCCGCGATTTCGCCGACTGCGCCGCTGCTCGCCCGAACCCACGTCGACGGCGCCGCGATGAAGCTCCGCAACAACCCAGTCGTCCTCGGACCGACGCCCGACGGCGACGTGTACTACGCCGGCTTCGCCGACACGATCGATTTTCAGGGCGCCTACGAACCGCCGGCCGTCGAGACGATGGCGACCCGCGCCGTCGACGCCGGCCACGCCGTCGAGTACACCGAGATGCTTCCCACCATCGACACGGCTGCCGGCCTTCGGTCGCTCGTCTCGCTGGTCCGCTCTCGGGTCACAGCTGGGCGGATCGTCCCCGAGTTCACTGCAATGCAGATCGACGATCTCGGACTGCGCGTCGAGGACGACGACGGGCCGACGCTCGTCCGGGAGTGACGCCGCGTCGGATATCCGTTAGTTCTTAAGGCGGGCCCCGCGTAGGTTGGGTCGAGGTGGGGTGGCAGAGCGGCCTATTGCGCCGGTCTTGAAAACCGGTGGCGTCAGCCTCATGGGTTCAAATCCCATCCCCACCGTATTCTACTGCGAACGAACGGCGAGCACCTCGTGTGCTCGCCACTGTGAGCAGTGATTCGGAAACGGTTGGATTTGAATCACGCAAACGCGAGCACAGCGAGCGTTTGCACCGGGTTCAAATCCCATCCCCACCGCCGTCTGCGAGGGCTCGCACACTGACCTCAGATCAGGAGATGCTGCAGTTCGAGTAGACGGTGGACCGACTGGAGAGCCAGTCAGAGCGCCATCTCACGATTGTCCCGGCGTGATGAGCAGCGAGTACAGCAGAGTACAAAGCCCGGTGATCTCACTCAGTCGGCTGAGCACCGGTAGGAAGAACGTGTAGACGCGAGGCGGGACATCGGTCGCTTGGCCCAGCGAGTTGACGCCGATCGAGAGCGTCATCGGGACGACGGTGATGAGACAGAGCCCGATGGCGAGAAACAGCGTCCGGCGGCTGTCGTTGCGCTGGTAGCCCCGGAATGCGTGAAATACGATGAACAGCGCTAGCCCGACGGCGATCAGCGACACGGACAGCAAGAGGAGATAGTCTGACTGCTGTGCCACAGTCGCTTGCAGGACCGACATTAGAGTCCCTCCCACATGTCTGTAAAGCGGTCGGCGAGATCGCCGGTCGGCTTCTCGTCGATCGTCACTTCGAAGCCATCGTCAGTGAGGCTGACCGTCACCTCATCCAGCCGCGCTTCGTAGGTGCTGTGGTGGGTTCCGTCGGACTGTGCGATGCGGCGTTCAGCCAGAAGCCCACAGTCGACCAGCCGCTCAGTACGCCGATACACCGTCGAGACGGAGATGTCACACGCCGTGCTGATCTCCTTTGCCGACAGCGCAGTGTCCCGCGTCTGTCGTAGAATCGCCTTCGCGTACTGATCGTCGAGCAAATCGAGGACTTCGTCCGGATCCGGATCCTCAGGCACGTCGATCCACTCCGGGAGAGACGTTGGCCACAGCCGCTCGGGGGAGAACAGCCGTTGGGCGGTGGTGTAGTGGCTCATCGTGGGCGCTCCGGGTGCAGATCATCCATCACAGGCCGTGTGCTCTCACGCATTCTGTCGAGCACGCATAAACAATGCGGCGACGGCGTACTGGACCACGACGGTCACGACGAACGCGATGCCCGGTGCGTACTCCCCGGCGCCCGCATCGACGCTGAGCTGATAGACGCCGACGAAGAGCCCCGACGTGATGAGGGCTGCCGAGATGGTCCACACGACTGCCGGAACGCTGGCGTACTCCTCGGGCCAGACCCGTTCGTACGCGTATGGAACGAATACGGCGATAGCAAGTGCGAGCAACAGTCCGCCCGTGGTCGAGTCGTCGATCCGAGCGAACGCAAACAGCGCGACCAGCGCTGCGAGCGCGGCACTCGCGCTGACCGAGAAATCGCTCGTCAGGTCGGCTTTGAGGCGGTCCCTCAGCGGTGGTGTGTCGGACATACGAACGTGTAGTGGAGCTATTAGTAAGGAAATTACTCAGATTTGCTGGGCCAGCGAATCTCCATTCAGCGAACTCGACAGTGACATCATGCCGAAGCTATTTCACGTGTGATACGAAACGGCAGGGTGATGGACGACCACGTGGGGCCGGAGGCAACGATTCTCGTCGTCGACGACGAGGAGCGAGTCACGGACCTGTACGCGACCTATCTCGACGAGCTCTACTCAGTGCGGCGCGCGTACAGCGGAGCGGAGGCGCTCGATGCCATCGACGCGCAGGTCGATGTCGTCTTGCTCGACCGACGGATGCCCGAACTATCGGGCGACGAGGTGCTCCGGCAACTCAGGGAGGAGGGGTACGACTGCCGCGTCGTGATGGTGACGGCGATCGAGCCCGACTTCGACATCGTCGACATGGCGTTCGACGAGTACCTCGTCAAGCCGGCCACCGAGGAGGAGGTCCGCGACGCCGTCGAGACGCAGTTGTTGCTCGACTCCTACGACACGCGACTGAACGAGTACTTTCGGCTCAAAGCCAAGCTCTCTGCGCTCGAAGACGAGAAGTCCTACGCCGATCTGGAGGCCGACGACCGGTACGAAGAACTGACGGTGCTGGCCGAGTCGCTGCGCGAGGACCTCGAACGAATGCTAAGCGAGTACGACGAGTTGGATTTCTCCGCGAGCGGGTTCGAGGACGACTGACCGCGTCCCGGTGTCGGCGTCGTGACGCCGTCACCAAGCGGTGTCGAGCGCGAGCGCCCGCTCCAACAGCGCGTCGTCGAACCGCTCTGCGGTCTGGCGCGGGCGCGTCTCGTGGATCGCTCGCACCGTTTCGACGGTGTTGGCGAAGTTCTTGAACGTCGCCTCGTCGATCATCTGGCCGTCGACCGAGACGGCGCCGGTCCCGCCGGATTTGGCGTCTTGGAACGCTTCGATCCGGCCGACATCGCGGCGCAGTTCCTCGGGACGAGGCATGTGGATGCGGTTTGCCTGCTCGGTCTGGTTGGGGTGGAGCGACCAACTTCCGTCGAGTCCGACGGCAGCCTCGCGCTCGACCTGGTCGGCGTAGGCGTCGCCGTTGTAGAAGGTCACGCCGGCGCGCTCCTCGAACAGTTGGTCGAAGGGACCGCCAACGGCGACCAGATCGGCTGCACTGGCCTCGTTCGAGAGGCGTTCGAGTAAGCCGGGCCAGACGGGGCGCGAGCCGTCGAACTCCCGCCCGCCCAGTTCCGCGGTGTAGTCGACGGGCCCAAAGACGAGTCCGGAGAGCCGGCCGTCGTCTCCGAGACGGGCGATCTCGGGGAGGTCGGAGACGGCGCGGGCCGTTTCGACGATGACCGACAGTTCGATCGAGCCCTCGTCGACGCCGTAGTCGCGCTCGAAGCCCGCGACGGCTTCGCTGGCGCGTCGCACGTCCTCGACGCGGCCGACCTTCGGCACGACGACGCCGTCGATCTCCTCGCCGATCTCGCGAACGAGCGTCTCGATCTCCTCGCGGCCGCGGTCACGGTCGCGCTCGCTGTCGTACCCCCACTGGACGCGGGGCCAGAGCTCGCCTGCGAAGTCCTCGGCGTATTCGGGCAAGAGTTCGACCGTGTTCTCCAGCGCGGCGTCTTTCATCTCCGGCGCTGTGCCGTCTTCGAGATCGGGCACGAGCCAGTCGGGGAGGGCAAAGCCCTCGGCTGTCAGGCCCGAGCGGAGATACTTCGCCGAGTCCTCGCGGGGGACGGCGGCCGGTGCGGTCTGGAACGTGCGGCAGAGTCGTGGCATGGTGGATGTCGTAGTCTGGTCGGTGTCGCGTGCGGTCGGTCAGTTTCTCGTCTCGATCAGCGCGGTTCTGGTTCCCGAGTAAACGGGCGTCTCGTTCTGGTTGAACGCGACGTGCTCGAATCGGACTGCTCCAGCGTCGGTCGCGTCGACGCCGGACGGCACGTCGATCGTCGGCGTCTCGCTGGCGTCCAACACGCGCGTGAACCCGTAGACCGTGTCGCCCGCGGTCACGAAGTCGTGGAAACGCTCGTCGTCGTACCCCAGTTCGCGGTACGTGCGCTCGTCGGAACGAGCGTGACCGAGCGCGATAGATCTGGTCACGTCGCCGTAGACGACCGGCTCGCCAGAGGGCGAGTCGGCCATCGTCGCGGCGTCGTGGTGCTGCTTCGCGGTGTTGAGCGTCGCCAGCGGGAGTCCGGCGAGCAAGGCGTCGTCGATCGTGCGCCCGCGCTCGTGGCGGTACGCCACCGCGGCGTCCCGTCCGTCGGCGTCGTCGAGCGCGTCGCTGAAGTCCTCGAAATGCTGGCCATCGGGCGTCAGTAGAGTGTCGGGAAGTTCCGGTTCGGGTTCGGTGCCGGCATCGACTCGGTCGCCGGTCGTCTGCCCGCCGTCGGTCTCGATCGGCTCGCGCCGCGGGATCATGTTCGTCCGGCGGTAGGACAGAAGTGCGTCGCCGGTGTCGGCGTCCCGGCCGGTCGTCTCCCACGTGACGATGCCGTAGTCGGGGCGGGAACCGGACGCGCGCGTCTCGATCACCGTCGAGTCGACCCGGAGTTCGGTGCCCGGATAGACCGCATCGGTCCGGTAGCGCACGCCGGTGCGCCCGAGAAAGTAGCCGCCCTTCTCGCTGAGATCCTCGACGCTCGGGCCCATCGTCGCCGCCAGCAGGTAGTCGGGGTGGATCGGCGGCTCGTCGTAGCCCCGCTCGGCGGCGGCGTCGGATCGCCAGAACGTCGGGTCGTGGTTGAGCGTCTGGGCCATCCAGCGCTCGTTGCCGGCCCGGGAGAGGCGGATGCCCGGATCGTGTTCGATGCGGTCGCCCTCCGCGAACGCCTCGAAGTAGGTTCCCTTCTCGCGCGTGTCGGCACGGTCGAGGGCCGCGCGGAACGTCTCGGGATCGGTCCAGTCTGTCGGATCGGTATCGTCTGTCATTGGAATATCGGTCAGTCGTCCGCGGCCGCGGCCCGCTGGCCGTCGGCGTCGCGCCGGGCCAGCGTCCGGCGCATCTCGTTTTCGACGATCATGTACCCCTCGTCGAACCCCATGCCCGGCTTGGCGAGCACCTGCGCGGCGTCGGTCGCCAGCGCGACGTGGGCGCAGGCCCGCGCCGACACGTCGGTCTCGTTGCAGGTGCCCCCGAGGTACGCGCGGGTGTCGGTGCCCTCGCAGTACCGAACCGCCTCGGCGCTGCGCTGGATGCCGCCGAGATCGGGCGTCTTGATCTGCACGAGGTCGGCCGCGCCGGCGTCGACGAACGCCCGAACGTCGTCGAACGTGTTGCACCACTCGTCGGCGACGATGTCGACGCCGACGCCGGCGTCCGCGAGACCGTCGCGCAGTTCTGCCATCGCCCGGACCTGTTCTCTCCTGTGGCCCTCGTCCATCGGCCCCTCGATCTGCAGGGGGTAGGGCGCGGCGGCCTCGGCGAGCGAGGCGAAGTAGTCGACGACCTCGGCCCGGTCGTACGGCGGCCCGAAAACGTCGCCGAGCACGCCGTACACGTCGACGTGGAATCG
This sequence comes from Natronoarchaeum philippinense, assembly GCF_900215575.1. Lineage (NCBI taxonomy): Archaea > Methanobacteriati > Methanobacteriota > Halobacteria > Halobacteriales > Natronoarchaeaceae > Natronoarchaeum > Natronoarchaeum philippinense. Next base: position 452,076 of record NZ_OBEJ01000001.1, on the reverse strand, counting down.
GGGCGCGTACGAATCCGAGCCGAGTTCAGTTGTCCGGTCGGCGAGCCACGCGAGGTACTCGCGGAGCTTCTCCCCCTCGGCGCCGACCTTCTCGACGCTGTTGAACAGGCCGTGAGGGAGCACCGGGACGCCCTTGACGAGCATCTTCTCGGCGTTCGTCCGGCGGTCGTCGCCCGACTGGCCGAACACCGGCACTGGCTCGGTCGCCGGCTCGGTTCCCAGCGCGTCGGCGAGCACGTCCGTCCGGGTCGTCCCGCGGGCTTTCGCCGCGGCGTCACAGAGCGCCTGCGAGACGCCGTATCGCACCGCGGTGTGCAGCTTCTCGCTGCGCTCACCGTCGGCGTCGGGGACGCCGCCGCTCCCGTGGGGACCCGGGGCGGGCGAGAGCGACTCGATCGCGGCCGGCGTCATCGATTCGACCACGGCCGCGTTGTCGGCGAACGCGTCGGCGTCGCGCCCGACCAGTTCGGGGCCGACGACCTCCTCGACGACCGGGCGGTACTCGGCGGCGCGAAACAGCGGGTCGCGCCCGCCGGCGCCCGAATACTGGACCGCGGCGCAGTCGCCGGTCGCGACGGTGCCGTCCGCGAGTTCGAGTTCGACCGTCAGCGCCTCGCCGGCCTCGCGGACGGCGTCGAACCCGGGCGTGACGGGGTCGCCGCGGTAGTCGAAGCCGTCGCGCTCGGCGCCGGCCTTGATCGCGCGCTGGTCGTCGAAGAAGAATCCCGAAACCGTCGGGATCGCCCGGATGCTGCGGATTTGAGGCATCTCAGTCACCTCCCTGCGGTCGGCCGATCAGTTTCCCGTCGCTGATCGCGTCGACGTCGTCGGCGACCATGCGGAACGTCTGGTCGCGTCCTTCGGTGTCCGCCCGGGAGTCCAGTCGGTTGCGGTGGATCTCCTTGACGTCGTCCGACAGCGCGAGGTCGGCGAACTCGAAGATCCGGATGCGGCCGTCGTCGTCGCGGGCCGGCAACACGTCGCCTTTCGCGCTGTCGCTTGGGGCGAACGGAACGTCGAGCGCGCCCGAGTCGAACGCCGCAAGCGTGCCCTGCGCGACATCGCCGTCGCCCAGCGCGAGGACTTCCTCGATCAGTTCGCGGCTGGCCTTCTGGATCAGATTCAGCTCGCGGTCGACGCCGACGAGCTGGACGTTCTGCTCGATCACCATGTCGACGAGTTGTCGGGTCGTCCGCAGACCGGCGGCGTTTGCTTCCTTGGTCGGGACACCTTGGAACTCTTGGGGCGACTTAGTGATGACCTTGTCCGGCTGAGCGACCGCGGCGGTCATCCCGCCGAGCCCGATGACGCCGTTCGCGCGGGCCTCGTCCGGCGGGAACCCGCCCATCCACTCGTGGAAGACGGTGGTGACCGCAACGTCGTCACCGAGATACTCCTCGCCGAGCGAGCGCAGCGCGTGCAGCGCGGCGACGTCTTGGACGAGGTTGCCGACCTGCCCGTAGCCGAGCGTGATCGACCGGACGCCCTGCGTGACCGCGAGCATCCCCTCGATCACCATCACCGCGATGGCGATACACGGCGGGACGAGCGTGCCCGTCAGCGGGCCGAACGGCTCGCGGTTGATCCGGACGCCGCGCTCGGTGTAGGCGCCCGCGAGGCGGTCGACGAACTGCCAGTGGCGGATCGTCTCTTCGAGGTCGTGCTCTTTGGTGTAGGGGATGTTGTAGGAGATCGGCCCGCCCTCGAAGCTCTGGAACCCGCCTGCAAAAGTGATCGACGCCAGCAGGCGAGCGTCGGGCGTCCCGTGGCGGACCTCGATCGGGGCGTCGAGCGCTTCGATCAGCTCCCGACAGCCATCGACGCCGTGGTTGACCGCGGGGAAGCCGTTGAGCGTGTCCTCGCCGTCGGCGCGGGCGTCGTCGAGCCCCTGCTGGGCCTTCTCGTACTCGTTGTCGCGCGTGTAGGAGTCGATCGTCGTCGGGAGCAGGTCGGCTTGGCCCGCATTCTGCAAGTGTTCGAGCAGGTCGATCTGGTCGTCGAGCCGCGGGACGCCGGCCCGGGGCTGGAGGAGCGGCTTCTCGGCGGCTTCGAGCACGTCCGCGAAGCGCTTCGAGGCCGGCAGCGACTCGTGGAACGCGATCGCCTCCTCGAAGTCGACGGCCTGGCCGGTCGGCCAGTTGCCGCGGATCTCCTCGTCGATGCGTCGCAACTGCTCGCCGGGGATTGGCTCGTCTCGCAGCATCGAGCTATCCCTCGACCCGGTGGCGTTCGGCCTCCGTCGTAGCGATCTGGAGGTCCTGTCGGAGCGCCGCGATGGCATCCTCCGGATCGGTTTCCGAGTCGAAGACCCGGTCGAACCCGAGCTCGCGGAACCGCCGGCGGGTCTCCTCGAAGTCGTCTTGGCCGACGGCGAGGTTGCCGCCGATGTAGGTGACGATGTCGAGGCCCGCCTCGTCGAGGCGCTCGCGGAACCCCTGGCAGTCCTGCTCCGCGTGGCCGTACAGCGACGAGATCAGTACAGCCTCGGCGTCGGCGTCGCGCGCTGCGGTGATGAAGTCCTCTTGAGAGGTCTGGACGCCCAGGTTGACGACGTCGAACCCCGCTGCGGACAGGGCCTGTTCTAGGATCGTGATGCCGACGACGTGCGCGTCGGATCCGATGACGCCGAGGATGACTGTCTTCGCCATGTCGGTGTTTCAGGCGTCGAATGAAGAATCCTTATAGTTAATGGTTTTTCATGATAATATTCCTTAAGGGGTTCAATATAGTCGGATGGTAGACAATCACAAAGATTGAGAGTCAACCACATTCTTCATGATCTATAGGGAAGGTTTTTCCATTCCCTCCCCGACGGATCCGGCATGGGAGCGCTCGACGACTTGCGCGTGCTCGATCTGACGCAGGTGCTCGCCGGCCCGTACTGTACGATGTTGCTCGCGGACATGGGCGCGGACGTGGTAAAGATCGAGCGCCCGGGCGGCGATCTCATTCGGTCGAACCCGCCCTTTTACGAGGACGCCGACGCCGAAGCGTACGGCGGGTACTTCCAGAGCGTCAATCGGGGCAAGCGCAGTCTCGAGCTGAACCTCGGCGACGACGCCGACCGCGAGGCGTTCCTCTCGCTGGTCGAGCGTGCGGACGTGGTCGTCGAGAACTACCGTGCGGGCACGATGGAGAAGTTCGATCTCGGCTACGAGACTCTGCGCGAGCGCAACCCCGAGCTGATCTACAGTTCGATCCGGGGCTTCGGCGACCCGCGCACGGGCGAGACTCACCGACAGGGCCAGCCGTCGTTCGATCTTGTCGCCCAAGCGCTCGGCGGCGTCATGGAGATCACAGGACAGGAGGACGGTCCACCGACGAAGGTCGGTCCCGGCGTCGGCGACCTCTTCACCGCGGCGCTCAATGCGGTGGGGATCCTCGCGGCAGTCCACCACCGCGATCGCACGGGTGAGGGTCAGTACGTCGACACGGCGATGTACGACGCCATGATCAGCCTCTGCGAGCGGGCCGTCTACCAGCACTCCTACGACGGCGAGGCGCCGACGCGACAGGGCAACTCTCACCCGACGCTGTTCCCCTACGACGCGTTCGAGACGGCCGACGGCTACGTGGTGATCGCAGCCTTTGGCTCGAACCACTGGCGGACGCTCTGTGACGCCATCGGTCGATCCGACCTCGCCGAGGAGTATCCCGACCGGGAGAGCCGACTCGCCAACCGCGAGTCACTGCGCGACGCCGTCGCCGAGTGGACGCGGAGCAAGCCGACCAACGCCGTGCTGGCGGCGCTCGACGGATTGCCGGTCGCGCCCGTCCAAGACGCCGCCGACATCGCGGCCGATCCCCACGTCGAGACACGCGAGATGCACGTCGATGTCGACCAGCCCGGCGTCGACGCCGACGTGACGATCGCCGGCAACCCGATCAAAATGACCGAGACGCCGACGCGACCGGGCGAGCGCGCGCCGCTGCTCGACGAACATCGCGACGAGCTGCTGGACGACGCCGCGCCGGCCGAGGCGGACGACTGATTGGGGAGCTATAGCGGACGACTGATCGGGTGGCAATGGCGGACGACTGTTCGGCCGACCTATTTTCCCCGCCGGGCGAGGTTTCAAGTATGCGTCGGGAAACGGTACTGGTAATGACGAGTCAGCGAGCGACACACACGGGAGGGGGCCGCAAGTGAGCGAGCAAGAGCGCATCCGGATCGGCGAGTTGACCGCCGCGGCGGGCGACACCAACTCGGGCGCGTCGGTGGAGTTACCTGTCGTCGACGTGCTAACGGGCCGTGGCTTCGTCACGGGCAAGAGCGGATCGGGCAAATCAAACACCGCCAGCGTCGTGATCGAGGAGTTGCTCGACGCGGGCTATCCCGTCCTGATCGTCGACACCGACGGCGAGTACTACGGCCTCAAAGAGGAGTACGAACTGCTCCACGCGGGCGCCGACGAGGAGTGTGACATCCAGATCGGACCCGACCACGCCGAGAAAGTAGCCAGCCTCGCCTTAGAGGAGAACGTCCCGATCATCCTCGACGTGTCGGGCTACCTCGACGAAGACGTGGCGGACGAACTGCTCCGAGAAACCGCTCGACATCTCTTTACCAAGGAGAAGAAGCTCAAGAAGCCGTTCTTGCTGGTCGTCGAGGAGGTCCACGAGTACCTCCCACAGAAGGGCGGGGGCGGCGAGACGGGCAAGATGCTGATCAAGATCGGCAAGCGCGGGCGCAAGCACGGGCTGGGGATCATGGGCATCAGCCAGCGCCCCGCCGACGTGAAAAAGGACTTCATCACGCAGGCGAACTGGCTCGTCTGGCACCGGCTCACGTGGGACAACGACACAAAGGTCGTCGGCCGCGTCGTCGACACCGAGTATCAGGAAGCCGTCTCGGAACTGGCCGACGGCGAGGCGTTCCTCCAGACCGACTGGACCGAAGTCGACGTGCGCCAGATCCAGTTCCGCCGCAAGCGCACGTTCGACGCCGGCGCGACCCCCGGCCTCGACGACTTCGAGCGCCCCGAACTCAAGTCGGTCAGCGACTCGCTGATGGATGATCTGGAGACGATCTCCGAGGAAGAAGAGCAACGCGAGAGCGAGCTCGCCGACCTCCAGCAGGAACTCGACAAGAAGGTCGCCAAGATCAATCAGTTAGAACAGGACCTCGAAAACGCCCGGGACGTATCGAACGCCGCCCGCCAGCTCGCCAACGCGTTCTCGCGGGGCGACGTGGCATCGACGCCAGAGGAAGTCGAGGCGCGACTGGCCGCCAAGAACGATCACATCGAGGAACTCGAAGCCCGCGTCGACGAGTTAGAGAGCGACCTCGACGATGCCCACGACTACATCGAACAGCTCGAAGCCGAGAACCAGCAACTACAGGAATCGACCGCGACGATCGACTTCGACGACGAGGGCCAATCCGTCGTGCAGGCGTCATTCCCGACCGGCGACGGCGGAACGGCCGCGTTCGAAGACACCGACGAGCAACGCACATCGGCTCCCGAAGACGCCGACGCGCAGGCGGTCGCGGACGACGCCGACGCGGCTGCGATCGACACGGGTGCCACAGGAGACGGCGCAGGGAGTGACTCAGCCGGGGCGGCTGGCGACGACCTCGACGCCGAGTCGGTGCTGGCGTACGTTCGGAACGAGCCGATCGCGTCCGAGGTCAGCGAGGCCGCCGAGCGCGCTCACGTCGGCGAGAGCGCCCAGCGAGCGATCGTCGAGGAGATCGCTGCCGACGGGCCGCTGTCGGCGGCGACGATCGCGGATCGGATCGACGTGCAGGTGCAGTACGTCTGGTCGTTCCTCTCGGAACTGCGCGATCGACCCTATCTCGTTCGGAACGCACAGAGCGAGTACGCGTTCGATCTCGACGCGCTGATCGCGTGTGGGCAGCGTGTCGAAGAAGACGTAGACGGGCTGGACGAGCTGTTAGAACAGTTCGACGCTTAGTTGAGCATCGACTGGGCGACCGTTGCGAGCTGATCGTTGTCGGCGTCTTCGAGCCGCTCGTCGCCGAGCTTGAGGCGCAGGCGCGGACGGCCAACGTCGATCGGGACCTTCTCCGTGTCGATCAAGCCCATGTTTTCGAGTTCGGTCTTAGTGCGCGAGAACGTCGCCTTGCTGGCGACGCCGGTGTCCTCGCCCCACTTGCTCACGTCGTAGAGAAGCTCCTCGTTCTTGGCGGCGACCAACAGGCTGATCGTCACTTCGTCGAGGCCGTCGCCGTCGCCACGGGCCGTCTCCAGCGAGTCGAGCATCGTGCGGAAGTCCTGCTCAGCGTGCTCGCCGAGTTCCTTCGAGAGGCCGTCGTGGACCGCCGACAGCGGCGGCGTCCGGAGCGGGTACGTCTCCGCGGCGGCCCAGTCCTGTTCGTGGGCGTCGCGGGCATCCGCGACGAACGAATCGTCGTCGGAGACGAGCCCGGCGACCGACTGCCCCGCGGTCACGACGGCGACGACGGCGTCGTCGTGGATCAACAGGGGATTCCCGGTGACCGACTCGCTCGCGCGGACTTCGAGCGTCCCGTCCTCGACGAGGTCGGCAGCGCTACTGGCGACGATGAAGTCGCTCATGACGTTTTTGACGACGCCGGACTGGCCGAGCAGGCGAACGGCCGGCCGGTCGTCGGCGTCCGACAGCACCGAGACGAGTTCGCGGATCGTCTCAGCGGACGGGTTGCGGACCAGCAGTCCGTCAGCCGCCGTTTCGACGGCGTCTCGGACGAGTTCCTCTCGCGTTCGGTCGAGTATATTATCACTCATCACGAGTCTCTGTTAATCGCTAACACACTTAATTTTATCGGATTACCAGAATTTGCTGAAATTACGGCGTAAGTGAGGGAACGAACGGCCGTGGTTCCTCATCAGTGCCGTCCCGCCGAGACGGGTACTATCCGCCGGGGTGCGAAATATGTGTCTACTTCGGTCCGCCGATCGCGAAACGCTCGTCGACCGACAACCACGAAGGCTGAGTTGTGGACTCGTCGGCTCGGCAACAAAGGTTAACAATCAGGGTGCCGAATGGAAACTATATGTCGTCTGAGAGGGGTGTCGGGCCGGTCGTCGGTGTGATCCTCATTATCGCAATCGTACTGACGGTCGCAGCGACGGTCGCGGCATTCGGCGCGGCGATGCTGCAAGACACCCAGTCGGACATCGAGCAGTCCCAAACCGAGTCGGCGTTCTCGCAGTTAGCGGTCGACGCGAGCGAACTTCGGGAAGATGGCGATCAAGTGTCGTTCGATCTCGGACACCGCGACGGACAGGTCCAAACGGTCGACGGCACGGGCCATCTCGAAGTACGTCTCGAACGTGGTTCCGGCGAAGACGTGATCTACAACACGGATCTGCGCTCGCTGGTCTACGAACACGACGGCGACAAAGTCGCCTATCAGGGCGGCGGCGTGTTCCGAAAGAAGGGGTCGGGGAGTTCGCTGGTCTCCTCGCCCGAATTTTTCTACCGGGACAACTCGCTGGTGTTTCCCGTGACGATTCTCGAAGGCGACCTCGACCGATCGGGGTCGCTACAGGGGTCGCTGTCGCTCTCCGAGCGCGAACGCATCTTCCCGACGACCAACGCGAGCCGGTCGAACCCCCTAGAGCAGGGCACGATCTACATCACGCTCGAAAGCGAGTACTGTCACGGCTGGGAAGAGTACTTCAGCACCCAGACCCGCGGATCGGTCGTCGAAAACTGTAGCGACACCGGCGACACCAGTGACGGTGAAATCAAAGTGGAGATGAGCGTTCCCTTCGAGCTTGGCGGGGGTACATTCACCGAGCCCGTCAAAGCAGGAAGCGTCGCAGGAGAGAACAAGGCGAACTTCGATTATACCGAAGGAGAGATCGAAACGCCGTCGGCCGATTCCCTGATCGAGATGAAGAAAAACGAGTGCGGAACCATCAACGAGGACCTGCCGACGACGATCGACAGCTCGAAAGATCTCTACTGTGTCGAGGATCTTGACGGGACGCACACGATCGAGACGAACGGAAGCGACATCGAAGTGTACGTCAACGGAACCTTCCAGCCCACTGGCGATGTGGTGGTTGACGGCGGTTCGCACGATGTCTCCTTTTTCGTTCAGGATGGGTTCGACATGACGGACATCGGGCCGAACGACGCAGTCGGAGACGAGGACGAACCGGCACGCACCAGAATCTTCGTCTCGTCGGACGGATACGTCTTTAGCGACGGAGACAACATCAAAGGGAACGTTTACGCGTTGGTGTACGCCCCCGAATCCGATGCGCACCTCCAATCGACCGGGAACACTGAGTTCAAGGGCGGCCTCATCGTCGACAGCCTCAACGTACAGAGTAATATGAAGAGCGACGATGTCCAACTCTCGGCGAACGCACCCAGCGTCGAGATCAGTTACGAGAGCGCCGGTCCCGACTTCTACTACCTCCATCTACTCGAAAAGCGGATGACCATTCAGGGTTGAGGCCGTCGGCATAGGAACGTTTTTCCCGAATCCGTCCGGATGGCGTGGTATGGACTGGCCCCACGATCCCGACGACGAGAAAGGCAGCGAAGGGATGCGCAAGTACGGGATGGCAATCATCGCCAAGAAGGTCGACGAGGACGAGGACTTCCCCCTGTCGGCCGAGGAGTTCGTCGCCGACCACGGCGACGAGCCGATCCGAATCAACCACCAGCGCGTCGTCAGCCTCGAAGAGATCTTCGGCCACGTCGAGGCCGAGGAGTTCGAGACGATCGTGGACATGCACAAGAAAGTCGGTGCGGCGATCCGCGAGGGCGGCTACTGGGACTACCACCCCGTCGGCTCGGACCCCGAGATCAAACGCGCCTGATTTTGCGGACGATTCGGACGGCGGCGCGGCTTCGCGTCACTTATACGAGATGCGTCACAAGACAGTGATACTGTGACGAACACGCAGGTTACGCTCGTTCAGATCGACAACTACGGCCCGTGGACAGTGACGCCGGAACCGCGCCGCGAAGTCGACCTCCAGACGCTACAGTCCCGTCTGTACGCCGACCTCGCACAGCTGATCGGCAACCGCGGTGGCTACGTCTTTTTCACCCGGTTCGACAACATGATCGCCGTGACCAACGGGCTCGACGAGTCCGACCACGCGATGATCCAAGAGTCGATCGGGAACCGCTATCCGGTGACGATCAGCCTCTCCGTGGCGACCGGTCGAACGCCGTCCCAAGCGCTGTCCGACGCCACCGAACGGCTGCAAGAGCGGGGCAGCGCACAGGACAAAGAGCGCCGCGAAATCCTCTGTGGCCGCACGATCGGCGACGAGCACCGCACCGACGAGGACGTTCGGATCGCACACTTCGACGTGATCGACGCGACCGGCGAGTACACCGATCAGGTCGGCGCGTTCGAGTCGTTTATCGAGATCGAACAGGGGTACGCCGCCCTGATGAAGTACATGCACGGCCAGAACGACTCGCTGTCGTTTTTCGTCGGCGGCGACAACGTGATCGCCGCGTGTCCCTCGCTCTCGAAAGCCGAGTTCGAGGACGCAATCGCACACGTCTCCGAAATCGCCGGTGTCGACCTCCGCGTCGGTGTCGGAACCGGAGCCACTGCCCACGAGGCGGGCATGGACGCCAAGCATGCGCTGGAACACTGTCGCGCTCGCGGCGATGAAGTTTGGTTCACTGACAGCTGAGATATTGGCAGACGATAGCACACATAATCACTAACCTACCCCGGGAACGGACATAAGTGTGGCGTAGGTAGCTTTTAGACCGTCCGATTGGTACTCACCCACATGGATGACGACGTGACAGTGCGCGATATGATGTCCCGGGAGTACGTCGGCGTCAGCGAGTCCGACGCCATCGCGGATGTCGCGGACGTGCTGTGTGACGACGAGGCGGGGCTGGCCGCCGTCGTCCGCGGAAGCAGGCCCGTCGGCGTCGTGACGGCCCACGATCTGCTCCGGTACGCCGCCGAAGACACCGACGGCGCCACGGTCGGCGACGTGATGCGAGAGCCGGAACCGACGACTGCACCCGACAGCCCCTTCGTCGAGGCGCTCGATCTGATGTCGACACAGGGAACCCGGCGACTGCTCGTGACCGACGAACAGGAACTGGTCGGCGTTCTGACCGCCGACGACGCTCTCACCGCCGCGGCGTCGCTGCTGGACAACGGCGTCGTCGAGGAGCGACGGCCACAGTTTGTCGGTACGAACGCCGATGGCGGTGAGATCGGCGGCGAGCTGTCGGACGACCGCGCTCGTGGCGAGTCGGGCTACTCGTCCCAGAGCGTCTGCGAGAGCTGTGGCACGCTAACCCGTGACTTGCAGAATTTCAACGGACAGATGATCTGCGCCGACTGTCGAGATGTCTGACCAGCGGTGGGATCGGCGCGGACGCCGACGCTGAGACAGCGCAGGATGGAGATCGAACGCCCGACCGTCGACGATATCGAGGAACTTACCGAACTGTGGGTCACACTGGCCCACGAGCAGCGCCGCCACGGCACACACATCCAGCCCGAGGCGAACCGGTCGGTGATTGGCGAGGCGTTGACGCGCCACGCGCTCGCCGGCGAGGCCTTCGTCGCTCGCGGGCGCAGTTCTATCGTCGGCTTCGTCACGTTCGAGCGGGCGGCCGATCAGTTTCAGACGAACGTCGACCGCGGAGTCGTCCAGAATCTCTTCGTCAGGCCGGCCTACCGCGACGCCGGCGTCGGAGCGCTATTGCTCGATCGGGCGGAAGCCGATTTCGAAGCCAGTGGCGTCGAGGTCGTCTCAGTCGAGGTGATGGCCGCCAACGAGGCGGCACGACGATTCTACGATCGGCGGGGGTACGACCCGCATCGCGTCGTACTAGAAAAGCGACTGCAAGACGAAAACCACTCAAAGGACCCCGGCTAACGACTACCTGCGCCAGGGGAGCTTGGGCGGTTCAAGCACTCGACTTGTAATCGAGACTCCCAGGGTTCAAATCCCTGCCCTGGCTCTTCTGTTCGAACGAACGTGAGGACGAAGAGTGGACGGTAGGATTTGAACCAGAGAGTGAGAGGTGAGCGAGCGCTAGCGAGCGAACGGGAACGACCGTGGTTCAAATCCCTGCCCTAGCGTTCCGGTCGACGGCTGTGAGGACGAAGTTCTCATCTGACACGCAGTGTTGACGCCGAACCGCGGGCGTTTTATCGACTGCCGGCCAAGGCCTCCGCCGTGGAGAACGTAACCGACCGGACGAGCAACCCGTTCGGCATGCAACCGCCCTGTGATCGACCGTGCTCGTCGAACGGTCCCGAGGCAGTCTTCGGGTTCGGCGACGCCAACGCTGACTTTCACGTGATCGGCGATCACCCGGGCGTCCACGGCGGCGCGGCGACCGGCGTTCCGTTCACCGACTCGACGGCCGGGCGGCGCCTGCAGACCGTTCTGCGCGAAGTCGGGCTGCTGGCCGACGCCGACGACGGGACGCTCGACCCGTCGAACGCGTTTCTGAGCTATCTGCACATGTGCTGTCCGGCGGGCGAGTCGCCAAGCGAGGACGACTACGCTCAACTGGAGCCGTTTTTCGACGCCGAACTTCGGGCCATCGCGGCGCACGTGCTGGTCCCCGTCGGCGAGCGTGCGACGCGGCACGTGCTACAGAACTACAGCGCACGGCCGGCACGCTCGACGCTGGACATGCGTGACCTGCACGCCGACGAGGTTCGGGGAAGCGGCTTCCTGATCGTGCCGGTTCGGGATCCTGCCGAGTGGACCGACACCGACGACGAGCGCCTCGTCGCGCGACTGCAGGCGATGCTCGCGGGCGATTACCGGCAGACGACTGACCTTAGTCGGTTTCTCGCCGACGACGAGCTGTACATGGTGCGGTAGGCCGTTCCTCACTCACGTCGCTCGGCCACGTCGACGTACGCGACGCCCGCGCGCCGGGCCGTGACGGCGTCGCGCTCCGAATCGCCGATGAACACTGCGTCCGACGGCGACACGTCGATCCGGTCGACGGCCGAAAGCAGTGGCTCCGGATCGGGCTTGTGCGTCGAGACGCTGTCCCGGCCGATCACCGCCCTAACGTGGTCCGACAGGTCGTGAGTCTCCAGTGCGATCCGACAGGCCGCCTCGCAGTTGAGAGAACAGACGGCGACCGGTTCGACCGCAGCGAGTTCCTCGCTGGCCGGAAGCGCCGTCGAGGAGCGCGCACCGGCGCGTTCGTGCTCGGCGATAGTTGTCTCGACCCGGCCGCGGATGCCGTGGTCGTCGGCCTCGTTGAGCATGGCCCACAGGCCCTGCCCATCAACGTCGATGCCGGCGTCGGCGTAGACGCCTTCGACGGCCGTGGCGACGGCGGCCCAGTCGACATCGAGATCGACGACGGTGCCATCGAGGTCGTAGACGACACCGCTGTAGGAGTCGAGCATACTCGTCGTTAGACAGCGTGCGAGAAGAGCACTTCGGTGAGAACGGTCCTCAATCGTCGGCTTCGAGCGCGTCGAGACTGGTGAGGTGTACCCGCCCCGTGCTGGTCACTTCGACGTGATAGCCCGACGCTCGGAACTCGACCCGTCCCTCTCGTCGGTCGCCGTCTCCGGTCCGGGCGAACAGCGCGTCCAGCGCGTCCGGGTCGATTACCTCGTACAGCGGATCGAGGTCGAGCGGATCGGCGTCCTCGGCGTCCGCGAGCGCCTTGACGACGGCGTCGCTCAGCGATCGGGATGCCGACTCGTCTCGGTTCGGAGCGGATGTCATCGTCAAATCGGACACTACGGTGCGATAAAAGTCTGGCGAGATTTTTCTGCATATATTGAATGTATACCAGATATTTGCCCCTTATGTTAGAAACACCGAGAGAATATCTAAAATACCACCAACGCGCAGTCGCGACATCGAGGGTTCGGCACGTCACGGGAAGCAATCGACCGATGGTCGGACTCAGATGATATACCAGCGAGCCAAAAGCGTCGTGATGGCGTCGACGGCGCCGAAGCCGAGGCCGTAACTCAAGAATGCGGGGACGGCTCCGACGAGGAGGCTTCGACCGAGACCGATCCGATGGACCGTCGAGAGGCCGATCGCCAACAGCGCGGCGGCGTACAGGCCGACCAGCGCGCGGAGTTCGACGCTGGGAACGCCGGCGAGCGCGCAGGGCGCCGCGGCGTAGGCAAGGATCTGAACTGTCTCGCTGACGCCGCCCCGGTCTGACGCCAGCGGGATCAGCAAGACCGTCTGGAAGGCCGCGATCAGGTGCAACGCGGCGGGAGTCACGAACAACACCGCGACGGCGATCCAAAAGGCCTGTGCCGCCATCGAGCCCGGATTGCCCGGTCCGACGGCGATGCCAGTGGCGGCACGGGTAGACTGGACGATCAGCACGACGCCCATCGCAAACAGCAGGCCGGGCGCCTGATCGCCGGGAACGACGCGCTCGCGGAAGAAGCGCCGCGGCGCGACGAGTACCTCGAACCACGACCGCGCCAGCGTGGCGGCTAGCCCGTCGCCGGCGCTCGGCCGGTCGGCGACGCCGCTCACGAGCCTCGCCCCCGCGTTCGATAGCGTCTCCCGCCCCGTCGGTCCGGCACACGCTCGGTCATCGACTGGACGGTGGGGCCGCGTCCGATAAAACGTTGCCCTCCGGCGGTCCATGCGACGGCCGCGGAGAGAGTCTTCTCAGGCGCCGACGTTCTCCTCGCTCTCGAAGGACTCCGGATCGGCCTCGATGCTGGCGTACTGGACGACGCGCCGCCCGAGCGTCTCAACGCGCTCTCTCAGTTCCTCGTCGGTGACATCGCCGTCCTCGATTGCCTGATAGGCCTGCGGGACGACCGCCTGATACGGCAGGACCCACGCATCGAGCGCCCGGCAGACGGACCGCAGATGATCCAGCGCCGTCACCGGGAACCGACCGCCAGACACCGCGAGCAGCCCGATGGTTTTGTCTTCGAACTCGTCGAATCCGCAGTAGTCGAGTGCGGTCTTGAGCACCGACGAGTACGAGCCGTGGTACATCGGCGTCCCGAGGAGCACGGCGTCGGCCTCGCGGACTGCACGCGTAAGTTCGGGAGCGTCGCCGGCGTCCTGCGCGTCGGCGTCAAACACAGGTAGGTCGAGCGCGCGGAGGTCGAGCAACTCCGTCGTCGCGCCAGCCCGGCCGGCGGCGTCGAGCGCGACGCCGAGCGCCGTTCGCGTGTAGCTTTCCTCTCTGAGACTGCCACAGATCGCAACGACGTGTGGTGCGTCGGACATGCGCGGTTCGTCGTCCGGGACCGAGGAATACGTTTGGTCTCTCGGTCAGTCGGCTCAGGGGGAGCACTTTATCCCATTCTGCATCAACTATCACGTAAGATGTCCTCGGATGCGATCGACTACGGGAACCTCGACGAGGGGCGGGACTGCAACTACTGGGAACTGGACCGGACGCTGCAGTTCGAGGCACGGCGAATCTACCCGGACGACGAGTTCGAGTGGGCCGACGGCGTCCTCTCGGAGTTTGGCGCTGTCCTCGGACATCGCATGGCCGACACGGCCGACCGCATCGACGAAGCGGGCCACGAACTCCGGTCGTTCGACAAGTACGGCAACCGGCGCAACGAGGTCGAATACCACCCACTGGTCCACGAGCAAGAGGAGATTGTCTACGAGCAGTTCGGCGTCACCCACGACGCCTTTCACGCGCCGCCGGACCGAGAGGAGCCGGTCGGACTGAGTCACACGCTCACGATGCAAGCGCTGCTGTCGTACGTCGACAGCGGCTTTTGCTGTCCCGTCTCGATGACGACCGGCGCCGCCATCGTGCTCGACAAGTTCGACGACGGCGACCTCGGGGAGTACTTCGAGGGGCTGACCGCCCGCAACCTCGAAGACCACATCGAGGGGGCGATGTTTCTCACCGAGGAACAGGGCGGCTCCGACGTGGGAGCAAACGAGGTGCGCGCCGAGAGTACCGACGAAGACGGCGTGTACGAACTGTACGGCGAGAAGTGGTTCTGTTCGAACATCGACGCCGAGGGCGCGCTCGCACTCGCGCGAACGCCGGACGCGCCCGAGGGCACCGCCGGGCTGTCGCTGTTTCTCGTTCCCCGAACGAAGCCAAGCGGCGAGGTCAACGACTCGCACTTCCGCCGGTTGAAGGACAAGCTCGGTACAATCTCCGTCCCGACGGGCGAGATCGAGTTCCAAGGCGCCGAGGCGTATCTCGTCGGCGAGGAGCAGGCAGGGTTCAAGTACATGGCCGAGATGATGAACTTCGAGCGGCTGACGAACGCCACGGGCGCTATCGGCGTCATGGGGCGGGCACTCTTGGAGGCGAAGGTCCGGGCCGCCAACCGCGAGGCGTTCGGCACCCCGATCGAGGAGTACCCGCTGTTGCGTCGCGACCTCGTTGATATGGCGGTCGATTACGAGGCTGCGGTGGCGTTTTCCTTCGAGGCCGCGAGGGTGTACGACGAGCGCGAACGCACCGGTGAGGACGAATCCGCGGCCTACCAGCTGATGCGCCTGTTCGTGCCCATAGCGAAGTACAAGACGGCCCGGATGGCAGTCGACACGACCTCCTACGCGATGGAGATTCTGGGCGGGAACGGCTACGTCCGGGAGCACACGACCGAACGTCTGCTGCGGGACGCGCAGGTGCTCCCGATCTGGGAGGGTCCCTCGAACATCCTCGCGCTCGACGTGCTTCGCGCGCTGAACCGGGAGAACGCCCACGAAGCGCTGCTCCCCTACGTCCGGGAGAAACTCGACGCCGTCGACCATCCAGCGCTCGAACCGATCGCCGCCGAGGTGAAGTCGGCGTTCCGCGACCTGCAGGACGCGCTGGGAACGCTCGCTGTCGAGGACGAGGACTACGCGCAGTACCACGCCAAGCGACTGTCGGACCTGCTCTTCGATGTCGTTACGGCGGCGTTGCTCCTCGGCGAAGCGCAGTGGCAGATCGACGAGGAAGAGAACGGACGGAAAGCCCTCGTCGCGCGCCGATTCGTGGCAACGCGATTCGGCGACGAGGACGCCTACGGCGTCACGTCGGGCAACCGCTCCGCCATGGAAGACGATGTCTTCGCATCGATCGTCAAGTACGATACCGTGAACCCGGCGTCGCTGGTCGACGCCGAAGCGCAGGCGAGCGAGTGAGTCTGCAGCTGTTCCGGCGCTACCGCTGCAGTCGCGCGACGACGCCGTTCTCGCGCTCCTCGACCTCGACAAGTTCGTCGTCTTCGAGGTCGTCGAGCAGGCCGCGTAACCACTCTCGACCGTACTCGCCCTCTGGCGCGTAGTCGACGCGGATCCGCGGGCCGATCTCGTCGAGTCCGAGTTCATCGTACTCGCCCAGCAGTTTCACGACGCGCCCCCGGAACTGCCGACGGCTCCCCTCGAAACTCGGCTGGGTCGGAACGTCCGGCGCGGTGAAATCACCAGTCTCGTAGGCGTGACACCACTGTCGCCACGGACAGCCCGCCTCGTCGCACGACGGCGTCTTTTCGCAGGCCACCCCGCCGAGTTCCATGATCGCGTTGTTCCAGACGCGGGATCGGCCTTCGGGCATGAGTTCGGCGGCGGCGTCCTCGAACGCGGCGTCGTCGTCGGGCACGTCGAACGCTCGATACAGCACGCGCTTGACGTTGGTGTCGACGACGGCGTCGCCGTTGTTGAACGCGAAACTCGCCACCGCGTTGGCGGTGTAGGGGCCGACGCCTTGCAGGTCTTGGAGCCCCTCTGGCGTCTCGGGGAACTCGCCGCCGTGGTCGTCGACGACCTGTCCGGCCGCCTCGTGGAGGTAGCGCGCCCGGTTGTTGTAGCCGAGGCTGTGGTCGGTCCAGAACGCCACGACCTCGGATCGATCGGCGGCCGCGAGATCGGCGGCAGTCGGCCACCGCTCCAGAAACTCGGCCCACGCCGTTTCGACCCGGGAGAGTTGCGTCTGCTGGCTCATCACTTCGGAGACGAGGATCTCGTAGGGGTCGGTCGTCTCGCGCCACGGGAACGACCGGTGGGACGCCTCGTACCACTCGACGAGGGCAGTACGGACGGCGTCGGCGTCGTCCGGCAGCAGCTCCGGGGACTCGCTCATCAGGGAATGGTTGGGCCTGCCGGATTTGGGTCTGGCGGTTCCCGGCGCCGTGGGTCGGGCCGGGCGGCATCGTGTTTGCGATGCGTCGTCGCGCGACCGGGATGGTCACAATGATATACGAATTTATAATTTATGAAGGGTGATTTTTTACTAACGGAGTCCAACCACCGGATAGACCGCCGGCGACGCACTCAACTCGACGACTGCCGTTCCACCGGCTCGTCGGCGTAAGCGCTACGACACCCAGATGGCACTCGAATACACGCACTACGTCGTCCCGTACGTGCTGGCCCTGCTGGTCAGCGTCGCCCTCGTCGCCAGACTGTGGCGCTACCGGGACCGGCGAGGCGCCACCGGGTTCATTTTCGACGTTGCGGGGCTGATACTTCTCTCGGCCGTCTACATCGTCCAGCTCGTGTCGACGGATCTCTCGGCCAAGCTATTCTGGTGGAACTGGCGGTTCGTCCCGATGACGTTCATGGCCGCGGGCTACATGATCACCGCCATCGAGTACACCGACCACGAGGAGTGGCTGACCTACCGGACCGGCGCCGCAATCGCCGCGGTGCCGGTGCTCTCGCAGTTGCTCGTCTGGACGAACGACGCCCACGGTCTGTTTTACGGCTACGAGTACGACGCCGCAGCGAACCTGCTCGTCCCCCATTTTGGACCGCTCTACTGGCTGTTCGCGTCGGTCGCAGTGGGCTATCTCATCGTCGGCATCTATCTACTGCTGGATCTGTCGCTGACCCAGCGAGCGTTTCTCAAACAGTCGACGATTCTCGTCGGCAGCATCGTGCTCGTGTTGGTCGGCGAAGCCGTCTGGTGGCTCGGACTCGTCCCGATCGACCCGCTGCCGCTGACCAGCACGGTCAAAGTCGTCGGATTCCTCTTCGGCGTCGCGCGATTCGAACTGCTCGATATCGTCCCCGTCGCGCGGAACAAAGTCATCGAGAACATGCGGGACGGCGTCTTCGTCGTCGATCGAACCGGCCGCGTCGTCGACGTCAACGAGGCCGGACGCCGCCTCGCAGCACGCCCAGAGCCGGTCAGACGCCCGATCAGTGATGTCCTCGACGCCGAGGTGCCCGCGGTCGGGGAGGGCGAGGGCGAAGAGCGCTCGGAGATCGAACTGACGGTCGAGGGCGAGCGCCGGCAGTTCGACTTCCGAATCACGCCGTTGTACGACGACTCCGGTGCTCGGAGCGGCCGTCTACTCGTCTTCAGGGACATCACGGAACTCAAACAGCGCGAAGAGGAGCTGTCGATCCTCAACCGCATCGTTCGTCACGACATCAGAAACGATATGACGGTCATCAAGGGCCGCGGGGAGTTGCTCGACGAACACGTCGACGACGGCCAGCCTCATCTCGACGCGATGACCGAGAGCGCCGAGCACGTCATCGAACTCACCGAGAACGTCGGTAATCTGATGGCGTCGATCACGGGCGAGGCGACGGTCGATGTCGAACCGGTCGATGTCGGCGCCCTACTCAGAAGGCAGGTGACACAGGCGAGCCAGCAGTTCGACGACGCCGAGTTCGAAGTCGAGGGCGAGATTCCCTACAACTGCCGTGTCGAAGCGAACGAGATGCTGTCGTCCGTGTTCACGAACCTGTTCAACAACGCGGTCCAGCACAACGACGGCCCGACGCCGACCGTCCACGTGCGCGCCGAGTGCGACGACTCGGCGGTACACATCGAGATCGCGGACGACGGCCCCGGCATCCCTGCCGACCGGCGCGAGGAGATCTTCGGGCGCGGGGAGAAAGGCCTCGACAGCACCGGCACCGGCGTCGGGCTCTACCTCGTCGACACGCTCGTCGAGCAGTACGGCGGGTCGATAGAAGTCACCGACAGCGCTGCCGGCGGCGCGCTGTTTCGCATCACCCTCCCGCTCGCGGACGCCGAATCACGGCCGGTCGCCACCGAGCCGACGTAGCCGCCGTCCCGCAGCCGAAACGCGTTTCTGCCGGCTCGTCCGTACGTAGGGTATGAGTCTCGACGACCTGACGGACGACGTCGAGGAGACCTACGAGGACGTGGACGAACAGCTCGACATCGACCTCGACGAGGGAACCCGCCGGGAACTGACCATGCTCCTGACCGCGCTCGACGCCGAGGACGCCGAAGACGTGCTCGAAGAGGCGGTCAGCCTGCTGTTCCAGAGCACCGTCGAGTCCGGCAAGCTAGATTTCCACCTCCGGAGCGCCTACGACGTGACCTACGACGAGTACCTCTCGGGGATGACCTACGAGGAGATGACCGGCGGCGCGCAGTTCCCGCAGGCCCAACAGAAAGACGAGCGGCGGTATCAGTTCTAATCGACGACGACGGCGTCGTCGGGCTCGTTCGGCGCGCCGACGACGAACAGCCGCCCCGTCTCTAGGGCGGTCAGTTGGCGCTCGGCCGACGGCTCGACGACGAGCACGTCCTCGGGTTCGAGGTCGAACTTGTCGTCGCCCACGACGACGTGGAATCGCCCGTCGAGTACGAGGTACAGCTCCTCTTGGTGCTCGTGGTAGTGGTGGTTGGTCTGCTCTCCTTCCTCGAACTCCCAGACGCTGGGGCGCATCTGATCGGGGCGAGTCTCGTAGCCGACCGATTTGAGACCCGGCTCGATATCCTCGATTGATCGTTCCTCTACGTCGTCAATGCTGACTTTCGAGTACACGAGAGCCATGTCGACCCCGATCGCAAAAAAGGCGGCTGGGGCGTCACTGCGGAGACAGCGAAATCACCGCGGGCCGACGGCGTCGCCCGGCGAGAGCGTCACTGGAACGTCCGGGTAACGTCGCCCTCGCGGGTGTCCGGCTCGGTCCGTTCGAGTTCGCTTTCGAGTTCCTCGTAGCGCTCGCGGACTTCGGGGGTGACGCTCGGGCCGACCTCGTCGAGCGCCGCCTCGAAGTGCTCGCGGCTGATTCGGACGTTGCCGACGCTTTCGCCGATCTCCTCGGGCTCGACCGAGTTGATGAACTCCCGGGAGGCCGCCATCGAGGCCTCGCGCGTGATCGCCTCGATGTCGGCGCCGACGTACCCCTCGGTCTCGCGGGCCAGCCAGTCGAGGTCGACGTCCTCGGCCAGCGGCTTGTTCCGGGTGTGGACCTCGAAGATCGCCTTGCGGGCGTCCTCGTCGGGCACCGGCACGTGGACGTGCCGGTCGAGTCGGCCGGGGCGCAACAGCGCCGAGTCGATCAGGTCCGGACGGTTGGTCGTGGCGATCACGACGACGTCCTCCAGCTGTTCGAGCCCATCGAGCTCGGTCAGCAGCTGGGAGACGACGCGCTCGCCGACGTTCGAGTCGCCGCCGCCGCTTCCGCGTTCGGTGGCGATCGAGTCGATCTCGTCGAAGAACACCACGGTCGGGGCGTTCTCCCGGGCCTTGCTGAACACCTCGCGGACGCCTTCCTCGGACTCGCCGACCCACTTCGAGAGGAGTTCGGGGCCCTTGATCGAGATGAAGTTCGAGTCGGCCTCGTTGGCGACTGCTTTGGCCATCAGCGTCTTACCGGTCCCCGGCGGGCCGTACAGCAAGACGCCTTTCGCGGCCTCCATGTCCATCGTCTCGAACACTTCGGGGTACTCCAACGGCCACTGGATCGTCTCGCGCAGGCGCTCTTTGGTGTCGTCGAGGCCGCCGACCTGATTCCACGTCACGTCGGGCACCTCGACGAACACCTCGCGGAGCGCCGAGGGTTCGATCCCCTTCAGCGCCTCCTTGAAGTCCTGTTCGGTGACCTGTAGCGAGTCGAGGACTTCGGCGTCGATCTCCTCGGCTTCGAGGTCGATGTCGGGGCGGACCCGCCGCAGGGCGTTCATCGCGCTCTCTTTGGTCAGCGAGGCGAGGTCGGCGCCGACGAAGCCGTGGGTGTTCTCGGCGTACGATTCGAGGTCGATCGAGTCCGACAGCGGCATCCCGCGGGTGTGGACCTGCAGGATCTCCTGTCGGCCGTCCTTGTCGGGGACGGAGATTTCGATCTCGCGGTCGAACCGGCCGCCACGGCGCAGGGCGGGGTCGATGGCGTCGACGCGGTTCGTGGCCGCGATGACTGTCACCTGCCCGCGCTCTTCGAGCCCGTCCATCAGGCTCAGCAGTTGGGCGACCACGCGGCGTTCGACGTCGCCGCCGGCTTCCTCGCGCTTGGGCGCGATCGAGTCGATTTCGTCGATGAAGATGATCGAGGGGGCGTTCTCTTCGGCCTCCTCGAACACCTCGCGGAGCTGCTCTTCGGACTCGCCGTAGTACTTCGACATGATCTCCGGTCCGGAGATCGTATCGAAGTGGGCGTCGACCTCGTTGGCGACGGCTTTCGCCATCAGCGTCTTCCCGGTGCCGGGCGGCCCGTGCAGCAGGACGCCCTTGGGCGGGTCGATGCCGAGCTGCTGGAACAGCTCGGGGTGACGCATCGGCAGTTCGATCATCTCGCGGACCTGCTCTAGCTCGTCGTCGAGGCCGCCGATGTCTTCGTAGGTGACGCTCGGGGTCCCCTCGCTGGTGGGGCCCTCGGCGCTGATCTGCTCGGCGGGCGTCTCGCTGATCTGGATGTCGGTCGAGTCGGTGATGACGACCGTGCCGCTCGGTTCGCTGTTTGCGATCTTCAGAGGCACCGACCGACCGTTGCCCGACATCGGACCGAACGACAGCGGGAAGGGAACGGTCTGGCCTTCGGTGACGGCCTGCCCGCTGAGCTTGTCGCGCACGAGCGGGCCGATGTTCCCCCGGATGCGAAGGTTCTGGGGGAGCGCGACCGTCACGCTGGTCGCGGGCTGCACGTCGGCCTTCTCGACGGTGACGCTGTCGTCGATGCCGACGCCGGCCTCCTGACGGAGTCGTCCGTCGATACGAATGATCCCTTGCCCCTCGTCTTCGGGGTAGCCGGGCCAGACGCGGGCGACCGCGCGGTTCCCGTCGCCGCCCTCGATGACGATGTAGTCGCCGTTTTCGAGGTCGAGTTCGCGCATCGATCCGCGGTCGACCGCCGCGAGCCCTCGGCCGGCGTCTTTCTGTTTGAGTGGTTTTACGGAGAGTTTCATGCCTCGGCCTCCAGTTCGATGGTGAGGACGCCGTTTTTGATAAACGCTTCCGCACCCGTTTCGGGCACGTCGAGTTCGAGCTGTTCGCCCTCCTCGGTCACGACGATCACCGCGTCGTCGAGTACGTCAACGTTCCCCTCGACGCCGACCCCCAAGTCGGCGACGATCTCTGTCCTGTCGTCGTATTCGAAGCGTCGGGCGTGCTGTCCCTCGCGCTCCGAGAGCTGTTCTACGTTCATTTCCTAACCACAGGTTAGTTAGCATAGTATATAAATATTGTGCTGAAATGCGGCCGATAACGGGGGGTTCTGGACTATCGGATGAAATGCGGTTCACACTGGATACGGATCGATTAGCGGACAGCATCCCTCGACGGCGAGGGTTTATGTCCCGAACGAGTCAACGTATTCTCATGCACTCGGTTTCTCATCACGGTCGGACAACGGCGTATCGCCGGTTCGATCGAGGCGCCGACGGCCCGCCGATCGTGTTCGTCCACGGCAGCGGCGGGTCGAGTTCCGTCTGGAAGAGCCAAGCCAGACTCGCCGACGAGTACCCGGTCGTCGCCGTCGATCTCAGCGGGCACGGCGACTCCGAGGACGTCGACGCCGATCCGGGCTACTCGACGCTGTCGATGTACGCCGACGACGTGATCGCGGTCGCCCGCGAGGTCGACGCCGGAGTGCTGGTGGGCAACTCGCTGGGCGGGGCGGTGTTGCTCCACGTCGCGCTCGAACGCGAGTACGACCCCCGTGCGATCGTGCTCGCCGGCACCGGCGCAAAGCTCTCGGTTCTCGACGACCTGCTGGCGTGGCTCGACGACGACTTCGACCGAGCGGTCGAGTTCCTCCACGGGCCGGATCGGCTGTTTCACGACGCCGACGACGAACTGCGGGACGCGTCGAGCGAGATGTTCCGCGCGACGGGACAGGATGTCGTCCGACGCGATTTCCGGACGGTCAACGAGTTCGACGTTCGAGGGGAGCTACACCGGGTAGACGCCCCGGCGCTCGCGGTCTGTGGCGCCGAAGATCAGTTGACGCCGCCGTGGTACCACGAGTATCTCGCGGAGAACCTGCCCGATTCCGCCTACGCCGCCATCGAGGACGCCGCACATCTTGCGATGCTCGAACGGCCCGGCGCGTTCAACAGCGTCCTGCGTCGATTTATCGACGGGCTGGAAGCCAACGGAACCCTCGAGTAACCCGCCGGCTCAGTACAACACCTCTATCGGCTCAGTACAACTCCTCTAAGTCCTCGGCGTAGTGGCTGTGTTCCTCGGCGGGGTACTCCCCGCTCTCGACGGCGTCTTTGTACCCCTCGACCGCACGCTCGATCTCGCTGCGAGCGTCGCCGAACTGCTCGGCGAAGGGCGGCGGGCGCTCGCTCAGCCCGACCACGTCGTTGTACACGAGCACCTGTCCGTCGACCTCCGGGCCGGCGCCGATGCCGATGGTCGGGATCGACAGTTCTTCCGTGACCCGAGCGGCCAGGTTCGCGGGGACGTGTTCGAGCACCAGCGAGAACGCCCCGGCGTCCTCGTGGGCGTGCGCGAGGTCGAGAATTTCTCGGGCGGACTCCTCGTCGGTACCCTGCCGGGTGTACCCGCCAAGTTCCTTGACGCGCTGGGGCGTCAGTCCGAGGTGGGCCATCACTGGGATGCCCAGATCGACCAGTTGGTCGGTCAGTTCGACGGTGTGTGGGCCGCTTTCGATTTTCACCGCGTCAGCGTCGGCCTCCTTGAGCATTCGGCCGGCGTTCTCGACGCTGGCCTCGCGGCTCGTTCCGATGCTCAAGAAGGGCATGTCGGCGACGACCAGCGCGTCCTCGGTGCCGCGGGCGACGGCGGCGGTGTGGCTCGCCATCTCGTCGACCGTGACCGGCAGCGTCGAGTCGTGGCCGAGCGCCGCGTTGCCCACGCTGTCGCCGACGAGAATCACGTCGATTCCCGCCTCGTCGACCATCGTTGCGGCCGGCGCGTCGTACGCGGTCAGCATCGTGATCGGCTCCTCGCCCGCCTTCGCGCGGACGTCTCGGACCGTCGTTGGCATACCCGGGCGTAGACCCCACTGCAGTATAGAACCACGGTTGCCGGCCGTCGTCGCGTGACGTGGCTTTATCCCGCCCGCGCGATAATCGGCGCGCATGGTCGACGTTCGCAACACGCTGGCGGCAGTGCTGGCGATCGGTATCGGGCTCGGAGCCGTCGTCGCGCCCGCAGCGGTCGTGCGCCTGCAGTTCGTCCTCTACGGCGCCGACACCGGACGCCACGGCGAGTACGGCGAGGATCGCACTGTTGGTGACCGCGCGCGCTGGGTCGTTCGCATCATCGGCGTCGCCGTGCTCGGCGTCGGTGTCTACCTCGGCGCTCAGCCGCTTCTGTAAAGGTTCAAGAGAACAGGCCGAAAACTCTCGTGTGTGCCTGAGCCAGTCGAGCGAACCGATCCCGACGGCGTCGACTTCGGCTGGGTGATGCAGACGACATTCGTCTGTACGATCCTCGTCGGCGCCCCGACCGTCGCCGCGCTGTCGATCCCAGTCTCACTGCCGACGTGGCAGTCCCGAGCGCTCTTTGCGGTCCGGGTCGGTGCGGTCGTCTGGATCGTCGTCGCGCTGGCGGTGTTTGCGTACGCGAAGCGAAATCAGGAGTAGCTGAACAGCGCGGTTACGACCGAATCGCTTTGAGCCGCGGCCAGACGAATCCGCGACCGAGCAAGCCCGCGATCGCCAGCCCCGGAACGACGCCGTAACACAGCAGTTCGACCGCCAGCGGCACGGCCGAGATCGACGCCACGGCGCCGGTGCCGACCGCGGCGCTGACACCGAGGCCGATTACGGGCGTGACGACGCCGAGGACGTACAGATACGAGGGGTCCCACCCGTAGTACTGGCGGGTCTTCCTGATCACGACGAGGAAGACGATCGGCATGAGCGCCGCTCCGGCGACGAACAGCCCGCCCGCGGCGCCGCCGACTCCGCCGACCGTGACGGAGTTGACGTACTCCCAACCCGACGTGACGCCGTAGCGTCCGCTGCTGAGCACCGCTCGCAGTGCCTCCACGTCTGTGCCAGCAGTCCGGAGTTCGCCGGCCAGCGTCGACAGTCCCGACCGGTTGGCGTAGCCGTAGTAGCCGACGCCGCCGACGTACAGCGCGATCGAGAGGAAAATCAGCGGCCAGCCCAGCGAGGCCGTCTTGAACCAGTTCGCCAGCGCGTTATCGAACAACAGTGCGGCGACGCCGCCGGCGTCTTCGCTCGCTGCCGCGTCGTCGGCCGAGCCGGTCGCACCGCCAGCCGTCCCGGTCGATCCGCCGGCCGCGGCCGCGGCGGCGTCAGCACCGCTGGCTTGCGCGGTGCCGCCGTCGCCGACGGTCGAACCACTTGCGCTCGCCGAGTTCGTTGTTGCGTTGGCGGATGCGCTTGCACTGGTTCTCGACGATCCGGAACCGGTGGTGCTCGAACCAGAGCGCGATGAGGTCGACGATCCGGAGCGGGTGGAACCGGACGAACTCGAGGCGGTTCCCGACGAACTGGATCGTGACGATCCAGTGCTGGACCGCGAAGTGCTCGACGACCCCGAGCGAGACGAGTTCGACGTGCTGGAACTGGAGCGCGAACTGCTCGTCCCCGAACCGGTTCGGGCGGAACTCGACGATCCAGTCGTCGATCGGGACGAGCTGGAGCCTGTCGACCGTGAGGTCGAGCTGCCGGATGTGCCGGTCGTGCTCGACGTACCGGAACTCGACGTGCGCGAGGATCCAGTGCTCGACGTGGAACTGGTCGAGGAAGCGCCGTCCTCGTCGTCGGACGGCCAGCTGCTCGGATCGGGCATCCCGTCCATGCGCTTTGCGACGTAGGTCGTGTGCCCGAGCCGGTCGTAGGACTGGCGCTCAGAGGGATCTTTGAGCGTGTCGTAGGCTTTCTTGATGGCAGTGAACTGCGCAGTCGCTCGGGGGTCGTCGTTCCGGTCGGGGTGGTACTCCTGGACCATCTCCCGGAACGCGTCTCGGACCTCGTCTTTCGAGGCATCGTCGTCGATACCGAGCAGATCGTAGAAATCCTTCGTCATAGAGACCCGTTTACCGACGCAAAGGATATGCAACCATATAATTGCAAGGAATACGCTAAAAGTCCGCAAGTGACGACTGGCCCGCCGTGTTCGGGCCGTTCGCGTCCTGCACTTCGGCGTCCTCGTCGGTAGCTGTCTCGGCGTCGTCGACTGGTGCGTCAGCAGCCGGCCCGTCGGCGTCCACCGTGGCCTGTTGGTCCTCTGCTCCCGAACGATCGACGCCGTCCCAGCCCGTCAACCGTGCCTGCTCGCCCCCTGCAAACGAGAGGTTCGACAGCCTGACGCCGACTTTCCGGACCGGCTCGTCGTCGAACTCCGCGAATAGTTCCAGTGCGATCTCCTCGACGAGATCGGCGTCCTCGACGGGCCCGGGCAGCGATCGCTCACGCGTGTTGATGTCGTAGGGCGGCGTCACGGCCTTGACGCCGATCGTCCGGTACTGGGCGCCCTCGCGGCTGGCGCGGTCGGCGACGGCTTCCGCGAGCGCTCGGAGCTGGTCGCGCTTCCGGTCGGCGTCCTCGACGGCCTCGGCGAACGCCGACTCCCGCGAGAGGCTCTTTGGATCGCCCGTCGGCGTCACCGCGCGGTCGTCGGCGCCACGCGCGCGGTCGTACAGTTCTCTCCCGCGCTCGCCAAAGCGGGATTCGAGTTCGTGAGGATCGGCGGCAGCGAGATCACCGGCCGTTTCGATCCCCATCTCGCGGAGTTCGCGGGCGGTCACCGGCCCGACGCCGTGGACCGCCTCGATGTCGAGCGGGGCGAAGAAATCGGCGACCTCACCGGGCTCGACGACGACGAGCCCGTCGGGCTTGTCCCGGTCACTGGCGACTTTCGCGGCGCTGAGCGTGGGCGCGACGCCGACGCTGGCGACGACGCCGACCTCGCGCTCGATCCGATTTTTCACGTGGCGCGCGAACCCCTCGGCGACGCTCCAGCCGGTACGGTCGGTGACATCGAGATACGCTTCGTCGATGCTGACCTCCCGAACCACGTCGGCGCAGTCGTGGAGGATCGCTTTGACCTCGGCGGCGATCTCCGAGTAGTAGTCGAGATCGACCGGTCGGTAGTAGCCCGCGGGGTCGCCGTTGTCGGGATCAGCCTTCCTCGGGAGCCGTTCCAGCGCCGTCGAGATGGCCTGTGCGCTCTCGACGCCGTGCTCGCGGGCCTCGTAACTCGCCGTCGCGACCGCGCCGATGTCGTCGCCGGGCTCGTAGCCCATCCCGACGACGAGCGGTTCGCCCTCAAGTTCGGGTTCGCGCAGGCGCTCGCAGGCGGCATAAAAGCAGTCCATATCGACGTGGAGGACGATCTGGTCGGGCGCGCCGCCGTCGACACCCGGCAGCGTTCCGTCCCCCCGGTCGGTCATGTCCGTCAGTTGCGGGCCGAATTCGTTAAATCCCTCGGCTGGCCGGTTCGTCGGTGCTGCTGGGGATCGAACTGGTCTGTTTTGATACGTATAACTATATAGAAATCTGTTTGCGGCCGTACGAGTGCTGTACTTCTGGAGCGCTCTTTGGTCTACAGACACCGATTGCCTAGGCTTCGTGTCGCGTCTGAGTCAAAATCGAGTCGCTGATGCGGCCGTACAGCGTCCAATTCCTCCAGCAATCTCATATCGAAGCCGACTCGCGGACAGTCGCCCCGACGCGGAACGGAGCGTCACGTACCGGTACGTACTGCAGTATATAGACTATAGCCAGTAAATATAGCAATTAGCATAGCTTTTGAGTGTTCCCGGTTGGTGTTCACTCGATGGCACCTGACGAAAGCGGCTCTCGGAATAGCACTGTGTCGCGCCGAACGTTCCTTGGTACGAGTGGCGTCGCGGCCAGCGCGGCACTGGTCGGCTGTCTCGGTTCGGGCGAGGAAGGAAGCGGCGGCCCCGGTCCGCTGACGGCCGACGGTTCCTCGACGGTGTATCCGATCACGTCCGACGCGGCGTCGTACTGGACGTCCAATCACCCGGCCGACGACGGCGAGTACTGGGGCTCGAACTCCGAGGGGACGGCGCCCGGCTACGATCAGATCGACAACCCCGACGACAAACGGCTGGCCAACTACTGGGGCGGCCTGTACGGTTTCGAGCCCGGAGAGGGCTCCGCGCCGCCGTTCCGTGTCAGCGTCGGTCTCAGCCACTCCGGGACTGGCATCGAGAAGGTCGCAAACGAACAGGTCGACATCGGTGACGCCAGCGCGCCCGTCTCGGCCGAGCTTCCCGACGCCAGCGAGGAGGAACTCGACAAGTACACCGACCACGTCGTCGCACGTGACGGCCAGCCTATCTCCGTGAGCAAGGAGGTCTACGACGCCGGCGTCACGAAGCTGACCGGCGATCAGGTCCGCGACATCTACAAGGGCAACATCACGAACTGGTCCGAAATCCCCAGCTACGACGGCCCCGACAAGGAGATTCAGGCTGTCGGCCGTGCGGTCGGCTCCGGCACCGACACGGCGTTCCGGACGAATCTGCTCGGCGGCCCGGAGGCCGAGATGCCCGGCGTCGACGTCCGTCAGGGTCAGAACCAGCAGGTCCAGACGACGCTCGCCAACTCCGACAACGCGATCGCCTATCTCGCACTCGCGTTCGTCGACCAGAACCGCAACCCGGCGGTCTCGCTCGAACTGGACGGCACGACCTACACGCTCGGCGAGAACCTCGGCTCGAAGGACTACCCGCTCTCGCGCGAGCTTCACTGCTACACCTACGAGGGGACCAGCAAGAAGGAGGCGGCGTTCATCAACATGCTGCTCAGCGAGTTCGGCCAGCTCCACTTCGTCAAGCCGAACGACTACTTCATGCTCCCGCCTGAGGAGCGCGAGGAACAGCGCGCCAAGCTGCCCGAGCAGACGAACTAACGCGCGTCGCCGTTCAACTACCGTTATTTTATGTCAACGACAGAACTACACCAACAAGTACGAGAGCGGTTCGGGGTCGAGGCGGCCGACGACCGCGTCGTCGCGCTCGGGGCAGCGGGAGCGCTGTGTCTGCTTGCGTCGGCAGTCGCGTTCCTGATCGGCTCGTCGTTCACGGCGCTGCCTATCGTCGGCTTCCTGCTTACGGTCACGTACGGGCTTTATGACTATCAAGCGGAGACAGCGAAGGCGCTGAGCTTCTTGGCGACGATCGGCACCGGAACGATCCTCGCGCTGATCACCGTCTACCTCATCGTCGAGGCGCTGCCCGCGATACGGTACATGGGTGCGGACATGTTCACCTACACCTCCGAACCGATGTGGCGAACCCGCGGCGAGGAAGTGTACTCTCTCGTTCCGATGATCTGGGGTACGCTCGTCACGACGATCTTGGCGATGCTGATCGCCGGCCCGCTCGGCGTCGCGGGCGCGCTGTTCATCAGCGAGATCGCGCCCGATGCCGTCCGCGAGATCGTCAAGCCCGCCATCGAGACGCTCGCGGGTATCCCCTCGATCGTCTACGGATTCATCGGCTTCACGATCCTCAACGACTACATGATGGAGAACCTCGAGCTGCCCACGTCGGGTAGCCTCGTCATCGTCGGCGTCGTCGTCGGATTGATGTCGCTTCCGACGGTCGTCTCCGTCGCTGAGGACGCCATTTCGAGCGTTCCCGAGTCGATGAAAAGCGGCTCGCTCGCGCTCGGGACGACGGACTGGCAGACGATCAAGAGCATCACGATCCCGGCGGCGTTCTCGGGCGTCTCCGCCGCGGTGCTGCTCGGCGTCGGCCGCGCGGTCGGCGAGACGATGGCGGCGACCGTGATTCTGGGCCACGCCCAGCGTCTCCCCGATCCGCTGTACGACGTCTTCGGTAACACCGAGACGCTGACCAGCCTCATCGCGAGCCAGTACGGCGTCGCGAGCAGTACCCACATGAACGCGCTGTTCGCCGCCGGCGTGGTGCTGTTCGTCAGCGTGACAGCGCTCTCGATCGCATCGCAGTACGTCGAGAACCGCATGCAACACCAGTTGCAGGGTGAATCATGAGCGGAGAAGCCACAAACCGGACTGCTGCGCCCGCTCTCGGCGCGTTCGATCGTGTCGCGCTGGGCATCGTCGGCCTCTCGATCATGACGTTCCTGCTGGGCTGGACGACGCTGTTCCAGCGAACGAGCCCCGACACCGCCGTCGCGGGCCTCTCGCTGTTCACGCTCTTTGGCGCAGTGTTCCTGCTGGCGGGCGCTGGACTGATCAGTGCCGGGCTCGCGTCGTACGTCGGCATCTTCGAGACCACCGCCGACCAGTACACCGGGATCGGAACTGGCGTCGGGTTCGGCGTCCTCGGCTTCGCTGTCGGCGGGCTGGTGACGACGATCGCCTTCGGCGTCGGTGCGACCGGTAGCGTGGCCGTGGGGCTCGGAGTCGCGCTGGTGACCGTTGGGGTGGTCGCTGTCCTCCCCGAGGACCTCGGCACCACGCTCCCGGTCGGGCTGCTCTCGCTGGCGTGGGGCGCGCTGCTGGTCACGGGTATCGTCGACGCGAGTTGGTTCTGGAACCCGCCGTCGCTGGAGGCGACGTTCTATGCGCCGATCGTCGTGCCGCTGGCGACGATCGCGCTCAGCCTGCTCGTCGCTTGGAGCGGCGCGATCGTCTCGGAAGGGTTCGGCAGTCAGGGCCGCCAGAACGGCGCGTACCTGCTGATCGGTCTGAACGCCTTCGGGATGATCGCCGTGCTGCTGTTGCTGATCCTCTTCGTGGTCCGCAAGGGGCTGCCGAAGCTGCTCGAAGGCGCACAGCTCGGTCCCGGGCTGAGCATCTCGGTTCCCTTCGTGACGAAGGGTGTCATGCTGGGCCAGCAGTTCAACGGCATCTTCCCGGCGATCGTCGGGACGGTCTGGCTGGTGATCGGTGCGGTGGTGCTCGCGGTCCCGATGGGGATCGGCGCCGCCGTGTTCCTCACCGAGTACGCCGAACAGGGGCGGTTCACCGCCGTCATCGAGACGGCGACGAACGCGCTCTGGAGCACGCCAAGCATCGTCTACGGTCTGTTCGGCTACGCGTTTCTGGTGCCTCGCTTCGGCAACAGCAACTCGCTGCTGGCGGGGATGTTCGTGCTCGGGTTCATGCTCCTCCCGCTGGTCGTGATCACCAGCCGGGAGTCGCTCAAGAGCGTCCCCGACGAGTACCGCGACGCCAGCGCCGCGCTCGGCGTCAACCAGTGGCAGACGATTCGCAGCGTCGTCCTGCCGGCGGCGATGCCGGGCGTGATCACCGGCGTCATCCTCGGTGTCGGACGAATCGCCGGCGAGACGGCGCCGATTCTACTGGTCACCAGCGGTCAGCCGTTCCCGGCACGCGCGCCGAGCATCCTCGGCTCGTTCCGGTTCGTGGCGACGCCGCCGTTCGTCCAGAACGAGGCGTTGCTGCAGGCCTCTAGCGCGCTGCCCTACCAACTCTATGCAGTCATCACGGCCGGGGTCGGGCAGGAAGAAGCGTTCGGGTGGGGGACCGCCCTCGTGCTGCTGATGGTGGTGCTTGGCTTCTACGCCATCGGCATCGCCTCGCGGATCTACTTCAGGAGGAAACTACACCAATGAGTGACCAATCGACGACATCGACGCGAGTGGAACAGCCGGCGGACGACGTGGGAAGCGGCGACCCCGCTGTGGGCACACACACGGTCGACGCCGAAACCGACGAGCAACTCGACGAGTCGTGGGTGGAGTACGAGTTCGAGGACGACGCCGCGATTTCGGTGTCGGATCTCGATGTTTACTACGGCGACGACCACGCGATCGACGACATCTCGATGGAGATCCCCGAAAAGAGCGTGACCGCGCTGATCGGCCCCTCGGGATGCGGGAAGTCGACGTTCCTCCGGTGTCTCAACCGAATGAACGACCGTATCGACAGCGCCCGCGTGGAGGGCACCGTCGAAGTCGGGGACGAGAACATCTACGAGGGCGACACCGATCTCGTGCAGCTCCGCAAACGCGTGGGGATGGTGTTCCAGAGCCCGAACCCGTTCCCGAAGTCGGTGCGGGACAACATCGCCTACGGCCCGCGGAAACACGGCGACCTGAACACCGGCCTGCTCGGACGGTTGCTCGGCAACGACGATCAACAGCGCGAGGACGAACTCGTCGAGCGCTGTCTGCGTCAGTCAGCTCTCTGGGAGGAAGTCAGCGACCGGCTCGACGACAACGCGCTCGGACTCTCGGGCGGCCAGCAACAGCGGCTCTGCATCGCGCGCTGTCTGGCGGTCGATCCCGACGTGATCCTGATGGACGAGCCCGCGAGCGCGCTCGACCCCGTCGCGACGGCCAAGATCGAGGACCTGATCGAGGAACTCGCCGAGGAGTACACCGTCGTCGTCGTCACGCACAACATGCAACAGGCCGCCCGGATCAGCGACCAGACCGCCGTGTTCCTCACCGGCGGCCAGCTCGTCGAGTACGACCAGACCGACAAGATCTTCGAGAACCCCGAGAGCGACCGGGTCGAAGACTACGTCACCGGTAAGTTCGGATAATCGGCTTCGGCGTCCCGCCGCCCCGTCAGGCGTTCCACGCTCGGTGCATCGTCGTGTCAGAGATGATCCACGCGTCGTCGTTGTCGGCGTCGTAGATTTCGATATCGCCGTCGTCAGTTTCGCGGCCTCGGTACTGTCCTCGCGCTTCCGCACTGTCGTCCATCCTGCCTGAGACAGTAGGCTGCTTGTATAAGACGTTATCGGCGGCCTGTGTACGTATTTGGCATGTATACGACGATAACTGGCAAAAAAGTGGTCGCGATCAGTCGGCCTCTTCGGGCACCGCACCGGCCTTTACTTTCTCGACTTCGACACCCACGTCCTCCGGAGTGATCGTGTCGGGCAGCGCCTCGTCGCGCTCACCGGTCACGTCAGCGAGGATTTCCTTCAGGTAGGCGTTAAACAGCGTCGGATTCTCGCTCATCGGGAAGTGACCGATGTCGGACATCTCCATCGCCGTCGCGCCCTCGCCGACGCCGTCGGCGATGTCGCGGGCGTCCTCGGGTGTCGTCAGGTAGTCGTACTCGCCGTTGACCGCGTACAGCGGCGTCTCGGTCGCGTCGATGCCGCCCAGCTTGTCGCGGTAGTCGTGGTCGACCGAGTAGTAGTACAGGTCGCCTTTGAACACGCCGTTGGCGCCCTGCTCGTAGTGATACATCGTCTCGCGCCGGGCGTTCTCGGGGCCCTGTGGCGCCATCAGTCCCCAGCAGGAGTAGGCGTTGACCTCCGTGGTATTGACCTCGGGGTGGTCGAGCCAGTCGATGTAGAAGCCGGGGCTGTGCGCGCCGGCCTCCAGCCCGATGATCGCGCGGAACCGCTCGGGGTACCAGTCGGCGAGTTCGAGCGAGATGTTCCCGCCCATCGAGCAGCCGAGATAGATCGGATCGTCGAGTTCGAGCGCGTCCGCGATGGCGACGATCCGCTCGGCGAACTGCTCGCCGGTCATCGAGTAGTCCTCGGTCCACCACTCTTGGCTCGTCGGCGGCGCCGACTTGCCGTGGAAGGGCAGGTCGTAGGCGATCACGCGGAACTGGTCGGTGATCTCCTCGTCCCGGAGGACTTGGCGCCACTCCTGATTGTTACAGCCGGCCGTGTGCTGGCACAGCAGCGGGATGCCGTCCTCGGGACCGTTTTCCTCGAAGTAGACCCGGTGGTCGACGCCCCCCACGTCGACGGTGACGTAGCGTCCGGTGACCTCGTCGACGGCGTCGATGTCTTCGGTGCTCATGAGCCACCTCCGTTGACGTTAGCCTCGCGCA
Organism: Natronoarchaeum philippinense; assembly: GCF_900215575.1. NCBI lineage: Archaea > Methanobacteriati > Methanobacteriota > Halobacteria > Halobacteriales > Natronoarchaeaceae > Natronoarchaeum > Natronoarchaeum philippinense. Next base: position 418,280 of record NZ_OBEJ01000001.1, on the reverse strand, counting down.
TCAGGTCCAGCGCGCGCTGGAACGCCCGCAGATTCTGGAAGATTTTCTTGTTGTCGCCCGTCAGCTCCAGCCGGTTGTCCTCGTTTCGGACCGCCGCCCGATAGTTCGAGGCGATGATCTCGTGGTTGAACGCCGGCGGGGTCTCCGCGACGAACTCCTCCCACGTCTCGCGGTCGCCCTCGACGCCGAACTCCCAGCGGTTGTTCAGCGCCGGGTCCGGGACCACGTCGTCGACGTGTCCGTCGTTCATCTCGATCAGGAACCGCTCGTCGCCGATATCGACGTAGAAGTTGGTGTCGAACTTGTCGTGACCTCGTACCTGCATCTCGGGGTCGTCGTTGACCGTCTCCTTGTACCGCTCCCACCAGCCGTGGCTTGCGAACTCAGTCGTTGACACGTGTATCATGCCCGTTCGGGCGCTGTGTCGTACCAGCAACGCCGGAATAAACCGTGTCGATAGTTCGATGCTGTGTGCCGAGTAACGCTGCCGTACTTTGCGTTGCCTCGGATATCGGCGTCGCCTGCTCGCATCTGCCCCCGCGTAGTCATCGGTTGCTATGTTCGACCCTAGATCGTTCGCATCACCGGCGTACTATCACCAAGATGAGACATCTTTCGGGACGCGGGGCCGAACGGCGGCGCTGCTGACCCCCGTCTGAGATGGAGAGATTCAAGAGGGACGGGCGACGCCAGAGTAACAATGCGGCACGAGCACCTCGTCACTGCGAAACAGCTGTCACGGGAGGACGTCGAGACGGTTCTCGACCGCGCGGCCGAGATTGCCGCGAACCCGGCAGCCGTCCGTGAGCGCCACGCGGACAAGCTGCTCGGCCTGCTCTTTTTCGAGCCGAGCACGCGTACGAAGATGAGCTTCGAAACCGCGATCAAGCGCCTCGGCGGCGATATCGTCGACATGGGATCGGTCGAATCCTCCAGCGTGAAGAAAGGCGAGAGCCTCGCGGACACGGTCCGCGTGATCGAGGGGTACGCCGACGCGCTGGTGCTTCGCCACCCCCGTCAGGGGTCGGCCCAGATGGCCAGCGAGTTCGTCGACGTGCCGCTGGTCAACGCGGGCGACGGCGCGGGCCACCACCCCACCCAAACGCTGCTGGATCTCTATACGATGCGCGAGGCCGCGGACGGGCTAGACGACCTGACCGTCGGCATCATGGGCGACCTGAAGTACGGCCGGACGGTGCACTCGCTGGCGAACGTCCTGACGAACTTCGACGTGCGCCAACATTTCATCAGTCCCGAGAGCCTCAAGCTCCCCCGAAGCGTTCGCTACGACCTCCACGAAGCCGGTGCGAAAGTGCGCGAACACACCGATCTGAAGACGATTCTCCCGGAACTCGACGTGCTCTACGTCACGCGGATCCAGCGCGAACGGTTCCCCGACGAGAACGAGTACCACGCCATCGCCGGCGAGTACCAGATCGACGCCGACACGCTGGAGGACGCCGACGACGAGCTGGTCGTGATGCACCCCCTGCCCCGCGTCGACGAGATCGAACCTGAGATCGACGACACCGAGCACGCCCACTACTTCGAGCAGGCCCACAACGGCGTCCCGGTTCGGATGGCGCTGCTGGATCTGCTGCTCACGAACGAGCGAGGTGACGAGGAATGAGCGACCACGAACTCCGCGTCAGCAAGATCCGCAACGGCACGGTGATCGACCACGTCACCGGCGGGCAGGCGCTGAACGTGCTCGCCATCCTCGGCATCGACGGCTCGAGCGGCGAGGAGGTCAGCGTCGGCATGAACGTCCCCAGCGACCGACTCGGCCGTAAGGACATCGTCAAAGTCGAGGGCCGCGAACTCAGCCAAGACGAGGTGGACGTGCTCTCGCTGATCGCGCCCGACGCGACGATCAACATCGTCAGCGACTACGAGGTCGTCGACAAGCGCCGCCTCGATCGCCCCGAGTTCGTCGAAGGCGTGCTCTCGTGTCCGAACCGCAACTGCATCACGACCGACGACGAACCCGTCGACTCGAAGTTCGAGGTGCTCAACGACGAGGTTCGCTGTGTCTACTGCGAGACGATTATCCGCGATCGTCTGCCCGACCACATCGACACCTGAGGCCGCCGCGATTCGGGCCGATTACTGCGCGTCCGCGATTGTCTCGACTGCCACGACGAAGCGATAGAAGAGCCACAGCGTGAACAGCGAGATTCCGGTTCCGACTGCCCCGAACAGCGCAAGCATCGGCGTCCTCGGCTCGCCGCCGAAGACGAACACGTAGCCGCTTGCTGCGACGACAGCCACCAGTATCAGTCCGGCGAGCCACGTCGGCACTTCCGGACGAGAATTGCGAGTTGCCATATCGGAGAGTGCAGCGTGAGCGTATAATTCGTTCCGAACGCTCAAACAGTTGTTTGACATAGACGCCGACGGCCGCTTCGCTGCTCGTCGACGTGGACCGCGAAAGAGAAAACCGATCGATTACTCGTAGAGCCAGCTCGCGTCGTGCTGGTCGTACTCGACGAGTTCGTCGTCGTCGAAGAACAGCGAGATCTCGCGCTCGTTCGCGCCCTCGTCCTCGTGGTCGGCGGCGTGAACGACGTTCCGGCCGAGATCCAGCGCGTAGTCGCCCCGGATCGTACCGGGTGCGGCTTCGGCGGGATCGGTCGCGCCGATCATCTGGCGGACCTGCCGGGTCGCGTCCTCGCCCTCCCAAACCATCGGGACGACGGGGCCGGACGTGATGAAGTCCACGAGGTCGTCGAAGAACGGCTTGTCCTCGTGCTCGCCGTAGTGCTCTTCGGCGTGCTCGCGGTCGAGCACTTCGAGCTTCATGCCGACGAGCTTCAGGCCGCGCTCTTCGAACCGGGAGATAATCTCACCGGCGAGCCCGCGCGCGAAGGCGTCGGGCTTGACCATCACGAAGGTGCGCTCGCGCTCGCTCATTCTTCGTCGTCCTCTGCGTCCTGTTCCTCTTCGGCGTCGGCGGCGCGACGCTCGCGGCTACCGCCGGCCTCGGTCCACTCGACATCGCGGGGTTCGCGGCCGAGATCGGCGTTTTTCTCGCACTTGCTGGAGCAGTAGTGGATCGTCTGACCGCTCGTGCGAACGAGCATCGTTCCCGTTCCCGGGGGGATGTCGCCGCCACAGTAGTCACATTCTCTCGTCTGGGGCATCGTCACTGACCTCCGATGGAGTCGGCTTCGCGGGCGGTTTCGCGGAGCTGGAGGACGTCGCCCTCTCGGACGGGGCCGAGAACGTTCCGCGTGATGATGCGGCCCTGATTCTCGCCCTCCCGGATGCGGCACTTGACCTGCATGGCCTCGCCGTGCATCCCGGTCTTGCCCACGATCTCGATCACTTCGGCGGGCGTGGATCCGCTTTCAGACTCTTCTGCGCTCATGGGAGATCTCTACTGAAGGTCCTCGACCTTGGTTGCGATCTCCTCGACGTCGTCGGACGCCTCGCCGGCGTCGACGATCGCCGCGGCGGCGCTACCGACTTCCAGCCCGGCAGCGTGCCCCACGTCGTCCTGAGTCTCGATGAAGACGACCGGGATGCCCTTCTCGTTGGCGAGCTCGGGCAGGTGCATCACGATCTCCTCGGGCTGAACGTCCTCGGCGACGTAGACGAGCTCGGCGTTGCCGCGCTCGACCGCCTTGGTGGTCTCGTTGGTTCCTTTCTTGACTGTACCCGTGTCTCGTGCGACTTCCAGGGTCTCTACGGCGTCGTCCTGGAGGTCGGCTGGGACGTCGAAGTCTACGTATACTGGCATGTGTGGATCACCTCCCGCGCGTGGGCTCGCGCTCCCCTGCCGTCCGGCCGGCCTGTTTGGCCGTCCGCTCCGACCGCCGCGACGGCGACCGGCGACTGTCCTGTGTGGCTAGGAGCATCATCAACCCCGCGCAGGCTGTAACCTTTCGTTGCACACCACCCCATAAAAGCGCTTTCAAACGCGAGAGGCAGTGGGAAGGCGACACACGCCAGTGCCAGTATCTGAGCCGTGGGTCCGGGCAGCAGGGAGCAGCCCTCCCTTCGCGTCTGTGGTACGACGATGCCACGGCGGGGTCTCGGCGGCCGAGCGAGCAGCGAAGCCAAGAGATTACTTGCCCACCCGACAACGGTTCGGTAGTGACATCCCTCGACGCCGTCGCGGCCGTTGCCGCCGCGCTCCGAGCGGAAGCCGCCGCCCTCGACGAGCGCCGCCTGCTGGTGCTCGCGGGCGGCCGCGACCGCTGTTACGACGCCGCGGCCGAGGCGCTCGACGCGGCCGGGATCGACCGCGGTGCGACGACACTGTTGGGTCCGAAGGACCGACTGGACTGTGAGCGCGTCGAGCAGCACCGCGCGGTCGAGTTGCTCGGGACGACTCGCGAGGCTGTTGCAATCGACTGCCACGACGCCTTGCGCCCGAACGCCGTCGGACGGGTCGCGGGTGCGGTCGACGGCGGCGGCCTCCTCCTCTTACTGACGCCGCCGCTCGACGAGTGGCCCGAGCGCCGCGACGGCTTCGACGAGAGCCTCGCCGTCCCACCCTTCGAAGCTGAGGACGTGACGGGGCACTTCAGGCGTCGATTCGTCGAAACCCTGCGCGCTCACCGCGGCGTCGGCATCCTCGATCTTGACGGCGGCGTCGTCGAGGACGACGGACTGACCGATCCGGCCCCGCGTCTCATTGGGCAGGACGCCGACGCGACCGCGGCGTCCGCCAGCGGTGGCGTGTTTCCGGCCGAAGCGTACGAGGCGTGTCTGACCGACGACCAAGCCGACGCCCTGAACGCGCTCGAAGCACTCGCAGGCGCTGCGAACGACCGTGATGACGCCGCCGAGGCCAGCGCGGTCGTGATCGAGTCCGACCGCGGCCGCGGCAAGTCGAGCGCGGCCGGGCTGGCCGCCGGCAGTCTTGTCGCCGACGGCGCCGACGTGCTCGTGACCGCGCCGGAGTTCCGGAGCGTGCACGAACTGTTCGCGCGCGCCGAGGCGCTGCTCGACCGGCCGAGCGACGGCTCGAACCGGTCGCGCAGCATCGATATTCCCAACAGCGGCTCGCTGACGTTTGCGGAACCGGCCGACGCCGCCGAACGCGCCGGCGACGCCGACGCAGTGATCGTCGACGAGGCTGCTGCGCTGTCGGTCGGCTTACTCGAACGCTTTCTCGACGCCGACCGCGTCGCTTTCGCCACGACCGTCCACGGGTACGAGGGTGCCGGACGGGGGTTCTCGGTCCGGTTCCGCGACCGACTCGACGAGGGGCGCCACGAGGTGATCGAGGCGACGCTGTCCGAGCCGATCCGCTACGCGCCGGGCGACCCGGTCGAAGTCTGGGCGTTCGACGCCCTGCTGCTCGACGCCCGCCCGCCGGTCGAGCAACTTGTCGCCGACGCCGACCCCGAGACCGCGACGCGGCGGCGGCTCGACGCCGAGGAGTTGCTGGCCGATCCGAACCTGCTACGCGAGACGTTCGGCCTGCTCGTGCTCGCCCACTACCGGACCGAACCGAACGACCTCGCCAGACTGCTCGACGCGCCGAATCTCGCCGTCGAGGCGCTGCTCGTCGACGGGCACGTCGTTTCGGTCGCGCTGTTGGCCCGCGAGGGCGGGCTTTCGGCCGACTTGCGCGCCCGGATGTACGACGGCGAGCGCGTGCGCGGGAACATGCTCCCCGACGTGCTGACCACTCAGCTCCGCGACGAGGACGCCGCAATCCCCGTCGGGTGGCGCGTCCTCCGGATCGCAACGCATCACGCCGCGCGCTCTCGGGGACTGGGCTCGGAACTCCTCTCGGCCGTGCGCGAGCGAGCGAGCGCGGCCGAGACCCCCGACGGCGCTGGTCTCGACTGGCTCGGCGTCGGCTACGGCGCGACGCCGGAACTCCTCGGATTCTGGTCCGAAAACGGCTTCTCGACGGTGCATCTCTCGACGACGCGCAACGACGCCAGCGGCGAGTATTCGGCGATCATGCTCGATCCGCTGACCGACGCCGGCCGCGACCTGCGGGATCGGACCGCGGCGCGGTTTGCCCGCCGGATCGGCTCGGTGCTCTCGGATCGGCTCGCCGACCTCGATCCCGACGTTGCGCGGGCGGCACTGCGCGCGGTCGACGCCGAACCCCAACTGGAGCTGACCGACTGGGAGTGGCGCGTCGTCGTCGGCTCGTCGTACGGGCCGGGGATGTTCGACGTATCGCCGCGGCCGTTTCGGCGGCTCGCAGTGCGGTACTTCTCCGATACCGAATCACAGGCCGACGCCGAAGACCGGCTTCTCGACGACCGGAAGGAGCGCCTGCTGATCCTGCGCGTCCTTCAGGCACGGGACTGGGAGACCGTCGAGGACCTGCTCGGCTTTCACTCCTCGGGCCAGTGCATGCGCGCGCTCGGTGCGGCGTTCCAACCCCTCGTGGATCGGTACGGCGGCGAGGTCGCGCTGGCCGAGCGCGAGCGCTACGACTGAGACTCAGGAGAACAGCCGCTTCAGGACGAACTCCGGCATCGCGCTGAGGAACCACGACACGAGTCGCCAGCGTCGAGTGACGTAGGCGTGGGTGCGCCCCTTTTCGATCGCGCGGCGGATCTGGGCCGCCGCGGTCTCTGGCGAGCACATCCAGAAGAGGTTCTCGCCCAGCGCCATCTCCGTGTCGACGAAGCCGGGTTCGATCGTCGTGACGGTGATGTCGTCCTCTCGGCCGTTTGCGTTGTACCGCAGCCCTTCCAGATACGTCGAGACGAACGCCTTCGAGGCATTATACGCCGGCGCGGCGCCGTTGCCAAAGCGCGCGGCGACCGACGAGATGCCGACGAGGTGGCCGCCGCCCCGTTCGCGGAAGTGGGCCATCGACGCCGTTGCGAGGGCGGCGAACCCGCGGACGTTCACGTCGATCACGTCCCGATCCGGTTCCCAGTCGAGAGCCCAGTTCTCGTCGCCGACGCCGGCGCTGAGCACGACGAGGTCGACGCCGCCCATCGCGTCGGCGAGTTCCCGGAACCCCGACCGGGCGTCCTCGGCGTCGGTCACGTCCATCGTGGCGACGTAGGCGTGGGTGGGTAGTTCCGCGCCGATCTCTTCGAGCAACTCGGTACGCCGGGCGGTGAGGCCGACATCGTAGCCCGCCTCGGCGAGTTCGTGCGCGAGCGCTCGGCCGATTCCCGACGAGGCACCGACGATCACGGCGGTTTTCGTCATGCAACGGGCTTGCGAGGGCCGGGCCCTAATCGTTGCGCTCGCCGCTCCGGGTGGTCGATCGGGCGCCACTACCGACCCGCCCGAACGCCAATTCCTATACGGCTTCCGGACCTTCTGGCGGGTATGGTAGATGTCGCGTTGCTGGTCGCCGTCGCCCTGCTGATCGTCGGCGTCGTCGGCAGCATCGTCCCGCTGGCGCCCGGCCCGCCGATTTCCGTCGCCGCGGTGCTCGGCTACTGGGCGTACAGCGGCTTCTCCGAACCGGGGGCGATCACCGTCGTCGGCTTGGTGCTGGTCGGCGTCGTCGCGTTCTCGGCGGACTTCCTCGCCAGCGCCGTTTCGGCGCGGGCCGGCGGGGCGTCGTGGGGCGTCTCCGCGGTCGCCAGCGTCGTCGGGATCGCACTACTGCTGGTTACTGGCCCGCTCGGAATGATCTTCGGCGTCGCCGTCGCCGTCTTTCTACTGGAACTGCGGCGTCACCAGGACGTCAGTCGGGGGCTGCGAACCGCGGCGGCGACGACCGTCGGCATCCTCGGCGGGACGGCAGTTCAGGCACTGTTGACCTTCGGGATGCTGGTCGGGTTCGTGCTCGCGGTGACGTGAGTCGCTTTTTGTTCGACGCCGCGTACTCGGGAGCGTGATCGAACTCGACGGCGCCGACGGCGGCGGCCAGATCGTCCGCTCGGCGCTCTCGTTGGCCGCGCTCGCCGGTGAATCGGTCCGGATCGAAAACGTCCGGGGTGCACGCGACGACCCCGGCCTCAAGCACCAGCACCTCGCTGCCGTCGAACTTCTCGCCGCGGTCTGTGACGCCGACGTCGAGGGTGCCGACCTCGGCGCCGAGACGCTGACGTTCGAACCGGACTCGCCATCCGGCGGCCGGTACGAGGTCGATGTCGGGACCGCCGGCAGCGTGACGCTCGTACTCGACGCCGTCCTCCCGCTGGCGGCCGCAATCGACGGGCCGCTCGCGGTCACGATCCGCGGCGGCACCGACGTGAAGTGGTCGCCGCCGATCGACGCCGTCCGGAACGTCAAACTGCCGCTGCTTCGGCGTCACGACGTACAGGCCGCGCTCGATGTCGATCGGCGCGGCTTCTACCCGGCCGGCGGCGGCGCCGCGACGCTCTCGATGGCGCCCTCGACGCCGACGCAAATCCAACTCACAGACAGGGGCGAGCGCCGCGGCGTCCGCATCTACTCGGTAGCGTCGGCTGATCTCGCGGACGCCGAAGTCGCCGAGCGCCAAGCCCGTGGTGCAGCCGCAGCGCTGCCCGATGGCGTCGACGTGATCGAGCGCAGCGCGACGTACGCCGACGCCGACTCGACGGGCACCGCGCTGACGTTCCGGGCCGACTACGAGAACGCACTCGCCGGCGCGGACGCGCTGGGCGAGCGCGGAAAGCCCGCCGAACGTGTCGGCGAGGATGCCGTCCGATCGTTCCGGACGTTCGAGGAAAGCGCGGCCGTAGTGGACCGACACCTCGCCGACCAGTTGCTCGTCTGGCTGGCGCTCGCGGGCGGCGAAATAGCGATTCCCGAAGTCACGGATCACGTCGAGTCGAGTATCGAACTTCTCGGCGAGTTCGGCGTCGACGCCGAAATCGAGAGCGGTGCCGAAGGTGCCGCGGCGGCGAGAATTAGGGTCCGAGAGACGCTCGACAGACGGTAGCGCGATCGCGGTCTCGTCTCAGGGATGTGCGTAGTACGCGACCGACTCCTCGTCGTCGTGGCGGTCGACTCGCGCAAAGCCGATGCGCTCGAACTGCACGACCTCGTCGGCGTCGGTCTCGGCGAACTCGGGTTCTGCGGCGCCTTCCACGTCGCCCTCGGGCGTTCGCATCCGTACCGGGACTGACTCGTCGGCGGGCGCCCAGTGGATCACGTCGACGCCCTCCTCGCGCACGGCGTCGATGTCGTCGCCGGTGAACTGGAACGCGTCGCGCGTGTAGCGCACGCAGCCCAGACCCTTCAGCCAGACGCGCTCCTCGGGGTCGGGCAGGTCTTCGGGTTCGACGACGACGGCGTCGCCGACGGGGATCTCTCGGGTGCCCCGGTCCTCGTGGTCGGGGTGGCGCTGCGGGGTGGCCTCGTCGGGCCCGTCGCCGGTCAGCGCGACTTCGGTTCCCTCGCGGACGAAGAAGTAGCGGTCCGCCTCGTCGTCGACAAGGTCGCGGTTGTTGGCGTAGACCGACGACATGGCCAGATCGACGTTGCTCGTCGAGGTTCCAAGCTCGACCATCGCGTCGGTGATGGCGTCGCCGCGGATGCCCCGCCGGCTGACGCTTGCGAGGGTGGGCGCACGCGGGTCGTCCCAGCCGTCCAGTTCGCCGTCGTCGATCAGTTCCTTGATCGTCGACGTGCTCATCTTCACGTCGTAGGCGTCGATCTGGACGTGGCCCCAGTGGATCACTTCGGGGTACTCCCAGCCGAAGTAGTCGTAGACGAACTGCTGGCGCTTGGCGGAGTCCTGCAGGTCGATACCGCGGATGATGTGGGTGATGCCCAGCAGGTGGTCGTCGATGCCGCTCTGGAAGTCCAGCATCGGCCAGCAGCGGTACTCGCTGGCTTCCTCGCGCGGGTGGGGCGTGTCGACCATCCGGAACGCGACGAAGTCCCGGAGTGCGGGGTTTTTGTGCTCGATATCGGTCTTGACGCGCAGGACCATCTCGCCGCTGTCGTACTCGCCGTCGACCATCGCCTCGAACTCCTCGCGGGTGGTCTCTACGTCCTTGTCGCGGTGGGGACAGGCCTCGCCCGAGTTCTTGAGATTCGAGAACTCCTCGCCGGAACACGAGCAGGTGTACGCGCCGCCGGCCTCGATCAGTTCGCGGGCGTGCTCGTAGTACGTCTCGACGCGGTCGCTGGCGAGATAGGTCTCGTCGGGCTCGAAGCCGAGATACTCGATGGCGTCGAGAATCTCGTCGTAGGCGTCGAGATCGGGGCGCTTCGTCTCGGGGTCGGTGTCGTCGAACCGGACGCAGAACCAGCCGTCGTACAGCTCCTTGTACGTCCCGATGACCGCGGGCATCCGGGCGTGGCCGAGATGCCACGGGCCGTTGGGATTGGGCGCGACGCGCATCCGGATCTGGTCGTACTCGTCCGCTCGCGGGAGGTCCGGCAGGATCTCCTCTTCCTCGTCGTCCTCGCTGTCGAGTTCGTTGAGCTCTTCGGGCGCTATCTCGCCGAGACGCTCGCGGCGCTCCTCGTGGCTCAGTCCGTTAATCTCGGCGATGACGCCGCCGGCGATACCGGGGATCTCGTCGCCGTGCTCCCGGAACTCGGGGTTCTCGCCCATCAGCGGGCCCATGATCGCCCCGACATCGGCGTCGCTCTCGTGCTTGACAGCGTTGATCAGCGCGTGCTTTTCGGCCTCGCGCTCGATGCGCTCGCGGAGGTCGTCGTTCATTACTCCCGAATATCGGCCGGGGCGTCAAAACTGCGGTGGATTGACGGCGGCGAGCGGTCAGGCTTCGGAGGCCTCGCCAGCGGCTTGGAGGACCGCCGCTCGCGCCCGGAGCGCGACCCGGTGGACACCGACGAGCACCACTACGGCGGCGACGACGACGGCGCCGCTACGGAGGCTCGGGAGGATCCCGAGCGAGACGATCAGCGTCGTCGCGCAGGCCGGCGGGTGGTTCACGTCGGCGGCGAGCATCCCGACGCTCGTGGCGGCGACAGACACCGCGGCGGCGACCGCGAGACGCAACACGTCGGTCGAAAGGGCGGGCGCGGCGACCGACAGCGCGGCGCCCGGCGCGATCAGGTGGTGGGCCGCCAGTCCGGCGACGACGCCGACGGCGTGCCCGCCGATCACCCGGCGGGGCGCGACGACGGCGCCGGTGCGCGAGCGCGCCAGCAGGAACGCGGTCGGGCCGAGGCTCGGGAAGATGAATGGGTTCCCGCTCGCCCACGCGACGGCGCCGAGCACGCCCACGAGGACGCCGGCGTACGCGCCCGTCAGTCCGGTGTCGCGGAGCACGCCAACCACTTCTCGGGATGCCGGAAAAGCCTCCCGCCTTCCGACGGCGAACAGACGCTTTAAGCCCGTGAGGGCGCTACGGAGCGCCAGTGACCGCAACGGAGGACCGCCGGTCGGCGCGGGCCGACACCCTCGTCGATCCGGCGCCCGAGCAAGCCAGAGCGCGCGTCGCCGAGGGGATCGAGGCGGGGGCGATGATCACCGTGTTCGGCCGGTGTACGGTCGAGTACGACGGCCGGGCGTCGAGCACGCTCGGCCCCGGCGACCGTCACGTGATGCTCAAACCCGACGGGTCGATCCTCGTCCACACCGACGAAGGCCAACAGCCCGTCAACTGGCAGCCCCCGGGCTGTACCCAAGAGGCCGAACTCGACGACGGCGCGCTCCGGATTCGGAGCCGCCGGTCGACGCCCGAGGAGCGCCTCGACGTTCGGTTCGAGCGCGTCACGCAGGTCTCTGCGTTCGTCGTCGACGACGGGAGCGAACTCGCCATCTCGGGCACTGAAGAAGACCTCCGCGAGCGCATCCTCGACGACCCCGAACTGCTCGAAGTCGGCTTCACGCCGCTTGCGACCGAGCGCCAGACGACCGCCGGCGCGATCGACATCTACGGCGAGGATCGAAGCAGTAGAACGGTCGCCGTCGAACTCAAGCGAAAGCGCGTCGGACCCGATGCCGTCGGCCAACTCGGGCGTTACGTCGACGCCCTACAGCGTGACCTCCACGACGACGCCGAAATTCGAGGGTTGCTCGTCGCGCCGTCGGTGACCGATCGCGCGCGGGAACTGCTCGAACGAAACGGGCTGGAGTTCGTCTCGCTGACGCCGGAACCGAGCGAGTAGCGGCGAGGAGAGAGTCAGTTTTCGAGTTCGCGCTGGAGTTCGTCGAGCAACTGCAGGGCCTCCAGCGGCGTCGTGTCGGCGAGATTCGCGTTCCGGAGCTTCGCTGCGACGCCTTCCGGGAGCGGGCCGCCGCCGTCGCCGACGGCCTGCCGGATCGCGGCGTCGCCCCGTCCCTCCGCGAACGGCGGTTCGTCGGCGGGCTCGTCTGCGGCGTCAGCGGTCGGTTGTGACTGCGACTCGGCGTCCTCGTCGAGTAGGTCGCGCGCTTGCTCGACGACGGCATCCGGCACGCCGGCCATCTTGGCGACCTCGACGCCGTAGGACGCCGTCGCCGGGCCGTCGCTGAGTTCGTGGTCGAACGAAACGGTCCCCCCATCCCGGCGGGCGGCAAAGTGCAGGTTCTCGACCCGTTCGAAGTCGTCGGCGATCGTCGTCAGATCGTGGTGGTGGGTGGCAAACAGCGTCGTCGCGCCGATCTCGTCGTGGACGAACTCGGTGACGGCGCGGGCGATAGCCAGCCCGTCGGCGGTGCTGGTGCCGCGGCCGACCTCGTCGAGCAGGACCAGCGAGCGCTCGGTTGCGCCGTCGAGAATCTCCGCGAGTTCGGTCATCTCGACCATGAACGTCGATTTCCCGCTAGCGATATCGTCGCTGGCGCCGACCCGTGTGAACACCCGGTCGACCAGCCGAATTTCGGCGCGCTCGGCGGGGACGAAACTGCCCAACTGGGCGAGCACGACGATCAGCGCCACTTGGCGCATGTACGTCGACTTGCCCGACATGTTCGGTCCCGTGAGGATGGCGAAGTCTCCCGCTGGCCCGAGTCCGGCGTCGTTCGGGACGAACCGCTCCTCGGTGCGCTCGACGACGGGATGGCGGCCAGCCTCGATCCGGATGCCGTCGGCGCCGAGCTCCGGCCGCGAGTAGTCGTGCTGGGCGGCGACCGTGGCGAGTGAGACGAGCGCGTCCAGTTCCGCGAGCGTGGCCGCCAGCGCCTGCACGCGTTCGGCTTCCTCGGCGACCGACGACCGGACCTCTCGGAACAGTTCGTACTCCAGATCGTCGGCGCGCTGCTCGGCGCTGATGATCTCGTCTTCTCGCTCCTTGAGTTCGGGCGTGTAGAAGCGCTCGGAGTTTTTCAGCGTCTGGCGGCGCTGGTAGTCCTCGGGAACGGCGTCGAGATTCGGATTCGTCACCTCGATGTAGTAGCCGTGGACCGAGTTGTGGCCGACCTTCAGCGAGTCGACGCCGGTGCGCTCGCGCTCGTTGACTTCGAGGTCGTCGATCCACTGTTTACCTGTCCGTTCAGTCTCCCGTAGATCGTCGAGGTCGTCGCTGTACCCCTCGCGGATGACGCCGCCCTCAGTGACTTCGATCGACGGATCGGGCTGGATCGCGTCGCCGATCAGTTCGCGGACGTCTTCCATCTCGTCGAGGCGCTCGCGGACGTCGACCAGCCGGTCGCACTCGACGCCGTCGAGCACGTCGCGGAGTTCCGGAACCACGTCGAGCGTGTCCTTGAGCGAGCGCAGATCGCGGGCGTTGGCCCGCCCCCGAGCAACGCGGGCGATCAGACGCTCGATGTCGTACACGTCCCGCAGCAGGTCGGCGGCGGCTTCCCGGCGCTGGAGTCCGCTGACGAGTTCCTCGACGGCGTCGTGGCGGGCCTCGATCGTCTCGCGGTCGATTAGCGGGCGGCGCAGCCAGTCTTTGAGCGTCCGGCTTCCCATCGCACAGGAAGTCTCGTCGAGCACGTCGATCAGCGCCGGTCCGGCACTGTCGTGGACCGTCCGGCGCTCGAACAGTTCGAGGCTGCGGATCGCAACCCGGTCGAGGACCATGTACTCCCGCGGGTCGTAGCGGGTGAGTCGGTTGATGTAGTCGAGCGAGCCGACCGTCTCGTCGGACGCCGAAGCGGCGTCGTCGGCGTCAGTATCGTCCCCGTCGGCGTCGTCACTGCCGGCGTCGGCACCGTCGGCGTCACTGCCACCTCCCTCCTCGGCGTCCGCGTCGTCGGTAGTGATGTCGGGGTGTAACTCGGTGTAGCGGCCGCCGCGGGTGTACTCGGCGTAGGCGAGCAACGCGCCGCAGGCCCGCACCTCCACGTCGCTGGCCAGCAGCGCGTCGGGCGCACCGAAGTACGCCTCGACGCGCTCGGCGGCGGCGTCGAACTCGAACGTGCGCTCGTCGTGCGGCGTCACCATGCAGCCGTCCGGGAACGGATCGCCGGAAGCGCCGGGACCGACGATGGCCTCCTCGGGATCGAACCGGCTGATCTCGTCGCGCAGCGCGGCGTCGGCGTCGACCGCGGTCGCGTAGAACTCGCCCGTCGAAACGTCCAGCAGCGCGAGGCCGTGCTGGCTCCCGTCGGCGGCAAGCGCCGCGACGAAGTTGTTGTCGTCGGTGTCGAGCAGTTCGTCCTCGGTCAACGTTCCCGGCGTGACGATGCGGGTGACGGCGCGCTCGACGACGCCGCTGACCCCGTCGGGGTCCTCGACCTGATCGGCGATGGCGACCCGATAGCCGGCGTCTAACAGCGTCTCGACGTACGACTCGGCGTTGTCGATCGGGATGCCGGCCATCGGGTAGGTGCCCGTGGAGTCCTCGCGCTTGGTGAGCGTGATCTCCAGCAGGCGGGAGATGGTTTCGGCCGCCCCGCAGAAAGCCTCGTAGAAGTCGCCGACCTGAAAGAGCACCAGCGAGTCGTCGTACCTCGCACAGAGGTCGTGGTACTGGGCCATCATCGGCGTCAGATCCTCGCGCCTGTCGGCCATCGCCTCGGGTGGTCCGAGCGCCGCGTCCATGTCCGGGACCAGCGCTCGGGCGCAAAAATACTCTCCGCTCCGGCGCCGCCGCGACGCCGATCTACCGCGTCCGCGCGATGCCGTGCTCGAACACCTTGCGGTTCGGAACGATGAACTCCTCCTCGTCGTTCTCGATGCGTGTCACGAGCAGATCGACCTCCTGTACGATCCCCTCGCGGTCGCCGATCCGGACCTCGTCGCCGATGCCGTAGGGCTGGTTCAAGAGCAGATACATCCCGGCGGCGGCCGAGGACAGGAAGTCCTTGAACGCCAGCCCGCCGAGGAAGACGACGCCGAAGACGTAGACGGTCAGCAACACCAGAAGGGCCAGCGTGTTGACGCCGACTTGGCTGAGCGCGATCAGCAAGGCGATGTACAACACGGTGTATTTCACCGCGAGCGGGAGCAGGGTTATCTCGGGGAGTTTAACATCGCGCAGGCGCTCGCTGGTGACCAGCTCGGCTTTGTCGGCAGCGATGAAGCCGATGATCATCACGACGACGGCGACGAACAGCCGCGGGACGAACGCGGCGACGCCGACCCAGAACGACGGCGCGTTGAAGAAGTTGGCGACGCGAATCGCAGCCAGAATCGAGACGCCGTAGACGAACCACGAGGTGAGCCGCGCCAGTAGCGACACTGTCGACGTGCCGAGGCTCCTCGCGGTTCGCTCGAACGGCGTCCCCTCGACGGCGTCGGGGACGCCGGCGGCGGTCAGGATCTGTTTGTTAACGCGACCGACGAGCAGTCCGAGGCCGATCCCGACGAGCAACAGCACGAGCGCGACCAGCACCGGCTCTCGAAGCACTGTGACGTTCTCAGGGAACGACTGCAGCGGGTACATGGTCAGTAGTTCTCCGGGTCCACTTCCAGCACCATCTCGCCGCCCTTGAACGCCCGCACGAGTCCGTCGCTCTCGCTCAGGACGATCGCGGTGGCGTTCGTGTCGCGGGTGATCGCACCGGCGGCCATGTGCCGTGCGCCAAGCCCCTTGGGGATGTCGACGCCCTCAGCGGCGGGTTCGAGGTACCGGTAGGCGCTGACGATCTTCCCCGCGTCGCTGATGACGAACGCGCCGTCGAGCCGCGAGAACTCCTTGAGCATCACCTTCACGATCGGGTCGCCGACGTGGACGTGGGACTTCTCGAAGGGGTTGTAGCTGAGCGGCCGGGACTTGTTCATCACCTTTCCGGCGTCGCCGACGACGAAGAGGGCGCCGACGGGTTTGCCCTTCTGGCCCTTCTGGCCGAGTTCGACCGCCAACTCGAACACCGCCCGGATCACGTCGGGTTCGGCCCGCGAGTTGACAAAGAGATCGTAGACGCCAGAGCCCTCGCTCGGGTTGGCCCGGACGCGCGTGAGCGAATCGGCGTCGTCTTCGAACAGGCTGAGCGCACACAGCAACTCGTCGCCTTCGTCGACGAGCCCTTCGTCGATAGCGCCCTCGATGGCGAACTCGATCCGATCGGCGGGGTTCTCGAACGCGACGGGCAACTCGACGTAGGCGTCGGCGTCGTGGTCGTTTTCCGGTCCGACCAGCATCACGTCGATGTCGTCGTCGATGTCGTCGAACCGCTCGTAGTAGGAACTGCTCGGCGAGAACAGGACGATTCCATCGACGCCGTCGAACAGGTCCCCGAACAGCTCTCGTAGGTCCGACATTGGCCGTACACACTCCACGGCGGGAGAAAAGGTTTTTGTGACCCGTCCGATGGCGTCGTCACTGATCCCGCATCGTCAACTGAACCTCGGCGACGACACCGCCCGAGGGCTCGTGGACGACGACGACTTCGATACGGTCGCCGGCGTCGAGCGTGCCGGCACCGCTGTTGAGGTCGAACTGGATGCGGGTTCCCGCGGTCCACTGCCCTCGATTCTCTGCGGCGACGCCCCGGACGCAGTTGTCGTTGATCAGGTTGTCAGGATCGTACGCGATCTGCTCGTCTTCGAAGGTGGTGCCGTCGGTCGGTAGGTTCTCGATTCTGGCTTCCGACGCCGGCCCGTCGAGCGGTCGGACGAGAATGTACGTCCGAGAGAGCTCGACAGCGTTGCCGCCCTGGTGAACGAGCCGGATGGAATCCCCACCACAGGCTTGTGGACTGTCTGCCGGTTCGACGAGCGCCCCTGTCACTTCGGCGTTCTGTGGCGTCGGTGGGGGTGGCTCCTCAACCTCCTCGAACGCGACGAATGCGACGAGTCCGGCTGCGGTGACCGTCACGGCGATCAACAGCACGGCTCCGACCACCGGTGCCGAGGCTCTGGACACATCTCGGCGTTAGCCCATTCAGAGATAAATTCGTCGATGTCGGTGGGGAAATATGCTCCGCGGGGGAACGATCGGAGTCGGTCGCCGTCGCGCGGTCGCAGTGGGGGCCGTCGGGAAACACCTTTTTACGCCGGCCGCTTTACCCACTGATATGATATCGCTTGACGATGCCGTGACGGCGCGACTCGAATCCCACGGCGAGCGCTTCGAGGTGCTGGTCGATCCGGACGCCGCGCTGTCGATAAAGCGCGGAGAGTTCGAGGAGGATCTCGAAGACGTGATCGCCGCCGAGGACGTGTTCGAGAACGCTAGCCGCGGCGACCGACCGGCAGAGTCGGATCTCGAAGAAGTGTTCGGGACGACGGAGCCACTGGAGATCATTCCGGAAGTGATCGAACGCGGAGAGATCCAGATCACGGCCGAGCAGCGCCGCGAGATGCAAGAGCGAAAGCACAAACAGCTCGTCAACCAGATCACGCGCAACGCGGTCAACCCGCAGATGGACGACGCGCCCCACCCGCCCGACCGGATCGAGAGCGCGCTGGAGGACGCCGGCTTCGACGTCGACCCGATGGAGCCCGTAGAGGAGCAGGTCGACGACGCCCTCGACGCGCTTCGCCCCGTCATTCCGATCCGGTTCGACGAGGTGACCGTCGCGGTGCAGGTGCCGGCGGACAAGGCCGGTAGCGCGCAAGCGAAGCTCCGGGAGTTCGGCGACCTCCAGAGCGAGGAGTGGCAAAGCGACGGCTCGTGGATCGGCGTGCTGCAGTTCCCCGCGGGACTGCAAAACGAGTTTTTCGATCGCGCCAACGAGGTCACCAGCGGCGAAGCCGAAACGCAGATCGTGCGCGACGAAGACGACATCAAAACGCGGTAATCGGACCCTACCGGCCGCGAGCGTCCGTTATCCGCGCTTGAAGCCGACGAGGAAGCCGCCGGTGAAGCCGGCGCCGATCGACAGCGTCGAGAGGATCGGTTCGATCCAGCCCGGATTCTGTACCTTCTCCTGTGTACTGACCAACCCGTTGGTCAGCCGCTCCCAGTCGACGGTAAGGATGCCCTTCGATTCGAGGAACTTGAACAGTGCGAGCTCTACGCCGATGATGACGGCCAGCAGTTTGGCGAGCTTCTTCGCCGCGAAGCCGATCAGACCGCCGATGACGGCGCCGCTTCCGAGTTCGAGACCCAGTTGCTGGGGGTCTAGCTCCATACCCGTACTGGGTAGCCCGGGCCTATATCACCTTTGTGGCTCGGGCGCTTGCGATAGCCAGTTCCTACCGCAAGCATGCGGCGCGCTTGGGCCGCGTAGCGACGAGCCGACAGCAGCGCCGTCGGTGCTGTGAGCCCGGCGACGGATCGGCGTCCAGACGCCAACGACGGGACGGCGATGCCGGCAGACGCCGAGCGCCGACGCCGGCCGACGTTTAAATACGACGAGCGCCTACGACCACCTACGTAGAGAGCGCCCCGAACGCACCCCATGATTGCGATAATCGCCAAGCGTGTCGACGACGGACTCGCCGATACGTCCGAGATCAGCGAACTGGCGCGCGCGGCGGGCTACACCGTCGCGGGCGAACTGACCCAGAAGCGTCGCGAGGATCCCGCGCTGGAAATCGGCGAGGGCAAGGCCGAGGAGCTGGCCGCGCTCGTCGAAGCCAACGACGCCGACGCGGTGATCTTCGACAACCGTCTCGACCCCTATCAGACGTTCAACCTCGGGAAGAAGTTCCCCGAAGGCGTCGAAGTGATCGACCGGTTCACGCTGATTCTGGACATCTTCGGCCAGCGCGCACAGACTCGGAAGGCCCAGCTACAGGTCGAGTTGGCCGAGCTGCGCTACGAGCTCCCCCGCGCCGAGGCCAAAGCCAGCCTCGCCAAGCGCGAGGAGCGGCCCGGCTTCATGGGGTTGGGCGAGTACGACGAGAGCCGCGAACAGGACATCAAAAACCAGATCAGCCGGATCAAAGACGAACTCGACCGGATCGCGGCGACCGAGGAAGACCGGCGGGAACAGCGCCGCGAGTCCGGCTTCGATCTCGTCGCGCTGGCCGGCTACACCAACGCGGGCAAGTCGACGCTGATGCGACGGCTGGCCGAAGACGTCGGCATCGACGAAAACGAGGACCTACATCCCGACCTCGATACGACCGCGGAAAGCGAGGACCGGCTGTTCACGACGCTCGGGACGACGACCCGCAAGATGGACTTCGAGCGCCGGGACGTGCTCCTGACGGACACGGTCGGATTTATCGGTGATCTTCCCCACTGGCTCGTCGAGTCGTTCAAATCGACGCTCGATGAGGTGTACCGTGCAGACCTCGTCTTGCTCGTCGTCGACGTGAGCGATCCGGTCGAGGAAATCCGCGAGAAGCTCGTCACCAGCCACGACACGCTCTACGAGCGCAACGAGGCGCCGATCGTCACAGTCCTGAACAAGATCGACACCGTCGACGAGGACGAACTCGCCGAGAAGCGCGAGGCGCTCGCCGCGCTGGCGCCGAATCCCATCGCCGTCAGCGGCAAGGAGGGAACCAACGTCGGCGACCTCCTCGACCGGATCGACACCGAACTGCCCGACTGGGAGCGCGAGCGCCTCGTCTTGCCGATGACCGACGACACGATGAGCGTCGTCTCGTGGATCCACGACAACGCGCGTGTCAACGATGTCACCTACGGCGACGAGGACGTCGTCGTCGACTTCGAGGCTCGACCGGCGATCGTCGAGCAGTCCCGCGCTCGTGCCGGCGATCTCAGCCGTCCAGTCGAGTCCGCGTAGCGGCGTCGAGACGCCGCTCCGGTTCTACAGATTTATGTCCAAGAACGCGGCCACCCGGCGTATGCGTTGACCAACCGCTCCACGGCGTCCAGCGATCGCGCGACGCAGCGCCGTGTGAGTACCCGTCGTCGCCTGTTCGCCATCCGCGCTCACCTCGCGTCGTTCCTCACGCCGTGTCGTCCCACAGCGCGTCGGCCACCAGCGGCGGCAGATCGGTCGCAACCAGCCCGTAGCCGTGCTCGTCGACGGCGAGGTCGCCGGCCCGTCCGTTCGCGTACGCCGCCACGCCAGCCGCCTGCACCGGGTCGTCGAGCGCCGAGACCAGCGCGCTCGTGACGCCCGCGAGCACGTCGCCGGTGCCGCCGACCGTCATGCCGGGGTTGCCAGTTCGGTTCACCCGCGTCGTCTCGCCGTCCGAGATCACGTCGTAGGCGCCTTTGACCAGCAGCGTCGCGTCGACCTCGGCAGCGAACGACGCGACGGCGTCGGACCGGTCTTCCCAGTCGTCGACCGCCGGCCCGCCCATGCTTCGGAGCTCGCCCTGATGGGGCGTGCAGACGAGGTCGGCGTCAGTCTCGACCTCGGGAACGGCGTCCAGCGCGTCGGCGTCGACGACGGCCCGACCGTCGTAGGACGCGAGAAACTCGCCGACGGCGTCGCGCGTCACCTCGGCGTCGCCGAGGCCGGGACCGATCAGCACGGCGTCCTGTTCGGCTGCGAGATCGAGGAGTTCGTCGACGTGCCCCGGCGCGAGCGCCTCGCCGGTCAACGGGCGAACGATGAAGTTCTCCGAGAAGCTCCGAACGTCGGATGCGATCGACTCGGGGACGGCCACTCGGACCAGATCGGCGCCGGCACGGAACGCCGCTCGCGCCGCCAGCGCCGGGGCACCGGAGTAGGGGCCGCCGCCGATCACCAGCACCTCGCCGTGGTCGCCCTTGTGGCTCTGCGGGTCGCGGTCGAGCGCCAGCAGATCGCCACGCTCGACGAACAGTTCGGCCGCCTCGGGGATGCCGATGTCCGCGACCGTCACGTCGGCGTCGAGATCGGACAGCCCCGGCTTCTGGTCGTGGAACGTGACGACGTGGTCGGCCTCGACTGCCGTGCCCGGCGCCGCCCCGGTATCGGCGTCGACGCCGGAAGGAACGTCGACCGCGATCACGGTTGCCTCGGCATCGTTGATCGCGCCGGCGGCCGTCGCGGCGGGCTCGCGCAGCGCGCCCGTGACGCCGGTGCCGAGCATGGCGTCGACGATCACGTCGGCGTCGGGCAGGTCGATGCTGCGCGAATCTTTGATCTCGACCGTCTCGTACTCGCCTGCCGCCAGCGCATCCCAGTTCTCGCGGGCGATCTCGGTGCCGATCGTCTCGGCCCGCCCGAGCAGGTGGACCGACACGTCGTACTGGTCGAGAAAGCGCGCTGCGACGAAGGCGTCGCCGCCGTTGTTGCCCCGGCCAGCGACGACGGCGACCGTCGCGCCGGGATCGGCGTACTCGCGCACTACGCGGGCGACGGCGTTGCCGCTCGACTCCATCAGTTGCTTTCGCGGGACGCCCAGCGCCGCCGCGTTGGCGTCGACGGCGGCCATGCGGTCGCTCGTGATCATACGTCGCGGTTCGCCGCCCGGTCGCAAAATGGTGCCGGAGGCGGCGACCGACTTAGTCCGGACGCCGTTTCTCGGCGTCGGACGCGTCGGGCCGCCGCGTCTCAGCGTCTGATCTCGAACCCGTCTTCGCCCTGCGGGTCATCGTACTCGACCTCCACGCCGTTGACGTCGGCGGCCGGACTGCCGGTGTGACACCACTCGACCGTCTCCTCGACGGCGTCCTCGGGGCCCTCGAAGACCGCTTCGACGCGACCGTCTTCGAGATTCTTCACCCAGCCGTCGACGCCGTTGGCGCGGGCGGTATCGCGCGTGTTTGCCCGGTAGAACACGCCCTGTACCCGTCCGGAGACGAACACGTGTGCTCGCGTGCGATCTGGCATACGTGTGTGCTCTCTCGCTGCGATCAAAAATGGTCGGGCCGGCCGACAGCGCAACGACGATAACCCCGGAGTCGCAAGCGCTGGTATGAACGATCGTGCGCGGCTCTACGCCGCCGTCGCGGGAACGGTCCTGCTGTTCGTGCTCGTCCAGATGGGCGCGCTCGCGCTCGTCGAACCGTTCGAGCAGAGCAACTATCAGGCCGTCGAGGATCCCACCGACCCGACCAACGGGCTCGTGTTCTTCGGCGCGATTCTCGTCGCCACGGCAGGGATGTTGCTGATTATCAAGTACGACGTGGAATGGCTGATCCGCGCCTTCATCATCGGCACCAGCGCGATGTTGGCGTGGTACGTCCTCGCGGCCATCGCACCGGTCGGCGTCGTCTCGGTCGGCGGCGCGTCGGTCGCGCTCGTTCCCGTGCTCGCCGCGCTGGCGGTCGCCGGGGGTCTGCTCGTCTACCCCGAGTGGTACGTCATCGACGCCGCTGGCGTGTTGATGGGTGCCGGCGCGGCCGGGATGTTCGGCATCAGCTTCGGGCTGTTGCCCGCCATCCTGTTTTTGCTCGTGCTGGCGATCTACGACGCGATCAGCGTCTACGGCACCGAGCACATGCTCACGCTCGCCGAAGGCGTGATGGATCTGAACGTCCCCGTGCTGTTTATCATCCCCACGAGCCTGTCGTACTCGTTCCGAACACTCGGTGCCGGCGAGGAGATGACCGAGGACGACGCCGACGCAGCGGCGAGCGAAGCGACCGACGGCGGCGCGGTCGCAGAGTCGGACGCAGGTGATGAGCCAGAGGAAGGGCACACGGACGACGATGAGATCCGCGACGCGCTGTACATCGGACTGGGCGACGCGGTGATGCCGACGATCCTCGTCGCAAGCGCGGCCGCCTTCATCCCTGTCAGTGCCGCACCCCAGCTATCGGTTCCGGTGGTCACGCTGAACCTGCCCGCACTGACCGCGATGCTCGGGACGCTGACCGGCCTGCTCATCCTCCTCCGGATGGTGCTGAAGGGGCGTCCGCACGCCGGGCTCCCGCTGCTCAACGGCGGGACGATTCTGGGCTACCTGATCGGCGCGCTCGCCAGCGGCATCACGCTGGCCCAAGCGGTCGGGATCGCGTCGTTCTGAGGACTATTTTCCGGTGAGCGCCTCGCTGGCGGGCGAGAACTCGATCTCCGTTCCAAGATCTCGCTGTTGGGCTTTCTCGTAGAGCAACTGTGCGCCGGCGACCGTCTCGATGCCGGTACCGCCGCTGTCGAAGACGGTGATCTCGTCGGCGGAGCGTCGGCCCGGCCGGTTTCCTGCGACAACCTCGCCGAGCTCGGCGTGGACGTGGTCGGCGGGTACCGCGTCGGCGTCGACGGCGTTGATGTACGAGCCAGCGTCGAGGTCGACGCGCTCGCGGAGGTCGACGACGTACGTCGAGCGCTCGATCGTCGTGGCGTCGAGTTCGAACTTCTCGGCGTCGTACTGGCCCATCGCGGTGACGTGCGTGCCCGGCTCGAGCAGGTCGCCGTCGAACACCGGCCGGTTGGCGTTGGTCGCCGTGACGACGACATCGGCGCCATCGAGGGCCGCTGCGCTCGACTCGACCGACTGGACGGCGGCGTCGAGTCGCTCGTCCAGCTCCTCGGCGAAGCGCTCGCGGTGCTCTCGGGTCGGCGAGAACACGTCGACGCGCTCGAACTCTCTGACGGTTGCGGTCGCCCGGACCTGTCCTCTGGCCTGCGGGCCGCTACCGATCACCGCCATCGACGTGGCGTCCTCGCGGGCCAGCGCGTCGACGCCGACGGCGCCCGTGGCGCCGGTCTTGAACGGGTTCATGCTCGCGCCGTCGAGAATGGCGCGTGGCTCGCCCGTCTCGGCGTCGAACAGTTGTGTCATGAACCACGCGTCGGCCGCGCCGAAGCCGGCGGCGTAGACGTACCCGCCCATCGCGCCGGTCTCGGGCAGGACGGCGGCGTACTCGGTGAGCATCCCCGGCGGATCGGCGTTGAGCAGTTTCGTTCGGGGCTCGGCCGGAGCGCCCGCACCACGCTGGCGGTAGCCCTCGCGGACGGCGTCGACGTACTCGGCGGGTGCGGCGAGGCCGTCGACCTCGTCGCTGGTGAGAAATCGCGCAGTGACCATGTCGGGAGATGGCGAGCGAGAGCAAAAAGAGTAGACGATCCGGAGAGAAACGAAGAGTTCAGTCGGCGTTGACCGGGCCGACCGTCGAGGACTGGGGCGTCTCGTCGGCGGCGCCGGTGGGCACGTTGGATTCAGGAGCGACAGGCTCGTTGACGAACAGCGCGTGGCCGACGATCAACAGACCGACAGCGGCGGCGACGGTGGCGGCACTGGTCAGCGTCACGCCGGCGAGCGAGAGGGTCCCGGAGACGCCGAACAGGACGAGCGGGATGAGGCCGAGAACGAGGTCGTAGTACCCAGTCATAATCTATTCTATACTATGAGGAATATGCATATAAGCGTTTCCCGTAGGTGGCCGATATTTCACCCGTTGGCGATCGATATTCAATGAGTTCTCAATGCAGCCAATTTCAGATGGCAATCTAGTGGTTCTCTGTAAGTTATGAAAATATACAAGCTGATAATCTCGGTTAGAATCTGGACGGATTTTAACTGCGCACACCATCAACGGGCGACAAAATTCGAATTTCGCCCAACGGTCTCGAAACGGGTCGAAATAGTCAGTCGAGAGAGTAATACGTGCAGCGAATACGCCGAACGACGAGTTCGGCCTCGTCTAAGATATCGGACACTGGTCGGCCCGGAGTCCGATATCGAACGGTCGGTCCGAATCGCTCCGACCGACGCCTTGAACATCTCGACCGCGTTACTGTCTGCCGTGAACCGAAACGACCGAGCGATCGTCGGACTGGTGATGCTCGGTCACGCGACCGTCCACACCTACGAGTTGTCGATCCCGGTGCTGGTGACGGTCTGGCTCACTGAGTTCGGAACGACCGAGGCGGCGATCGGCGCCGTCGTGACGGTCGGCTACGCGCTCTTTGGCCTCGGCGCCGTCCCGGCCGGCGTGCTCGCCGATCGGCTCGGCTCCCACCGCCTGATCGTCGCCTGTCTGGTCGGCATGGGCGCCGCGTTCGCGCTACTCGGACTGACGCCGTCGTCGCCGACACTCGGGCTCGCAGTCGTCGGTCTCGCGCTCGTGCTGTGGGGCGCCGCAGCCTCGATCTACCACCCCTCCGGGCTGTCGCTGATCAGCACCGGCGTCGACGAGCGCGGGACGGCCTTCGCGTATCATGGAATGGCGGGCAACGTCGGCATCGCGTTCGGGCCGCTGGCGACGCTCCTGCTGCTCGAAGTGCTGCCGTGGCGCACGGTGACGCTGTTGCTGGCTGTTCCGGCGGCCGTCGGCGTCGCGCTGGCGCTCCGCGTCGATGTCGACGAGACCGCTGCGGCCGAGATGGGTGACGGCACCGCGTCCCGATCCGACGGCGACGCCGAATCTCGATCCGACGGTGGCACCGCGAAGACCGACGCGGTCGATAGTGTTCCCGAGTTCGTGCGCGGTACTCGGGCGCTGTTCGCGGGGCCGTTCGTTGCCATCTTCGCCATCGTGATCCTCTCGGGCCTGTTCTATCGAGGCTTTCTGACGTTTCTCCCGGACATCCTCGGGGGGTTCGCGGCGTTCGAACCGATCGAGGTCGCAGGAACGAGATTCGCCCCCGATCGGTACGTCTACGTCGCCATCCTGACCGTCGGCATCGCCGGGCAGTACGTCGGCGGCAAGGTCACTGACCGAGCGCCGCCTGCGGTCGGCATCGCGGTGGCGATGACATCGATGGCCGTGCTTGCCGTCGCGTTCCTACCGGCCGCCAACGCCGGGCTGGCGGCGTTTCTGGTCGTGGGCGCGCTGCTCGGCTTCTTCCTGTTTTTCGTCCAGCCCCAGTATCAGGCGGCCGTCGCCGAGGCCACCCCGAGCGGTCGTCGGGGCCTCTCGTACGGATTCACCTATCTCGGCGTCTTCGGCGTCGGCGCGTTGGGCGGAGGTATCGCGGGTGCGATCCTGACGTGGGGGTCGTCGTGGCTGCTGTTCGCCGCGCTCGCCGGCGTCGCGGTAACCGCGGCGCTGGTCGCGGTCGTCGCGTTAGGAACGGACTTCGGAGCGTAGCGCTGAGTAGGTTAGTCCAGCGTGCCGACCAGCCACGCCGCGAGGGCGCGCCAGCCCAGCAGGACGACGAGCACGGTTCCGGTGATGACGAGACCGAACGGCCAGATCGCCGAGTCGCCAAACACCGGCGAGGTTCGCAGAAGCAGCCCGATGTTCGCGGCCGCGATCCACGCGACGGCCGTGTAGCGCACGCTGGCGATGGCGTCCGCGATCACTTGGTCGTCGTAGACGCCCGCCAGCACGGCCGGGATCGGCCAACCGAGCACGAACGGCAGGACGGTCGACAGCGACTCGGCCGGCGTGGCGAACGCGGCGGCGCCGTAGTGGCTGTACAGCCCCCAAGAGACGACAGCGACGATGGCGAGCACGTCGCCGGCGGCGACTGCCAGCGAGCGACGGAGCTTCTCGACGGCGGGTGCGGCCCGCGCTCTCTGCGTGGACATGCCTCGGCATCGGGCTTCCAGCACTATCGGTCTGCGGGTTTCCGTCCGGCGACGGCGTAGCCGAATCCCAGTTCTGGGAGGTACGGCTCCAGTCCGGCCAGTTCGACCCGCGCCGCGAGTTCCTCGGGGCGCCAGAACTGCGAGTCGAAGCCGACGAGTCGCTCGGACGCAGTCAAGAACTTCCCGCGGAGCGTGCCCGGATTGAACTCGCAGACGACCAGCACGCCGCCGGGTGCGAGAACGCGGGCGGCTTCAGCGAGCGCGTCGTCAGGGCGGCCGACGTGGTGCAGTGCGTCGACGATCGTCACCGCGTCGACCGACTCGTCCGCGATCGGAAGCCGCGCCGCGTCGCCGCCGACGCCGTCGACGCCGCGGCGTCGCGCCACACGGAGCATCCCCGCGGCGGCGTCGACGACCGTCCAGTCGACCTCCGGAACGGCTCTCGCGGCGCGTCCGGTCCCGCCGGCCACGTCGATGCCGACGCGCACGTCGCGCTCTGCGACCGCGAGGCCCTGCCGGATCGTCGCGGCGTCGGCCCCCGGCATCACGAGGTCGTACGCGGGGGCGAACCGATCGAACGGCCGAACGTCGCCGTCGGTGACCATGCCGGTGGTACGGTCGGCGCGCTGATAAGTGACGCCCCGCAAGGCGGGGACTTTTGCCCAGCGCAGCGAAAGCACAGCCATGCCCACCTTGCTCGACACCCGGATCGAGAACCGCCATCGCGTCCAGCCCAACCACGCGAACAACTACCAGACCGCCCACGGGGGGAACGTGATGAAGTGGATGGACGAGGACGGCGCGATGTCGGCGATGCGCTTTGCGGGCAACTCGTGTGTCACCGCCAGCGTCGACAAACTCGATTTCAAGCGGCCGATCCCGGTCGGCGACACCGTACTCGTCAAGGCGTTCGTCTACGATACCGGCCGCACGAGCGTTCGCGTGTGGATCAGAACGTACCGGGAAGATCCTCGGACCGGCAAAACGGAACTGACGACCGAATCCGACTTCGTGTTCGTGGCCGTCGAGGACGGCACGCCCGTCGAGGTGCCCGATCTGACCGTCGAGTCCGAGCGCGGCGAGGAGTTGCACCAGTACGCCCTCGAACAAACCAGCGACTGATCGGCGTCCGGACGCCGTGTGCGGACCTCGCCGTGGAGAACGGTGCCGACCCGCCGGGAAGGCCACTTTTAAGCGGTTCGACCGTGGTACGTATCGTATGGTCGTAGTTTCCCGTCCCGCGTCGCGGAGGTGGTGCCAGTGAGCGCTTCGGCAGCCGAGGAGGCGCTGTCCGAGGACGAGCGCGCCGGTCTGGAGCTGGTCAGAGAGACCGGTGGCATCCACCAGAGCGAGTTCTGGAAGGAACTCGACATCTCCTCGCGGAAGGGCAGTCGCATCATCGAGTCGCTGGCCGAAAAGGGACTCGTCGACCGCGAGGAGACGGTCTACGAGGGGCACAACACCTACTACATCTCGCCGACGGCCCGCGATCTGGACTTCTCGCTGCTGATGGCCGGGGACATGCTCTCGCCGTTTATCGGCGAGGAGGAGATCGACGGGCAAAGCGACGCGTTCTCGCAGTGGATGATGAACCTCGCCTACGAAGAGTAACCGAATTTTCCGCCGGGCTACCAGTTTTATAAACTATCCCGCTCAACTGTCATGTATGGCGCTCGAACGATTGCGCAAGTCCTCCGCAGAGAGCGACGAACAGCCCGCCCAACCAGACGGTATCGAAGTGACGCCGAACGACGAGACGGCGAGTGACGGCTCCCGTATGGGCACGCTCACCAAAGTTCTCGGCGCCGTCGCCGTCGCCGCAGCGGTCGTGATCGCGGTCCGCCGGGTGCGCGCCGGCGAGTAGACGCCGCGCGCCGCTTTCACGGTAACTCTTCGACACGACCTTCCAACTCCGACTCCGTCTGCCAGCGGTGGAGTCGGCCGGCGTCGTCGGCAAGTTCGAACAGCGGCGTCTGCATCCCGCTGTAGGGGTTCTCGGGGTCCACGTCGGTGTCGATCGCCGCCGCCGGGAGGTCGTCGTACTCGCGCTTGAGGAAGTGTGTCTTCTCGAAGTACGCCGGTTCGGTGACGACGGTGCCCTGCTCGACGAGGAAGCCGCCGCCGTCGTGCTCGGCGACGCCGACGATCAGGTCGGCGTAGTCGGCGAGCAGGCGAAACTTGAGGTAGGTGTTGGTCCACTCGCGGCGCACGTCGACCATGAGAAAGGCGTACGCGTCTGGGCGGCGGTTCAGTCGATCCTTGACTAGCTGAAGCCGGCGAATCTCCGGCGTCCCGTAGCTGCCGAGCACGAAGTACGACCGGTCGTGGCGGAAGATCGGCGTCAGCTCCGCGACGGACCGTTTGAGATGTTCGTACTCTTTGGGCGTCAGCGACCGCCCGGGGAGGTGGTCTTCGGCGTCGGCGAGCACCGACTCGGGGGAGGGACTGCTCGGCGGCGCATCGTCGCCCGGCGACGTGTCCTCGGCCATATCCGGCGGCTCTCACGGAGCGGGCAAATAGCTTCTCTCTCGATGGGACGAAATAGTTCTGCAGCAACCGATTTGGTATGCACCAAAACGGTTATTGTCGAAGCGGTACAACGTACTCCCATGAGTCGGTCCGACGCGCCCCCGGCGGAGATCGAACGCGAGCGCCGGCGTCTCGACGTGGTCACGCAGGAGACGCGCTTCGCGCTGCTGCAGGATCTGCTGGGCCACCCCGAGGGACTGCCGTCGCTGAAAGAACTGGACTACGTCAACCCATCCAAGAGTCGTTCGACGATCCACGGCCACCTCCAGACGCTGATCGAAGTCGGCGTCGTCGAGACGGTAACCCTCCCGGACGACCAGCGCAGCAGGGACCTTCCCTACACGTTCTACGGCGTCACCGAGGAGGGCAGGGCGTTTCTCGACCGCCACGGACTGTTGCGCGCCGAGGAGACGCTGCGAGAGATCTACGACCGGATCGAGCGGACCGAGGAGATCGAGCGCTACGAGCAGGCGCCTCGACCCGACCGCTGATCGCAGACGGCTCGGTTATTTGTCGAGGTGTCCGATCAGTAGGTCGTTCACCGCCTCGGGCGCCTCCACGTGGACCCAGTGGCTTCGCTCGGGGAACCGCTCGACGCGAACGTCCTCGCAGTAGCGCGCGCTCTTCTCGGCGAGTTCCGGCACGAGCGCGGTGTCTTGCTCACCCCAGCCGATCAACGTTGGGGCGTCGACGCGCTCGCGGGCCGGGATATCTGGCCGGCGCGCTATCGCCCGGTACCAGTTGAGCATCCCTGTCAACGCCCCCGGCTCGGCCCAGATTTTGCGATATCGTTCGAAATCGCGCGAGTCGAACGTCGCGGGATTCGCTGTCTCTTCGAGCGCCTCTGTCATCCCAGCAAACTCGCTGCGCGAGAGCGCCCACTCGGGAACGCGCGGTAGCTGAAAGGCAAACACGTACCAGCTACGGAGTAGCTGCCGTGGACTCGACCGCAGCGTCGATCGAAACGCTGCCGGGTGCGGGACGTTCAGAATCCCGAGACGGTCGAGATACTCCGGTCGACGGAGCGCGAGATCCCATGCGACCATCGCACCCCAGTCGTGGCCGACGACGTGTGCCGAGTCCTCGCCTTCGGACTCGATCAGCGCCGCGATGTCGGCCGAGAGTCGCCCGAGTCGATACGCGCCCAGTCCCGACGGCTTGTCGCTGAGGTTGTACCCGCGCTGGTCGGGAACGAGCACCCGATACCCGGCGTCGACGAGCGGCTGAATCTGGTGGCGCCAACCGTAGAAGCAGTCCGGAAACCCGTGGAGCAACACCACGACGGGATCGTCTTCCCGGCCGGCGGCGACGACGTGCAGGTCGATACCGTCGACCGCTCTGATCGTCGACGTGGGCGACTCGACGGGGAGTACGTCTGCTTCCAGTCCCATGCGATTGCTAGCTGGCCGACTCGGCAAAGTGGTTCCGGGACCCGCGCCACAGATTCAAATACGAATCCGCACCACGCGGCGTATGACGTTGCTCACACGGCGCGAACTCGTTGCAACGCTCGCCTCGATGGCTGGAAGTGTGCTGCCGTTCGGATTCGGTGGCAACGATCGCAGGAACGACCCCAGAGACAATCCGACGGCGGGCGAGTCAGCGACGCTGACCGGCGTCGTCGACCGAATCGAACGCGGCGACGCCGTCGTCCTCCTCGAACGAGCAGACGAGGTGATCGGCCAACGACTCGTGTCGACCGACCGGCTTCCGGACGACGCCCGCGAGGCCGGCGCCGTACTGTCGATCCTGTTCGAGGACGGCGAAATACAGCGATTGCGACACGACCTCGCCGCGACGCGACGCCGTCGCCGGGCCGCCGAAGAGCGGTTCGAAGACCTCGAAGAGGGGCCATAACGATCAAGAGGCACGCGAAACTGTCATAGACGGATGGATCGCCGATCGATCAGCGCAGTCGTTGTCGTCGTGCTCTTGGCGGGATGTGTGGGTGGAATCGGCGTCCCCGAGTCGAGCCAGCAGAGCGACGCCGGCGACCTCGAAGTCCACGCGATCGATGTCGGACAGGCCGATGCGACGCTCGTGGTCGCCCCGTCCGGCGAGACGATGCTGATCGACTCGGGCCACTGGGACGACGACGGTGAGATCGTGCTCTCGTATCTGCGCGATCGCGGGATCGAGCGGATCGATCATCTCGTGACGACCCACGCTCACGCCGACCACATCGGCGGCCACGCCGACGTCATCGAGTATTACGAGACTGAGGCCGAAGGGATCGGAACGATCTACGACTCCGGGACCGTCTCGTCGTCGGCGACACACGAGGAGTATCTCGACGCCGTCGAGCGCTACGACGTGCAACTGATCAGAGCCCACGAGGGCGACGAAGTCCCGATCGAGGGCGCCGAGGCCGACATCCTTCATCCGCCCGCCGACAGCGAACTGGAGGCACTCAACGCAAACAGCCTCGTCGTCCACCTCGAACACGAGCAAGTGGGATTCCTGTTCACCGGCGACATCGGTGCCGAGGAAGAACGACAGCTCGCGGCCGAGTACGGCGACGACCTGTCCGCGACCGTCTATCAGGTCGGTCATCACGGCAGCTACTCCAGCAGCTCCGACGCGCTGCTCGACGCCGTCCAGCCGTCGGTCGCAGTGGTCTCCTCGGCGTACGACTCACCGTACGGCCACCCCGACGACGAGCCACTGGAACGGCTCGCCGCTAGGAACGTCGACACGTACTGGACCGCGCTGCACGGCTCTATCGTCTTCCGTAGCGACGGCGACGCCGTTGAGGTCGCCACCCAGACCGCGGCGACGACAGCGCCACTGGAGTTCGAGGACGCCGCGGCGTCGGAAGCTTCCCCCGACGACGGCGTCGAGGAGCGCGGGACGATCACGCCGAGCCTGCGCGGCGGCACGGCTGCTGTCGGAAGGCGAGCGGTCGCGTAGAACAAGCAGTACGGGGCGGCCGTCGACAGCGGGCGGTCAGTCGTCTGCGGGCTGTGAGATGTCGTCGATGACAGGGCGAGTAACGTCGCGGTCGGTGTCTTCGCCCTCGATGTCGTAGGGGTACTCGCCGGTGACACAGCCGAGACAGAGATCGCCGCGCGAGGCCGCGAGCGCCTCGGCGACGGCGTCGATCGAGAGATAAGAGAGGCTGTCAGCCTGAATCTCGTCGCGGATCTCCTCGGTCGAGCGATCCGACGCGATCAGCTCCTCGCGCGTCGCCATGTCGATCCCCATATAACAGGGCGCGATGATCTGTGGCGCCCCGATTCGGACGTGGACCTCCTCGGCGCCGACATCTTTCAGAAGCTGGATGAGCTGCGTCGAGGTCGTCCCGCGGACGATACTGTCGTCGATGATCGTGACGGTCTTGCCCTCGATCGTGCTCTTGATCGGGTTGAGCTTCAGGCGCACCGCGCGCTCGCGCTCGTCCTGTGTCGGCATGATGAAGGTGCGGCCGACGTAGCGGTTTTTCATCAGCCCTTCGGCGAACTCCAGATCCTCGCCTTCTTCTTGTGCAGCCTCGGCGTAGCCGCTGGCAAAGGCCCGGCCGGAGTCGGGCACCGGCATCACGACATCCGACTCGACGCCGCTTTCCTCCCAGAGCTGGCGCCCGAGTTCGCGTCGCACCTCGTAGACGAGCTTGTCGTCGATGACGCTGTCGGGGCGCGCGAAGTAGACGTGCTCGAAAAAGCAGTGGGCGGTGTCGTCGCGGTCGAACAGTTGGTAGGTGTCGAAGCCGGTGCCGTCCTCGTGGAGCACGACGAGTTCGCCGGGTTTCACGTCTCGGACGAGTTCGCCGTCGAGTGTGTCGATCGCGGCGCTCTCGCTGGCGAGGATGTAGCCGTCTTCGAGTTCGCCGATACACAGCGGCCGGTTGCCCTCGGGGTCGCGGACGCCCAGTACCGTGTCGTCGTGCATGATCGTCAGCGAGTACGACCCGTGGATTCGGCCCATCGTCCGCTTGACCGCGCGGACGAGGTCCTCGTCGAGGAGGTTGCGGGCGAGGTCGTGGGCGATGACTTCCGTGTCGCCGTCGGAGGTAAAGGCGTGGCCCATGCCCGCGAGTTCGTCGCGGATCTCGTCGGCGTTGACCAGATTGCCGTTGTGCGAGAGCCCGAGCGAGCCGCTCTTGAACGACACCGAAAACGGCTGCGCACACGAGGAATCGACGCTCCCTGCGGTCGGGTATCGGACGTGACCGATCCCGGCCGCGCCGTTTAGGTCCTCCACGTCGGACTGGTCGAAGGCGTCGCCGACCAGCCCCATCTCCACGTGGCTGTGCTGCTGGAAGCCGTCGTGAGTGATGATGCCGGCCGACTCCTGACCGCGATGCTGGAGCGCGTACAACGAGTAGTACAACGGCCGTGCAGCGGCGCGGTCTCGCAGCGAGACGCCGACGACGCCACACTTCTCGGTCATCCCGTCCGGGTTAGCAACCCGCCCGTCTGACATAGTCGGGGCTAGCCGGCCACCCGGCATAAATCCTCGCAAATGTGTTTTGTCGTCGGGTTCTGACGGGTTATTTAGTCACGTTCGTGCATATTTTTCGGATGGCGTCCTGCTCCACGTCGCCACGTCGCTGCCGAGGGAATCTAACAGCTACTGGAATGACACTGCGCTCGAAGCAGCCACGGCTCGACGAGCCAGCGGCTACGGACGTGGAGTACGAGAGAGAAAGCGATCCGGAGTTACTCGCCGGCCTTCGACTGCCACTCGTAGCCTCGGCGCTTGGCGGACTTGCCGAAGCCACAGGACGAGCACTTCTTTTTCTTCACGTGGTAGGACTTCTCGCCACAGCGGCGGCACTTCACGTGAGTCGTCTTGTTCTTCTTCCCTTGGGTCGGGGTTCCTGCACCGGTCATGTGTTGATCGAAACGACGTTATCGCCGCGTATAATGGTTGTGTCTTCGACCGACTCGTCCTCGGCAGGGTCGTCTGCGAGGCCTTCGACCGCGTCTTCGAGCACGAGGTTCATGTGCTGATCGTAGCCCGCGAGCGTGCCTTCGAAGATTTGGCCCCCCTTGAGCTGCACCTGTACGTCTTCGCCCAGCGACGCCTCGAGTACGTCCAGCGGTCTTCCGCTCATACGCCAATTCGCACCCGACGGGCGTATAAACGTACCGGTGAACGGTCGCGGGTTACGCGATATCGACGGCGAACTCGTCGTACTCGCCGGCCAGATCGGCGAAGCCGGCCAGCAGCTCCGCCGCGGCGTCGAGGTCGGCCAAGTCGATCACTTCGACGGGCGTGTGCATGTAGCGGTTCGGCAGACCGAGGTTGAGCGACGGGATGCCGCCCTGCTGGACGTAGAAGGCATCGGCGTCCGTGCCCGTCCGGATGCCTGCGGCTTCGAGTTGGACCTCGATCTCCTCGGCGTCGGCAGCCTCGCGGACGGCGTCGACGACGACCGGGTGGTTCGCGCTGCCGCGCGCGACGACCGGCCCCTCGCCCAGCGCCACGTCGGCAGTCCGGTCGCTCGGCGCGCTGGGGTAATCGACGGCGTGGGTAACGTCGACCGCGACGACGGCATCGGGGTCTACGTCGACACCGACCATGCGAGCGCCCTGCAGACCGACCTCCTCTTGGACGGTGCTGACGGCGTACACCGTGGCGTCGACATCGCGCTCGGCGGCCCGGCGAAGCGTTTCGGCGGCCGTCCAGACGCCGACGCGGTTGTCGACGCCGCGGGCGGCGAGGCGGTCGCCCTCCAGCTCCTCGACCGTCGTCGAGACGGTGATCGGGTCGCCGACCTCGACGAGTTCGCGGGCGGCGTCGCCGTCCGTGGCGCCGATATCGACGTGTTGCTCGCGCACGTCGTCGTACTCGTCGTCGCCCTCGCGGAGGTGGATCGCCGTCTGGCCGACGACGCCGCTGACCGGCCCGTCGTCGCCGTGGATCGTGACGTGCTGGCCCCGCGAGACGGATCGGTCCGAGCCGCCGATTCGCCCGAGGTGGACGAACCCGTCGTCGTCGATCCGCCGGACGATGAAGCCGATCTCGTCGGCGTGGCCCGCGATCGCAATTTCGGGGTCGCCGCCGTCCAGCACGGCGACGGCGTTGCCGTACTCGTCGGTGTGGACTTCGTCGGCGAACTCGGAGACGTAGTCGATCCAGACGCGTTGTCCGGCCGATTCGTAGCCCGAGGGACTCGCGGTCGTCAGCAGGTCGTCGAGAAAGCCGCGCTGGCTGTCGTCCATACACCCACTTGCCGGGCCAGCGTTTCAAAATCTCGGTCGGCGAGTTGCTCGCCGGTAACGGCGCCCGGACGGCGGCGTCGCGCGGCTGCCGGTTGCGCTGGCATCCAGCCGACCCTGCATGCGCAGGTAGCCGTCCCCATATGCCTAAGTCGATCCTCGACGAACGTCAGGACATGGCGAAGATCACACTGTTCGAGTTCAGTCCGGAGGGGAGCGTTCAGGTCGGCCCGAGCAGTCCGGGCGAGGAGGGCCTGCTGAGCATCTCGACCGACGAAGACGCTGAGACGGACGCCGAAGCCGAGGACGAGGAAAGCGGGGGCGGCCTCGCCAAGGTGATCGTCCCCCTGCTCGTGCTGGTCGCTATCGGGGCGGCGATCCGGTACGCCACCGGCGAGACTGAAGAAGACCTTGACGAGGAATCGGAAGGTCGTCTAGAACAGTTCAAGACGACGACCGAGTAATCGACCGATCGTCGAAACAGCCACACGCACTGGGGGGAGAAGGGTTTTGCCCGCGCAGCGCTTTCGTCAGGTAATGAGTCTCTATCGTAGCGTCCGTGCGGTTACGGGGGCGTCGGGAACCGGCGCGATCGACTGGGACGCCGTCGCCGAGGCTGCCTGCGCCAGCACCGACCCCGGCGCGCTCGATCTGTCCGAGACCGAGCGCGAGGGGTACGCCGCCGACGTCCGGGAGGCCCGCGCGGCCGTGAGCGCGGTCGGCGACGTGGACTTCGACGTGCCCCGGACCGTCGAGATACAGAACCGCCACCACTGGATCGACGCCAACGTCGAGACGTTCTCGCGCGTGATGCGCCCGCTCGAAGAGCACACCGAGGTCGCGCTGCCGGGCGTCTCGCGCGTTCTCAACACCGGGACGATGAGCTTCATGCTCGCCTTCCTCGGTCGGAACGTGCTGGGCCAGTACGACCCGCTGTTGCTCGCCGAGGGCGAGGACACCGACCACGCGCTGTATTTCGTCCACCCGAACATCCGCAGCGTCGCCGACACGCTGGACGTGGAGTACGAGCGGTTCCGGCGCTGGATCGCCTTCCACGAAGTTACCCACGCCGCCGAGTTCGGCGCCGCGCCGTGGCTCTCGGACCACCTCGAAGCGCAGATGGAAGACGGCATCGAGACGCTGGCGGGTGGGCGTCTCGACCGCGAGTCGTTCCGCGAACTCGACGCCACGATGACGGTCGTCGAGGGGTACGCAGAACTGCTAATGGACCACGCCTTCGACGGCGAGTACGCCGACCTCCGGGCGAAGCTCGACGCCCGCCGGCAGGGCCGCGGCCCGATCGCCTCGTTCGTCCGGCGTGCGCTCGGCCTCGGCGTCAAGCGACGCCAGTACGAGCGCGGCAAGGCCTTCTTCGAGCGCGTGGCCGACCAACGCGGCGTCGAAGCCGCGAACGCCGTCTGGGACGGTCCCGAGAATCTGCCGTCTGACGCCGAACTCGACGACGCCGACGCGTGGCTGCGCCGCGTCGATCCCTGAACGATTCTGTTCTCGCCGGTTAGCTCCGGAACGTCCAGCGCAAGTACGCCACCAGCACCAGCCCCACGGCGGTGCCACCGACGACAGAAAGCGCGACGAGGACGAGCGAGGCGTCGCTCTGGAGCGCGACCAGCCCGCCCGAAATAGCCAGCAGCGCGACGAACGCCGCAGCGAGGTAGCGATAATCGCTGCGCGACATCGCCTCCTCTCGCGTCGGTCCCACCATACTCAGAGCCTCCGTGGGGCGCTGACGTGCATCGAGACGAACTGCCATTCGCCGTCAATTCGTTCGAGTGTCCCGCTCCAGCGCGTATCGAACGTCCATCGCTGGCCCGTCCCGGCGTCGGTCCACGCCAGTTCGACCTCGTCACCGAACCAGGCGTAGCCGTCGCCCGCTGTCACGTCTAGCCGCGTCGAATCGACCTGCCAGTCCTCGGTGGTCGCGGTCTGTTCGCGCAGCGCCGCACGGATCTCGTCGGCGCCGAACAGCGACTCGCCGACGCCGAACTTGACGGTCGCACGGTCCGAGAAAAACGGGGCGAGGGGATCGCCGCTTTGCAGGGCGTCGTAGTACTCGCCGATCGTCTCTGCGGCGGTCATGCGAGCAACCACGGCGACGGGTGGCTTGAAACCGCCGACTCGTTCCGAGTAGTTCCGGCTCTAACGAGACATCGGGCGAGTGCGCCGCTGCCTACAGTTCCAGCCCGCGGACTGCGACGCCGTCGCCTGCCTCGACCGTCCCGATGACCTGCCCGTCCGTGGCGTCGGCCAGCGCCTCGGCGCGCTCGGCGGGCAGGGCGGCGACGAAGCCGGTACCCATGTTGAACGTCCGGTGCATCTCCTCGTCGGTGACGTTGCCCTCCTGCTGGACGAACTCGAAGATATCCTGCGCGGGGAGTGGGTCGGTGATCTCGTAGCGGTGCTCGCCCATGCGTTCGAGGTTGGTCCAGCCGCCGCCGGTGACGTGGGCCGCCGCGCGGACGCCGTGCTCTCGCATCGGGTCGAGTAAGTAGGTGTACAGCCGCGTCGGTTCGAGCAGTTCCTCGCCGATCGTCCGGCCGGGGTTCGGCGGGAACGGGTCGTCGTACTCGTGCTCGCGCGTGACGGCCTCGCGGGCCAGCGTCAGCCCGTTCGAGTGGACGCCGCTGGAGGGGAACCCGACGAGCGCGTCGCCCGGTTCGGCGTCGCCGTCGAACGTCGCGTCTTTCGGCGTCAGGCCGGCGCAGGTGCCCGCGAGATCCAGCCCGTCGATCACGTCGGGCATGACGGCCGTCTCGCCGCCTAGCAGCGCGACGCCGGCCTCCTCGGCGCCCGCTGCGAGGCCGTCGCCGACTTGCTCGGCGAACTTCTCGCTGGGCTCGTCGACGGCCAGATAGTCGACGAACGCGACCGGCTCGACGCCGGCGGCGACCAGATCGTTGGCGTTCATCGCCATGCAGTCGATCCCGACCGTCGAGTAGTCGCCCAACGCCTCGGCGACCAGCAGCTTCGTCCCGACGCCGTCGGTCGCCAGCCCGAGGAATCGGTCCCCGATGTCCAGCAGGCCGGCGTACTCCGTGTCGACGACGTTGCCTACGGCGTCAAGCAGCGCCGCGGTCGCCGCCTCGCTCTCCTCGATGTCGACGCCCGCCTCCGAGTAGGTGAGGCGGTCCTCGTCGTCACTCATACCGAGAGAGCGCACGGCTGCCGGCAAAAGCCCACCGGTCTGCCCGGCGACACCGGACGCCGACTCCTCGACGTGTCGACGCCGCGATCCGAACATGTTCGGGGCAAGCCGGACGGCCGCGCCCCGACAAGATCGGGCTGCATGACGACGATCGACGCCCGCGAGATCCCGCCCGTACAGCGTCACGACGAGATCCACGCCGCGTTCCACGACCTCGACAGCGGCGAGACGCTCACCATCGTCAACGACCACGAGCCAAAACCGCTGTTCTACGAAATGCAAGCCGAAATCGACTCGTTCGACGCCGAAAACTACGAAGTCGAACAGCGCGGCCCCGAGGAGTTCGTCGCAAAGCTCCCCAAGGAATAATGGTCTCACACCAGTCGCTCGACGAACTCGAGGGAGCGCCCCACGCCGAACTGTTTCCCGGCGAGGAGCCCCAGACGATCCGCCTGTCGCTCGAAGCAGGCGAGGAGATCGCGCCCCACCAGCATCCCGACCGTCAGATCGTGTTCCATCAGCTCTCGGGCGCGATCGACGTGACGCTGGGCGAGGAGACGTACGAACTCGCGCCGGGCGACGTAGTCCGGTTCGACGGCGATCAGTACGTCTCGCCGGCTGCACAAACCGACGCGGAAGCGCTGTTGGTGCTGGCGCCGCGTTCCTGATCGAGTCCGGAACGGCGTCGCACCGAAGAAGTCTGGCGATGATTCGGTCGCCGGGTCGGTCAGCCGATCATTCGGTCGCCGGGTCGGTCAGCCGATCACTCGGTCGCTGCCTCGATCGCCTGATCGAGGTCGGCGATGATGTCCTCGACGTCTTCGAGGCCGACCGACAGGCGAACGAGGTCCGGCGTGACGCCGCTTGCGATCTGCTCTTCCTCGGTGAGTTGCTGGTGGGTGGTGCTGGCGGGGTGGATGATCAGCGTCTTGGCGTCGCCGACGTTCGCCAGCAGGCTGGCGAGTTCGGTCGACTCAGAGAGCTTGCGTCCGGCCTCCTCGCCCTCGCTGAGGCCGAATGTGATCATGCCGCCGTAGCCGCCGTCGAGGTACTCCGAGGCGGTCTCGTGGGTCTCGTGGTCGGCCAGACCGGGGTAGGTGACCCACTCGACCTCGGGGTGGTCGTCGAGGTGCTCGGCGACGATCTGTGCGTTGTCGGAGTGGCGCTGAACGCGCAGGGGCAGCGTTTCGAGCTTCTGGAGCGTGACCCACGCGTCGAACGGCGCCTGCTGGTTGCCGAGGTCGCGCATCGACCGTGCGCGGGCCGTGAAGGCGAAGGCAGCGTCGCCGAACGTCTCGCGGAAGTTCAGGCCGTGATACGCGGGGTTGTCCTCGGCGATCTCGGAGTAGTTGCCTTCCTCCCACGGGAACGAGCCGCCGTCGATCAGGACGCCGCCGACCGTCGAGCCGCTGCCGTGGATCCACTTCGTCGTGGAGTGCCAGACGAGGTCGGCGCCGTGCTCTAAGGGGTTGCAGAGATACGGCGTCGCAAAGGTGTTGTCGACGAACAGCGGCGCGCCGTTGTCGTGGGCGATCTCGGCGACGCGCTCGATGTCCGGCGTCACCAGCGACGGGTTGCCGATGGTTTCGAGATGGACGTAGGCGGTGTCCTCGTCGATGGCCTCTTCGTAGGCGTCGTAGTCGAGCGTGTCGACGAAGCGCGTCTCGACGTTCCGCCGTGGCGCCGTGTGGGTGAAGTAGGTGTAGGTGCCGCCGTACAGCGACGACGCCGTTACGATGTTGTCGCCCGCCGACGCGAGCGTGAAGGTCGCCAGATCCAGCGCCGCCATCCCGCTGGAGGTGGCGATGGCGCCGACGCCGCCTTCGAGCGTTGCGAGGCGCTGCTCGAGCATCCCGTTCGTCGGGTTCATGATCCGACTGTAGATGTTGCCCGTCTCTTCGAGGGCAAACAGCGACGCGGCGTGCTCTGCGTCGTCGAACTCGTAGGAGGTGGTCTGATAGATCGGCGGTGCGCGCGAACCGGTGGCCGAATCTGGTTCCTGTCCAGCGTGAACGCTTTGGGTGAAAAACCCGGGCGTGTCGTCGTCGCTCATATTCACTCACCCGTTTTCACGCCGGGTAGATAAATGCTGATGCGAACTCGTGTGGCCCCACCACGACGCTTGCCACTT
This sequence comes from Natronoarchaeum philippinense, assembly GCF_900215575.1. Taxonomy (NCBI): domain Archaea; kingdom Methanobacteriati; phylum Methanobacteriota; class Halobacteria; order Halobacteriales; family Natronoarchaeaceae; genus Natronoarchaeum; species Natronoarchaeum philippinense. The sequence goes on along the minus strand of NZ_OBEJ01000001.1, from coordinate 377,900 downwards.
TCTGTGACGCCTCCTCTGCAGCTCCTGTTCTAGATCGGACAACGGCGCCGATCAGACGGTATCGACCGTCTCGACGACGGGCGTCCGCTCGGCGTACAGCGAGTACGCCAGCGCGACAAATCCCGTCGCGGTGAAGATGCTCTGGACGGCGAGACTGGCAAGCAGCGGTGCATCGAGCAGTTGGTGGAGCCCGCCGCCGAGCAACGTCCCGAGCGTGACGAGGCCGAGGCCGACGCTGAGCGAGCGCAGCGCCGGCGAGCCGGTCCGTGCCGCGGCGCGGTGTGCGAGGCCGGTGATCGCCCCGCCGAACACGAGCGTGATCGTGTTGGCAATGACGATGACCGCCGAGAGGTGGTCCATCGGAATCACCGCCTCCCGAGCGACCGGGCTGTCGTCGAACGGTTCGATCGTGATATCGTCGCCCGCCGGCGCTCATCGGGGCACGGCGCCGGAACGCGGCCGGGCGTGTAGTCTGGTGGCATGGCTGGGCATCCCTGTGGAGTGTTCGGCGTCAGATTCCCTAAACGAACATTACAATTCCCAGCTGGTGGGAACGAGTCACCGGCCGACATCCAGTTCGGGCTCGGGTTCGGCGTCCGGGAGGTCGCCGACGAACTGCTTGATCACCCGCTCTTCGGCGCGATGCAGCGTCTCGCTGCAGGTCGATTTCGCGCAGCCGATCGCCTCGGCCAGTTCGGTCACCGAGCACTCCCGAGGCGTGTCGTAGTAGCCCCGCTCGACGGCTTCGACGAGGAGTTCGCGCTGGCGGTCGGTCAGCAGGCGCTCGCTGTCGACGCGCTCGCGGACGAGTTCGACCTCGAAGGGGAGGCCGAAGGCGTCGAGTTGCTCGCCGAGCATCGAGAGCCGGTCGCGGGAGGCCGTCACCTCCATCGACGCCTCGCCGTCCCGGATATCCATCGGCAGTTCGATCGGGACGCCGGACTCGCGGGCCGAGAACAGCAACAGCGGCCGCGTCGTCTCGAACTGAACGAGCACCCGATCGTCGCTTCCCTCCAGCGGGTCGACCGATGTCAGCACCTCGTGGTCGCCCATCGCTTCCAGCACGCTCGCCAGATCGTCGCCGGTGATCCGGACGAGCCCAAAGCCAGCCGATTCGCCGGGCATGGCGGCGAGCACCCGAAACGTCGCCTCGGGGTGGTCGGTCGATACGTCCTTGATCCACGTGCCGTCCGGTAGGGTTACCGAGAGTCGTGCCTGAGTCATGTGAGTCTCACCGCTGTGATGGCCGCGTCCGTCGGCTTCCGGTGCATCGGGGACGCCGAACGCGAACGTGTTCGGCGGAACCGGGGTAGCGCGCCGGCGCGAACGTCCGACCATGGAACCGCTCGAAGACCGCGCCGTCGAGACCGTCGACGCACCGCAGCGCCCCCGGGAAACGCTGGATGTCCGGCAGCTCGGGCCGCCGAAGCCGCTGTCCGAGACGTTGGAGTTGCTCGCCGAACTCGACGACGAGATCGTCCTGTTTCAGTTGAACGATCGTGCGCCACAGCACCTGTACCCGAAACTCGACGACCGCGGGTACGTCTACGACACCGTCGACCTCGACGACGCGACGGTGACGGCGATCTGGCGCGAGGACGCCGAAGCCTGATCGGTGCAGTTGGTCGGGGTACGTCGGTCGACTGTCCGTCCGGACGGGCCGACGCGATGGGCTGTGGCGTCATCACACCGAAATTTCGAACGATCCCACTAAAGGCCACCTCCCGTTCCAGCCGCGTGAGAACTGGATTCATCAGTCCGAGGGCATCGGCGGCGTCCGGTTGCCGGTTCGTTCGGCGTCGGTCAGGTAACACTGCGGGTCCGGCGCGAAAGGATCGTCGTGCTCGGCCAGTGCGCGCAGCCGCGAGCCGCCCCGGCAGATCTCCTTGTACTGACAGTCCGCACAGCGCCCCGTGAGGTGGTCCTCGCGCTCGCGGAGCCGTCCCAGCAGCGGGTTCGACTCGTCCGCCCAGATGTCGCCAAAGGAGCGGTCCCGCACGTTTCCGAGGCTGTAGCCCTGCCAGAACTGCGTGAGGTGCACGTCGCCCTGATAGTCGATGTCGGCGACGCGCTCGCCCGTCGGGTCGCCGCCGTTGCGTCGCAGATACCGGTAGATGCTGTCGGCGCGCGCTTCGCCGAGTTCCTCGCGCGCGTACTCGACCAGAAAGCCGGCGTCGGCGTAGTTTCCCACGAGCAGCGTCTCGATCTCCTCGCCGCGGTCGCGGTACTCGCGGGTCATATCACAGAGCCGACGCACGGCGCCCCGGCGCTCCTCGGGCGTGAGGTCCACGTCGCTGATGTCGGCGCCGCGGCCGCCGTAGTCGAGGTGATAGAAGCAGAATCGGTCGACGCCGACGTCCGCGAGCAGGTCGACCACGCCTTCGAGGTCGTCGGCGTTTTTCTTCGTGATCGTGTAGCGCAGTCCCGTCTTGAGGCCGACATCGAGACACGCCCGGATGCCGTGGACCGCCTGCTCGAAGGCGCCCTCTTTGCCCCGGAAGTCGTCGTTGCGCTCGGGGAGCCCGTCGACGGAGACGCCGGCGTAGGCCAGTCCGGCGTCGCGCAGTTCTCGGGCTCGCTCGCGGTTCAGCAAGGTTCCGTTCGTCGAAAGCACGGGTCTGAGTCCACGGTCGGCGGCGTACGCGACGAGTTCGGGCAGGTCCTCGCGGGCCAAGGGCTCGCCGCCCGAAAACAGCACGACGGGCGCGCCGTAGTCGGCCAGATCGTCGAGCAGGTCTTTGCCCTCCTCGGTCGTCAGTTCGCCGGGCGCCGCGGCGGACTCGGCGCCGGCGTAGCAGTGGTCGCAGTAGAGGTTACACTGCTTGGTGACGTTCCAGACGACGACCGGCCGACGCTGTTTGTCCTCGGTGATCTGGGGCTTTTTCGACTCGTCGGCGGCGTCGTAGCGCAACCCGTCGCCCTCGGCGTCGAGGTCACAGAGCAGTTTGCTGATCGAGATCATTCGTCCCACTCGTGTTGTCGCGGTTCGGTTCCCGAGTCGGGCGTCGCAGTCTCGCCGCGCTCGCCCAGCGAGTGCGTCGAGAAACGGTGAATCTCGGATGACTCGCAGATCCACACGTCGTCGGCAAACCAGCCGAACAGTCGGCTGGCGTGCTCGTGGGCCGCTTCAGGCGTCGGCGCGCTGACGCTGCCGACGTGGCGCATCACACCACCCGAATCCTCCCGCACGAACACGTCCCACTCGGGGAGGGGATCGCTCCGCGGTTCCTCCCCGACCCGAGCGCGCGTCGCTTTTTCCATCCGCGTCGATCCGTCGTCCATGTGAGTCCGAACGAACTATCGATAAAAGCCCGTCACGCCCAGTATCAGATTCTGGGAACGGAGGTGTGTTCCAAGAGTGATCACTTCGAAGTCGTCCGATAGACGGCCGCGACAGCCGATCGTTTCGGACGGCGGGACGATCGGGGCCGCGGCGAACCGGAGGGAATCACCGTGCACGTAGACACCGACCGTCGACCGCTCGTACTGATCTGGGAACTTACGCAGGCCTGCGAGCTGGCCTGCGATCACTGCCGGGCCGACGCCGTCCCGGACCGGCATCCCGACGAACTGACCACCGAGGAGGGAAAGCGCCTGCTCGACCAGACCGCCGAGTTCGACGAGAACCAGCTCGTCGTGTTTTCGGGTGGCGACCCGCTCAAGCGCGACGATCTGGTCGAGCTCGTCGACTACGGCACCGACCTCGGACTGAACGTCTCGCTGACGCCGAGTGGCACCCGGTCGCTGACCCGCGACCGACTCGCCGACCTCGCGGACGCCGGGCTCAAGCGCATGGCGCTCAGTCTCGACGGCGGCTCGGCGGCGTCTCACGACGCGTTCCGCGGCGAGGCCGGCAGTTTCGAGGAGACGATCGAGGCCGCCGAGCACGCCCGCGATCTGGGCGTGCCCTTGCAGATCAACACGACGGTCTGTGCCGACACCGCCGATCGGCTTCCCGCGATCCGCGACCGGGTCCGCGATCTCGGGGCGGTGCTCTGGAGCGTGTTCTTCCTCGTTCCCGTGGGCCGGGGCGCCGCGCTCGATCCCGTTTCGCCCGAGCGCTCCGAGGCGGTAATGGAGTGGCTGCAGGACGCCGCCGACGAGGAGCCGTTCGGGATCAAGACGACCGAAGCGCCCCACTACCGCCGCGTCGGCATCCAGCGCGAGCAAGCCGAGCGGGAGGCGGACGGCAACGACGCTGGACGCCGACGACGCCGCGGCGTCACGGCCGGCGACGGGTTCGCCTTCGTCAGCCACGTCGGCGAGGTCTACCCGTCGGGGTTCCTACCAGAGTCGGCCGGGAACGTCCGCGAGGACTCGATCGTCGATCTCTATCGAAACGCCCCGCTGTTCGAACGTCTGCGCGATCCCGACGAACTTCGCGGGAAGTGCGGCGCCTGTCCGTACCGAGCCGTCTGTGGCGGCAGTCGCTCGCGGGCGTACGCGACTACCGGCGATCCGCTGGCGAGCGACCCGCTTTGCCCGTTCGTTCCCGAGGAGTACGACGGCCCACTCCCCAGAGAGCGCGCCGACAGTTGACGCGAATGGGCTGTGCGGGCCGCTGAGAGAGATAGAAAATCGGACGGGTCGAAGACCCTCGCTGACATGCCCTCTTGGCGACGATACCCCGGTCGTGCTGTGAGGTGTGGTGCGACGTGTGGGCTGGCGATCAGCCAGCACGTGAACGTTGGCGCTCCAGCGCAGTGAACTGGCACCCACCGTTCGACGGCGGTTTTTTAACCCTGCCGACGGCGTCCCGAGACCGAACCCGATAAGGGCGCCCGGCCGTACAATCGACCAATGCGAGTCGAACAGTTGGGCGACGGAACGCCGGAGTTGGCTATCGTCGGCGGGATCCACGGCGACGAGCCCTCGGGCGTCAGTGCAGTCGAGCGCCTGATCGAGGCGTCGCCGCCGGTCGAGCGTCCCGTCTTGCTCGTCATCGCCAACGAGCGAGCGATCGAGGCCGGCGAGCGCTATCTCGACGCCGACCTCAACCGGGTGTTCCCGGGCGACCCCGACGCTGATGCCCACGAGAAGCGATTGGCCCACGAACTGGCCGAGCGACTGCAGGGGACGACCGCGCTGTCGATGCACGCGACCCAGTCCCACCCCGAGCCGTTCATGGTGAGCGACCGGATCGACCCGCTGGTCGAGCGGCTGGGCCGGTCACTGCCGGTCGAATCAGTCGTCGACACCGGCGAGTTCATTCAGGGCCGGCTGTTCCGCGCCATCCGAACTATCGAGATCGAGAGCGGACTGCAGGGCTCAGACGCTGCGGAGGCGGCCGCCATCCGTATCGCCATCGCGTTTCTGGAGGAACTGGGCGCACTGTCGGGGCCCGTCGCCGCGGACCTGCGCGAGCGCTTCGGCGTCGAGCCCGGCCCGGCGTCGGCGTCAGTCCCCGTGTTCAGGCTGACCCGGTCGGTGCCCAAATCGGGGACCGACGATCATCTGGTCTCGGTGAACAACTTCGAACTCGTCGACGCCGGAGAACGGTTTGCGACCGCCGACGGCGTCCCAGTCGTCGCCGAAGAGGAGTTCTATCCGGTGTTGCTCTCCGCCGAGGGGTACGACGAAATCTTCGGCTACGCCGCCGAGAAGATCACGGAGCTGTCGAGCGAGCCGCCCCAAAGCGCGGAGTGATACCGTCACTTCGCTTTGCTCGTGACGAGCCCTCGCTCACTTCGTTTGCGAGGACGCCCAAGCGCGTTGCGCTTCGAGCCCCGAGAAGGCGACTGCGCTACTCGTCAGCGGGCGCGAACTCGACCAGCGTCAGGTCCCGGTCGAGCATGCAGTAGTCGTGGGGCGGCTCGCCGACGATCTCGTCGATCCGGTGCTCTTCCTCGAACGCGACGCCATCCGGCTCGCAGAACTCGTGACTCGGGCACTCGGTGTGTGGACACGGTCCTTCGAGCGTGACTTTCGAGCCGGCGTAGGCGTTGCGCGCCGAGACGTTCGCTCGGACCGCCGCTGGCTCGACTTCGACGGCCTGCACGCCGGCGTCGTGCATCGCACAATCGAGCACCTGCGCGTTGTCTCTGACCGATGTGATCTCGTATTTTACGCCCTCAGAGAGATTCAGACACTGGCTGCGGTACGGACAGCCATCACAACCGCTGGCCTCGCCGTGGTAGACGAACTCCTCGCCTGCTTCGGCGAGCCGCGTTCCAATAAGCGTCACCTGCCCCATGCGTTCGAGTAGCGATTCGGCGCGGTTACGCTTTTCGGGGCACCAGACACAAACGGCTCGAACTCGAACCCACTCACGATGCGAACGTCCACAGCCGTCATCGCTCTCGGTGCCTTACTGTTCGTACTCCCCCTCCCAGGAACGTTCATTCTTGGAGGAGCAATCGCCCTCGTCGGCGCTCTCTTACGTTGGTTTGGCGTCTGAACTGACTCTCCTTCCAGTGAGCGAACTGATACGGGTGGCGTGCCGAATACGCCCTCTGCACCGAACAATCGGAAGGGCTCGTTCCGTTCGTGGCTGAAGGATTCAACAGAGCCACGTGACCGTGCAGTGGTCGCCGACACCGGGAAATCCATTCGTAGCGGCGGGTGCGCTTCCGGCCCACCGTAGACCCGCCCGCGCCACCGCAGTTTCGTGTACCCGTGCGGTTATCTGGATACGACGCCAACAGGACGCTACGTCGATGTTGGGATACGCCTGTCTGAATCGGACGCTGAGAGAGCACGAGCCCCCGCTGCGATGCAATCGCGGGATGCAACGGAAGACGTGGGAGTCGCGGGGGCTCGACTACGCGTCCGAACTCGCGCTGCAGAACTTCTCCGATCTGTACGACATTCTGCGCTGGAACGTCGACCACGACATCTACTTCTACCGCTGCACGTCCGATCTGGTCCCGTGGAACTCCGAGTTCGAGCTGACCGACCTGCCGGACTACGACGAGATCGAACGGATCGCCGCCGAGTGTGGCCGACTGATCCGCGAGAACGATGTTCGATTCACCTTTCACCCGAGCCACTGGTGCAAGCTCGCCAGCGAGTCCGCCGAGACCGTCGAGAACTCCCTCCGCGACCTCGAAGTCCACGGCGCGTGGCTCGACTTGTTCGACCTGCCCCGGACGCCGTACTACAGCATCAACGTTCACATCGGCGCCCACTACGGCGACAAAGAAGCCACAGCCGCTCGCTTCCGGGAGGCCGTGAACCGCCTCTCGCCCGCCGCTCGCGAGCGACTGACGGTCGAGAACGACGACAAGGAGGGCCTCTGGAGCGTCCCCGAACTGGTCGAGGCGGTCGCGGAACCGCTCGGCGTGCCCGTCGTGTTCGATTACCACCACCACCAGTTCACGAGTCGGGGACGCACGTACAGGGAGGCCTTCGAACTGGCTGCCGAGACGTGGGGCGACGTGCGGCCGATCGCACACTACTCCGAGCCAGCACGGCTGTACGGAGAAGACGCGCGTCCGCAGGCCCACGCCGAGTACGTCTCGACGGTTCCCGACTGGCTGCTCGACGGCGCCGACGTGATGCTCGAAGCCAAGTCGAAGGAGAAAGCATTGTTGCAGTACCGGGACGGGACCGACCCGGCCGTCGGCACGTCGTAGCTGCGAAGGGCGTTGCGGTCTCAGTCCTCGTTCTACGCCTTCTCTCGGCCCGTCAGTTCGTCGAGCTTCTCGAAGTAGTCCTCGCGGGGCACCTGATACAGCGCTCGGTAATCGATGTCGCCGTCGGCAAAGCGCGCGGCGAGGTCGACGACCCCCGCGACGGCGTCGTCACGGCTCTCGTAGCGATCGTCCGAGCGCTCCACGTCGGGTTCGAGATACAGCGTGACGTGCCAGTCCCGTCCGGACTCGACCGGGTCCGATCCGGCGGGTCGCCGGGAGGGGCGACCGCTGGTGAGGTAGATCGTCGGCATGCACTCGGGCGGGAACGCCTGCGAGTCGAACACGTCGGGGCGGTAGGCGAGCACGCTGCGCCCGTCGGGCTCGTCGTTCCAGACCACCCAGTCGTCGGGCAGGTCGTCGTAGTCGGTCACGCGAGGAGGTAGTCGGCGCGGCGGCAAAAACGGTTCGTGACGGCTCAGCCGTAGTGGTAGGCTAGGTGCCCCATCGCGAGAAAGCCAACGATCACCGTCGGGAGCCCGGCGATCAGTCCGAGTAGTACCGGCTCGGAGACAGTCGACGAGCCGAGGACGGCGGCGGCCGGCGCGAAGCCGACGCCGAGGATGGTGGTGATGCCGACCGCAGCAACCGCAAAGCGCGTCTCGATCACCGGCGAGGAGTCTGCATCAGTCATAGGTGGGAGTCACAAGCCACCGACATATGTCGGTCGGTCACTTCTCGGCCCACTCGACCATCCGAGCGTACCGGTCGTGGGTGGCCAGCGCGTCGGCGTCGCCGACGAGCACGAGCGAGCGCTTGGCTCGGGTGAGCGCGACGTTGATGCGCCGATAGTCCTCGAAGATCGGGCTGTCGAGGCCGTCGGTGGCGACGAAAGAGACGATCACGACGTCTTTGCTCGATCCCTGAAACCGGTCGACCGTGTCGACGGCGACGCCGTCGGGCACTTTGCGTGAGATCTCCGCGACCTGCGCGCGGAACGGCGCGATCACGGCGATCCGGTCGTGGCCGATGCCTGCGGCGCCGAAGCGCTCGATGGCCTCGGCGACGCGCTCGGCTTCGACGGCGTCGGTGTGGCGGCCGGCGTCGCCCTCCACGTCGAGCATCGTCACGCGGCCTCGGAGGTCGGTGGGGAGCGCGTCGGCGTCGACGCCGTCGAGATCGGAGAGGCTTCGACCGGCGACCTCGGGCGTCGCGGGCCGCAACTCGCCGTCGTAGAACTCCCGCGACGCGAACGCCTGAATGCGCTGGGCCATCCGGTACTGGCGGTCGAGCATCACCGACGCCGCGGGGTACTCGTCGATCATGCGCTCGAACAACGAGGTCGAGAGTTCGGTTTCGCTCCGGACGACCGGCGGGAGCTGGTGGTGGTCGCCGACCAGCACGAACCGGTCGGCGAGGTTGATCGCGGCGAGCGTGTTCGGCTCGGTGAGTTGCGAGGCCTCGTCGACGACGGCGGCGTCGAACGACTGCTCGCTCATCACGCGCGATCCGCAGGTCGCCGTCGTCGCCGCGACGACCGGCGCGTCTTCGAGTTCCGCGGCGCGTTCCTCGGGATCGCCGCGCTCGTCGAGTCGGAGATCGAGCATGTCCTCTCGGACGCCGCTTTTCGTCCCGACGCGGACGATCTCCTCGAAGCCCTGCTCTCGCAGCGCCTCGATGGCGTTGTCGACCGCGCGGTTCGTAAACGCCGAGAGCAGCACGCGCTCGCCCCGGTCGACCATCGCACGGACAGCCTGAGCGATCGTGTAGGTCTTGCCGGTGCCCGGCGGGCCGTGGATCAGCGCGAGATCGTCCGCGGTGACGGCCTTCCGGACGGCCTCGTCTTGGGCGTCGTTGTTGTCGATGAACGTCTCGGAAGTGCGTCCGAATTTGGGCTCCGTGCGCCCGAACAGCACGTCCTTCCGGCGCGGGTCGCCCTTGAGGACGGCGTCGTGGAGCGCGGTCAACATCCGGTCGACCGACAGCTCCGAGGGGTACACGTCGATCCGGGAAAACTCGACGGGCTCGTCGGTCGAGACGACGATCTCGTCGGTGCCGAGGCGCTCGACGCGCCCGAGTTCGGCGTGGCCGTCGACCGGGTCGCCGTCGCTGGCCAGCACCACGTCGCCCTCGCGGATCTTCGAGACGGCGTCGCCCGATCGCTCGGCGCGAAGCTCCCAGCGACCGCCGGGGAGTTCGGACTTACCGAGATAGTCGAGGCCGATCACTGCGCGGTCGTCGTCGGCTCGCTCGGCGGCGGTCTGCTCCCAGAGTTTGGCGTACTCGGCGTGGACCGTTCGGCGCTCGGTTTCGAGGAGCTCGTAGAAGCGCTCGAAGTACTCCTGTTCTTCGTCGGGGACGGCGCGGCCGATCTGGCCGGCCTTCGATTCCTGATCCAGCCGGCCGGAGACGACCATGCAGGCGTCCTGCTCGAAGCAGTACTCGCAGTTGGCGTCGGCCTCGTGGCCCGTCGGCACGCGCATGCCGTGTTCCATCGCCGCGATCTCGTTGCGGGCGCGGACGACGAAGTCCCGGAGGCCGGCGCCGATCGAGAACTCCTTGGCCGGCGAGAGATCGCCCGTGGCCTCGCCGCGATCGAGCGTCGTGTTTTTGGTATACAGCAGCGTCCCTGTGTCGGCGGGGACGCCCTTCTCCTTGAGCAGCAGGCCGTAGCAAGCCGCCTGAATCTTGTCCTGAAACCGCGGCTCGCGGTTGGTGTTCTTACCGGTCTTGAGCTCGACCGGCATCCCCCGCCGGATCGCGTCGGCCCGGCCCTTGATGCCAAAGCGATGGCTGATCAGCAACTGCTCGCTGCGCCACTGGTCGGTGTCCGAAAGCGTTCCCTGTGCGAGCCAGCCGTCGATCGCCGCGGCGTTCTGGCGCACCTCCTCGGCGACGGCGTCGGCCTCGCGGCCGAGCAGTCCGAGTTCGAGGCCGGCCTCGGCGACTCGATCCTCGACGGCGTCGTCGAGGCTCCGTCCCCGAAGCAGGTCGCCGAACACCTCGTGGACGATCGTCCCCTTGACGACGGGGTAGTTCAGCGGGATGCCCGAAATTTTGTTGAGGTAGTACATCCGCGGGCACTGGACCCACGACCGAACGTCGGTGACGTTGACCAGAAAGGACGGCTCGACGACGACGAAGGAGTCGCCGGTCGTCGCGTACCGCTGCTCGCCGTCGTAGTCGTCGCGCTCGGCGTCAGTGACGACCAGTTCCATGCCCGCCTCGACGTACTCGGCGGTCTCGGCCCACTTGCCCCACAGCGTGACCGTCTCGGGATCGGCGGCGTCGTCGCGGCGCACGCTCACCTCGGCGAGATCGCGCTCGCCGTACTGCGTCGAAATCTCCCGCACGTCGCCAACGTCGACGATCTCTCCCCGTATCTGCACGCGCTTGGGTCGGGCGTCCGGGGGGAAAAGCACTCGGGTTGTGGGCTTCGTACTGTGGATGGTTGGATACAAAGGACGGTGTTAAAAAGGTATCTATAGTGACATTTTTGGCAGCGTAAAATCAAAGTATTCATCCACCAATAACAGAAACAAATGTCTGAGTGCCCCTCATGTGGAAAAACTCTGTCTACAATGCAGGGAGTACGCCAACATCATACAATCGTTCACGACGAGCCTTTGCCAAACCGGTGCTGCAAGGGGTGTGGGGCAGACTTTTACGATTCAAAGGCACGCAGGAAATTTTGTGATGATTGCAATCCAAACGCAGGGGAACACAATGGTAATTGGGAAGATGAGAAATCCATAGCTGTCTGCGAAACCTGTAGCTCTACCTTTTCTTATTATCCATCAAACAAAGAGGGGACATACTGCCCAGACTGTGTTGAGTCTGCTAAAGGCCTACTTCCAGACAATCCTCAGAAGAAAGAACCAAGAAACACCGTAGAATGCGGTCATTGTGGAGAAAAGAAGCAAGTTCTTCCCTCAGAAGAAGAGGATAATAAGCGGGGATTTTTTTGCAATATGAACTGCTACGGTCAGTGGCTCTCAGAGAACGTTGTGGGTTCGGATCATCACCAGTGGAAGGGAGGTCCAATCAACTATGGCCAGTCTTGGTGGCGTATCAGACGTGCTGCACGCAGACGTGACGATTATGAATGCCAAGCTTGCGGACGGAACAAAGACGATTTGGGTCGTAATCCCGACGTACACCATCTCACACCGGTACGCGAGTTCGATAGCGTCGAGCAAGCACACACAATGGATAACGTAGTAACCCTGTGCCGCAGTTGCCATAGGGGTGTAGAAGAGGGGGAGATGGCACTCAGTGACGACAGCAAAAAGTAACACTATTGTGCTGCCAGTGGGTAGACCGGGATGCGAAGTCCCGTGGTGTAGTGGCCAATCATATGGGCCTTTGGACGTGATCGGTTCGCGCCTATCGCGGAAGACAGCCTATGACGGCGGTTCGAATCCGCCCGGGACTACTTTTGCGACGAACGAACGTGAGCAGCGAATAGCGGACGGTGGATTCGAAGCAGAAGGCGAGAGGATTCGAGCCTTCGTGGTTCGTCCGCCCGGGACTATCTTTACAGTCTCCGCTCCATCGAACCACCAGCAGCAACTGTCCACCTCACGCAACCTCGGCAACGGCGTCCCGCACCGTCTCGACGACCGCCTCGAAGTCCGTCTCTCCCTCGCCTTCGACCCACCGATACGCGACCGTTCCCGCGGCGTCGAGGACGAAGATGCTTCGTCGGGCCGCCTCGAACTGGCCGTACATCTCGGGTTCGATGACGCCGTAGTCGTGAATGACTTCGTGGTCCCAATCGGACAGCATCGGGAAGTCGAGTTCCTCCCGTAGAATCCAGACGTTCTGCGCCGGTGGGAGGTCGACGCTGATGCCGTACACGTCGGCGTCGAGGTCGTCGAAGCGATGCATCGAATCCCGGAAGGCGCACATCTCGGCGGTACAGCCGCTGGTGAACGCCGCCGGGAAGAACGCTAAGACGACCGGGCCATCGCCCAGCGCGTCCGCGAGGTCGAACGGCTCGATGTCGTTGTACACGTCGCCGCCTGCCTTCGGGAGCGTGAACTCGGGCGCTGACTCGCCTACGTCGAGCATACGACGGCTACGGGCTCCGAGACAAAGGATCCACCTGCCGAACGTTCTCCGGCCGAGCGAGCCAGTCGGACATCCGACAGCCGGTGTTCGGCGTCGAACGGCGAAGTGTACCGCGGGCGTCAAACCTATGTGGTGTGGTCACATCTCTCTACAGGCATCGCCATGCAACCGTGCCAAAACTGTCAGGCGGTCATCGACGAGTACCTCTTGGACAAACAACTCGAACCCCTGCGCGAACTCACGGTCGACGACTTCAACGTCTGTGCGGACTGCGTGACGATCGTTCCCGACGCGTGCGTTGAGTGTGGCGGCGCGGTGTACGTTCCCCGAAACGAATCCGGAACGCCGGACTACTGCCCGGCGTGTCGATCAGAGCTGATCGATCAGACGGGCGAGGATCCCGGCTGGCACCGGGACGCCGTTTCGTTCTGACGGCGTGGGCCCCAGCGCCCGGGGCTCGTCGTACTGTCGGTCGGTGTTCGGCGGCCAATATTATAGATATACAGAAGCTTTGCAAAAAATATTTTTACTCGCGAGTAGAGAAGAGGATTAAGATGGATAGTCCGTACAACGTTCTCGGCGTTGCTCCGGGTGCCGGCGACGACGCTGTCCGCGACGCCTACCGGTCGCTGATGAAGTCTCATCACCCGGATCAGGGGGGCACGACCGAGGAGTTCATTCGGATCAAGAAGGCCTACGAGTCGATCCAAGCCGACGACGCCGCAGCGCGGGCAGCACGCGCTCGGGCGGGACGGCGCGCGTCGACCGACGGCGGTACGGCGACCTGCCATCCCGGAGCAGGAGCCGGCGCTGAGGCGACGATCCACGACGATTCGACGGCGATCACCTGCACGAACGGAGTTGGGCTGGAACTCCGTGGCGAGTACCTGACGCTACGATTAGTGGGAGTCGACGACAGCGCTGACCTAGCTAAACTCGTTGCCGACCACGCGTTGCCGGCCGATGGCGACGACGATCGACCCGTCGCGTTTCTGACCGTCGAGAACACGAGCGATCGGACCGTCCGCTGGCGGGGGACCCAGTCGCTCTCGTTCGTCGGCAGCGACGACAACGCCTACGAAAGCGCTGAGGAGTACCGCCCGTCGGAGCCCAAGCTTCCGGACGGTTGGACGGGCTCTGATATCGCCGTCGAGTCGGGCGAGGAGCTACGGGTAGTCGTCATCGCGGAGGCGCTTGCCGAGGATGTCGAAATAAGAGGTCTGCAGTACACGCAGAACGTGTTCGCTCGTGGTCCGTCGGGACGCGGAATCGAGGACAAAGAGCGATTTTCCTTCGAGATCGCGCCGAGCGCGAAGCCGCTGCTCGCCCGGGCGCCGTTCTGACAGGCTGCGCTAGATCAGATGCCGTTGGCGCCGCGACCGAGTCCGACGACCTCTGCGGCGTCGGCGTCGCGCTCGGCGCGCTCGAACAGGTCGTCGGGCTCGCGGGCTTCGATCGACGCTAGGTCGCCGTGGGTTTCGGCCTGATCTGGAGCAAAGCGGTTACAGCCCGCCGGGATCGTCGCCGTCGAGTACGTCCCCACGTCTTTGGCACGCTCGATCAGTTCCTGCTTGTCGACGGTCAACAGCGGTCGATGAATCGGAAGCGTCGTCGCGCTGCTCGTCACACCGAGGTTGCTGGTCGTCTGGCTCGACTTCTGGCCGATAGCCTCGCCGGTGACGATGCCGACGGCGCCGGTCTCCTCGGCGACGCGCTCGGCGACGCGGTACATGTACCGCCGGAAGGCGAGCATCCGGCCCGCCTCGAATCGGTCTGCGAGGAGATCGACGGTCTCGTCGGCGTCGACGATGCGTAGGTCGAAGGGGTGGTTCGGCGCGTACGACGCGAGGGTTCGCACGGAGTCGACGGCCCGCTCGCGGTGGTCGACGCCGCCGTAGTCGCCCAGATCGAGGTAGACGGGGACGATCGGACTGCCACGGCGCATCACCTCGAAGGCGGCGACCGGCGAGTCGATGCCGCCGCTGATCAGCGCGACGACGGGGTCCTGCGTGCCGAGCGGCAGCCCGCCCGGTCCCGGGACTTTCTCCAGAAAGACGAACGCCTCGCCGTCGCGGATTTCGACGAAAAACTCCAGATCGGGGTCGTCGAGATCGACCTCGGGCTCGAACTCGTCCTCGACGGCCTCCCAGATGGCCGTCCCGCCGAAGCGCTGGGCGTCCTCGCTGTCGAAGGGCACGCTCTTGTCGGCTCGGCGCCCCCTCACAGCGAACGCGCCCTCGTGGTAGTGCTCGCGGGCGGCCTCCGCAAGCGTCGTCTCGATGGCTTGGCGCTCCGCGGGAACGGCCCGCACTGCGCTGGCCGAGACGACGCCGGGCGCGCTCGTTGCGGCGTCGAGGGCGTCCTCAATCTGTCGCTCGCTCGTGTGGATCAACGGCCGCGACCAGCGCCGTTCGACCTCGGCGTCGACGCCGCGGTCGGCCAGCAGCGCCTGCAGATTGGCGACGAGACGCCGCTCCATGGCCCCCTGAACCTGCCTGCTCTTGGTGTTGAGATCCCCGTGGCGGACGAGCACCGTGTCCGCTCCCGGTGGTTGCATGCCCGCCCGTACTCGGTCGTCCAATATACGCGCTTTGGACGGCCGGTCGGACGCCTCGGTGCGACGCCAGCTATCGAGACACCTCCGTCGGCTGAGTCTTAGGCGGACCAAAACCCTTTTAGATTTAGGCCTACCTAATCACACTCGATGGACGCCGAGGCAGACAACGATCGCACGGCCGACGCCGCTGAGGACACTACCGAGCAGGTCGTCGCAGCCTGTGAAACCTCTCCGGGTAACACCGTCTTCACGGAGCAGGGCAACAGCGACGCGTGGATTGCAACCGATCTCACTGTTTCTCCCGAACGATAATCGTAGCTGTCGCTTCGTCCTCAGTGCGACCAGTGGCATCGACGCCTGTAGTCAGTCCGATGCGACGCGGGAGAAAAAGCCGTACGTCGGGCCGCCTCGGCCGTCGAAACGTCTCGCTCGCGTCAGTTTACCACTCGGTGAGCGAGTCGTGCTCGAGGAAGTGCTCGATCTCGTGGGCGAACTCCTCGAGTTCCTCGATCTGCTCGCGCAGCAGTTCGGCGGTGGCGTAGTCGCCGAGGTTCTCCGCGAGTTCGATGTGCTCGCGGACCGTCTCGATGATGTCACCGTACATCTCCATGTCGTTTTCCATCATCGTGCGCACGTCGTAGATATCCTCGGGCTCGGGCTCGACGGGCGAGCGCTCTTGGAAGTCTGCGGGACGGCTCGTGGGGACGCCGCCGAGCGCTTGGGCGCGTTCGGCGAGGTGGTCGGCGCCCTCGCTGGCGCTCTCGTAGGCTTCCTCGTAGAACAGGTGGAGATCGCGGTACTCCGAGCCGTGGACCGTCCAGTGGTGTTTGCGGAGCTGGTGGTACAGCACCTCGGTCGCCGCGAGGTCGGTGTTGAGCGCGTCGACGAGCTGTTCGGCTTTGTCCTGATCGATTCGCAGGGCGTTCTCCTCGACGGTGCCGGCCTCTTGGAGTACGGACTTCTGGGTGCTCATTGCACTTCGTGCATACGCGCGCGACCCACTTAAAGGTTGCCTATACAACAACACTTCTTTGGCAACCCTAAAAAATAGTTCTGTAGAATAGAATCAAAGCTACTCAATTACCAGTATCGAACCATTTTGCGGTCCACTGAGCGTCGACGACCACTTCGCTGTCAGTCACATCCCGGACACGTCCGCTGTCGATCTGGTGCGTATCCCCGTCCCGGTCTTTCCAGCCGAATCGGGCCTTAAAACGGTCGAACGCGTCCGGATCGGGCGCGATCTCGATCCGGTTCCCCGTCACGCCGGCAATCCGACCCAATCGGTCGCCGTCAGCGTCGACGATCGGCTTTCCCACGTCGCTGTCGGCCGCGCGAGAGCGATCGGTCGTCATCGTGTCACCGTGTCTCCCCGAGCGAGCAAAAACACCGCCCCCAAAGCTGCCGGAGGGCGACGTACTCGGCCAGAATGGCGCAACGAAAAAGATTATTACACGATGCGCCGTCCCGACTGACGTGTCGATGAACAGCGGGAGCCACAGCCCGCAACGGGCGTTCCGGGTGGGGATCACGGCATGACTGACAGTGCTCTCGTTCTCTGTTTGAGTATTGATCCCGACGCTGCAGAGCGTCTCGCGGCGCCACTGGAGTGGTCGTATCCCCGAATCACTGTCATCGGAACAGCCGATCCGGACGAAGCGATCGATCGTATCGAGGATGATGCTGTCGATTGCGTCGTCACCGACAGACAGACCCTCAATGACCGTTCAGATCTGTTGCCGGCCGTCCGTCGGCATCACCCCGAGATCACGCTGCTGGTACAGTCGCCGTACGAGACCGGGAGCAGTGAGGCCACCGCGCTGGCAGAGGTCGTCGACTTTCTCGATAGTCCCGACGACGACGCCTTCGGCGGCTGGGTCGCAAACTCCGTCGTCTGTGGGGCGGGCGACGGCGGCCCACCGGGCGGAAACCAGCCCGAAGACCTCGTTCGAGATGTCAGACACGGATTGGTCGACGCCACGTCGCCGATGGACGTCGAAGACGCTGTCTGCGACCAGCTCACCAAGGGCGGGCGCTACACGTTCGCGTGGGTCGGCGAGTACGACCCGGGCGAGCGACAGGTCATTCCGTGGGTGACCAGCGCGGCGACCGCCGACTGGCCCACCGCCCGCACGTTCGGGATCAGGCCCGGCTCGGCCGAGACGGTGCTCGAACGGACGCTGCGGGCCCGCGAGATCCAGTGGGTCGAAGACGTCGAAAACCATTCCGAATCAGTCCCGTGGCGCGACGCCGCCGTCGAGCGGGGCTGTACCGCGGCGGCGTTCCTACCGCTGGCGGTCGACGGCGAACTGCGGGGCATCCTCGGCGTCTACACTGACGCGCCGAGCGGCTTCAGCGAGGCCGAACGGAGCGCGCTCGAAGAGGTCGGCGAGGCGACTGGCCACGTGCTCGACACGATGGCGATTCGCGGCGAGTTCGACCAGCAAGAGCGCGCCCTCCGCCGGTACGAGCGGCTGGTCGAGACCGTCGGCGACGGAATGTACGCGCTCGACGCCAACGGGCACTTCATGACGGTCAACAACGGCCTGCTGGAGATGACTGGTTACTCCCGAGAGGGGCTGCTGGGCGAGCACGTCTCCATCCTTCTGGACGACGACGATGTCGAACGCCAGCGCGAGGCCATCGATCGGCTTGGCGACGACGATCGGGAGAAAGAAGCCGTCGAGATCACGGTCTACCGGAAAGACGGGACGGGCATCCCCTGCGAGAACCAGATCGCGCTGTTGCCCAAGAGCGACGAGCGCCGCGGCACCGTCGGCGTCATCCGCGACATCACCGAGCGCAAGAAGCGCGAGCGCGAACTCGAACGCCAGAACGAGCGCCTCGAAGCGTTCGCCAGCATCGTCAGCCACGACCTCAGAAATCCGCTGTCGGTCGCGCAGGGCTACATCGACATCGTTGGCGAGCGGGCCGGCGAGATCGACGCCCTCAGGAACGTCCGCGACGCGCTCGACCGGATGGAGACGATCATCGGCGACGTGTTGGCGCTGGCGCGTCACGGCCAGACCGTCACCGAGACCGAACAGCTCACCCTTCGAACGACCGTCGAAGACGCGTGGGGGAACGTCTCGACGCCGGAAGCCGAACTCGTCATCGAGTCGTCGGGGGCGATCGCGGCCGACCGCTCGCGCCTGCTGCGAATGCTCGAAAACCTGTTCAGAAACGCCCTCGAACACGGCGCCGAAGACGTGACGATCAAAGTCGGACTGCTCGACGCCGCCGACGAGGACGCCGCTCCCGCCGACGCTTCGGACTCGTCGTCCGACTCGTCGCAACAGGACGCCACCGCGCGTTCGACTGGCTTCTACGTCGAGGACGACGGTCCGGGCATGCCCGCCGAGATCCGGGAGCACGCCTTCGAATCCTCGTTCACGACCTCCGAGGAGGGGCTGGGCATCGGCCTGTGGGTCGTCCGGGAGGTCGCCAGCGCCCACGGTTGGACGATCGAGGCGACCGAGAGCGCCTCTGGCGGCGCGCGCTTCGAGTTCGGCGACGTGCGCGAACGCCCAGAGTGAGCGCCGGCCGCTGTCGGCCGCCATCTCGACGAACGACCGCAACCAGAACCTCCTTGGCTGTTGCAGCCCTAGCCGCGCGTGATGACAGACCCCGCGTCAGGACGCGGCATCTCCCGCCGCGAGTTCACGAAAGCGGCCGTGGCGATCGGCGGCGCCGCGGCGCTGTCGGCCTGTACTGAGCGCGAGGAGGCCCCCGACATCCCGACCGGCCCCGACGACCTCTCGGCGTTCCCGGCCCGGCAGCACGCGTGGAACGACGCCCTCACCACCGACGAGCACGGTAACCACGTCCCACCCCGACATCACGTGCTGGTGTTTCTCGACTACGCCGGCGACGGGACGCCCGACGACCCCGACCGCGAGCAGGTCGAGGCCGCCTTCCGGAACCTCGAACGCGCCTACCAGCGCGGCTCGGACGGCCTGTTGTTCACCGCCGGCTACTCCCCGGCGTACTTCGGGCGCTACGACGCCGCGCTGCCCGATTCGGCCCGCCTGCAGGAGCCTCGGGCGCTGACCGATCTCGAAGATCCCGAACTCGATCAGCAGGACGCCGTCGTGCATCTGGCCAGCGACTACGCCCAAGTCGTCATCGGCGCCGAGGAGGCCCTACTGGGCAACCGCGACGCGCTCAACGGCGTCGACATCGAGACCGACGTGAGCGGCGTCCTCGAAAAAGTCGACCGGCGAACGGGGTTTATCGGCGACGGCCTGCCGGCCGAGAACCAAGACGTGGTCGGCATCCCCGACTCCGAGCCGGTGCCCGAGGACGCGCCGCTGTACATGGGCTTCGAGTCTGGCTTCGAGAAGAATCAGGCCAGCGAGGACCGCGTGACGATCCCCGACGGTCCTTTTGCCGGCGGCACGAACCAGCAGCTCTCCAAGATCCGCCTGCACCTCCAGCAGTGGTACGAGCAGGACAGCCGCGAACAGCGCGTCAGCAAGATGTTCTGTCCGGCCCACGCCGAGGAAGATCGCGTCGAGGGAACGGGCGAGAATCTCGGTAACGACAGCGGCGTCGGCGAGTGCGCCGACGACGTGATGGACAACTCGGGCGTCGTCGGGCACGCACAGAAGGCCGCTCGCGCCCGCGACAACGACGACTCGCCGATCATGCTCCGGCGTGACTTCGATTCGACCGACGGCGGCGCCGCCGGGCTTCACTTCCTCTCCTTACAGCGCTCGATCGCCGACTTCGTCGAGACGCGCGAGCAGATGACCGGCGACGACGTGGCCGACAACACCGCCGTCGGGACGATCAACAACAACGGAATCAAACGCTACATGACGGTCCAGCGCCGCGGGAACTTCCTGCTTCCCCCGCGGTCGAGCCGTGCGTTGCCGACGCCACAGCCCGACGCCTGAGCGGCGACTGATACGTCCTCCCACGAATCAGAAGCCGTATCACCGCACCGCGACAAGACGACGGCATGGAGCGACGGAGATTCCTCGCCACCGCGGGGGCGCTCGGTGCCGCGTCGACGGCGGGCTGTGCCGGCCTGTTCGAGACCGACGAGAACACCAGCGGGCGAGGCGGCGAGCCGCCGCTAGTTGCGAACCGCCCGGACGCCGTCTACTACCCGACCCACATCGAGCAGATGGAGATGATCGGGATGGGCAGCGTCGGCGACGCCAAAGTCGGGCTGATGTATTCGTACCCCCATCGGTTCTGGACGATGGAGTCGGCGGGTACCCAGCGCGTCAACGTCCAAGAAAGCGACGCCGTCCACCTGATGGCGACGCTGTGGGACGGCGACACCGGCACCGTGCTCTCGGTCGGGGGCGGACTGACGCTCTCGATCACACAGGACGGCGAGGCCGTCTCCGGGAAGCCGCCGTGGCCGATGATCTCCCAGAACATGGGCTTTCACTACGGCGACAACTACGCGCTCGACGGCGACGGCACCTACACCGTCACGGTGCGGCCGGGCAGCGTCGGCGCTAGGAAACTTGGCGCTTTCCAAGGGCGCTTTGAGGGACTCGAACCGGTCGACATCGAGTTCGAGTACGAGCAGGCGACGCGGAACTCGATTCCGTACAAGACGCTCGACGTACAGGGACAGAAGGGCGCCGCCGAGCTGATGGAGATGGATATGATGCCGACCTCGACCGTGCCCGCACAGGGAGAGCTTCCGGGCCGCGTGATCGGCACCGGATCCAGCGGCGACGCCGACATCGTCGCCACGGTCGTCGAGGATCCCTCGTTCGTCGACGCGTCAGCCTACCTCGCGGTGTCGCCGCGGACGCCGTACAACCGGGTCCCGCTGCCGCTGATGGGGCTGTCGGCCACCGTCAGCCGCAACGGGAGTGCCGTCTACGACGGCGGGCTGGGTGAGGCGCTCCACCCCGACCTCGGGTATCACTACGGCGCCGAACTCGACGGCGTCCAGTCGGGCGATCAGGTGACGATCGCGGTCGACACGCCGCCGCAGGTCGCCCGTCACGAGGGCTACGAGATGGCGTTCCTCGACATGGGGGCGGTGGAGTTCACCGCCGAGTGACGGCTACGCTTTTTCGAGCGAGTTACGCGACGACGGGCCGCGAGATCGTCCACAGCGAGACGACGGTGTAGGCGACCATCAGCGCCGCCAGCGGCGCGTGGACGCGAATCGCAGAGCGTGCCGCGGGGGCGTACTCGACGACGACGGCGTGGGCCGCGACGACGGCGACGAGGTGGCCCGCGACGATCAGGACCACCTGTGAGGCCCAAAAGCCCTGCACCGACAGCCACGACAGCGGCGTGAGCGTCGGCGCCGACGACGTGACGTAGCCCGCGAGGACGCCGACGAGCTGGCCGAGCGTGCCGAGGACGTAGGGGTAGTTGTGGCCGATCTCGTAGGCGACGGCGATCGGTAGCAGCGTCGGCGCCAGCGCGAGCGCGGCGGGGCGCCATCCCGCGGCCGTCGCCGCCGAGTTGCTGAGCCGCGTCGTCAGCGCTGCGACGCCGACGAACGCGCCCACGAACAGGACGACGCCGGCGAGATAGAGCAGGACGCTCGCTTGGGGGCCGAGGCCGGTCGCGTCGCGGAGCGAGAAGAGAATCGAGCGGTACTCCGGCGTTCCGGTGAAGGCGTCGAAGCTCACGGTGTAGACCGCGGCCACGGCGACCGCGACGCCGCCGAGCGAGCGAGCGGGAGCCGTACAGCCGCGCCACGGCGGGCGGAGGCCGACGCGGTAGCCATCCTCGGTCCGGCGAACGTCGAGCGGGGCGACGCGTCCGAACAGTCGATACAGGACAGCGAGCGCGTCGGCCCGACGGAACCACGCGCGACCGAAGACGAGCCCGCCCGCGAGCATCGTGATCGCGTAGCCGAGTACGACGACCGCAGTGCCGGCGGGCGAGCGCGGGAGCACTGTGAGATTTTCGGCGATGCCGACCCACGCGAGGACGCCGATCAGCGCCGGCCACTCGCCGAGGCGCTCGGGGTAGGTCATGATGGAAATCTCCTCGCCCTCGATCCGGGCCAGCCCCTCGTACACCGTGCGCCACGGCGAGAGCACCGGCCACGGATCGCCGACGACGGCCGCGAGGATGCCGACGCCCTTGAGCCAGACCGCCCAGACGAACAGCGTCGCAACGTTTCGGGCGGGCGTCTGCGGGCCGACGAAGCCGGCGACGATGGCGAGCGAAACGAGCGCGAGAAAGCCGACGCGGGCGAGCGTCGCGGCGGCGTCGCCGACCGGAGTCGGAATCCGAAGCACGCGGCGTGACGCCGCGGTCGCTTCGGCGTCCGGCGCGGTGGTATCGGCTGCTGACGCAGTGGTATCGGCCGCCGACACCGTGGGCCGGGAGCCGCCGACCGCGAGCCCGACCGCCGTCAGCCCGACCGTCGCGGCGGCGCCGCCGAACAGCAACCACAGCGGGATCGGCGTCTGGAAGCGCGTCCCGCCGACCTGATGTGCGCTGGCGGTTCCCGACGCCGCGAGCGTGACAGTGAGGAAGACGCCGAGCGCGCGGCCGATCGGAAGGCGAGTTCGGGACACGGTCAGGCCTCGTAGTCGAGCGCGACGACGCGGCCGTCGCCGTACATCGCAAGGATCTCGCGGTCGCCGTCGCCGTCGGTGTCGCCCAGCGTCGCGGGCGCCCAGACGGGAACGTCGCGCTCGTACGATGCCAGTTCGTCGCCGTTCGCGGGGTCGAGCACCGCGACGACGCCGTTGCCCGACGGAACCACGAGTTCGGGGCTGGCGTCGCCGCCGAGGTCACCGAGCGTCGGCGGCGCGACGATGGTGTCGCCGCCCACTGCGATCTCGGTCTCCCAGTCGCGCTCGCCCGTTTCGGCGTCGAGCGCGAGCACGCCGCCGCCGCGGACGGTGACGTAGAGTTCGGCTGCGCCGTCGTCGTCGCCGTCGCCGAGGGCGTGGATCGACGGGTCGTTGACGGTCTGGACGCTCCAGCGGCGCTCGCCCGAGGCGGCGTCGAGCGCGGTGACGGTTCCCTCGTCGGTGCCCACGTCGGCCGCGATCAGTTCGGGGTCGGCGTCGCCGTCGATGTCAGCGTCGACGAGCGATTGCGCCGTGGCGTCGAAGCGGCGCTCGACGGTGCCGTCGGTCGAGAGCAGGATCGTTCCCTCGTCCGATCCGACGGCGATCTCGGTCGTGCCGTCGCCGGTGAAGTCGCCGACGGCGGGCTCGGCCCAGACGGTGGCGTCGAGCGAGCGATTCCACAGCGGTTGACCGTCGGCGGTGACGGCGTAGACGTTCCCCCGGAAGTCGACGGCGACGACTTCCTCGCCGGGCGCGTCAGTCAGGTTCGTCAGCACGGGGGGGCTGTAGCCGATCGTCTCGAACTCGCGGTCCCAGAGTTCGGCGCCGTCGGTGCCGTCGTACGCGACCAGCGCGTCTCGCCCCGTCCCGACGAGCACGTCGGGCGTGTCGTCGCCGGTCACGTCGGCGATCCGCGGGTCAGAGAACGTGTGGATGTGACAGTGTTCGACCGGCATCCCCGTCTGCCAGTCGATGTCGCCGGACTGTCCGTCGAGCGCCGTCAGCGCGCAGGAGGTCTCGGTCATGCTCGAATCCTCGCCGACATCGTTGATCGGCGCGATCACGTCGTCGCCGCCGGATCGCTCGACGACCGCGACGGGGTGGTGGTTCCCGGTGTGATCCCGCGCGGTGTCGCTGACCCACTGCTCGTCGAGGCTCCCGCTGCTGCCGGAAAATTGCACGAAGCCGACGGCGAGGCCCGCGACGAGCACGGCGAAGACGACGAGGACGGCGACGACCGTCGTTCGCTTCATCGTGCGATCTTGGCCGCCGGTGTCGAAAAAGGCTACGCGTTGGGGGCGCCGCAGCGCCGCGGCGCCGCGACGCCGTTTTCACGCCAGAGGACGGTAGTGTGGGGTATGACGCCAGAGGAACTCCGCGCTGAGGTGCCGGCGCTCGGCTCCGTCGCGTACATGAACTTCGGGGCGAGCGGTCCCAGCCCTCACCGCGTCGTCGACGCCGCCGAGTCCTGTCTGGAACACCACGAGTACGACGCGCCGGTCTCGGAGGGGATGTACCCCGCCGCGTTCGACCTGTACGACGACACCCGCGAGACGGTCGCGGGTTTCGTCGGCGCCGAGACCGACAAGATCGCGCTCACCCAGAGCACGACCGACGGGATCAACCGGATCGCCGGGGCGATGGAATGGGCAGAAGGCGACGTGGTCGTCCGGACCGACCTCGAACATCCCGCGGGCGTCCTCCCGTGGGATCGACTCGAACGAAACCGCGGCGTCGAAGTCCGCGTCGTCGGAACCGAACGGGGCCGGATCGACATGGATGCCTACCGCGAGGCCGTCGAGGGCGCGAAGCTGGTCTGTTTCAGTGCGCTCACGTGGACTCACGGCACTCGACTGCCGGTCGCCGAACTCGTGGATATCGCCCACGACGCCGGCGCGTTCGTGCTGGTCGACGCCGTACAGGTGCCCGGGCAGGCGCCGATGAACGTCGACGAGTGGGGCGCAGACGCCGTCGCTGCGGCCGGCCACAAGTGGCTGCTCGGCAACTGGGGCGCCGGCTTCCTCTACGTCGACGACGACGCCGTCGGCGATCTCGAACCCGCAGCGATCGGCTACCGCGGCGTCGAGGACGCCGAAGGAGAGTACGAGTGGCACGACGGCGCGGCCCGGTTCGAGATCGGGACGACCAGTCCGGCGCCGTACGCCGCGCTCGGTGAGGCGATCGAGATCTGCGAGGAGATCGGCGTCGAGGCGATCGAAGAACGAATCCAGACGCTGGCCGCCCGGTTGGCCGACGGCGTCCCCGAGGAGCGGCTTCGCAGCCCGGCGACGCCGGAGTCGGGACTCGTGACGATCGCTGTCGACGACCCCGAAGCGACGGTCGAGCGACTGGCCAACGAGGGCGTCGTCGTGCGCGACCTACCCCATCCGGAAGCGATTCGGGCGTCGGTCCACGCCGTCAACACCGCCGAGGAGGTCGATCTGCTGCTCGACGCGCTCGGCGAGGAGTGGTGACCGGACAAGATAGCGACGCCGACCTATGGTTCGAGTAGTTCGACCAAGTTGTCCTCGGGATCGCGGACGAACAGGATTTTCGTCCCGCTCTCGGTGGTCTGGGGCGGACTCAGTGTCTCGACGCCGTCGGGTAGTTCTTCGTAGATCGCGTCGATATCGTCGACTTCGAGGCCGAGGTGTGTCGCGCCGGGGCGGTTGAGCGCGTCGCCGGTCGCGTCTTCGCCTTCGGGGTCGTACTCGACCAGTTCGACGCGGGCACCGCCGGCGTCGAGGTGGGCAAACGAGCCCGTCGCGCCGGCAACGTCGACACCCGTCGAGAACGCCTCGCCGCCGACGGTGAAGCGGCTCGACACGTCGAGGCCGAGCACGTCGCGGTAGAATTGCACGGCTCGGTCGAGGTCAGACACCGTCACGCCGAAGTGGTGTGCGGTCGGCTCAGTCATACCCGATGACGGGCGGGCCATCCGAAAAACGGCTTCGACTCGTCGTGCGAGAGCGGTGCGAGCGTGATTGCACGGCGTTCACAAAAATCCTTATGCCCACGTAGTCCCAACGTCGTTCAAATGCCTGATTCGATGTCCGAACAACTGCAGCAGGATATGGCGTGCGAGGGGCTGCTGGAGTGTTTCCACGGGCTCAAACAACTCGACCGGGACTGCTACGGCGCGCTCGTCGACAGCGAGGAGCCCCTGACGATCGACGAGGTCGCTGAGCGAGTCGACCGCGAGCGCTCGACAGCCTACCGCTCGATCCAGCGGCTCCTTCAGACCGGCTTCATCCAGAAAGAGCAGATCAACTACGATCAGGGCGGGTACTACCACGTCTACTACCCGACCGACCCCGAGCAGGTCGCCGACGACATGCAGCGGATGCTCAACGACTGGTACGCCAAGATGGGTCAGCTCATCCAAGAGTACGAGCACGCCGACGACGTGACCGCCTCGATCGAAGGGTAGCTACTCGTAGTCTTTTTCGCCGGCGCGAACCGCGACGCCGAGCCAGTTTTCGGTCGGTGGCAGCGGACATTCGTACCGATCCGAGTACGCACAGGTCGGGTTGTACGCCTCGTTGAAATCGAGCACCCAGCCGTCGGCGCGGCGGTGCGTGTCCGGCTCCAAATCGAGGTATCGACCGGCGCCGTAGGTTTCCTGACCGCTGGTCTCGTCGCGGAACGGCACCCACAGCCGGTCGTCGGACGGATCGGATTTGTAGGCCTGAACCGGCACGTCCTCGTCGTCAATCGTCACCCGAAACTCGCCCCACCGGTGATACTCCTGTTCGCCGTCGGTGCTGGTGCCGACGATCACCGTTTCGGGGTCGTCGTAGGTCTCCAGCGGCACGACGAAGCGATAATCCTCGTCGATCGGGAAGTAGGACAGCCCGTCGAAGGGTTCGTCCTGAGGGATCGGGGACCGCGGATCGTCGGCGAAGTAGCTGTCTTTCTGCTCGCGTTGGTGTTCGATCGCCGATCGCCAGTCGTCGCTCATAGCAGTTCGTACGCGCCGAATCCTAAGATGCGTTGGGGCGACGGTCAATCGATCGAGACGCGAAGGGTCGGCTACTGCGAGTCGACGGTGACCGCTCCGTCACCCCGAACCGTGACGACGTAGTCGAAGTACCTGAACGTGATCCGGCAGCGGCGTCCGGCCGAGTCGAGCACAGTCGTCAGCGCGTCGGTGTCGACGGCCTCGCCGAGCGGCGGGAGCGCGGTCGGATCGGCACCGTCGGCGTCAGCGACCGCGTGGACGATGCCGAGCACGACTGAGTCGGCTGACGCCGACGACTGGGCGTGTGCGTTCGTATGCGAGGTCATATTCGCGTGGAAATGCCTGCGGCGATGTCGACAGCGCCGGGCGCGCGATCGGTATGGGTGTAGTCGGCCCAGTTCACGCGACCGTTAATCGTCTGCGACGCCTGAACGGCCGTCAGCCGGCGGTGCGCTCTGGCGTCCTGCGTGTTGGTGTCGTCTGTAACGTTCATCTGTAGTTCTCTGGGCACATGTATTGAGCCATGGGTGCAATACTATCGGGTAGATCAAAAGCGTATGGGTCGTTCACGTCGCCGGAGACGGCCGTCACTCGTCGAGATGCTAGGGGTTGACCGTCGCAACGCGTCGGGGGTCGCGCGCGATCGATTTGACCCGCCAAATAGGGGTAATTCACGGGGGTACTGCCGCAGTTCTATATCTACGTCAGATTCTCATATGTTATAGCCGAACTACGCCCATCCAATATTGTGCGCTGATCCCAAAAGCGTTAATACCCTAATCCTGCTACGTTGGAGCGAGTAGTAATCCATGATCCATACAAAACCGCGGTCGACGAATTGGGTGTTCGAAAGCAGATGCTAGGACTCGAATCGCTCTCCGGAACTGCACTGGCCGCCGCGTTGATCGGGCTCGTCCTGCTGGAGGCGATCGTCCTCTACGTGGGCTATGGCGCGCTCGAATCGGTCGCCGGTAAGTACGTCGTCGACTTCATCAGGGGTGACTGACGATGGAGGTACTCGGCATGAGCGCCGCGCTGCTCGGGATGTTCACCGGGTTCGGGTTCCTCATCGGGATCCTCTTTGGGTTCTTCGGGATGGGGGGTTCGTTCCTCGTCACGCCCGCGCTGTTGGTGATGGGCTACGACACGAACGTCGCGGTCGGTAGCGGGCTCGCGTTCGTCTTCGGGACCTCCGTCATCGCGACGCTGAAACACCGCGATCTGGGACAGGTCGACTACAAACTCGGCATCTCGATGATCGTCGGGACGACCGCCGGCATCGAGGTCGGGAAGATCGGGCTGGAGTATCTCCAACATATCGGCCTCGCCGACGGTGTCGTGAGCGTCGCCTACGTCGCGCTGCTGGGCGGGATCGGCGCGTTCGTCACCTACGAGGCCGTCGGCAGCGACAGCGGCGGCGGCATCAGTCACGATGTGGAAGACGACGCCGACGAGGAGTTCGACGCCGACGACATCCCCGACATCGCAAAGAAGATCCAGTCCTACCGCGTGCCGCCGATGATCTCGCTGCGGGGCGGGATCACCGTCTCGCTGTGGATGGTGCTGCTGGTCGCCTTTGCCACCGGCCTGCTGTCTGGCTTCCTCGGCGTCGGCGGCGGGTTCATCCGGATGCCCGCGCTGTTCTACGCTATCGGCGTCCCGGTACCGGTCGCGGTCGGGACGGACCTGTTCGAGATCGTCTTCTCGGGAGGGCTGGGGTCGTTCCTGTACGCCCAGAGCGGCGCGGTCGATCTGAGTATCGTGGCGCCGCTGCTGGCCGGTAGCGCGCTGGGCGCCCGGATCGGGGCCGGAGCGACCGAGTTGGTCGACGAGGACGACATCAAGGTGTACTTCGGCGTCATGCTGTTGCTGGGCGCGCTCGCCGTCGCCGTCCGGTACGTCGGTAACTACGTCGGCATCGACGTGCTCAGTGTCGTGAGCCTCGTCATCATCCTCGGTGCCGCGCTGCTGGTCAGCGGCGCCGTCGTGGTGAGCAGCGTCCGCGAACTCCGCGCGGACGCCGAACCGTCGACGGTCGCGGCCGACTGACGCGGACAGCGTCCGGGACGACGGTTTCGCGAACGAGCACATTCAACGTATTTCCCCGCGGTCGTCGTCGTCTCGACTATGCCTCGCTCCGCGTTCGGTCACGTCGGGCCGCGGGATCTCGCTCTGTTCACCGATCGGTACGAGCTCTCGATGCTGCAGGGATATCTCGAATCAGATCACAACCCGGACGCGACGTTCTCGCTGTACTTTCGGCATCTTCCGCCGGACCGGGGGTACGCGATCGCCGCCGGACTCGAGCAGGTGATTGCGTACGTCGAGACGCTGACGTTCGACGACGACGCGCTGTCGTTTCTCGCCGATCTGGGCTTCGACGAATCGCTGCTATCCCACCTCGACGAGTTCGAGTTTACCGGCGAGATCCGCGGCCTGCCGGAGGGGACGCCCGTGTTCCCCAACGAACCGCTGCTGGAGGTGACGGCGCCGATCGCGCAGGCCCAACTGTTCGAGACGCTGGTGCTCAACCAGATCGGCTATCAGACGCTGGTGGCGACGAAGGGCGCTCGCATGGCCGACGTGGTACGGCGTCACGGCGACGCACAGACGCTGGTCGATTTCGGCTCGCGCCGGGCACACGGCGTCGACGCCGGACTCAAGGCGGCGCGGGCGGCGTATCTCGGCGGCTTCGACGGCACGTCGAACATCCTCGCCGGCCAGCGCTTCGGCGTCCCGACCTACGGGACGATGGCCCACTCGTGGGTCCAGAGCTTCGAGAGCGAGCGGGCCGCCTTCGAGGCGTTCGCCGACGTGTACGGCGACGACGCCGTCTACCTGATCGACACCTACGACACCGTGGGCGGCGCCGAGCGCGCGGTCGCCGTCGCGGACGACCGGGGTGTCCGGCTGGGCGGCGTCCGGCTCGACTCCGGCGACCTCGCAGATCTCTCGGTCGCGGTCGACGAGGTCGTCGACGACGCCGACATCGTCGTCTCCTCGGGCATCGACGAGTACGCCCTCCGCGAGTTCTTCGACAGCGGCGGCGTCGCGGACGCCTTCGGACCGGGGACAGCGCTGACGACCAGCACGGACGCCCCCGACAGCGGCGTCGTCTACAAACTGACCGCCGTCGAGCGCGACGGCGATCTCACCCCGAGAATGAAGCTCTCGGCGGGCAAAGCGACCTACCCCGGACAGAAGGAATTTTACCGTGTCAAACGGGATGGCGAGTACCAGCACGACGTGCTCGCCCGCCGCGGCGAGGACGCCGAAGGCACTCCACAACTGGAGACAATCTTCGAGGACGGGCGGCTGGTCTACGACGCGCCGGACCTCGATTCGATCCGGGCGCGGACACGTCGAGAGATCGGGAGGCTCCCCGACTCGGCCCGCCGCGTTCGGGATCCTACCGACTACGAGGTGCGGATCAGCGACGGCCTCGACGCGCTGGCGGCTGACACGGAGCGCGAGCTACGTGATCGGGAGCTGTGACGGGATGCGGCCGCCGGCGGTGGTCTGCGGTCACCGAACGACGGTCACTGGCACTGGCGCCCGACGGACGACAGTCTCCGAAACGCTGCCCAACAGGATACGGGCCGGCAACGAGCGGCTGTGGCTGCCCATGACGATCAGGTCGATCTCGTGGTCCTCGGCGTACCGGACGATCTGTTTCGCGTCGTCGCCGACGATGGTTTCGGTGGCGACCTCGGCGTCGTGCTCGTCGGCGATCGAACGCGCTTCCGCGAACAGTTCGTCGGCCCGCTCTTTGGCGCCCTCGAGCCACTGGTCGAACTCGTCGGGCGTATCACCCCAGCCACCCGGCCCGCGGTCACTCGTGTGCCAATCGAGGACGTGCAGGACGGTGATGTCGGCGCCAGCGTGGACTGTAACTGCCGTGCGAAGCGCCTCTTTGGACAGTTCCGAGTAGTCCATCGGAACGAGCACGTGCATGGGCGTGGCTACGACGGCCGAGCGTATACCCATACGGGGTCGCCCACCCGTTGCAACGGCGTAAACAGCGGATTACGCGCCCTCTTGCAGGAATCGTCCCTCTTGCTCATAGATCGAGACCAACTCTTCGATGAACTCCTCGATGGACTCGTCCTCTTCGAGATGCCCTTCGATACGCGCCACAAGCTGGTCGTCGAGTTCGATCGTGCTCATGCCACGTGGCGGTGACGGCGACCGCGGGGATAACCGTTTGTGCAGGCTGGGCGATACGCTAGCTCTGCGCCGTGCCAAAAATGCGCGGGCGCTATAGAGGTTGCACCAACTGCCCAGATGACCGTTCACCCGCTGCCCACCTGACGACGGGGACGTCCTCCGCCTGAGCTTCGTAACCGGCGCTAAAGTCGCGTATTGACCTGTTCGCGGTACGTATTCGGTAATTATGTCAAGAATCGTAGTTAAGGCGCTTGGAGACCTACTTCGACACAATATGCTAGACGAGATACGTCGAGTGAACAGTGAGACTCACGTCCAGTACGCTCTCATGATTGTCTTCGGTGCCCTGTGTATCGGCGCGGCGTTCGCACCACTCGAGGAAACACTCCGCATCACGGCCGTCGGTACCCTTTTCGGGTTCACGGCAGGGCTCTGGGTCGCTCACCTTGTCCAAGTACTCCGACGGGCCGCCGACGCCAAGAACGCGGACGTGATGGCGGTGACCGACTCATGAGCCGCCGAGAGTATCCGTCGGACCAGTCGGCTCAGGACGCCGAAACCGGATCGACGTTCCTCGCAGGCATCGAGTTCCTCACCGGACGAGATCCGAACCTCGGGTCGTTTCTTCTCGTCGTCGGAATGGTGACCTGCGTGTTCGTCGCTCTCTTCCAGTTCACCCTTCCGGCGCCGGTGTCACATCTCCTCACTGCTGGCGTGCTTGCGGTCACCGCTCTCAGCGCCGTGTTCGGCGCACTGTTCGATCGATTCGGCTACTTCGAGCAGGTCGTTCCGAGTACCACCGACTCCAGCGACCGTCCGACGGGTGGCAAGCCGTGGGTTCCCGTCGGGAAACAGCTGGCGCCTCTCCCGCCGCTGATCAACTTCGACGCCGACCTCAGGGCGTTCTCCAACATGTACGACGGTGACCTTCCGAAGGAATTCGACCCGTTCGTCGCCGACTATCTCCGTCTAAAGACGAACACCGGGAACCGCGCCACGATCGCCAGCGACCTGCGAGCAGACCTCAACCCGATCGGCACACTCTTCGAAGACGGCTCCGAGGGGGCGACAATTCACGACGACATTTCCGAGCGCCTCTTTCGGTACATCGGCGACGAGAGCGACCACCTCACCCTCGACCGCGTCGCGTTCTACGACGAGGACGGCAGCGCGACCAATGTCGAGGCGATCAACAATCAACTCGGGCGCGTCGAACTCCGCATCACGAACGAAGGCGAGGCTGCAGAGGTCGATGCCGTCGTCGATCTGTACGACGGGGACGACACGGCCGTCGCAAGCCGCATCTGCGAGGCTGGCATCGTGAGCCCGGGAGTTACGAAAGATCTCGATGCGGAAATCTTCGTGCCCGCCGATGTCGAGCGCGCCGTCGCCACCCTTCGTTCCGCGACCCCCGATCGAACGGTCACGAGCGCCTGACGGCGCTTTGCTGGCGGTGCCGGACGTTGCCGTATGCGTTCCCGACGGGACGAATCACGTCGCATCGGCGAGGCCGTAGCTTTCTCGTGGGGAATTTTCACATCCGAGTTAGGGGTGCGTTTCCCGAACGCCGCAAGTCCGGAAATCGTGGTTACTGAAGTCTCTTCGTCGGGTTTGGTATTGGTAGCAAAACGGGCGGCAACAGGATGGGCGCTGCAGGCTTGCTTTCGAGCGACGAAAGCATCGCCCTCTCACGGTTTCCACCGTATGAGGCGCACCCTGTAAAAGGTTCCTGATAGGTTCTGGATCGCCACCAGGAACCATGAGTCTGGAACCAATCGAACCCGACACCGCGTTGGAACTCTACCTCGCGGACAAGGGCAACGAACTTGCCGAAGCTTCGCTCGAAGCTCACGAGTACCGTCTCGGTCACTTCGTCCGCTGGTGCGACCAGCAGGACATCGAGAACCTCAACAACCTTAGCGGGCGGCAGCTCCAGCGCTATCGAGTCTGGCGGCGAGACGAGGGTGACCTCTCGCCAGTCTCGGAGAAAACTCAGATGGACACTCTCCGCGTGTTCATTCGCTGGCTCGAGACCGTTGATGGCGTCGAACAGGACCTCAGCGAGAAAGTTCTCTCGCCGGACATCACGCCCGAGCAGAACGCCCGCGACGTCATGCTGGACAGTGACCGCGCCACCAGCGTGCTCGCCGAGCTCGAAAAGTACCACTACGCGTCGATCGAGCACGTCACGATCGCGCTCATGTGGCACACGATGATGCGCGTCGGGTCTATTCACGCCCTTGACATTGAGGACTACTATCCGGACGAACAGTACCTGAAGGTCAGGCATCGACCTGAGACAGAAACGCCCATCAAGAACCAAGGGGACGGCGAACGCCTCGTCGCTCTCTCGGACGACCTCTGTGAACTCCTCGACGACTGGATCGAGAGCCAGCGCCGCGACGTCAAAGACGATTGTGACCGAGAACCTCTCTTGACGACTGCACAGGGCCGTCCCTGCAAATCGACACTCAGAGTGTACGTCTACAGGTGGACACAGCCCTGTCGCTACGACGGAGAGTGCCCGCATGATCGAAACCCGGCCGAGTGCGAAGCGACCGAGCGCGACCACCTCTCGAAGTGCCCGTCGTCGGTCAGCCCCCACGCGATTCGTCGCGGAAGTATCACGCACAGTCTGAACAACGATATGCCCGACAAGGTCGTCAGTGACAGAGCGAACGTCAGTCAGGAAGTGATTGACATGCACTACGACCGGCGTACAGAGCGCGAACGGATGGAACAGCGGAGGGACTACCTCGACGACCTGTAACGCGACGACGAGTCAAGCAATCTCTCCATCAACTCGAACCCATTTTTGAACTGAACGCGCCCGTCAAACCCGTTTCGTGAGAGCGCCGAAACAACACCTTCACTGGCGTCGATGTCGGTCGTCACGATGCACGCGAATTCGACGTCATCGGCGTCGAGGCGTTCTGCCGCAATAGCCGCGAGTGCGGAGTCTGTTCCCGACGAAGGCGGTTGTTGCTAATCTAATGAATCATTAGATCCGCAAATGCCAACGTCTGTGTATCCGCTGTTATTGACAATCTTCAATCACAGTGGGATCAAAACGGGAATCTGTCTCTGACCGACTGGAACGCGAGGCGGCCGAGCAACTGAGCGGGGCCACGCTTGGGCAGATCGCGGGCGACATCCGTAGCACCTGGTGGTTCGCTCCCCCCAATGCCGAGTTCCCAGTCCGTCTCCGACTCAAAGCGGTCTACCGCGGTCTTGACGCGGTTGCACACCGCTTCGGCATCCATCGTCTTCACTTCGCCATCCTGCATAAGCACGTCGCCGTCCACAATGACCGTTTCTACGTCTGCGGGCGCCGCGTTGTTGGCGATCTGTGCCGGGATATTGGTCAGCGGCGTGAACTTCGGCTTGTCGACGTCGAGTAGGATGACGTCGGCTCGCTTGCCGGGTTCGAGGCTGCCGATCTCGTCACCGACGCCGAGTGCCTCTGCTCCCTCGGTGGTGAGCATTCGCACCAGTTCCATCGAGTCGTACTGACCGGCTGACCGCTTGAGGTTCGCAGCGAGCCGAGCCTGCCGCGCCTCACCGAACATACTGTACGAATCGTGCCAGTAGTGGTCGTCGATGCCGAGACCGACGTCGATGCCCGCTTCTCGAAGTTCCGGTACGGGCGTCCACTGCACGTCGCCGTCCGTGTTCCAGTAACAGAATATGGACGGGCAGTGTGCGACCGACGCGTCCGCGTCGGCAGTCCGTCGGATGTCCTCGTCGTCGGCCAGTCGGAAGTGGGCGGCCACCAGTCGGTCGTCCAGTAGGCCAACGTCGTCGAGGAGGTTGAGTGAGTCTTCGGCGCCGTTCGACCGCGCCATTTTGTTGCTCTCCTCGAGTTCGAGCAGGTGGGTGTGAACAAGCAGGTCGGGGTACTCGGCGGCGAGATCAGCGGTGCGCTCCCACAGCTCGCGCGTACACGACCAGTCGTCGTGGGGGTTGATTGTCGCTCGAATCCGTCCGTCGTACGTGTCGTGGTACTCGTCGATGAACCTGCGGGCACGGGCGAACTGCTCGTCGGCGGGGACGTCCCAGAAGAGGTCGGAGAGTGCCATCCCGAAGAACCCGCGGAGCCCCGCCTCGCCGAACGTCTCCGCGCCCGCGCTCGGCCGGACGTCCATCGAGTTGACGGTAGTGACGCCGCCGGCGAGGAAGTTGAGGGCAGCAAGTTCGTACCCCGCCTTGGTGAGGTAGTCGTACTCGCCCTCGGCGATGTGGCCGAAGATGGCGGTCATCCCGCTCATCATCTCCATCAGGTCGAGATCGCTGAACGCGCCGATCAGCGGCGTCAGCTCGAGGTGAGTGTGGGCGTTGACCAGCCCCGGCATCACGAGTGTGCCCTCGCCGTCGATGACGCGGGCGGCCGCGATGTTCGCATCGTCGTTCCGGGAGGATCGCACATCGGTGATGCGACCATCCTCGATGAGTACCGTACCCCGTTCGTAGAGCCGATTTCGGTCATCGACCGTGAGAACGTATGCGTCGTGAATCGCGATGTCAGCCGTCATTTGCGCCCACTATTCAGATATTTATCTAGTTGCTATTATTGGTGTCCGTTTTCACCCAGTTGAGAGCCTATGTACGGTCCGAGAGTAGGAAAAACCGCATCTCGTTTGGAGTGACCGGCTAGACCGGGGCGATCACGCACCATTGGTGGAAGTTCAGGTGACTGTTTGCGTCGTTCGTCGGTACCCATCGTACACAGCTGGCAGTCCGAGGGGAAGTGCGAGGAGCCCAAACCCGAGAAGGACGTACCCGGCCCCCTTTCGTCGTCGTACTACAAAGATCGTCGCGACGATACCGAACAGGGCAACCACGTAGGCGGTGTTACTCCAGATCACGTCGTACGAGGAACAGTACAGCCAGCAGACGAACGTATAGGATGGGGCATTCCACGTCGGCGGATAGAGTTTCGGCCAGAAGAACCGACAGTACGTCGTCCAGCCAACCATCGCCAACGTGGGGAGACCAGCGAGCCACAGCGTCGATCCGAATGGCGTCTGCGTTCCGAATCGCCTGTACCCAGCGAGGAACAACGACGGAAATCCAATAATCCACAGCCAAATACCGATGGTGTAGCTTGCTGGCCAGTGCTCAATCCGAGGCTGCTCGAACGGCAGTCGAAGTAACTCCGGCAGCGTCGCCCACGGGAACGAGGGGTCTGGCACCGGATTCGTGATGAATGCGAGCAAGCAGAGTCCCGTTCCAACGAGTAGTCCATAGAGGCCCAGCGTCGTGTATCGGTCGAGCCAAGCTGGGAGCGAGGGTTGGCCAGTCGTGTAACGGCGGTCAGGTGTCAGCGTCATCCTTCAGTCCTGGCGTGATTCCGTGTCGCGTTGGAGAGCCTCTCGTCGCTGTTCGTATTCGTCGTCGGTCAACTCGCCGCGAGCGTACGCGAGCCGAAGTTCTTCGAGCGCCTGGTCTGAGCCACTCTCACTGCCCGTTACAACCCTGTAGATGAGATAGCCACCGCCCACGAGGGCAGCGAGGAACAGGAGTTGCATCAGGATTCCAACGATGAACATCCAGCCCGGTATCGTCCCGTCGCTCCACATTCCACCGCCCCACATACCGCCCATCATCGGCCCGAATCCCATCATCCCGAAGCCCATGAAGAACATCGGGAAGATGACAAACGCACCGATGATGAGGAGAATCGTGA
Organism: Natronoarchaeum philippinense; assembly: GCF_900215575.1. Taxonomy (NCBI): domain Archaea; kingdom Methanobacteriati; phylum Methanobacteriota; class Halobacteria; order Halobacteriales; family Natronoarchaeaceae; genus Natronoarchaeum; species Natronoarchaeum philippinense. Next base: position 341,365 of record NZ_OBEJ01000001.1, on the reverse strand, counting down.
CCAAGCGTGTGTCCTCCGTATTTTCAGGCATATATGTCCCTCCGTGAGCCAGCCTCTAGTGTCAAGTACGTGGTCACAGTTCAATGCGATTACGCCTTCGAACCCTCTGCAATCCAACCATGCAACTTTTGAATCCATGGCTGAGGCCTTCCCTAAAGAGGGAGATGTTAACGGGAACTGCAATAGATGATGTTTACATTGATACAATCATGCAGACGACGATGATTGAGGGAATCTTCGAATCCCTCCGCATCGGTGTTGGATTTCTCTGGACGGCGGCGTGGGCGATCATCATGGGGCTCACGATCACGAGTCTCGTCCAAGTCTACGTCTCCAAGGAGCGAATGGCCCAGGTCCTAGGTGATGATGACCTGAGCGGCCTCACGAAGGCGACTGCCTTCGGAGCGGCGAGCAGTGGGTGCAGTTTCGGGGCCGTCGCCATCGGGAAGGGATTGTTCAAGAAGGGCGCCCACGTGGTGAACTTCCTGGCGTTCATGTTCGCGTCGACGAACCTCATCGTCGAGCTCGGGCTGATGATTCTGATTCTGCTGGGCTGGAAGTTCCTCGTCGCGGAACTGCTTGGCGGTCTCATTCTCATCGCAGTCATGGCGGTCATCGTCCACCTCACGCTCCCCGAGAACCTCTTCGACGAGGTCCGGGAGACGCTCAACGAGCGAGACCGCGAAGCGGGTGTTACTGAGGACCCTACGTGCGGGATGGAGGGCAAAGACGAGTTCACCCTCACGACTGACGGTGGGGAGACGTTGCAGTTCTGCTCGCAGGGTTGTATGGAGACCTACCGACAGGAGCTGTCCAGTCGTGGCGGGTGGCGCGAGGAGTTGCTGTCGTGGGGCGGCTGGTACAAGATCGGGAACCAGTACCGCAAGGAGTGGTCGATGATCTGGAAGGACGTCATCGCCGGCTTCCTCATCTCCGGGTTCGTTATCGTCTTCGTCCCGCAGTGGGTCTGGAATACGCTGTTCATCCAGGGTGATGGCCTCCTCGTGACCGCCGAGAACGCAATCATGGGTGTCGCAATTGCCGTCCTCAGCTTCGTCGGCAGTATGGGCAACGTTCCCTTCGCCGTTGCACTCTGGGGCGGCGGCATCAGCTTCGCCGGCGTCATCGCGTTCGTCTACGCGGACCTCATCACGATTCCCGTGTTGAACGTCTATCGGAAATACTACGGCTGGAAGGTGATGCTGTACATCCTCGGCGTCTTCTTCGTCACGATGGCGTTCACCGGCTTCCTCATGGAGCTACTGTTCGACGCCCTCAACATTGTCCCGGATTTGGCCGGTGGTGAGACGGCGACCGAACAGACGTACTTCGAACTCAACTACACGTTCTACCTCAACCTCGTCGCGTTCGCCCTCTCGGGAGTCCTCCTCTACGTCTATCGCCGAGGGCTGGGTGCACCTGGCCAGTATCGTGACCCGGTCTGTGGGATGCGGATCGACGATAGCGGGCCGAGCAGCACCCACGACGGCGAGACGTACTACTTCTGCTCGAAGACCTGCAAGCGATCGTTCGAGAAGCACCCCTCCGAGTTTGCCAATCAACATCCACAGGTTTCAGGGACGGGAGCCTCTCAGAGTCATGAACATCATTGACTGCTGTGTCTCGAGAGCAAGTATCGCGACCAAGCGGCTTCGAGTTTTGCGTCGGCTAATCACAACTGGTACGGCGGTGTCTCGCAAACTATCACGCATGAACTGGGATCACGACAAATCGAGGTGGGATGGATGAATCGACGTCGATCAGACACGCTGGTCGGTCTCCTCGTCGCTGCCATCTTCATCGTCGGTGGTGCGCTCAGCTGGCAAGCGTACCAGCAACAGCAAGCCATCGAACAAATGGGCTCGATGATGGGCACGTCGATGGGGGCGGTTCACGGAACGAATCCGCTCTGGTACTTCCTTTGGACCTTTCTCGCCGCGGCGGTCATCGGTGGAGGGTATCTCGCAGTCCGCGACGACTTCACCAGCACAGACGCAAACGATCGCTCACAGAAGGAGATGTCGGAACCAGCCGACCCTGAGAGCACAGCACCGGCGGCTGACACCCAGCCAGATGAGGCCATCAATCCAGAGTCTCAGCCGCAGGCTCGCGTGTTGGACCTCTTGCCGGACGACGAACGGCGGATTCTCGAACCGATCGTCTCCTCGCCCGGCATCACGCAGATCGAATTACGGGATCGCTCGAACTTCTCGAAGAGCAAGGTCAGTCAGACGGTCAGTGCTCTCGAGAGGCGGGGTCTGTTGTATCGCGAACGTCAAGGGCGGACGTACCGTATCTATCCGAGCGACGATCTGCGACAGAATCAGGAGCACTAGCCACAGGGGCAGCAGTCTAGGCCCAGTGGGACTATCGGCCGACAGTGAGGTATCCGATGCAGTATCGGGCACCGTGTTAATCGGCGGCCTGTGCCTGTCCCGTGCTCTGGCTCTGCCCCTATCTCGGCAGGGTCTTCATGCCCTCCTTGACGCCGAAGTGAACCACCTCGGCCTGCTCCGCCTGTAGTCTTTCCAAAGCAGCAAGGATGTGAGCTCGGAGCCCGCCGAATTTGACGTGGATGAACGATCTCATCCCTCAAAAACGATTAAAACGCCCTATACACGTTCTCGAACGATCTTCTGTGCGTATTCACACCCATCGTGATAACTCCCAAGCGGTTCTACGAGTAACCGAGGAGAACAACAATGACCAACTTCAAACTCGGCGGCTGGCTGCTCGTGGCGCTTGCAATCGTCGGATTCGCGTTTGCCGCGCCCGTGGTCAGCGCACACGGCACCAACACGACTGCTGACGATGCGCCACCGTACGACAGAAATGCGACCGCGGACGACTGGGCGGCCTGGATGGAAGGCCACATGACTGACCACATGGGTCCTAGTAGCGTCGAGTGGATGGAGTCCCACATGGGTGTGACCGTCGACGAGATGGCCCAGGACATGGCTGACGACGACTACAACGACGGAATGTACGGGCAGGACCACTGCTGACAACCCTGACCGTTTCGATCGCTTCGACCCAACACCACGACTCATAAACCCAAGATAATGACGCAACTTACCACTCACGTCGGACGCACTGCTCGTCGACTCACGATACTCGCCGTCCCGCTGCTGGTCGCGGCGACTGGAACGGCTGTTGCCCACGGTGGCGGGAGCTACGGCGGCGGCATGATGGGCGGTGGGGGGCTCTTCGGCGGAGCGATGGGATTCTGGGGGCTCCTCTGGATGGGGCTCCTCATCGCCGTCCCGCTCTACCTCGCCCATGCGATCCTCAACCGAGGATCCGGCGGGAACGATGAGCAGTCGCTGTCGGTTCTCCGCGAGCGCTACGCCCGCGGTGAGCTCTCGGATGACGAATTCGATCGACGGCGAAAACAGCTCGAACGTACCGGATGACCGGAACAGTTGCTGTTCCAACCGGGTCACCACACTCCCAACGCCCGCCGTTGCGGCACCAAATCATTAACCCCGTAAACGGGGTATAATATACCATGGAATACACAATACAGACTTCAGTTGCCGGTGAATTCGACAAAGTGGTCGAGACGGCCAGAAAGGCACTCAAAAACGAAGGCTTCGGCGTCCTCTGTGACATCGACGTCCAGGCGACACTTGAAGAGAAGCTCGGCGAAGAATTCCGACAGTACCGCATCCTCGGAGCGTGCAACCCGGGACTAGCACACGAGGGCCTGAACGAGGAAATCGAGCTCGGCGCGCTCCTCCCATGTAACATCATCGTCTACGAAACCAACGACGGTGAGGTCATGGTGAGCGCAGTCGACCCACAACAACTCGTCGGTATCGCTGACAACGAGGCGCTCAACTCGATTGCGACCGAGGTTCACGACCGGTTCGAACGCGTCCTCTCGAGTGTTGGCACCGAACTCGAATCCATCTCGGAGGCCTAATACCCGATGGCATCATCGAACCAACTCGACACCACGACTCTCATCCTCCTCATCTTGGGGGCGATCATCGTCCTCCCCATGCTCACGATGGGGATGGGATTCGGCGGGATGATGGGATACGGTGGAATGATGGGTGGCTACGGAACGACCAGCGGGTGGTGGCCACTCGTCGGGATGCTCGTCCAGCTAGTCTTCTTCCTCGTCCTCCTCGGTGGGGGATACCTCGTCTTCCGCCGGGTGACGGACTCGCGGTCGTCGCGGAATCCCGCGATGGAGGAACTTCGCACTGCGTACGCCCGTGGCGAACTCACCGACGAAGAGTTCGAAACCCGTCGGGACAAACTCGAACAGTCAAAGTAACCATCTTCTAAATCATATTGGAGATGTATGTTTCTAATTCAAGGATTGGGCGCCCCCATAGCAGCATAATCGAAGGAGAAATTCGCTAAAGAGAGGGGAACGTACGTACTCTTGTATGACGACAATCATCACCGTAGAGGGAATGACGTGCGGCCACTGTGAACAGACGGTCGAAGAGGCGCTTCAGGGAGTCTCCGGTGTGACCGACGCGACTGTCGACCGGGAGAACGAACAGGCGAGTGTCGATGGTGACGCAGATGCCACGGCCCTCGTGGAGGCCATCGAAGACGCCGGATACACCGCTCACGCCTGAGGATCACCCCCAATCTGAGGATAGCACAGAACGCTCCTCGGTGAACGGCCCACTGTTCTCCTCGGTGTTTGTTCACATAGGCCTTGATGCACGATTTCAGGGGCCAAACATTCAGGAAGCCAGCGAATCCATCTCAAGAGAGAGCATGACCTATGGACGACCACAACGATACACGTGAGAACCCCACCGGAGGGAAAAACCAGCAGGACAACGACAGTCACCACCAGCACGGATCTGGCGACCACGATGAAGCGGTCAACGAGTCTGACGAGCAACGGGGAGAACAGGGGCTACTATCAGAAGAGACTCACCCAGCCGCAGAGGGTGAAGCGACTCACCAAGAGCACCATACGCACGCCGAACACGACGGCGAGGGTCACGCCTCCGGTTCCCACGAGGGGCACGGTGAGGGCCATGGCGGGATGCACGCGGGCCACGAGCAGATGTTCCGCCGGCGCTTTTTTGTCTCGACGCTCCTGTCGATTCCCGTCCTCCTGTACAGCGAAACGTTGCAGGCGTGGCTCGGTTTCTCTGTCCCAGCATTCCCGGGGAGCGAATGGATCAACCCCGTATTCGCGGTGATTGTCTTCGCGTACGGTGGGGTGCCGTTCCTCCAGATGGCGATGCCGGAGCTGAAAGACCGGTCGCCGGGAATGATGACGCTGATCTCAATGGCGATCACCGTGGCGTTCGTCTACAGCCTCGCGAGCGTCGTGTTCCCGACGCAGTCGGCGTTCTTCTGGGAACTAGTCACACTGATCGACATCATGCTGCTCGGTCACTGGATCGAGATGCGGTCGGTGCGACGGGCCTCCAGCGCGGTCGACGAACTGGCGAAGTTGATGCCCGATACCGCCGAGCGAATCACCAACGACGGCGACACCGAAGAAGTATCGGTGAGCGAGCTCTCCGAGGGCGACCTCGTGCTCGTCCGGCCGGGCGCGAGTGTCCCTGCTGACGGCATCGTCGAAGAGGGAGATTCAGACGTCGAGGAGTCAATGATCACCGGAGAGTCGAAGCCGGTCTCGAAAGAACCCGGCGACGAGGTCATCGGCGGGACGATCAACGGCGACGGCAGCCTTCGCGTGCGCGTCGGTGCGACAGGCGAGGAGACGACGCTTGCGGGCATCATGCGACTCGTCGAGGAAGCCCAGCAGAGCAAGTCCAAGACGCAGGTGCTGGCCGACAGAGCGGCCGGGTGGCTGTTCTACGTCGCGCTCGGGGCGGCAGTCGTGACAGCCATCGCGTGGACAATCGCAGTATCGTTCGACGCTACAGTCATCGAACGAGTCGTTACGGTCCTCGTCATCGCCTGCCCGCACGCGCTTGGGCTCGCGATCCCACTCGTTGTTGCGATCAATACGTCACTCGCGGCGCGCAACGGGATGCTCGTTCGCGACCGGATCGCGATGGAGGAGGCACGGAACCTGGACGCCATCATCTTCGACAAGACGGGGACGCTCACCGAAGGCGAGCACGGCGTCGTCGACATGGTGACCGTTGACGGCGTCGCCGAAGACGAGGCACTCGCGCTGGCTGCGGCTGTCGAAAGCGATTCAGAACACATGATTGCGCGGGCCATCCGCGAGGCCGCTGAACAGCGTGACCTCACTGCTCCTGATGCGGCCGATTTCGAGGCTATCAAGGGAAGGGGCGTCCGAGCGAGTGTTGACGGGAACGAGGTGTACGTCGGCGGGCCGAATTTGTTGACCCAACTCGATAGCGAGGTCCCCAACCATCTCCAGCGCTTCGCCGACGAAGCCGGCCAGAACGCACAGACCGTAGTGTATCTTGTTCGCGAGAGAGAGTTGGTTGCCGCGTTCGCAATGGCCGACGTGATCCGCGAGGAGAGCTACGCGGTTGTCGACGCGCTTCACGACCTCGGTATCGAGGTAGCGATGCTCACCGGAGACTCCCAAGATGTCGCAAACGCTGTCGCCGATGAACTGAAGATCGACACAGTGTTCGCGGAAGTCCTTCCTGAAGACAAAGACAAAAAAGTTCAGGAACTTCAAGACGAGGGGAAGCTCGTGGGGATGGTCGGCGACGGAGTGAATGATGCGCCTGCACTGACGCGAGCCGATGTAGGGATCGCGATCGGGAGCGGGACCGACGTCGCCGTCCAGTCGGCCGACGTGATCCTCGTCCAGAACAATCCGATGGACGTCGTCCGTCTCGTGAAGTTGAGCCGGGCGAGCTACCGGAAGATGCAGGAGAACATCGTATGGGCCGCCGGCTACAACGTCTTTGCCATCCCGCTGGCCGCGGGCGTGCTCGCACCGATCGGGACCCTGCTGTCGCCCGCGGTCGGCGCACTGTTGATGTCGCTTAGCACGGTCATCGTCGCGATCAACGCGCAGCTGCTCCGCCGGGTCGATCTCGATCTCCCGTCGCTCCCGGGCGTCGATGCGTCGGGCCATCCCAGTGCAGCGGACTGAGGCGTTGGCCTCACGGTTCATCTTCCATCAGGAGCGCGACGTGGAACTCCCCGCGCAAGTACCGCTCGCCGCGCCGCGTCAACTGGTACTTTTTGCGTTCGACTCCGGCGCCTCCTGGTTCGGACGCCGGGCGACCCCCGCACCCCTAGCTTGAACACCGGGTTCGTGATATGCCACACGTGACGCCGCTCCCCAGCCACTGGTCTCGTCGTCGACGAGACGACGTCGACGCTACGGCGACCGACCCAATCATGCCCTCACCGAACGTGCAGGACGCCGGTACTGAGCGCGAAGAGTGCACCGAGTACAAACCGATCGCGGAGTACGGCGTCGTCGGCAACCTGGAGACGGTCGCCCTGATCGGTCGCGACGGCGCGGTCGACTGGTGTTGCTTCCCGCACGTCGAGTCGCCGAGCCTGTTCGCTCGCCTGCTCGACGCCGAGGGCGGCGGGCGATTCTCCGTCAGTCCGAGCCGTTCGTTCGAGACGAGCCAGCGGTACCTCGATCGGACGAATATCCTGCGGACACGCTTCGAGACGGCGTCCGGCCGAGCGACCATGACCGACTTCATGCCCGTACCGGAGGCGATCGACGGCGCCGAGAACGCCCACCGGGTGCTGTACCGAAAGGTCGACTGCGAGGTCGGTCCGGTTGAACTGGACATCCTGTTCGAGCCGCGATTCGACTACGCGCAGACCGAGCCGGATGTCGAGAGATCGAACCACGGCGTCGTCGCCCGGGGAGACGGCGAGGCGGCGTTTCTCACGAGTCCGGTCGAGTTCGGCGTCGACAAGGGTTGCGCTGGCACCTCGCTGACACTCGAGGCGGACGAGACGCGCTGGCTCGTTCTTGGATACGACCGCGAAATCCCGGTGCAACCAGACGAACACCAGCGGATACTCGACGACGTCGTCGCGTACTGGCGAGACTGGGCCCACGAGTGTTCGGCCAGGGAGACGTGTCCCGTCGCTAGGGCACACCACGATCTGGCGGTCCGGTCGGCGCTAGCACTGAAGCTACTGATCCATGACGACACCGGTGCGATCTGTGCCGCGCCGACGACCTCGCTGCCCGAGGACGTCGGCGGCGTCCGGAACTGGGACTACCGGTACAACTGGATCCGCGACTCGGCCTTTACCGTCTAGGCGCTGGGCGAACTCGGCCACGTCGAGGAGGCGAAGGAATACTTCGAGCTCTGTCTCTCGCACTGCTCGCGGGGCCCGCCGACTGACATTCAGCCTGTCTACGGGCTCCACGGCGACGACGACCTGCCCGAGCGGACGCTTGATCACCTCTCGGGCTATCGGGACTCGGCGCCGGTCCGGGTCGGCAACGCCGCCCATGAGCAGCGCCAGCTCGACGTGTACGGCGAGCTGATCGTCGGCGTCCACGAGACGATGCGCTACGGTGCCGAGATCACCGACCGCACCTGGGCGGCGATCCGGGACATAGTCGACTACGTTTGCGGGGCGTGGGAGGAGCCTGATGTCGGGATCTGGGAGGTCCGCGACGATCCGCAGAACTTCGTCTACTCGAAGGTGATGTGCTGGGCAGCGATCGACCGAGCGCTTCGGATCGTCAACGAGACCGACTACGAGGGGCCCGTCAAGCGCTGGCGCGACGTTCGTGGGGAGATCAAGAAGACCATTCTCGAGAAGGGGTATAGCGACGAGCTCGACAGCTTCGTCCGCTCGTTCGAGGCCGACGATCAACTCGACGCGGCGGCGCTGCGCGTCCCAATGGTCGGATTCCTCCCGGCCGATGATGAGCGGGTACGGGGGACGATCGACGCCGTCCGCGACCGGCTGACGACTGACGAGGGGCTGGTCAACCGCTTCGAGGACGATGACGGGCTCCCCGGCGAGGAGGGCGCGTTCGTGGTCTGCTCGTTCTGGCTGGTCAACGCGCTCGCGCTGGCGGGCCGCGAGGGCGAGGCCCGCGACCTGTTCGAGGACGTCTGCGAGTTCGTCAGCCCGCTCGGCCTGCTCTCGGAGGAGATCGACCGCGAGACGGGCGAACTGCTGGGGAACTTCCCGCAGGCGTTCAGCCAGATCGGGCTGATCAACGGCGCGCTCGCGCTCGACAACGCAGGAACTTCACGACCGGAGGACCAGGATGGCTGACAGCACTCAGAATCAGGACGACGGCGGAGGCATGCAAGAACCCGGTGAGATGATGCTGAACCACCCGCTGAAGGAGCTGTGGATTCAGTACGGCATCATCTCGCTGGGCATCTGGCTCGTCTTTAGCCCGAACGCTCACGGGTACGAGAGCGCGCTGATGACGTGGAGTGACGTCGTGACGGGACTGGTGCTCGTCGCGCTCGGCGTCGTGACGATCTGGCGAAAGAACCCGTGGGCGTCGTACGCCAGCGGCGGCGTCGGCGTCTGGCTGCTGCTGGCGCCGCTGGTGTTCCATGCGCCGACGGCGGCCGCGTACCTCAATGACACGCTCGTTGGCATCTTGGTCATAATGTTCTCGGTCATTATCATGATGCGCATGGAGATGGACGGCGCGACGGTGCCATCGGGGTGGTCGTACAACCCCTCGACGGCGGCCCAGCGGTTTCCGCTGATCGCGCTGGGCATGTTCGGCTTCTTCGCCTCGCAGTACATGGCGGCCTACCAGCTCGGCTACATCAACCACGTCTGGGATCCCTTCTTCGGCGACGGGACCGTCCAGATTCTCGACTCGCGGGTGTCGAAGGCGTTTCCCGTCTCGGACGCCGGCCTGGGCGCCGTCGCGTACGCGATTGAGGCGTTGATGGGCTTTATGGGCGACAAGAGCCGCTGGCGGACGATGCCGTGGATGGTGACCTTCTTCGGCATCGTCGTGATCCCGCTGGGGTTCGTTCAGGTGCTATTGGTCATCACCCAGCCGGTGCTTGTCGGGACCTGGTGCACGCTCTGTCTCCTGTCGGCATTCGGGATGCTCTGGATGATCTCGCTGACCGTCGACGAGGTCGCCGCGATGGTCCAGTTGCTTGACCGGCGGACCGACGAGGGCGCATCGCTGTGGCACGCCTTCTGGATGGGCGGGCACCTCTCCGAGGAGGACGCCGGCCTGAACGGGGACACCCGATCCGAGCGGGACCGACCTGCGGGGATGTTCTGGGGGGTCTCTATCCCGTGGTACCTGATCGCCTCGATGGCGATCGGCTTCTGGCTGATGCTCTCGCCGACGGTGTTCGGAACCGGCGGGCTGCTTGCCGACAGTAGCCACCTCGCCGGCGCGCTCGTCGTCTCGATCGCGGTGATCGCGACGGGCGAGCCGGCGAGGGCAGCGCGGTTCGTCAACGTCCCGCTCGGCGCGTGGATCGCGGTCGCGCCGTGGCTGTTCGGCGCGCCGACGCTCGCGACGTGGAGCGGCGTCGTCGCGGGCGTGCTGTTGATCCTCCTGAGCGTCCCGCGGGGCCAGATCCGCGATCAGTACGGGTTCTGGCAGGAGTACATCGTGTGAGATACAATGCCTGAAACAACTGATACGGACGATTCTGCGGTCGTCGTGGTCACGGGCGCGTCGGCTGGTGTCGGCCGGGCGACGGCCCGCGCGTTCGCCGAGCGGGGAGCGCAGGTCGGCCTCCTCGCGCGCGGGGAGGCCGGCCTCGACGGCGCCCGGGAGGACGTCGAGGACGCCGGCGGCGAGGCGCTGGCGGTGCCGACCGACGTCGCCGACGCTGAGAAGATTGAGGACGCGGCAGACGCCGTCGAGGACGAGCTCGGGCGGATCGACGTCTGGGTGAACGCCGCCATGACGTCGGTGTTCTCGCCCGCGACCGAGATGGACCACGAGGAGTACCGGCGCGTGACCGAAGTAACCTACCTCGGGTTCGTGTACGGCACCGAGGTCGCGCTCGACCGGATGGATGAAGGGGTGATCGTGCAGGTCGGCTCGGCGCTCGCCTACCGCGGCATTCCGCTCCAATCGGCCTATTGCGGTGCCAAGCACGCGATCCAGGGGTTCACCGAGTCGGTCCGCAGCGAGCTCATCCACCAGGACAGCGACGTCCAGCTCACGATGGTCCAGATGCCGGCGCTCAACACGCCCCAGTTCGACTGGGTGAAAAGTCGCCTGCCGAAGGCGCCCCAGCCCGTGCCGCCGATCTATCAGCCCGAGGTCGCCGCCGAGGCGATCGTCTGGGCGGTCCGGAACGATCGCAGCGAGCTGTGGGTCGGCCGCTCGACGGTCAAGGCGATCCTGGGGAACCGCGTGATACCGCGGCGCCTCGACCGGAAACTGGCCTCGGAGGGGTGGAGCTCCCAGATGACCGACGAACCGAGCGATCCCGACCGGGCGCACAACCTCTGGGAGCCGGTCGACGACGAGACGGACCACGGCGCGCACGGCCGGTTCGACGACTGCGCGCGCGAGCGCAGCCTCCAGCTCTGGGCGTTCACCCATCCGGTGGAACTCGGGGCGGCACTGATCGGCGCCGGGATCGCGCTGCTGGCTGCGCTGATGTTCCGAAACCGCGAAAAAAGGTAAGATCAACTGCTCGCTGTTCCCCACTCACGTAGTAGTACCACCGCGCCGTCTCCAGAAACGCGATAGCAACGCGGACGAGACTGGGCTCGCTGGCCTCGAGAAGTACCACTACGCCACAATCGCGCTCACGGGATACACGATGATGCGCGTTGGGTCTGTTCACGCTCTCGTCCTTGAAAGCTATTACCCGGACGAACGGTACCTGGTTGAGACACTGCTGAAGCACAAGCGTGCCGTTCGTGTTCGAAAGAGACTATTTGTCGTCCTCTAGCTGGGTCCGTCGGCGGCGGTACTCCTCTTCATCGAGTTCACCGCGAGCGTAGCGAGCGTCGAGCGTTTCTATCGCGGCGTCGTCAGACTTCGACCCGTCGTGGCGACTACCGAGCGCCCAGTAGAGGACGCCACCGAGCACGGCGAGTGAACCGCCTACGAATGGTAGTCCGCCGAGCGGGCCGCCACCCCAACCGCCCATTGGTCCCGATCCCATTCCGTGTCCCATCGGTCCACCGGCGGTACTCCCGTCGCCATCGGCGAACGTCTCGTAGGGGATCGATCCCTGCTCGACGATGTCGTCGCTCTCGGGTACGTCGCCGTCCGGAATCTGACTGTCCTCGGCCGGCCCACCAGGGCGACCGACGACGACGCGACCGACCATCCCGACCGACTTGTGCGGGATGCAGTAGTAGTCGTACGTGCCCGGTGCTTCAAACGTGTACTCGAAGCTACCCTCCGAGATGGTGCCGCTATCGAATGCAGTCGCGTCGGAGGGAATGCGATTCGAATAGGCCGTCGCCGAGTGCGACCCGGCCGCGATCTCGAAGCGAACGGTGGTGCCGGGCTCGACGTGCAAGCCGATCGGATCGAAGTAGTTGTTCCCCATCTCGACGACGGGCGTCTCCTGTGCTGTCGCTTGTTGGGTGGGCCCCGCGCTGGCGACTGCACCGGCGCCGAGTGCCCCCAGGAACTGTCGTCTGTTGTGTGTCATGCTGTGGAATGGAGTTCGGAGTCAGTTACTCACGTACGGCGTCGACGAAGCGCCCGACGAAACTGGATGACTGCTGGTTCGCGTCCTTGATAGCCGACTCCAATTCGTCCCGGCCGACGATCCCGATGAACTCGGCTGTCCGCTCACCGTTGGCATAGACGAGCGTCGTGGGCGTCTTCCGGACGCCGTACTCCTCAGCCGTGTCCATCTCTTCCCGGATGTCGATCTCCCGAAACTCGACGTCCGGATACTCGTCCTCGATGCCGTTATTTTTCTCTCGTTGCGTCGCGCATGCTCCACAGGTTTCCTGCGCGAAGAGGATGACTTCAGTCACACCCAATGCTATGGTATTGTCACTTAAGCACATTTCCCCTAACAGCTGCGGGACAAAGGAGTCGAAGGTTCGAGGAGTATTAGGGCATAGTTCCTGTCTAAGCAAGAGCTTTTGAGTTTGGGGTACTACTAGTAATGTATGAGTAGATCAATATTGGATCTATCGACGGGACGAGTCTGGATCGTCGGCCTGGTGGCGGTTGGTGCCGGTCTCGTCGCGGCAGGATCAGCGATCCCCTGGAACTGGCTCCTTCCAGCACTGCTCGTCGGTGCTGGTACGGCGTGGGTCCTGGCCAAACGGGACACGGACGACCGTCCTGAGAGCATTGATGCCAGCTCAACGGACGAGAACGCTGCGTTGGAAACGCTCAAACGCCAGTACGCGGTCGGAGAGATCGACGACGCGGAGTTCGAGCGGCGACTGGAGACCCTGCTGGAGACCGATTCGGTCGCCCACGTGGAGGACCAGATCGGTGGCGAACCCGGACCGTCGGACGACCCCGTTGATGCCGACACGACGAACGCTGCCCAGCAAGCGCCCGAATCCACCGGTCACACGCACTCTGATCGGCACGGATGCCGTCGACGCGGAATGCGTCGTCGCAGTCGACACTGATCGCTGGCGATCAGAGCAGAGAGCAACTCGTCCGTCGTCTGGGCTCTGGGCATTCCCAGACAGATCGGCGAGGCGGTATCCTCGTCAACCGAACGGACCTCACACTTTCACCACGGGAAGCGTATCCCACTCATGAGGGGATCGCATATGGACGATCACAGTGAGGCGCCTGGAGACGGAGAGCAATCGGACAGCAGGAGGACCATAGTGGTCACGACGAAGCTGACGAGAGTCACAGTTTAGCTGCCAACGAACGCGAAGTCGACGAGCGGTACGAGTGCGATGCGGGCCACAGCACCGAAGTCCCCGAGCAGATGGTTCGCCAGCGCTTTTTTGTCTCTACGCTGCTCTCGATCCCGGTATCCTGTACAGCGAGACGTTCCAGGAGTGGCTTAGCTTCTCTGTCCCCGCGCCACCGGCAGCGAGTGGATCACTCTAGTGTTCACAATCGTAGACTCCATGGTAGCCTCCCACATCGGCATCCTTCGGCCTCGTCATCGATTTTCGACTGTTGGCGCACCACCTCGTCGGACGCCGTGTTGTAGTCATGTCCGTACTCATGGCAGCGACAATGATTGTGGTCACGTATAGTTCCTCTTGATCACACTTACGCGCTCGACTGTGATGGAGATAGAGTCCCCTATGGTCTACTGCGCCGCCCAGACGCACTGGTCGGCTCAGTCGCTCGGAACTGGGCGCCGCTGCGGGCGGTGTCGCTGCTCGCCCCTTAGATACGCAGAGAGCGTCGTTAGGTCCGACTCATCGTACCCGAACGCTCCGACGTCGTTGTGATCGGTGACGTTGGACATCTTTAGCGCCCGCGCCTGATCAACGCCGAGGGGGATCGACGGGATCGGGTCGACGGCGTACAGCGCGACCGTCGCGAGCACCATCGGTACCGGGACGATTTCCACCGACTTTCCGTCGGCCTCGTAGAGCATGCGGGCGACCTCGCCGAACGAGAGCACCTCGGGACCACCCAGTTCGTACACCTCGCCGTCGTACGCGTCGTCCTCGATGCCGTCCGCGAATATCTCCACGCAGTCCCCGACCCAGATCGGCTGGAATCTCGGGTGGTCCCCGCCGTCGGGGAGCACCGTCACGTACGGCGTGGTGTGGCGCCTGACGAAAGTGAACGTCTCGCTGCCATCGCCGAAGATGAACGACGGCCGGAAGACGATCCAGTCGAGCTCCGAGTAGCGGACGACTTTCTCCCCAAGTCCCTGGGTCCGCCAGTAGGCGGTGTCGCCGTTCGGATCCGCCCCCAGAGAGCTCATCTCGACGAACTTCGAAACGCCGTGTTGTTCGGCGGCCTCGACGGCGTTGATCGACCCGCCGATGCAGACGCTGTCGTGGCTGGTCTCCTTCGGCGGCTGGTGCAGCGGCGGCAGCGCCGCGAGGTTGACGACGACGTCTTTCCCTTCAAACGCGTCCTCGATGGAGTCGTAGTCGGTCACGTCACCCTGCTGCAGGTCCACTTCGCTCGGCAGGACCGACGGGTCGGGCGTTCGCGAGAGCGAGGTGACGTCATGGCCGCGGTCGAGGAGTTCGGAACAGAGGTGCCGGCCGACGAAGCCATCGCCGCCCGTTACGAGTACATCCATGGTAACAGCTACACCGACCACGGGCGTAAAACGCCGGTACGCCAATCGATCAGTTGCCTGGGCCGCACAGTAGATATTGCACGAATACCACAATCACATATAATCTACCGACGCCTGCGGCGACGCAGTGATAGAAATATGGACTTCAGAAACCCACCAGAATGCATATTCATCAGGTTGCGATACAAAACGGGTAACAACCTCTCGTGCCGTATTGTTCTGTGTGGAATATACTACACAGAAGCGTGTCGACGGCGAGTTCGACGCGGTCGTCGAGAAGACGGTCGACGCTCTCGAGGACGCGGGATTCGGCATCCTCAGCGACATCGACATCCGGGCGACGTTCGCGAAGAAACTTGACGAAGAGTTCCGGCAGTACCGCATCCTCGGTGCCTGCAACCCGGAGCTCGCCCGCCAGGGGCTCGACG
Source organism: Natronoarchaeum philippinense (assembly GCF_900215575.1). Classification (NCBI taxonomy): domain Archaea; kingdom Methanobacteriati; phylum Methanobacteriota; class Halobacteria; order Halobacteriales; family Natronoarchaeaceae; genus Natronoarchaeum; species Natronoarchaeum philippinense. The sequence continues at coordinate 325,878 of NZ_OBEJ01000001.1, read as the reverse complement.
TCAATCTCGAACTCGGCGCGCTGTTGCCGTGCAACGTCATCGTCTACGAGAGCGACGACGGCGACGTCGTCGTGAGCGCGATCGACCCGGAACGGCTCCTGGGCGTCGCCGACGACCCCGACCTCGACGCGGTCGCAGAGGACGCGGCCGCCCGATTCGACCGTGCGCTGGGTGATCTGTGACCCTGCCGTCTTCCTCCCGCCGTCGATTCCTGCTGTCGCTCGGCGCGGCCGGCGCGAGCGCTGCCGCGGGCTGTCTCGATCAGGGCGGGCAGAACTCGGGTGACGACTACCAGCCGGTGTCTCCCCAGGAGCCCGTCGATGCTCCTGCAGACGCGTCGACGACGCTCACCGCGGCGCCGGGGACGGTGGAGCCGGGCGCCGACGCCTCGGCCGAGAACTGGGTGTACGACGGCGAGTTCCCCGGGCCCGAACTCCGGGTGAGCGAGGGCGACGTGATCGAGACCGAAATCGCCAACGACGTCTCGGAGGGAACCACGATCCACTGGCACGGCGTCCCGGTGCCCAACACGATGGACGGCGTCCCGAACGTCACCCAGCCGCCGATCTCGCCCGGTGAGACGTTCACCTACAAATTCAGGGCCGAACCCGCGGGGACGTACTTTTTCCACAGTCACGTCGGGCTCCAGCTCGATCGCGGACTCTACGGCCCGCTAATCATCGAAGAGTCCGATCCACACGTCGAGTACGACCGGGAGTACGTCGTCGTACTCGACGACTACCTCGAAGGGGAGCCCCAGCCTCTTTCGGAACTCGACTCCGACAGCGGTCCCGGTGGAATGGGAGGCGGCGGTGGTCCTGGTGACGGTGGCGGCGGTCCCGGTGGAGGTGGTGGCGGTCCCGGCGGGATGGGCGGCGGAGGCGGAGGACCGGGAGGAATGGGAGGCCAGATGGGCGACAGGCGCCCGCCGTACGCCGGGCTGTTGGTCAACGGTCGGCTCCCCGAGTCCGCGCCGACGTTCGACGTCTGGCGCGGCGAGCGCGTCCGGTTCCGGTTCGTCAACGCCGGGAGCGCGACGGCGTTCCGCGTCCGACTCGCCGGACACGAACTTACCGTCACGCACGCCGACGGCCGGCCGGTCGACCCAGTCGCGGCAGATTCGTTCGTCTTCGGATCGGGAGAACGCTACGACGTCGTTGTCGAGGCCGACAACCCCGGCGCGTGGGAGCTCCGGGCTGACGCGCTCGACGGTGACGAACCGCCGGCGCGCGCCGTCGTCCGGTACGAGGAGAGTGACCAGTCTCCGACCACACCGTCCGCCGAGGGGCGCCGACTCCAGTATGGGGACCTTCAGGCCATCTCGCCGCTGGAGGGCATCAACGGTCAGCCGGATCGCCAGTTCGACCTGACGCTGTCGCGTGCCCGCGGATCCGTCGAGTGGCTAATCGACGGGCAGGCCTACCCCGACGCCGACCCGCTGCGCGTTCGCGAGGGCGAACACGTCCGGATTCGGATGGAGAACCGCAGCCCGGTGCTCCACCCGATGCATCTCCATGGGCACTTCTTCCGGGTCGGCGACGCGGTCAAGGATACCGTGATCGTCCCGCCCCACATGGGCGAGGTGACCATCGACTTCCTCGCGGACAACCCCGGCGACTGGCTGTTCCACTGCCACAACCTCTATCACCTTGAATCCGGGATGGCGCGGGTCCTCCGGTACGTCCAGTGATCTCCGCATCCGGTGATCTTCGCCATTCGGCAACCGCCCGACGCACAATTATCTCGCCGCGGTCGCCCGAGCGCGTCAGACACAGTCAGTACACGTAGCTCCAGAAGAATGGGTAGCCTCTGGCGGCGATAGCTCGCAGAATCGCCGGCCCTGCCCCGCAATGGACGATCCCGGCCGCCGCGAACAGGGCAGTGGTCCGACCAAGGTAGACGATTCTCGGATGCCACCGCTCATCGTACTCTTTCGGTCGCCGTCCCCGCAACTCTCGGAGCGCATTCTTCGCGGCTCGTCTGGCTTCCAGTCCTGCCGAGTACCCGTCTTTGACCTTTCCGGGGTAGTCGACCACGTCTCCGACAGCGTATACGTCGTTGGCGCCTCGACAGCGCAACGACGCGTCGACGAGTAAGCCCCGCTTGGTCCGCAGGAGGTCGAAGTGCTCGATCACCGGGTTCGGTTTGACTCCGCCCGCCCAGATCGTCAGGTCACTGTGCTCAACGCGCTCTCCGTCTAGGACGATGCCGTTCTCCGTCGCTTTGGTCGCGCGCGTCTCCGTCCGGACGTCGACGCCGCGTCGCCCCAACTCTCGCTCGACCATGCGTCCCGCACGCTCCGGAAAGTCGGCGAGCAGGCGATCGCCCGACGTGAGCAGCGAGACATCGAGACCGACGTTGAGGGGCCCGAGCGTCGCCGCCGTCTCGATGCCGACCGGGCCACCACCGACGATGACGACATCGTGAACGTTCCCGGAGTGTACTGCACGCTGAATCTCCCTGGCGTCTGTCCGAACGTCCGACACGCGACTGCGGTCGACAGCGTCGAGTCTGGTCACACCGCCGAGCGCGATCAGGAGAATGTCGTACTCTATCGATCCGCTCCGTAAGTCGACTCGCTTCTCAGTTGCGTCCAGCCCATGGACGTGATCCCGGACGACGGTGACGTCCCTGTCTGCGAACGCGTCCCGTAGGTCGAGTGTCGCCTCGTCGAACGGCATTCCCTTCATCACCTGATAGAGCAGGAATGAAAACACGTGGCGCTCTCGCTCGGAAACCACGACAGTGTCCGTCCCGCTCATACGTTCGAGGTACGCCGCGGCGATCAGACCCGCCTCTCCACCGCCGAGGACGACCGTCCGTTTCATGGGTAGTCGGCCAGTCGCGCCGGTGCGTTCGAGGTTCGACGCATCGGTTTTTGAGTAATAGCTACGCCAAGGCCTGTAAGAGTTGGACAGACCGGTCGCCGTTACGGAACGGAGAGGTCAGTTCGACAAGACGTTTGTTCGATCTAGGTGCCCTCATTTCCCTTGCGGCCGCATCACCTGACAGTGACCGTGACGGCGAGAGTGGTTTGGGTGAGTTTCGAATATGGTCCTGAATTCAGTCGCATAGGTGCCGCCCCAAGCACTTTGTGTGCTGGTGTGTGATGGAAGACATTGATACTCTGACTTCACCGGTCGCAAGATTCAGTAGTATCACCTCTAGCGGCGCGAGGACGGTGACCGCTCTGTCGCCAGCGAGAAGACCCAGATGGACGCTGCGTGTATTCATCCGTTGGACCGAGTCCACAATCGTTCCGGTAGTGGGTTCGCGAAGGAACTGGTCGACGCTACCACCTCCCAGGTATCGACCATCACCCAGTCGAGCCTCAGCACGTACGTCAACTCTCACCGTGACCACTTTTTCGGCAGGCTTGTTGACGGTCCCAACAAGGACTACTTCAAGGAAGGGAATCTCTTCCACGACTTCGCCGAGTTCTACATCTATCACCCGGACTTTATCGACGAGGACGTCACCGACGACGTGGTTGAGTACATCTTCGAAGAGACGTGACCGTTTGTCTGGTCGGTCGACGAGGCGACTCGACGGACGAAATACCGCGCTGGCTGGAGCACACTTAGAACACTTCGACGGTGGTGTGTGTCTCGGCACACCCCTTGTTTTGAATGAGCACCACCCCGCGTGTCGAGTGAAAATACCCACCAACTACTCCGGCAAGGCCACGTTCGCGTCCCAAAACGAGAACAGCGGCCGGATGTTGGCGAGCGTGTGCTCCTTGAGCGCGTCCTCGAACTCGTCGACTGGCTCGTCAGTGACACCTACCAGCCCTGCGAGGTGAGACGACTCATATCACCTGATGCTTACGACGGAACCGATGGGGTGTCTTGGGTGACTTGGGTATGGCACCTGACTGGAAACTGAGTTCACTTGTCTACAACAGACAATTGAATCACAGCATCCCAGAAGCGCCACACATCGATTCTTAGTCTACTGATAGAGATTGCCTGGTCACTTGGACCACGGGATTTGCAGCTTACGTATTTTTGAGAGAGTTGAGTTATTTTATCTGCCGAGTGACTAGGTCAGTCTACTGCCTCGATAGCCTCACTCTCGCTGATTTTCTCGTGGTAGAGTCGCCCGTTCCCAACAGCTGTCACACGGTAGTAGCGATGCTTACGGTTGGCATGGCTAGCGCCACTGACTTTGATGACATCTCCGTTTTCAAGGCCAGAAACGTCCATGTGGTAGTCGCCGTCGATCTGCTGTTTGTCGAGCCATTCACCGTCGACGCCGTACTTAGTGTGCAGACCAGTGACGCGAAGGATCCACGGCTTGACGGCCTTCAAATTAGGATGAGCACTCAGTTCTCGCCAATTGACCCACTGATCGTTGACGAGGTCTGTAGTGCGGCTATCGGTGAGATCAGCGTCCTGCGCTCGCTTTTCGAGCTCGGTCTCGATCTTGTCGCGAACCGTTTCGAGCTGCTCAGCTGATAGCTGTTCGATGTCGAGTTCGTTGGCCGAGTTCTCACTAAGAGTGTCGTCAGTAGTCATATCTTGGCAAAGGATCGAGGTCGACGATTTAGTTGGACTCCTGCTGAGCTTGTTTCTCGTACCTGTACTGGTTCAGGAGCTTTGGCTCCCAGTTGAGCAGGTCGTCGAGTGTTTCGAGTCCCCGTTTCTCGAGATAACGGGTAACGACGTCAGCGAACTCTATGGCCGTGTGAGCGTCCGCTTGTGGATTGTGATCCACAGCTTCGGCGTAGACCTGTCCAGGGACAATTAGTGACTCGTCCCAGTCGTCTTGGAGCATCACTAGACGCGCTCGGAGAGCGGTATCAAACAGCGTTTGCTCCGACTCACCGACTGGTTCTCCAAGGAGCTTGGCTTCTAGACGGATGATGTCGGCCATATCCGGTCCGGAAGCGTCTTTTTCTGAGGGGTGTCCGCGGTCCATAGTTAGCTCAGATACCCTCCCTGGCTGTTGCCGTAGACTTCCTCGTAAATTTCCTGACGCAGCTCTCGTCGATCGGTCTTGTCACGCTGGTCGTAGTGCTTCTTGAGAACTTCTGGGCTGACGTCGCAGCGGTCAGCCAGCATTTCGATCGGGATGTTGTTCGACCTCTCAGCTGTCAGGTAGCCCTTCCTGACGGTGTGAGTTGATAGCGAAGACGGACAGTTGGAGGCGTTGTCGATGGTCTGTGCATCTTCGCAGTCAGCTTGATCGCGGCCGTGTGGACAGTCCTTGCCGATTTCGCATGGACGAGTCCACTTATAAACGTACTTGCTGATTGTCGACTTTGCCATTCGCCCGTGTGTGGTCGTGATCAGGGGTTCGCGACCGTAGTCATCGGTTGTTTCAGTACGGTTGTTTTCGATGTAGTCGTCGATGACTTCTGCCGCGTTTTCGGAGATGTTCACTTCTCGCTCTCCAGCTTTCTTGTTCTTCAGCGTCGTCCCTTGATCAGGCCGATGGCAGAACTCGATGAAGAGTTCGTTGCGATCGGTGTGGATGTCTTTGAGGTCAAGCGAGTGAACGCCGCCTCGACGACAGCCTATGGCTCCGAGTAGAAGCCAGACGACGTGTTCGGTCGTTGCATACTCGTAGTCTTCCAGATACTGGATGATTTCCTTCGCGCGGTCTGCCGACAGGTGTTCTTCCCGGACTTCGTCTTCGTAGCTGAGCTCTGGGGTCTGGACTTTATCGGCCAGGCCCGCTTCTACTCCTTCGATGTCCTCGAGGAGCTTGAGGAAGTTCCTCATTAGGTATAGTTCGTCCCGCATCGTCTTCGGACTGAGCGTCTTATGTGACGACTCAGTCCGCCGCCAGGCTCGATATTCGCGCAACGTCCGGCCGGTGAGCGTGTTGAGGTTGTCGATCCCCTCGAGACCGCAGAACTCGATGAAGAACTCCAAGCTCCGCTGGTAGTCCTGAACCGTCGATTCGACGAGCTCCTCACGACGGTCTTCCAAGTAGACTTCTACTGCCTCTTCGGGCCCGATCGGCTGGAGCGTACTTCCTTCATCGAGTTTCTGGCGGATCGTGTCTAGTTCAGAGCGAATCGTGTCTAGATTTTCCGCGTTGTCAGCAGCTCCGTGGTCTGGTTCGACGTTCACGTTATAACCACCCCCGTTCCGAGTTCGACCGTCCATTCGTCGCGGGAGCTGCTTCGCTGTAGACCGGGGATTTATTGATTTGCGAGCGATACTCTGCTCTAGGCGCGTACGTGGCTTGCATTGGTGGAGTGCGCGCTTCGTTGCCGGGCGTGGCATCGCCCGGCTGTACTTCACGACGACGATCAGTTGTCGTCGTCGGGAACGATCCAAGAGTCGGTGAGAGCAATGACCGTATTAAACGCTGAGCATTTCTTCCAACATCTCAAAGGGAATTTGATCTCGTAAAACATCGTCCATAGCCACAATGGCGCGAGTTTTGAGCAATATTAGATAGTTCGTCCAGACGAACTATATCGAACGATTTAGAACGTCTCTTCGAAGACGTTCTCAAAAATGTCTGGAGGGCGGCCACAACAAGTTGACGACGACCAGATTCTCGAATGCTTCTTGGAGGCAGACAGCCCTGTTCTCACGACAGCAGAAGTTGCAAGTGATCTTCCGATAAGTCAGCGGGCAATATTAGACCGTTTGTCCTCGTTAAGCCAGCGAGACATACTGGTGGAGAAGGACGTTGGACAATCTGGTTGTGTTTGGTGGCTCAAAAGCATTACTTGGCACTACCCATCGATTCATCGGGATTCCTCAATAGCTTCGCAATTAGACCCGGAGAAACCACATGGCACGCGTGTTGCAGTGCACGACTGGACAAACATGGACCAATATCTCGCTATACAACCTGAAGAACGATATGAGCCTCGAGTTCAGGACCGACAACGCGCAGTACGAGCAGCATATGAATACCTCTCTGACAAGGGGCGACCAGTATCGAAGCGAGAGTTCATTTACGACGTCTGGCCCAGTCACCAAGCTGGATATGAGACACCAACTACGTGGTGGCAGGAACTAATCCGACCTCACTTTTCGGCTGTCGATACTATACAACTGACCGACTCCCAAGAATGGACGCTTAAGGACCCATAGATAGCTGGATCACCATCTTAGTAACCGAGAGCAGTCATGTGGGCTCTGAATCAATATCCATAGCGTTTTAAGAGGGAATTGGATACACCCCGGTGACTCCGTCAGAATAAACGACACGCTAAGAGCCTAACTGCCTGAGAACCGGGGGGACCCCGGAGCCTACACCCTTGGTTCTCACTCGGCTATCTTAAGCCCTGGCATCCACCAGTGGCAACGCTAGAAATGCCGAGTGGCGTCTTCGGGCGTCGGGCTTCGCAACTACATGTCGAACGAAAACCGCCCTCCCACCATAGACGCGTCCGATTCGCTCACCCACACGGACATCCAGACGCATTACGAACGAATCAAACCTGCACTCAAACCGTTAAGTACGGTACTCAATAATCCGACAGGGCTCGTCTACGACAAGAAGGGGTGGTACCGGACCCGTGAGAACGACAACGTAGACGAGATTGAGAACGGCTTTGAGAAGAAGCGTCGGATGCAGACGATTCATCAAGACTTCGATCACGTAGTCGGTCAGGTTGACCGGTCTCTGTACGTCCTGACGTCCTACAAATCGCCAAATTCAATGAATAATTGGACAGCAGCGACTCTTGATGGCACGAACTACCAATACAAACCGGGAAAATCACCTACGCCCGATGCAGCTGATCTTCGTGCCGTCGGAGCTTGGGGAGACATAGACCTCGCTGACGACCTAAAGCCCAAGCGTGGTAACCTCTCTAAATCTACACGCGCCACAGCTGAGGAAGCTCTCCAAGCCTATGCTGACGAATTTGCGGCTCTGTACGGAGGATACGACGCGATATTCATGCTTGATTCCGTCGGCGGCGCCTACATTCTTGGCGCACCCAGTGTTACACTCCCGATTGCTGACCTCTTCGACGATGACCCGGAAGCTCGTGGATGGGTCTTCCAAGAATTTATTGACCGATCAAACGACTGGCTCAGAGATGCTGAACGACGTGTCAACAACCGCGTCCCTGGTGCCAAGCGCGTTATTGATCCCGACTGGGCAAACAACAAAAACCGCCAGTACAAGGCGCCGCTTTCCCTCCACGGGGACCATGATGCCGTGGTTGCTCCCATTGATCCGGAAGCAGTCTCGTACTCGGTCACGCCGATTGAGGATGTTGACGCCGAGCTACTGAATAAGGTGCGAACGTGGGCAAATGCGGTCACCAGTGTAGAACATACGAGCCGAGTTGGGTCCGTCGTCGCATCTCTTTGGCCAAATTATATCGAAAACGCAGATTCCTGGAAAGAGGCGCTCCAAACGTGGGTCGAGGATAAACGCGAACAAGAAAAGTACCGTCAAAAGCGCTGGCACGAAGCGGAGGAACATCGGCAGGAGCTATCTGAATCACTAGATGGCTTGCAGTTAACTACTGATCGAAGCCTCGTTGAAGCAGCTATAGAAAACATTGATGTTCGTGAACTGGCAGAGCAGGTTGCTGACGTCTGGCACGGCGAAAAGACGCCGCCCCGATTCGGTCCGCCATGGCACGAGGAACACAATTCTGGGCAGTCGACCTTCGCCGATCGTGATAAGTTCCACGATACTGGGCAAAGCCTGAATGGAAACGCGGTCGTTCTTGTTGCTCTAGCAGACGGAATTAGTGATGACGACGAATTAACTGGGGCTGAATTCCCTCAGGCAGTAGATGCCCTCCGGGATCGTGGATATTCAATCCCAATATGGGTACCTGAGGCCGGAACAGAACGGCCGAACGGAGATAAATACGATCGAACCCCGCTGTGGGTCCTACGCAAAGCGGCAGTCGCCCTTGGAATCTGCGAAACTGACGACTTCGTCGAAAAGGAAACCTCATCAGGAACCTATGTCGACTTTCCCGACAATGACAAACGAATATCGGTTCTAGAGGCCCTCAAAGAACGCGACATCGATCATGGATGGGAACTTGAGCAGCCTGATTTGCTGACTACCCAATATCAGATTCAATCTTGTGCGCCACCAGTAGACGAGTCAACGTCGTTCGATGTCGAAGCACGCTGGGAAGCCCTCCAAGGAGAACGCTACGGCGAGTTTATCGACACCGACTCAGTCACGATTTTCGCTGACCCGCCCGGGACCGGAAAAACCACGAACGCTGCAATCGCGGCGGCCCAGCGCGAACGCCCGTACAGTATCCTGTTCGGTATGCATGAGAAGGCTCGTGAGTTCATCAAAGATGACGCTACCCCCGACGACGTGTACCACCTGAAAGGGGCCGAACAGAAACAGTACAACGAATGCATGGACGCGGACCATCAGGACGAGCAATGCCCGACCCACGGGGAGACTAGCCGGTGCCCGTCGATGTGCCCGATTTACAACTGTCCGCCTGATAATCCGCTTCGAGAACGGTTCGAACGCGTCGTTGACGAAGTTGGCCCGGTCAAAGCACACCTGCTACTGGACCCGCATGAAGGAGATGAATGCGCATATCTTCGACAGTTCGATGATCTCGAATACGAGGATGCTATCGTCGGCGTCCATGAGTATCTCCAACTAAAGACAGTTGCGAATGAGAGTCGTGACGTCCTTGTCGATGAGAAGCCGCGATCACTGATTTCAGAACGAACACTTTCTGCGAACCAGCTGCTTCAGCTTGAAACGACGCTCACTGAAATCGGCGAAACAAACGCGAACAAGAAATCAGCTGCAACTCGTACGCTGGAAGCGGTTGGCCAGTTCGCCGGCAGGATCGCGGAAGCTCTGAGTAACGGAGGATCGTTAGTTGACGTTCAACCTCCTCAAAGCTGGTGGGCATCCTACGAGACTCGCAACGATGTAGCTGGCCATCATCGCGAGTTCAAACGCCCCTCGAAGGACCAACCCTGGCAGTACGGCGAAGCCTTTGCGAAGGCGAAAATCAAATTCAACGAGACGATTCTGGCGCGTATCGAGGACGGTAATTGGAACGGTGTTCCGCTAGCATTCGATGCGCTTATCGCTGCTGCAATTGAGGCCGGACTTCCTCGCGAACCACTTTCCAAAGCGATCGCTTTCCCCTTCAAATTGTCACACTGCCCGCGCTGCACGACGCAACTCGCAGTTGATGAGCGCGGAACTCGCGTCTGTGAAAAGTGTAACTGGAGAGAAGACGAGAGCAGTTTCATTCAAAAGCAAACTGAACAGGCGCGAGCAGATGTCGAACTCGGTAGCAAGAGACTCTATTTCCGGTCCCTTCCACTCCTATCTGATCTCCCATCCTCGCCACTTATTCTTGATGCCACGGCGACACCCGAGCGTATCGGCGCACTCTTCGGCGATCCTGAGCCACTCATCACTGGCGACGAAACCCTTGAGGTCGACATGGTACTGACGCAGATAACCGATGGTCAGTATCACGGGGGGACCGTGCAGAAGTCAGACTCACTTCGTGAAAGAATCCAGGCGACTATCGACGAGGCTGGACGACAGTTTGACCAGCCGCTGTTCGTTATGCGGCAGGATCTCGAGAGCAAGTTCGACCTCCCACCGAACAGTGAACACCTCCACTACCACGCCGCACGTGGGCTAAACCGTACTGGATGTGATGCAGTCTTCTGCATTGGCGCCCCGCACCCGCACATTTCAGACCTCAAGACTGAAGCCGAATTGCTTGCCCAACATCGCGACGATCTTCGAGCAGGCGGGAAGGAATGCAGTACCAGACGGAATGAGGGGGAGCTTGCTGCGAACCCGCCTGTGTACCGAAAGCTCAATTACGAAGATGAAGATGGGTGTGGACGTGCAGTCCCGACGAAGCACTATTCGGGCCTCATCGGCGCTCTATTCCGTGAAACACGTGAAAAAGAGCTCGTACAGGCGGTCCACAGGATTCGCCCCATTCTCGCCGATGAAACGAAACACGCCTACCTGATCACGAACGTCCCAACCTCTCTGCCCGTCGACCGACTGGTCGAACTTGACGATCTCGCCGCGCCAATGCGACAGCGTCTCCCAGTCACCCCCCGCGCAATTGATCTCCTCCACCACTTGTCCAATGCCGCCTGCGACCAATCGCCGGACCCCCAGAGCTTCCCCTTCAAGGAGCAGAGCGGAACGTTGTGCTTTACCAGAGGAGACTTGGAAGACTTCGCTGAGGACTGCGGGATCGATGTCTCGACAAGAACGATCTCCAATTGGGTGGACGACTTCGAGAACCTCGGACTACTGGCGGAAGGAGACTATATTCCTCGAGAAGGCTACCAGCTTCGACTCGAGAAATCCACTTTGAAGCGAGCGTTACTAGTTATGACCAATAACGCCAGCTTCAAAGTGGACGAGACGCCCTCCTATATTCCACCAACGTCGCCTGCCGACTGGGACGCACTTGCTCAAAACCTCTCTGCCGCCGTCTCACAAGAAAAAATGCCTGCACGCTCGTCTGCTGATTGACTGACGCTCTGGACCACCAACCTGTAAGTGAGCAGTTTCAGAGTTGGCGGTACGAAGGTCAGTTGGATTGAGCACAATCAGTCAGTTTCTGAAGAGGACGTATCATCGGGTCAAGATAGGTGGAAGTATTGAGTTCAGCCCCAGTAGCGCAAGATACAATTGCTTATTTTATACAAGGACACAGGATTACACAGACCGCACGACAGCAACACTCTCATATCGAAAACCCGCGTTTGGGGCGCGGGTTGTCGTGCGGTCCGCTTGGAGGCAAACCGCATGATCGAATCAGACGCTGCGAGACTAAAATGTCTCGCTCGAGTCGAGAGGCATCGGACTATCATTGCAGACGAACCAGACTGGGAGGTCACCTATGCCAGATAGCGACGGCACCATCAAGTGGGGTGACCTTCTGAGCAGTCGACGACGTGCCCTGATCGCCATGGTGTTGCTTGAGAACAGTGGTGGCGATCCGATCGACGTGGGAGAACTCGCTACGGAAGTAGCAAGACTCGAATCCCAGACTCAAGGACCCGTCGACAAGAAATCCCGGCAGTCAGTTTATACAACGAGCACTCAATACCATCTCCCGAAGCTTGACTCGGCGAACGTCATCAACTACGACTCCACCACTGTTGCCCCTGGGGAGCACCTTCGTCGCTACTACGCTTTTGCAGTTCTCCTGCCTGGATCTGAGATCGAGTCACGCCCGTTAAGTCCGTGACTAAAGAGACACGGGATCTAACAGAGAAAACTACCTGTAGAGCACATCTACGTGTGTTATAGAGACCTCAATTTTAGCCAGCATATAGACTAATACCATGAGTTTGTAGACTGATCTGTGATCAAATCACTGGAAGAATCTCCCGAACGATTACCTACTGTATCAGAGTTCGAATCAGCGATTAAGTCACTCAAAACGGCTATCAAAGACCTCCCGACGAGTGCTCCGTCATTCCAAGATCAATCGCTTGACTTTGCCCAACTTCGTGATGGAACTGGAGGTTCAGCTCAGACTTGGCAAGAGATTGAGTCAGTAGTACGCTCTCAATTCGACCATCACCAACTGTATTCCGTTGATGGGGACGGGTCAGTGAGGCTAGCGAGAGCTATCGGCCGGTCACCAGAAGCCAAACAACCGACCATCAATCTGGAGGTCGAATTTCGGAAGAACGGCAAAGTGAGTGTTGTGTCGAGCTACTACCTTGATGGAGAGGAATATCCGTTCTTTCTCGGTGAACCCTCCTCAGCAACTAACGCGGCAGTGGTGGCAGCAGAGCTAACTGCATATCTCACTTTCATTACGGCAATCAAGAAAGGAGAAGAGAATCACTCATCGCCTATCTCGATCTCTGGAAGCGCTCCGAAAGCACACCAGCAGATGCGAAACGAACTAGATACCGTGTGCGAGCAGATCGACCCAGTAAGAGAGGTAGCGATGCGACTCAAACATCGACCAGAGTGGCGGTACTTGGATACGCCTATGGCTCAGCGATCTTCTAGTGATACCCATTCGATGTCATGTCGAACTGATGGTGGAGAGTCAGTACAGTGTCTCATTTGCGGCGACGTTCCTGTCCAGGGTCCGACGCTGAAATATAAAAATTGGGAGGGGAAGCTGATGTTCTGCGAGCCGTGTCTCAGGCTCGTCAAAAAATCGATCGAAGAAGAGCAAACGATACTAGAGGCGATCGCTGATGATTTAGGGTAACGTATAGGAATGACGTGCTGAATACAGGGCGCAAATCGGTCACAGATGGTTGGAATCGACGTTGCTCGAACCGGTCGATACAGACCACCTTTTTCCCGCTCGGGTTCGCGCTCCGCGCGAACCGCTCGCGGCAAAAACGTGGGCGAAAAAGGCTGAACGCTCGCTTTGCTCGCGTTCAGTGAGTTGCGCTCCCGTCGACCGCGCGAATAACGTGCTCAGTACGCACGCTCATCCTTGCGGCTGATTCGGTCAGATGTGCTTGCACAAAAGATACTCTCGGTGCTGCTACATCCTCTGTATCCAGCACGACCGTTAAAACAAAGCCCTACATTAGGATTTCAACGGGAATGGTTGCTACTACATACCAGAGGAATGAGCGATGCTACTCGTCACTACGATCGTCGTTGGGAGACACTGAGTCGGCCGCCTCAATGAGCGACTCTCCGAGCGCGCGCATCCCGTCAGCGTCAGTACGCACGGTCACCTGCCGATCCTCACCGTCACGAGCCGCGTTAAGAACAACCGCGACGTCTACCGATGAACTCCCAGCAGGCGCAACTACCCGTGCTTGCGACAACGTTGGTAGAGAATCCTCACTAACGAGTTCGGTCCGGTCAATTACGGACATGAGCTTCGGAAGTGTCTCGTCGTAGGTCACGCTGCCTCACCCCCACTGGTGGCAGACAGGTTGTCTCCCTCATAGTCGTCAATTGCGTCGTCCGGGGCGGCGTCGAGGAGCGTACGTGCGGTACCGCCATCGCGGCATGACTGCGCTCGGTCCTCAACGTGGTTGACCCACCGCTCAATCGCTCCGCGGGAGAGTCCGGTCTCGTCTGCGATCGAACGATACGACACGCCGTCGGCGCGCATTGCGAGCGCGTCCACGACGGTGTCGAACTGCTTACTTGCCACCAGATACTCGCGCGCGTCGTCGAACTCGAGACCGACCGGTGGCCGGGAGTTCCACATTGCTCGCTGTTCGCGGTCGTTCACAGCCTCCCGAGCTTTCTTGATTTCCTCGCGTTTGATTGCGGTTTCGACTGTTCGGCGAACGCCATGTTCCATACTGTCGACATCAACGTCTCCAGCGACGAATGCGAACTCGGCGCTGCCCGAGGCAGCTGCACGCCGCCATTCCGCGAAAAAGTCGTCGCGGGCCAGTCTGGAGTCGTCCCAGGCGACCACGTGGTCGTACTCTCCAGCTCGTACGCGATCGATCGCGTTGAGGATCTCGTCGTTATCGTCAATTCTCGGGTCGTCCTTGTCTCGCGAGAGTATGCTAAATCCAGTGTGGACACCTAGGTCAACGACATCGTACTCGTCGGCAAGGTCGCTCGCGAGCGAAGGCACCTGTTCGCGCTGGAGGCGAAGGCTGGCACCATCCTCGTCGCCTTGCGATCGTCGAATGACCGCGAGCGCCTTGCTGGTGGTGGCGTCACTCATCGGTGACTGTGATTTCGAGCGTGTTCCCGCTCTTGATGTTCCACTCGACACGTGCTCCCGCGAGGTCCATCGCCTCGGCAATGCCCTTGGGAACAGTCGTTCGATACTGCTCGACAGTTCGGTCTTCACCGTCGGAGTTGGTGGTGGTACTCGTGGTCTTCGTAACGGTCGTCTTGGGCATCAGTAGTTAGTGCTAAAGATTGCACTACACTTAGTGCTAATTACTGGTGTCTCGGAACCCCCGGGTAGTGGGACACACTGCGCAGCCACGAACCACCAGTTTCTGTGTTTCCAACCTCTTCGACTGTTGCCATCGTCGAGGATCACCAAGCCTTGAAAATCAGACAGTCAGTGGTTTAGTAAGACGGTCCATCCTTGTGCGTCGAGAAGCGTGTCGAGGCCCTCGACATCGACGTGAGCGTTTTCAATCCATTCGCCACTGGGAACCTTCTCAAGAGCTGCCCTTGCAGCGTGCTCGTGCGCAACGCGAACGGCACGCCGTTCACGAGTATACATCCGCGAATCAGCAACACGTGCCATTTCCTGGGTTGGGATCGCCCACAGCTTTCTTGAATTGCGCCGTGCTCTCGCCAGCAAACGTGCGTGCTCGCTTTTTTCCACCACCGTCTCCAACCGTTCCTCATCGGCAGCCAAGCGCTTCACCGCATCCTCTATTATGTCTGTATCATGGAGCGGTGAGGCGGGATCTCTCGCAGCTTCTGAGATTCCCTTCCGGAGCACGGGGCTGAGGAAACCACGGCGCTGTAAGTCTGGGTGGCTGTCCGTGAGGTCCGCCGGCTGTTCGGCCGTATGCTGGTCTAGAACGTTCTTCCCGCCTTGAAAACTAGGACGATCTCTGCTGACCTTTTTCGCTTGCTCGACCGCATCCTCCTTGGGCGCATCTCTCGACCTCTTCACAGACTCCTCAGTTGGGGCTTCGTCAGCGCCCGTCGTGGGCTTCGATGTCTGTTCCTCGCTTGTGGTGGCAGTCTGTTCCTCCTCTTCAACCGATGTAGTAGTCTCTTCCTCTTCGTTTTCTTTGTCGACATCGACGTCGACATTGCTCTCGAACAGAGTCATTGTTCCTGTTTCTCCTTCCAAGTGCGGTATTCTTCGGCGATGACGGGGAGGTCCTCAGCACGGATGAACAGTCCAATACCTGCCTCACCTTCGTGCTCCCGGCCGAACGCGACTCGTCCTTGACTCTTGGCGCCATCACGGCGAGCAGTGACGCCCGCGTTGTGGTCAGCAAGCCTGGCCAGCAGAGCAGTGGCGGCAGCGCGCAACTGAGCCACCTCGTCGGTCGTGAGAGTACCCTCATGCATCGGCCTCTCGAGCTGGACGATCACCTCTGCGACCTCACCGAGAGAACTGGTGCCAATTTCAACCCGAAATTCGTCGGGTTCTGTGTTGGTGATGTTGAGTTCGTCACCCATGTGAGGAGGTCAGGTAACGTTCCACTTATACTCAAGGAGGGTGTGGTGTACTGCATATTTACGTGGTGCATGTGGTGCACCCGTTTACCAGAAATTATTGCTTGTTCTTCTTCGATCCCACCCATCTCCTCCAGGGCTTATATATAGAAATGTCACAGAACAGTGTGGTGTACATGGTGCGCATCCAGAAACGCCTCACGGATTTTAATTGTTTTAGAGGCCCTATTAGAACATCTTAGACCATATAGTCGAGGCTGTGGTGAGAACCACATAAGAAGGTGGGTCCACAAGTGGGTAGGGGTATTCGCCATTGAGGCAGGGGAATCACGTCAGTCGCCGTTTGTCGGGCTAGGTGATAGTTTTATCATTGGAGGTCATTCTGAAACGATAATATCGATCACTTCGAGGAGGTGTGTCCTGTCACTGTGCCCAGCCAGTTTAGAGGAAGCCGATACCTGTCTCTAAGTTCGTTGTCAATGGGAGATGTCCTTTTGCTGCCGCGGTCGCCGCGCGGTCTGCGTAGGCTGTCGTGATCGGTAGTCGCGTCGTCGTGTTCGCGACGCCGATGTGGCATTGCGAGAGGAGATACACCTGTCGTGTGAGCGTCTCGATGTCTGTGTCTCCATGTTTGCGCTCAACCGTGATCGGTCGTGGTGTTCCAGTTGTGCCCTTGGCAAGCGGTTCTTTCTGGCCATACGTCGCGATATATGCGAGGTGTTGTTCGTCGTTGATGCAGGCGATCGCCTTATCAGGAGTCGCGAATCCACCCTCCTGCTTGACGATCCGGGCGGGTGCCTGCTTGCGTACTTCGACCACATCGTAGGAGATACCGCGCTCGTCAAGGAACCCGAGAGCCGGCTCAATCGGATCGTTCATGAAGCCATCGCGATGGATAGCGATATGGTCGGGCGCGTCGCCGCGGCGCTCTTCGTACCCTAACAGCGACTGTCTGGCGATCCGGCGGAGTGCCGATGCAGGAATGCGTTCACCTGCTTGCGGGCCTGTGTGGGCGTACCCGAGAACCGCGCCTTCGTTCGTGATCGCGGTCACGGACGCGCCGACGCGAATTCCGTCTTGGAGACCATCGTCATCGTCGTCGAAATACTGACCGACATCAAACGCGAGGTAGAGATCGGCATCGCCTGGCAACGAGCCTTCCACGGTGAACGGGATTCCGCCAGCTGCGCTGATTAACCCGAGAGCGATATTCTGGTGGTAGCCAAGCTCATTCATCGACTTCCGATCGATCATCTGGGAGTGGAGTCCTTTCTCGGCGAGAACTTCCTTAAGCTCGTCGTAGGGCTGGTAGAACGAGATCAGCGCGCCCTCTTCTGGAGGAAGAACCACCAACGCGGCATCATACTCGTGGTCACTCGAAATCTGGCGACCAACTTGGATGTCGACGTCGCCTGGTCCGTCGCTTTTCGGCGTCGGATCAAACGTAATGTCCGATCGGCTGTCCGGTTCAGCACCTATGGACCTGAGCTTCCGCGAGAACGTGTCCCAGAATGAATCGGCTTGGTCGCCTTCCAATTGCTGCGGATAGACGTAAAGGACGTTGAACGACGCAGGCGGTTTGTAGACACCTTTCTGGCCGACTTCCTTCGGATGCGACCCAAGACGGCCGTTGGCGAACTTGAGAATCTCGGCGTCGATCTCGTACAGTTGTTCGACACGAAAATGAGAGTCGCCAGCGAAGAGTGGTGCGTCAGCGGGGAAGGAAAGGGTAGTCCCGTCGAAGGGAACGTCACCGACTTGCCGAGCGAACTCCACGGCGTCTTCGACACGAGCGGATGCTGAACGGCGCATCTTCGGCTGTGCTTCCGCCCAAAAATCGCCGTCGAAGTTTGCGAGATTCGCGGTGTGTCCTTGGAGGGCTAGCAACTCTTGAGGGAAGGTCTGTTTTCCACCGGAACCCATAGGGTATGCAGTAACGACGCGGCGGTTCGCGCTGTCGATTCGCTCAACTGTCTTGTCGTCGACGAGCGGATTGTCATCTCGATGGTAGTCGACGACACTTGTCTCGGCGTCGATTGTCGGATCGCGAGCCCTCTCAGACTGAACGCGGCCGAGTCGATACCCACGCCCATTGTAGGTCGTGACGAGTCGTAGCCCGGGATAGAGTCGATGGTTCTCGAGTTTGTCGAGCGTATAGTCGGTTTGGACACGCGTCTTGGGGTTCACGTGGAGGTAGACCTGTCCTGACGATGCGACGGTAATGGCGCAGTCGAAGCGCTCGTGCAAGCGGAAATTTCCAGTTCCAGCTTGGATGGGAACGGGCTCGCCTTCGAGAATCTTGTGCATGCCGTGGACAATGAAATCCTGGTCGGCGACACGGTGTTTGAACGCTTCCTCTACGAGGCGCTGGATTTGTGCACGCTCGGCTTGGTTAGACAACTCTAGCGTTCGCTTTCCCGCCTCTTTGAGCTCGCGAACGTCCTCGCTTTCGAGAGTACCATCGCCGGGGATTGGGTGGAGGGACACGACCTCGAGGTCGCCAGCGTACGCCATCGGTGGTGCTTGATCCTCGTACTCTTCACGGATTTCACGCATAGCGGAGTACGCTCGCCGACGGCGCTCGGCAGCCGACTGCGCTTGATCCCCTGTCGTGATGAGGACGTTATAGACGTGGACAGGAACGTCGTCGATTCGCTGCGCGGCAGGATACGTGGTTAACCCATGCCCGCTGGCCGAAATGTCGCGCGTGTCAACGAGGGCATCTTCGATAGCTGCGTCCTCGTCGTAGTCGGATCCTGTACTATCGCTGGTGGTGGCACTACTCTTCTCAGCTGCTGGCTGGAAGTCAGTTGTACCAGAGTCGACTCCCGTGTCAGTTTCTTCGTTGTCACCACCAGTGATCTCGCCGGACCTGTATTCATCGGGGACGGTCACGTCGAACTCTTCTTCGAATGCCTGGATACTCGCTGGCGTCAGTTCAATCGTCCACGCGCCGACATCTGGGTCCCAGGCACGGTGAGTCGTGTCCCACGAAAGACCTTTCAAGCGATTCTTGACATCCTCGTCGTATTCGAACTCGATAGCCAATTTTTCGCCGTATTCGTCTTCGATGATGTCGTAGGAAAACTCAGTCATGCAGCACCCTCCTTGGTGGCGGGGATGTACTCAGATGGCTGTTCGCGTTCCTGCGAATGATCCTCTTCGTTCGGCTGAATGCGCAGATCGGTCTCCTCAAAGAATGGGTCGTCAGTCTCGATCGTGAGCACGTGACTACTGTGGCCTTTGAGGTTAGCGACGAACGAGTCAGTCGCCAGCAGTCCGCCGCGAATCCCGAGCACTCGGCCCTCCCGCGACTCTCCCGCTGACAACGAGTATTGGTTAGTCGTCAGTCGCTGGTCAAGGGCCGGCGCCTCGATGGAAGGTACATCGACGACAGCATCACGAACGTCCTGCCGATCGCTGTCAGCCCAGAAGTAGCATGGTTGGAGCTTTTCCGGGATCAAGGCCGCCGTAGCGAGGGCGTCATCTGTGAGTTGGTCGACGCTGTTTTCCATCGGCTGGTACCACTCGTGGCGACGGCGCTGCGGCCACTCCTCGCCGATGGCCTTCTCGATAATCCCTGCTGCCTTTCGGTTAGGCGCACGAGCGATGGGGATCGCGTGAGAGGCACCCTGTTCGGCCCAGCGGCAGCGTGCTCGAGACTCTCGGCTGATGCCAACCTTGATCCGGTCGGTTGCCGCGAGGTAGACGAGATGCGTATGCGAGCACGACCGTTGTTTGTAGTCTGGGTATGGGCAGGCTTTGTACTCACAGTGGGTCGCAGGATGCATCACACACGTCGCATGAGGCGGCTCTCCGGCGCAGTCTGGACAAGGGGAAGTTTCAGTTGGTTCCCCACATAGCGTACAGTATTGTTCTTCAGAGATTGTCACTCGAATCTCTGTCCCCACGAGTTCGGATAGGGGAAGGTCCGGACGCTGATGGATCGGTACGTCCGGTTGCGCGAACTTGAGCGCGGGTTCGTCGTTGTACCAGGAGACGAAGTCGATGACTCCAGTTATCGAGGCGGCGTCCGCTGCGACCCGAGGGGAACTGAAGGAAGCGAACGTTTCCTGCTTATTCTGCATCTACTAGACGTGACACGAAGAAAGGATACAAAAATACTACGCTGACAAAACAGCATTGTTGCTGATATTGCGTATTGTAACGACGTTACCAGAATAACCGCATTATTCATAATCTGTCCCGTACAAACCCGCCTATGAGCAGTAACGAGGACAAGACTACCTTTTCAGGTGAGAGCCCAAATGCGCGCACGGAAGAGGAGTCAGTCTCGTTCGAGGGCCTGAATGTTTCTGATCGTGTCCACATTGTCCCGCTGGGGTACGAATACGAGCGTGTCACAGTCCCAGCGATTCGAATGCGCGCAGATCGCGTGTATCTCATCTACCACAAAGGGGATGACCCCGATGAGCGGCCGGGGTACTATGAGGACATTCACGATGATTTGAGAGGTGCTGGGATTGATGTTGACGATGACAACATCTGCAATATCTTCGACTTGTATGATACCCTGAGAACAGTTGCTGAACTCATTCAAGCCAACCAAGACCACGAGGTCTATGTCAATCTCGCCTCGGGAGGGAAGGTCACCGCGATTGCAGGCATGATCGCCTGTATGGTCACGAGCGGTGCTGAACCAATCTACGTGAGTGCCTCAGAATACGGGCAAGACAAAGAGGTACCGGTGGCGAAAAATGTGACCAGCATCTCTCGCCTTCCAACGTATCCAATCCAAGCGCCCTCTTATGCCCCGCTCAAGCTTCTCCAGTATATCGTCAACGAGGGTCCGGTAACGAAACAGGAGTGTATCGAGTTTGCAGTCGCCGCAGGGATTGATCCTCTCGCTGATCATGAAGGCGATGACACACGCGGCCTGTACCGCCTGCTCGACTCTCACTTACTCGACTCGCTTCGAGAAGACGGGTACGTAGAGACGTACAAGAAAGGCCGGAACAAATACGTCAAAGCAACCGAGGAAGGTCAGAATACTCTCGAAGCGTTCGCATACATGCTTGACAGAAGCTGACCAGAATCCAAGGGACCACGGTAGATTAATCAGAGAACGTCGCCACCAGTATCGTGAAACAGATAATAGTTGGATGCCTATCATTCAGTTACGGTCAGTTCAGTATGCCCTGAATCATGCCATTCACAGCAACTCGCGATGGTGAGCGTGTCCTCCCCCACGAAGCAGAATCTTCCGATGCGCTAGTCTGTCCTGTCTGCGATGACGCGATGAGTGTCGTCGACGAACATCGTCGCCGCGGTAGTTTCGTCGCCCGCCATTTCCGTCATCAGACTAACGACGAATGTCGCGGTGAGTCGATTCCCCACCTGCGGATGAAGGCAATCGCCTTCTCGAAACTCGTAACCACCTACCCTGATGCGGACGTCAGTATCGAGAAATCAGTCGGTCCACGCCGGGCAGATGTTCTCGTCGAATTTCCAGAACCACGGTCTCCTCTCGGGAAGGGAATCGCCGTCGAGGTTCAGCACCGGAACAACTCGAAAGACCTCTTTGCGACTGACCAAGATTACTACGACGAAGGTTTCAGTGTCCTCTGGCTATCTGAACAGCACTATGCCGAGTACGACGTCGCTATTGATCATATCCAGCCCGTTTGGCCGAAGGCTCTTCCTCAGCTTCGAGGGCACGATGGGCTATCATGGCCAGTTGTAGATGAGCCTTCGACTCCTGAGATCCAAGTTCCACTCCCCCCTGACTACCTGGATCACCACCAGCCATCGATTCGCGACGCCTTCGAACGGGGGCAGCGCCAGCGGTCAAACAGGTCTTGGACGACGCATCAGCAAGTGTGGCTAAGTAAACCACATCAACCCACCAACCGATCTCTGCAATTCGCTGAAGCACCTGCTGGAGGGTTCTACCTGAAGCTGAGTAAAGGCAAGAAAGGACAACGCCCCGAGTTTGTCCACGTTCCGCTCAGGGAAGATGACATCGGCCGTCTTCAGCATGCTCCGGACGTACTCAATTCGGCACTCGAAAAAAAGCAGGTCGAGGGAGAGTGGCAGGATCTGGATGTTTGCTGGATCAAAGCGTACGCCGATCCCATAACGGCCTGGCTGAAAGTCATTTCTACCCCCGATAACGGCTATCTCTTAGAACTGGGAAAGAAGGATGCGAACGGACAATCAGATCAGGTGAAAACGGCGTTTACACCCTCAGAGAAGTTCCACTATCGTTTTCGTGACTTCTTCGATAGCCTCGAGCCGTACCTCTCGAAAGAATAACTCACTCTGGACATCAATAGTCCAAGACGAACCGAGAGTCCTCGACGACATCTATTGACGAGTTGCTTAGGGATGTCTGACAAGGGTTTATCCTATAGGTTACCCTATATCTGAGCATATAGGAATACATAAATGAGCGCAAGAGTGGCCAGTTTCCTCGATAAAGGAGGAACAGGAAAGACCACCAGTATCGCACATCTCGGCGTCGCACTTTCTGAGCAAGGACACGACGTCCTGCTCATCGATCTTGCCGGTAAACAGGGAGACCTCGCAAAATCATTCGGCGTCTGGCAGGGCACACAGGCCGCCATCGAGAACGACGACGCCTGGCCGAACATTTCGACAGTCTTCGACGACGCCTGGGAGACGATCGTCGAAAAGCTCGGCGACGAGGCTGTTGAGGAACTCATCGTGCAGACCGACGAGGGCGTCGATCTAATCCCGGCACATCCTGGACTGGATACGCTTGACGCGGAACTTGCGAACATCGACGATGCTTCCGACCGGTACTCCCGGTTCAAGCAATTCCTTGACGACTACATTGACCCGCTTGGCTACGACGCCGTACTGATCGACCTGCCAGGAATGACGACGAACGTGACCTACAACGGACTCTGGGCAGCACAGAACGTGCTCGCCCCCGTCGAAATGGGACCGTTCGAGGCCGAACAAGTTGGCGCGTTACGTGACGATCTCGCGAAGGTCGAGGCCAACTTCAACATCAATGTCGACTTGGCGATGGTCCTCCCGAACAAAGTTGACTCACGTACGAAACTCGCTGGCGAGTATCTTGATGCCTATCGCGAGGAGTACCCTAGAGCAATCGCGCCAAAGTATGTTCCCTCTTCGCAAGACATCCGGAACGCAACCGAGCAGGGACAGTCAATCTTTGCGCTGGACAATCCGAGTGGAACAGCCCGTAAAGCACGTGACGCATATCGTACCAACGCTGAAGCGCTCATAGAACGCGTCAGTGGTAACTAACCATGGATGACGAAATTGAAGAGCTGAAACAGCAGACCAGCCAAGGAGACCGATTGGACGAAGTGAGTGCAGAACAGAAACGGAATGACCTCAAAACCGCGATTCTTGAAGAACTGGAGAAAATCGACGAAGGAGATCAGCAGAAGGTCGTCAGTGTCTGGGACGGGCCAATGGCAGCATTAGTTCGCGCTCTCGAGAACCATCCCGAGCATCTGGATGATGTCGGTCATCGTCTTCAGGACGAGCTCGATGTCGACCAGGAGGACGTTGATCGGAGCGAGGTTATTCGGCTTGCGCTTCGGCTTGGACTTGGAACCGCCGCACCGGAGGCTATGAAAGCGACGCGCGAGGCGGTCAGCGATAAGGCGACAAAAAACCTATAGATGCCTCTATATCGTATCCTATAGGAAAACCTATATCCACATATTCTCGCCGTATATTGTCTCTCAGCCCATTCTAACTATAGATACAAGTGCTCGGAGAGGATCCGTCAGTGGGCTAGGGTATTTACCTGACCAATCAAAATCTCCACTTGCGATGAGTCAATCAAACGCATCACCCACCGCTGACGATCACGGCTTCCACGATGGTGGAGGTCCCCTCGAGCTGCCGGTGGAACTCGACGCAACCAAGATCGAGAACAGGTTTATAAACGAGCCAGAGTACAAAATCCAGGGCCAGATCCCAGTCGAGCAAGGATCCGACCTTGAAGTGGACCTGTCTGCTCTCTCCAGTACCAGTGGTTGGTACGTTGATCCTGACGCCGCCCTCTACATTCAGGGGACGGGCTACACGCAGGGGACGATAGACAGCTATTACGTCAAAATTCAACAAGTCGCGACGCAAAGGCCGCGTATCGTCCCGATCGAGTCAGCAAAGGTCCCGGTCGCCAGCATGGACATCGAAAAAAGTCTGAGCGATGTCGGTGTGTCGGCTTCCATCCCTGGATCCGCCGTCGTTGATCTCGTCGATCGCTACGTCACTAGCGCGACCGAAGTCATCACGCAGAAACTGCTCAACGGTCGTGGTGGAATCGTTGACCTCCTCACTCACGCTGACGGCACCCGTGTCAGCATTGACGTCGAGAAACCCTACGCTGGATGGCAACACGACGTGCAGCAAATCAAAAACGACCACGATCTCCAAGCGCTTGACCCCGAAGACTACGAGCACGTACGCGCTATGGTGCGACCCGTTCTCGGTGCCACTTGGGGAGATAGCGAGTATGAGGCGAGAATAGAAGTGCCCGACCCAAACCTCGACCGCCTCTACGAACTCGCAGACGACGAGAGCTACGAAGCTCTTACTCGAGTCTGACCGCTACGCCTCCTGCTGATCTACGGTTCTATTGGGAGAAATTGATCTTGGTGAATCGAACAAATGAAGATGGGTTTCCGAAATATACGTAGGCGTATGCATGTATCGGATCATACGGTCTGGCTGCCGTATTGATGTCAGAGTGCCCATGAACCTAGCGGGATGTGTTTCTCCTTCTGAAACTGCCCATCCTCGACGCGGTTCAAAATGGCTTGAGGGACAGAAGCCCCATAACTAGTGGGATGTTCGTTCAGTAGACCACTTTTCACATCGATTCTTGAACGAATTCAGGTGTGACCTGCTCTCGGCTTTCCTCAATAGCAGAGTCCAGCACGCGGCTACAGATAGCCAGGGCCTGGCGAACGTTACCCTGAGAACGTTGTAGAATCACGTCCAACGCTTCATCAGTAAACGGGTCTATTGAAGAATCTTCGTTTGGCCCATTGCGCTCTCGGCTGAGGTAGTCTGATACCAGATCGTTCAGATGCTCGTTTGTGAGGGGTTTCAGAGCGACCTCCTCTCCGATTCGCTCGCTAAAAGCATGATACTCACTCATGACGTCTTGCCAGACTTCGGGAGCACAGCCAAACAACATACACAGCCCGGAACTATTCTGGTCCATCAGGTGTCGAATACTGTTGAGCGTAGCCTGCTCGTTTTTTGGGCTGAGACGGGCGATACTCTCGAACTCGTCGACGAAAACGAATACGCCAGTATAACCGAGCTCGAGTAGCATATTCTTGAAAGCGGTAAACGCCCGGACGCCCATCGTATCGTCATCGAGTGCGCTGTGGATCTCCATCTCCTTGCGCTGCTCATACCGGATACCCTCTGCGGTCAACCACTGCCAAGCATAGAGGTTGGTGTCTTCGTACACCATGTGTACGATCGCACGAGCAAAGTCGGCAAAGTGAGTCACATCGCTTAATCGTCGAACTGCCTCCGGGACGATCTCAGAGAGAAGGATTTCTCCCTCATCGATGAGCGATTTCATTGCGCTCGCGCTAATTGGATTCGCATCTGTGACGTCACGAGCAACCGAGGCGAGGTACTCGTAGGCCAACTCTTGGACTCGATTGAAACCTAGGTCGTACACGAACTCATGATAGATGTCGAGAAAGCCTTCGCCCGGTTGAGCAACGTACCCAACGACGACATCGTCCCGGTCCCGTAACAGCGAGCGGGTATATTTGAGCGTATGCGACTTTCCGTTGCCGTATTTCCCAGTAATAACGAGATGCTTGGACTTTCCAGTCGAAAGCATCGTAGAGACTGTGGAACTAATCTTTTCGGAGACGTGCTGTTGACCACAGTATATTTCGGGGTCCTCTGCGGGAACCGGACTGTACGGAAACGGATTGGCCTCGAGACCGTACTGTGAGTAGTCTTGCTGTTCGTCTGAAATGTCGAATGCGTCGGACATTATGTATCCTCCTGGTGGAACGTGACGTCGCGGTCGTGGACCGCGAGGTAGTAGTATTGTTTGTCGTACAATTCGACGCCAGACATCACCTGCTGTGTTGATTGCGACGTGGAGACCAACGTTCCCTCATCTGCCAAGGAAATTTGCTTTATCCCGAGAGCAGAATCTTTAGCCTCCGTATCCATCGGGGCTCCCGACAGCTCGAGCTTGCCGACGTTCTGCTGGCAAAGAGCGACCAGCGCCTCGTCGAAACCCTCACGTGAACATCCAACTCGTTCACAGACTTCTTCCCGAAGTTGCGGTATCGACAGATAGCGCTGTCGCAAATCTATGCCAGCCGTCTGTTCGAGGTTGTCATAAGCGTCAAGCACCACGAAAGGGAAGTTATCCGGAATGCTAGAGTGGCTGGTCAAATAGTAGCTCCCAGTGAAGGCATTCCGCTGAACGCGACCTAATCGCTCAGCCCAGTCACCGACGACCTCTATGCCGGTCTGGTTGAACGAATAGGGTGTATACTTCTGGTCTTCTTCCAGGCTCTCCAGAAGGGCATCGAGGTCTGTCGGTTCGATCTGCTCCAGAACCTCGAGAAATGCTCCGTAGTGAGGGCTACGAGTCGCGAGGATTGAACTCACTTGCTGCCAGTCCTCATCTTGAATCGCCTCTAAGAATGCTTCACCGATAGCAGTGGTCTCGTAAAAGGAAACATCATCTGACTCGCGTTCGTCCAGAAGATCGATCCGTTTCGCTTCTAGGACTGTTTCTCGCGCTCGCCGATGACTTACATCGAGGGCAGTCTCGAGATCCTCTGTCGTTTTCTCGTCGTCTGCACAGGCGTGTGTGAGTTCGACCAGACGGCTCAGTGTGACTGGACGGATCGTCGCTCGTTCGTCACTCATGTGAGCCTCCTCACTTGCTGTTTTGCGGTTTCATAGGCTCTCTTAGTGACTTCGTTGCCCTGGAACCGAAGATCGAGATAATTCTCGACGTCTCGATCGGACTCAGCTATGTATTTGAATCGCCGAAGCTCCGTTGCAAGCGCCCAGAGATTATGTTGAGTGAGCGCGGTTCGATCTTCCCGGATGTCTTCTAAACTCCGTTGCCCACAGATCGGACAGGGGCAAGGCAACCGATCCAAGTCCTCGATGTTGTGGAGCTCCTCCCCTCCAAAACCAGGTATCAAGTAGTTACGATTGCCGGCACTTCTGATGAACGCCGACGAGTCAAAACTATCGACACCGAGATAAAGTAAAAGTGGCTGATAGACTAATCCACCGAGCCCATAAACGTGTAGATGCTTCTTTGTCGCATTTCTTGCAGCCAGTACCAGCTTTGTTACCTTTTTGTAGTCCGTCCGGATTGGGACCATACTCCCGAGTGCGTATCCGTCAAAATCTCCGTGGTTCTCCAGGTACTGGATATTGTTACGAATCGTTTCTGGATCGTACCCGTGAACGCTTGCAAAGAGAAGAGCATCACCAGTATGGAGATCACTTGCTTCGAGAGCAAACTCGATGCTTCGGTCGATACGCCGTTGGTTCTCTGCTGCACGGTTTTCTCTGGATAAAGGAATGTCAATTGTTCCGTGTATGTCGCTATCTAATTTCCGTTGAGTTTTGATCGTCTTTTTCGGTGTAGTGTCGATCTCCTGCTCAGAAAAATCGAATCCACCGCTATCAGCGAAGATGATGGTATCCTCTGGAACATCCATCTCTTCGCGGAGGGTCACACCATTCGTTAGCCGATTCCACATCGGGTCCCGGTTCCGTATCGATCGAGCGTTAATCATCGCCGCGGAAAACTCCGGGATAGTGCCGACGTACTTGGGAGTGTTATCACTCGATCGCTTCCCCACGTTCCTAACTGGGAAGAGAACTGGTGTATCCAGTTCTCCGTGGGGAAGATCGAGTTTCCGTTGTCTGTACAGCATCCCTCCCGCTCGGATATGCTGTTATCTTACTTAGATAATGGGGCGATAGACGATCAGAAGAGGTGAAGTATAGAGGTTCGCCTTAGTAATTTCTCGTCTAATACTTCTCGAAGGCCATCTGAGTAGGTTCCTCTTCTACACGACGACAGAGGCCCTCAATCGCTTCAGGTTCCAGTGATTCGACACTGTCTATACGGTGTGCGAAATTCTTCATATAGTGTCCTTTCAACCCTACTACGATTGTGCCGTGGTTTTTCGCGTCTTCTGTGCGGGCAGGCACTGACACGATATTATCGAACTGGTCGTCGACGAGTTCCCGGTTGAAGACGACTCCAATACGGTCAGAACGAACGTTCTGGACCATATTATCGATGTCAATGCTGGTGTAGTAATCCTTCCCGAGAGTGAAGAAGACTACATCGTAGTCTGACTCGTTCAGCACCTGCTCTAAGTCGGCCTGAATGCTGAGTTGTTTAGATCGCTCCCTGATGTCGGCAACGCCCATCGAACTGAACGTCACTTCATATGGCGGCAACGGTTCGTCCTCGGAAACGAGGCCGAAGCCTGCACTTATGAAGTACCGCTCGACATCGTGACCTTCTCCTTTGAGCCGTCTAACCGCTTCCTTCACGAACTCCTGCTGTCGGCCCGTGTAGAGATCCTTGGCGTTGATTCCGGGAACATTATCGCGCTCCAAGAGCTCTTCTCTCGAGAATTGGAGCGTCTCTTTATCATCGAAGACGGGTGCACCTTCGGGGATGTCCTTCGAGCCAGAACATTGGTCGATAACCAAAATGTCGAGCCCATCCTGGACGTTGATTTTGGGTGGGTGAGGCAGGAAGTCATCCCCAGCTATGTAATTCTCTCCGCACGCTTCCAAAGCATTCTGGCGCAGTTTCGATGGATCTTGGAACGTCTGGATTGTGCAGTTGCTTTCTTCCACGGCATCTACGATGTGCTCGTCGATTTCTCCGTCAGGTGTGTGGAGGAACACCTTCTGGTATCGCTCTGCTTGCTGGCCAAGGTTTTCAGCCATGCGACTCCGGGCAAGCGAAACGCCGGTGGGGGTCTCGTCCCACCATTCCCGTACACCGCCGGCATCCAAAACGCCAACTTCGGCAACTGGGAGATCATGCACCTGCTGCCAGAAGTCTGGATGCTCGGCTCGAAGGTAGTCCTCGATAGTTTCGTAGCCGTTCAGAGATGCCGTACCTCGAATTCCGATGAGGATTTTCGGTAGCTCGTCGGTGAACTCGTCGTAGAACCGTCGGGTGTTATGGAATCCACGTCGACGGTTGCGGTCGTTACCACGGAAGATACAGACCTCGATACTGTTCTCGGTACAGATCGAGCAATCGCACTTCTCCCAAGGTCGGTTTTGCAGTGTACGCTGGTACTCTTCTAAGAGGTCTTCGTCGCCGATCCACGTCGCGTAATCTCGAACGACGGTCCAAATCGCGTCATAAGTAGTTTCAGGATCGTCGTTTTCAAGGATGGTAGTCATACGCGGGAAAGGCTCGAACTCTTGCTGTGCGACGGTTAGTAAATCAGAATACTCTTCGAAGCTAACCGGGTCTTCGGGATCGTCTTTCCGAAGAAGTTTGACCAGCTTTCCTCGAAGATTGTCGCTGAAGCTCGCTTGGAGCTCTCGGGCGTACTCGAAATCGTCTCTAAAAGCGGTTTCGACTTCTTGGAGTAGCGAAGCGTCGTATTGCTCGTCGTGACGGTGTTCACGTAGATATTCTCGAGTGGCTGGAAGGACCTTTTCTGCTTTCTTCTCCCACTCATAGAGCGCGTCAACGATGGGTTCCTCAGAATCGAAGGCTCTCAACGCAACTAGCGTCTCGCGGCCTCGAAGGGACTTCTCCACGGCCTCTGCAAGAGAATCGCGGTTAGATGGGTAACGAACCCGAATCGCGTCGTATCGCTCGTTGTTGTCAAGCCGGTAATTCTGCCCTCCTGTCCATGCCGAACGGAGCATACTCGCACTATCGAAACTGGTCATCCCCGATCGACCGACCGTCTCGAATCCTTCGCTCTTCGCAAACCCGAAGACGTGCGAGTCAATGCGAGTGTTATTCTCGCGTTCAAACTCCTTTACAGTCTTTCCGACGCCCTTCACGATTTGCCTGACGTCGTGGATGGGACTGCCAGCGACGCCACCGATACCGAGATAATCGTATCCAATGTCGAGCACTTCTTCCGTGGCCTCGATATACGTCTCGGGGTTCCAGCCCTGGATCGCTACCATTAGCCGGAACGGGTAGTTACCTCGGTGGTACAGGTCGTACATCTCCTGAGCGTTCCGGAGAGTAAGCTCGTAGCGGAATGCTGCGTCGTCCTCTCGGTACACCGCTCTGGGATCACGAGCCAATCGCGCAAGTACCGTATCGACGTCGCCTTGGAAGTCTTCTGGAGCAAAGGCCTCGACCTCCTTCTTCGATTGAGTACAGATGGACGGTTCGTACTCCTCGACGTAAGTAGGCCATTCGTTGGGCCACTCGTCGACCATCAAATCGACGACGTCAGTCAGTGCGTCTGGGATGTCACTCTTCTTGAAATCGGTATGGAAGGCGCGTTCGTCGAGGTACAGACGACCCTTGTCTTTCCCCGAACCCAAAACGAGGTGATCGATAGTAACGCCGACTGTGACCTCCAGCGTTTCGTAGAAGTCAAGCATCTCGGCGTTCCCGTACGGAGGGAACGGGAGTGACTTGTAGCCCCACGCGCCGCAGTCGCTGATCGTAGGAAGCCATTCTGGAACGGACAACACCGGGTCATCGTAGACCCCGTACTCGGCGAGACGATTTGCTTTGCGAGTCGTCTCTTCAACTTGTTCACGCGAAATTAGCACGCCATCGATCGGGGTTGTGTCGCGCTCGAAAATATCCCAGATGTAATCTAGATCCCGCTCCTGACGGTCGAGAGTAGAGAGTTCGTCGTGTCGGAAATCGTAGTGGGAATCGACCGCGTCGTCCCACTCAGGAACGTAAAATCTCACAGATTCTATTCACCGTCTTACGCTAAGTTGGTTCCTCCTTATGAATCTCCCTTTCCGCTTCGTCGAAGTGTAGTTCCGGAACGGATGAAAATATTATCACGTTAGGACGTACCCGAGCCGGAGGTGGGTTTTTCTGGTCTTGTTGAAACCCACAGCAGGTGATGGAGATTAGCGGTCGTGCTGGAATACAGCGCGCGTATCTCAAACGCTGGGATTGGATTATAATTCTAGAGCCAGACATAGACGGTATGGAGGTTTTTTCGTGGAACGTCCAGGGTGCGTTTCCGCCGGCCGGATCACCTGACCGAATTGACAAGCAGATTCGGTTCATTGTGGAGAATGCCGACTGTCCCGATCTCCTGATGCTCAACGAAGTGACGACTAACCGGCGTGAACTCTGGTATAACAAACTGGAGAGCATTGCCGGGTATGCAGAAATCGTGGATACCTTGGATTGGAGTCGCAAACTCGGAGAGCTTGACGTGCCCCCCTTCCAAGATTTCAACGGGGTGAACGGGAATCTCATTGCGATACACGAGGATAGTGCTCTGGAAGACCTCAGTAGACAGACGCCAAGTATCAGTGAGCCCCCGTTTGGTGACGCTACCCGCAAGCACTGGGATACAAATTTCCCTGAGAAGATTCTCAACGCAGAGGTTGATTTCGGAGACACAACGATTGATCTCTGGAACGTACGGACCGTGCCTGGGAATATGTTCGGAGAGGAGAAGATCAAGGTTCTGGAGAACGTATACAATCGCATTCTCGCGAAAGAGACCGGGCCCCGAATACTCGCAGGGGACTTCAATGCACCCAAGGCTGAGACCGAGGACGGTGAGGTGATTCCGTGGCGAAGCGAGAAGGACGATGCACTATCGGAGCGATGGCAGGCCGCAGAGTGCAACATTCTGACAGGTCTAGAGGATGTTGGGATGGTAGATGTCTTTCGAACAATCTACGGTTACGGTGATCTCGATACACTAGACATCAGTCATCCTACGGGAGACTGTGATACCCTGACGGGGAAACGATTCGACCACGTGATCGCATCAGAGAGCCTGAATCCTGAGGACTGTTATTATGACGCTGATGGACTCGAATGCAGTGATCACGCTCCGCTTTTTGTCCGATTTTCGCCTAACTTCTCTACCTGAGACTGCTAACGGTAGTGAGGATAGCCCTTCTATCCAGCATACGAGTTCTATCAACTGGGGGAGGTTTTGACAGAACCCGGTTTCTCTAAGAGAGGCGAACCCCAAAGCTTGGTTTGTTGGTCACTGAGCCGATTTACCTACGGTTAAGACGGTTCTCGACCTACACGTTTTTGACGCGCGGTGGTCCACAGAAGTGGGCCCGGTGGTGAAGACACCGAACCCGCGCTGTCTGGAGCAGACAGCATGTACATAGTCGAGGACGATTCGCAAAAGTCCGACGATGGAATAGTAGACGCAACTATCGCATTGCCCTCAACGGAGGTGGAGAAGAATGGCAGCTAAGAGTGACGTCGACACCCAACCGGCTTCGGTTCACAAACTCCTCGGCAACGAACGGCGTAACCTGCTCATTCGGTACCTCTCTCTGTTCGAGGAGAACGCCTCTGTAACAGTCCGTCACATCGCGAGGGTCATTCGAGGGATAGAGACCGGAACTCCGCCCACGCAGGTCAGTACAGGCGATTACGAATCAGCCTACAACGGACTGATCCAAACGCACCTCCCGAAACTCAGCGCGAGGGGCTTGATTGAGTACGATGAATCAGCGAAGGAGGTAGTGGTAACCTCCCGTCTCCAGAGGTACGCATCGATCTCTGTGCTCGCTCAGCTCGCCATCTCGGTCTAAGGTCACCTCTTCAGAATAAAGTAAGTCACCAGTCTACGCGGCCAATATCTTTATCTCTTGACCGCATTTGATCCAGTGGACGACGGCCTACCGCGTAGTGGGATGCGTGGTATGCTCTAAAATTACGTCGTCCCCACCTGGGAAGCTTGGGAGTTGCCATCCTCCATCGGTGGCACGAACTTCCCTTTTGAAATAGTGACACAGCGCCGCCAAAGTAGCCGGTATTAATTTGTGTGAACACAGAACACTCGACCATGCCAAGAATCTCTCAGTCAACCACGCTGGAACAAGTTGAACACATTCTCGGGAGTGGATCTGGGATCCTTGATTTTGCAGTTGAAGGCGAGAATGACTACTACACATGGGAGGATGGTGAAGATGCGAATTGGGAGATAGAGGACGTTGACTGCGTCAAAAACGTTGAAGAAGATCGGTTCATCATGTTCCCTGAAGGAGATTCATTCACGTGTGAGGTCGAAACCGAAGAGGATGAGAGTCGAGTTCGCTGCTGGTGCGAATGACCAATTTTGTACGAGTTGGCTCTGATGAATCACTGGGCAGCGGCGACTTTCGGTAGGAAACCACGTCGCTCAAGACGTCACGCTGGAACGCTCTTGTGTGCAATCTCGAAGGATCCGTATTGGCGAGCCAATTAGACGTTCTCACGATGACTCCAACACACTAGACCCCTTGCAGTATGGCGATTCGCCAAAACCTACGAGTTAATAATAGCAGTGGGGTCTGAAAACGCAGAAATAACAGATGGAGTTCAATTTGGTGGCCAATAGTGTATAGGAGTTTATGTAATACTGACAAACATCCTAATACCAGAATTTTCATACGATACCTCTTGCCACGTCCACCAATTCTCAAGGAATGTGTGCAACCTGCCCACATTATGATAATCAGTCAAACTATTCCGGACGCGAATTAAATCTGAATTATAAAAACCATCTTATGTATAGTGGGCTACCTAGCACATGTCTGATTTTGAATATTGTGTTTCGGATTTCGTCTTGCGATTTCTAGAACTCTGTGGGCAATCTGCCCACATTACAGTAAAAATTCTCTCATGATGTATGCCAAGCGTGCTGCATAATAGTAATATTATTTATAATACGGGAGTTGATACACAGAATATCATTTGGATGATTTCAGAGTCGTCTCGATGGCCTGCGATTTTTAGACCGATGTGGGCAGTTTGCACACATTTGTGTCATCCCGAGAAGCTATATTTGTCACCAGCATCGTCTTTCGGCAGTTTTAGTGGGAAACAAAAACTCAAATCCTATTTCGGTTTCTATAAACTCCTTAGAAAGTGTGAAGTCGACAATGGCAAAAATCGGCGACACCTCTCACGCTTTTTCTCGCCATTAGATGGGGTATTATCGTTTCTAATACGCTTATATAGCAAAAAGTGGAGTCGTGAGGGTGGTTTTGAGTCCGTAAGAACCCATGCCTATGAGCCATTAAGGCGACGAATCGACTGAGCCAACTTGCGAAGAACTTCAGTCGCCAGTTGGGCTATCTACATATTTGTACTACTTATATACTAACGTATGTTTCTGAGGCAGAGATCCAAATGCGCTTGCTAGGCAGGACAAGCTAGCTATAGTACGTTGGTACTAGCTGGTGATCGGGAATCTCTTGCAAGCGCTCAATCGATAATTCGTCAGCCGCCGAGATGTCCCATACGATGTCGAAGAATTCGACTGCGGCATCAACAAACTGCGTTCGTTCGGTGTAGATCCCACATTCGGGGTTCCAGTCGTAACTGTTCTCCATGAAGTTCGCAGACCCGAGGAGTGCTGCCCCTTCCTCCGGTGCACCGACCGTCTGGAGTTTGCCATGAATCCCGATTTCATTGAGATCGCGGAAGTCCATATCGGGCGTCACACGCTGGTGTTCCTTGAACCGCGAATAGGAACGCACCGTCACTCGATCACGATGTTCTTTGATCTCGCTCAGCAGGTTTCGTTGAAGCCGCCGCCACTCCCAGGGTTCCTTCGTATGGCGAGTGAGCAAACGAAGCTCGAAGCCATGTTCGAGAAGACGACGAATTTGGGCCACGTACTCGTTGAACGTGTCGTCGTCGAACGGTGTCATGATGCGCAAAACCTTGTCCTCTATGTCGCGCTCGAGGCCGAGGCTGAACAAGCGGTCGGTCATTGCAGTGTACGGTTTCAGTCCCGACGAGCGCCTCTCATGCCAGCGGCGGAGACGTGCCCGTTCTCTACCGAGTCCACGTGAATCTCCGACGTAGGCGTCCA
Source organism: Natronoarchaeum philippinense (assembly GCF_900215575.1). Lineage (NCBI taxonomy): Archaea > Methanobacteriati > Methanobacteriota > Halobacteria > Halobacteriales > Natronoarchaeaceae > Natronoarchaeum > Natronoarchaeum philippinense. The sequence continues at coordinate 290,806 of NZ_OBEJ01000001.1, read as the reverse complement.
TCTTTTGCTCTCCGAGAGCGTCCGGATCGACGAGCGTGTAGGTGAAGTAGGTCGGTGCGATCGCCCCGCTGTCGATCGACTCGTAGTCCTGAACCACCATCGACTCGGTCGCGACGGGGTCAGGTGGGAATGACACCGTCTCTTGAGAGAGGGTGTCGATGCGACTCTGAATGTCCGAACAGCGTTCCACGAGGTGTTTCGTATATTCGTCTCGTACAGCCTCGACATCGACAGCTTCTGGCACGGTCTCAAATTCGACGAGGCCGTCGCTGACCTCACACTCGACTCCCGGAACTGATGAAAGTGCTTGGTAGAGAGAGTACGGCGTTACGCTCGGCCACCGCTCAGTAACGAAGTGCACGTCGAACGTCGCCAGAACGGGGTATGCCGCAACAGTGGCGACGACTTTGAGAGCTGCCTCCCGTTCATCAGCGCTAAGATCCGCATCTTCCGATACATCGTCGAGTCCGACCGACTGGTCCGTGTTGACCCTCTCTAAGTCGGCCTCAGTTGATGGCACCAGCAGTGATCGCACTTGGTCGAATTCGTCCTCGTATTCCTGCCGCTGGTTACGGACTGCGTCTTCGACTTCCGTTTCATCGACTGTGATCGCTTGCGTACTGGCGAGGTTTGCTACCTCGGCCACCTCCAGTTCTCCCTTCGTCGGAGTTGTTCCAATTAATCGCTGCACGAGGTCTTCTAGACAGGCTGCGTCCGCAGATTCGACGACGCGAGAGAGGATGTCGCGATAGGCTTCTGCAACAACTGTCTCGGTAGACATTGTCTGCTGGGCCGACAGCGAACTGTCGATCCGTTCTCGATTGAGGTTGACGCTATCGGGATAGATCGTCATGAACCCGAGCGACCCTAAGAGGGGAGCAAGAACGGTTTCATCCCACTCGTCGGCGAGCAGGCTGTCGAGTTCGCGTCTCGGGACGTTATCCTCCTCGATTTCGTTGCACGAGCGAAGCACCATCTCAGCTGGCTGAAGCCGAGCGACAGTAGCTGTTCGGATGAACGGCTGTGGCTCGTCCGAGATTAGCACTACCATTCCCAGTAGCGAAATGGTGCCGTTGTCGACGAGACCGAGTTCGTCGAGCAGCCACTCGTGTATCGAGACGACGGGATCGCGGCCTCGTTCGTCATTCGTTCTGATAATTTCAGTCCGAACATGCGGTTCGAGGCGTTCCTGTATGGGCTCCCCAGTTGCTGTTGCGGCGAGTGCAGAGTACACGCTCTCCGCTGAAAGCGCCCAGAGGCGCTCAGGTGACTGCGTTCGGAGTTCGTTCGCGGCGTTGAGTGGATTACTCATCGTTCCTCGGTTCGAGGTGAAGCTCGTGAGATAGCAGGTCTAGCAGTTCGTCCTTTGCAAACGATTCGGGGTCGTTCTGCTCTACACACCCATACTGGTAGAGGCAGAACGGACATCCGTTCTCGCAGTTACACTTCGACTCGTCCGGTGAAAACGCCTCACGCATGAGTTCGACGGCGCGTTCGAATTTCTCTCCGTCATCTTGAGTTAGCAGCACGGTGATGCCGCTTCCGCCTTCGTCGGAATCGTAGACTAGTGTTCCTTCGTCCTCGATGGATTCTGGAACCTGCCTGACGCTAACGCCGCCGATGTACTGGAGTGCGACTCGGAGGCCGTGAGCGAAGCCGTGTTCGAGTTCTTCGCTGTCGAAGCGTACCCGGGCCGCCTTCGTAGAGAACTTCGTTGCGGGCCGGACAGCCTCGCTCTCATCGACGGGATGTTCGACGTTGTTCGTACAGTATGCCGAGTCTCCGGTTTTCGCGATTGCTCCGTTACATCCGTCGACACCGCACATCTCAAACACGTTCGGTAACGGGTCTGCTCCACCGTCCTTGTAGGTCGCCCAGTATTTGCTCGTCGAGGCGAGTAGCGTGACGTCTCCGTACTCGAACTGTCCGTGGACGGTCCCGTTTTCGTCGACGATGTCCCGGGAGAACGTCGCCTCGAACGAATCGCCGGCATCGGTTTCGACGGGAGCGTACGTGCTCTGGGGTTCCGTATCGTTCTGGTAGACCGTCGAGGGTTGAAGTTGCTGGGTACTCGGCGTCGAACTGAGCGGGAGATCGTGCTGATATGCGATCACTCGCTCCGGGACCTGAGTGACGAGCGGCTTCAGTCGCGTCCCGCACGACTCGCAGTTGGAAGTGTCGCTATCGTACTCGGAAGCACACGTCGGACAAATAGCCGCATCTTCGAGGTCGTCAGTGATGCGTGCGGATTCCAGCGGCTCCCAGTACACCTGTGTCACGACGTAGGTCTCGCTGTCGTAGAGATACGCAGCGCCAGGATGGAGTTCAGAGAGAGCGATGCGGCGCTCGCGTGACCCGTCGCTGACGTGCTCGAAGTCTTCACCGACGAGTTGGTAATCGACCGAGCTACCAACCGACCGCAATCCGAACGCAGCAGGACTCTCCCGGTTCAGATAGCTACCGAAGTCCATGTCCTCGAGTCGGTCGAGATAGTCGTTCAGTTGGTCGAGTTGACGCTCGACCTGCTCTCGCTGTTCTCGTAGGCGGCGCTTTTCGTCGCGGTCGCGAGTATTCCGTTCTTCTCGCCGTAGATCGCTTACTTCCTCGTCAAGTTCATCGATGTCGTCGTAGATGTCGTCTTGCTGGTCGCGATAGAGATCGACGATAGTCTCTTCGAAGCTCTGTTTGTCCTCGGTTCCGGCGAGGATCCCTTCGACGATGTCCCCATGCTTATCGAGAACCGACTCGACGACACCGTCACAGTCGTTACGCTGACACTCCCCGCCGTAGCCAGCGGCGTGCTTTCGGCCACACGCTGAACAAACGCTGAACGACAGGAGGTCCTCCAACCACCGCTCGATTTCATCCCGGTTCTCGTCGAGGAGTCTTCGAAGTGCTTCGAGCGGAGCATCATCGTTCCAACTCTGGACTTGGAAGTTCGTGGACGAAAGCACCCCGGTGAACGTCATCACGTCGTTCGGTCGGGGCTCCGTTCGCGGTACTGGCTCGTTGCCACAGACGATGAGGTCTTCGAGACCGCTCTGTTCGCGGCGCCATGGGACCCATCGGGTCGTCGCAGCCCAGTCGAGGACGGCCCACGAAAGCGACTGGTGGAGCACTTCGTGGTTCACCTCGTTGAGCGGAACCTGCTGGGGGTCGGCCGCGATGAGTTCCTCTGGGTGTTCGTGGTAGTAGTAATCGATGGGGTTCCGCTGGCTGACCGAGTGAATGAGGGAATTGCCCGAAGCCCGACCCGCACGTCCGATTCGCTGAAGGTACGAGTTGGCGTTCGGCGGGGTCCCGTACAGGAGGAGCGTGTTGAGGTCGCCGATGTCGACACCTAACTCCATCGCCGGCCCGGACGAGAGGAAGTGTGGATACCGCCCCTGTCGGAACTGGTACTCCAGTTTTCGCCGCTCGTCGCGATCGGTCTCACCGTAGTATGCCCGCGCGAGCAACATCATCGGGTCGGACGTCGAAACCTGTTGAGCAGTCAGGGAGTAGTGGGAGTGAGAGAACTCCGACCGGTCCTCTATCGTCGTTCCGAACTCGATGACATCATCCGGTGCGAGCCCTAGAGTGACTTCGAGCGAGGTCGCGTATTCCTCTTGGCTCGGACTGTAGTTCGTCGGCGTCACGTTGTCGACGACCGCACATTCGACCGCATCTTCGTCGACCATGACGAACCGACTCCCCTCCTCTTCGATGCGACGTAGAATACCGCGATCGACGAGGGAGTCGAGATGGTCGTGTCCGTTCTCGAGCTCGTCCACCAGATTCGGCTCATAATGGTGGTTCTGACCGATTGCCTCTACGAGTAACTCACGCTCGCCCTCGCTGAGCTCGTCAAGTCCGGCGTCCAGCCGAACGTCGACCAGCCCCTCGTCGCTAAGCTGGCTACTGCGGTAACGCTGACTGTACTTACCTTCAAAGACGCGAGATAGCAATTCTTCTGTCAGGTATTCGTCGACCGACTGGTCGTAGCCGGTCAGATGTTCGTACATCTGCGGGGCGTTACCGTCCTTACCGACTAATTGCCCTTCGTACTGGTGTGCATCGTCTACTCCGCACTCCACGACGTCGGACAGTGTTGCCCAACCCGATTCGTCGGCCTCCGAGCTGACGCTATCTACGAACAACTGGTCGAAGAAGAACGACTCTTCGGGTTCGCGGAAGTTCCGCTCGAGTTCCTTCATGTCGGACTGGCTGTCCGCGAACGAGAGCATCTTCGATTCTCCGAAGGTACTGGGATCGTCGCGATCTGCCAGTGAACGCAACAAATAGCGCCCGCTCGTCACAGCAGCATTGGCCGGACCACGGAGCATCGAGTCGTATCGCCGGTTCTTCGCGTAGGTTTCTCGCCGATCTTCGTGGTAACACGGCAGTCCGCCGGAGAAGTTACTCGCTTCCCTGATTCGTCCGTTATCGTCTACCATCCGAAAGTTCCCGTAGCCCTTCGCCCGGCGGCTAATCTCGGGATCGTCGCAGTTGCAGTTGTGTGGACCGTTAGGAAGGAACTCGTGCCCGCAGGACTGACACTCGTCGACCATGTTGATGTCGAACAGCGCGGATCGAACGAGTTTCCGTTTATTGCAACTGCACGACGCGGGTGGATTACCGAAATACACTTCGTCGCACCCGGGGTCGCTGCACGTCCATCCGAGGAACCGTTTGGGCGTGAGTTCGCCGTCACAGTCGTCCGTAGTGCACTCCTGACCCTCCGGATCTTCATAGACTTCTCCACACTCGGTGCAATACTGAACATCTTCGTCTGCAAGCGGCTCTAACGCAGTGGAACGGCAGGAATGACATTCGGGTTCCCGTGCTTCCTCGACCGTGAGTTCGCCGTCACAGTCTGGGTTGGTGCAAACGTGCTTCTCCATCGAATCGTCGAGGACCATCGAGGCGTCGCAGTCGGGACAGTCATGCTGATGGTCAATCTTCTGACGCTCGCCACAGTCCGTACACTCGTAGTACGGTCGCCAGTAAACTCGAACCATCTCCGGTGTTTCGCCGTCGATGGTCTCACACTGACATTCTCTCCGTTGGAAATACTCGAAACGGCCTTCTTCCGACGTGACGGTATGAGGTGCGAGGCGCTCACAGTTTGGACAGAACCACGATTCAAGCGACTCTTCACCACACTCGTTACACAACGAGAGTTTCGTCACGAAGTGGTGGCCGCACTCAGTACAGGACGACTGCGGGGTGTCGTAGACTGTCCCACAGTTAATACACGTGTAGTAACCGTCGAGCGGCCAGCTGAACAAGTGGGCGCGGCGCTCGAGAATGCCCGACACCTCGCCGATAGTCATGAAGTTCGCTACGACTGTCTCCGCCTGGGACTCAGAAAGCCCAGCCTCGTCGATCAGGCGGCCCCGAAGACCGACTGGCCGAAGTGGGGTCTCACGGAGCGCCGCGTAGATCCCGCGGACGAACTCAAGGGGCCCACCTTCGTCCTCGACTAAATGTTCGTAGAGCGCATCATCAACGTCCTCACTACCATCCTTTACGGCAGCGGCGTCAAGTGCTTGCCTCGCGGCATCGGTGTCCCCGGCACGTAACTCCTCTTCGCTCATTTCTGCCGAAACAAATTCGTCGGGGATGTCGACGGGGAACGGTGCGTCGAGGGTACGCTCGTCTTCTTCGACAACTTCGATGTCAGGGTCGACGAACGGATTGATGCGCTGGAAGACCGTCCGTTTGTTCTCCACGGTCGCCGACGCACCGACGATGGTGAGATCGTCGTCTGCCTCACTCTCGTACCCGTTGAGTTCCTGCCGCTCTCGAATATACCGGCGCATGAGCGTCGACGTGAACGAACCGAAGAGTTCGGAATACTCGTGGATCTCATCGAACACGAAGTATTTCGGCTCGGCGACGAAGCGCTGCTGTTCCTCGTCACCGTTGACGTTGAAGAGCCTGTAGTTGATCGTGTCTGGGTTCGTCAACAGGATGTCCGCTGGCGATTCGACGATGGCGTCACGAGTGACCTTGATGAAATCGAACGTGAGGTCGTCCTCGTGTTCCACCATCGGTTCGACGACGAACGAGTCGTCGTCACGCTGCCTAACCGTCAGCGACGAATCACACTCGTCGCACGGGCAGTCGAAGTATTGGAACGTGGTCTGGAGGTACGCGAGTTCGTCGGGGTCGCGACGCTTAGTGTCACCGTCGTAGATACCAACGGTCACTTGCTCGTCCGACGACCGATCTCGATTGAGCGTGAAGAGGTAGTCGATCAATCGCTTCAACTGGTCCTGTGCGAGTGCTTTTGTCGGGTATGTGAGGACGCACTTGACGCTGTCTGGTGGATGGTCGCCGTGCTGACCCGCTTTTGCCTCAGTAATGAACTGAAGGATAGGGATGAGCCATCCCTCGGTCTTTCCCCGACCCGTACTTGCGGTCAGGAGCGTGTGGTGGTCCTCGAGAACCGATTCGACCGCTGACTCCTGAAATTCATACAGGGATCGGAACCCGGCCTCAGAGAACGTTTCGGTGACATCGTCGTGGAGGCCCTGGTTACTGGCGAACGTCTCCCAAGAGGTGTCGCTCATCCGTGGAAGGTCCAGCACCTGGAGGAAGGGGCCTTTCGTCCGGATGAACTCAGGAAGGTCCTCCTCCAGTGACTCGCCAGACCCGTCGTGGTACCGCGAGACGAGGTTCTTGACGGCTCGCTGTGGTTGGGAGCCGGCGTAGTGTTCAGCGTACGATTCGCGCATCGAGTTCGCGAGTTCGAGTGGGTCGAAATCCATCGGTGGCAATTTGTGTGGGATGTTGGTCAGTCGGTGAGCTGTTCGTCGATTTCGTGGTTCGTGATCGGCTGAATGATCACGCTACCGTTGGCGAGGATGTCTCGAAGACGTTCTCGGTCGAACGACCGCTGGTCGTTCCTGACGTCACAGCCGTATTGGTAGAGACAGGACGGACACCCGTTCTCGCAGTCACAGTCGAACTGATCGCGCATAAGCCCGACTGCACGGTGGAACGCCCGGAACTCTCCGTCCGTCCGTTCGAAGAGGAGTCGCGCGACGTCGGACCCGCCCTCTTGAGACTCGAAGACGTCTACGTGATCCTCGCCGACATATTCGGCGAGGTCACGAATGTTGACGCCGCCGAGGTATTGCAGCGCGACTCGGAGGCCGTGAGCCAACGTGTGCGACAGGTCGCGGTCGTTGAGGTCAACTCGGACACCCTGAGTGTCGTACTGGTATCCAAGGCGAATGAACTCGGAGTCAGCACCGCGGCCGTTAGGGAAGTGGTCAGGGTCGGCGCTGCACCGACGCTCGTCGTCATCGTCACGATAGATGACGCCTGGACAGTTCTCTTCACCGCATACCTCGAAGGCTGTCGGCCTCGGATCGACCTCACCGGACTTGTACTTCGTCTTGTAGCTCTTCGTATGCAGCAGGACCGAGTAATCGCCGTACTCGATCGTCCCGAGAGGATCGCCATCGGCATCCTGGAGTTCGAACGTCCGTTCAGAGTCGAACTCGAGTATCGACGTCTCCCGCTCGGCGTACGTGTTCTGGATCGGTTTGTTCGGTTCGTCGTGGAGGTAGCGCGCTTCGTCACCTTCTGCGGTCAGTTTGAGGTTGTCGTGGTAGGCATCGACCGAATCGAGTACCGCCAGTCGGCGTCGCTTGAGCGGTACATCGTTATCGCAATCACACCCGTCAGCGTCGAGGTCGTGCGAGGTGTGGCACGCCGGGCAGACGAGTTCCTCGGCCAGGTGATCTCCGTCGACGGCTTCGCTCACGGTATCCCGGAGGTCCGAGCTAGCCTTGTCGTCGAGTCGGACGCGCGAGACGGTGTACGTCTCCCCGCCGTCAAGGTAGGCGGCACCGGGGTGGAGTTCTGAGAGCGCCATCTGCATCGCACGGCCGCTCCCCTGATCGCCGACGTTCCGGCGGTTGTACCCTTCGTCAACCAGAGACAGACCGGCCGTCGTGGCGACGCTCCGCATCGAGAAGTCGTATTTGCTTTCACGGGACTCTCTGAGGAAGTCGAAGTAGCTCGCGCCGCCCAGATCAGAGAGGTAGTCCTCGAGAACCTCGATGCGGTCCTTGAGGCCCCGGCGTTCGCGCATGATGCGTGCCCGTTCGTCTGACCCGGCCCGCTGCTGGTCACGACGCAACCGAGAGTTACGTCGTTTCAGGTCGGACAACTCACTTTCCAGCCCCTGTTTGTACTCGCGGTATCCAGTGATGTAGCGCTCGTCAAAGTTCGCGAGAACGTCGTCGACAAGGTGGCCGAACTCGCTCTGAGCGTGCAGGATTTCTCCCTCACAGTCACTGTCGGTACACGTTTCGCGGTCGTCGTCAGTAGCATACCGTCGCTCACATTCTTCGCAGTAGCGGTAGTCGAGGAGAGATTCAAGGTAGTCGGCGATGTCTCGTTCATAGTCGTCGACGACTTCGCCGAGTACGTCGAGTTTTGAGTCGTCGCTACCGAGCGACAGCGTGTCGGCACCGAGGGACATCACGTGGGTCAGTTTACTGGCATCGTCACGTTCGCTCTCGTCGAGCATGCTCCGACGGTGATAGGTATCTCCACCATCGATCGACCGCGCGCGACCGTGTCGACTGACGTCCCACGGAATAGTGAAGTTAGCCGCCACGTAGTCGAAGATTCCCCATGACAGCGAAACGCGTAGGACTTCCTCGTTGTGTTCGTTGAGCGGTACTGGAGTCGGGTCGGTGTCGATGAGTTCGTCCGGGTGGTCGTAGTAGTAGTAGTCGATCGGGTTGCGCTGACTGACCGAGTGGACCATCGAAGAATGGGAGCTACGCCCTGCACGCCCGACCCGCTGGAGGTACGCGTTCATGTTCGGCGGCGTCCCATACAGCAGGAGTGCGTCGAGGTTGCCGATGTCGACCCCGAGTTCCATCGTCGGTCCCGAAGAGAGGTGGTGGGGGTAGTTCTCCTCGCGGAAGAGGTACTCTAACTCCCGACGCTTGCGCTTATTCGTCGCCCCGAGATACTCCTCAGAGATGAGAATCCGCGTCTCTGAGTATTCGGCACGGTGGGCACGCTGTGTGAACCGGGGATGGGAGGTCGAGGCACGTTCGGCGAGCGACGTTCCGGACTGAACAGTGGACTGCGTATCCAGACCAAACTGGTGCTGGAGCGTCGTGTAGTACCGCTCAGTATCAGGGTCGAACCGAATACCATCACCGTCGCCCGCAACCGTAACAGCGAGCGCCGACGGATCGAACGAGACGTAGTCATCAGAGTGTCCGTAGGAGAGGATATTTCGGTCGACCAGTTTGTCGACGACTGCTTCGGCGGGCCTGTCGGGACTCGGATGGTCGAAGTTTGCGACACGATAGTCATTGCCCTCGTCGGCGAGTTCGCGGACGATAGCGCGCTCATCACCATCGAGTTCGTCGAGACCTGGGCCAAAGCGGACATCGAGCAGTCCTTCTTCGGTGAGGGAGCCATCCCGCTCGCCCAAACGCTGGCTGTAGGTGTGTTCGAGTGCGCGTCGGGTGAGTCGATCCCGAAGCGCGTCATCGTCGTCCCAGCGCTTTCGGGGCTGATCTTTCAATCGTGACTTCAGGTCAAACTCGACACTCCTTGTGACTCGCGGCGGTTCCAGTGCATCGTTTACCTCGCCGACGATGTTCGCCGCGTCCTCGAGGACTTGATTAAACGGTGTCCAGTCGTTCCCGTCATTTCGGGACGATGCACTTTCGATTAACAGTTGATCAAGAAGGGTCTCGACCTCTGGTTCCGAGAAGTCACGACTGAGCTCCTTCATGTCACGATGAGAGTCAGCGAACGACAGGAGCTTCGCCGCCTGTTGGCCCTCCTTGTCGGCGACGCGGCGCAACATGTACTGCGAGGTGGTCACCGCGAGGTTGCTCGGACCTCGCATCAGTTCGTCGAACCGGCGGTCAATCTCGTACCGGGCATACGGATGCGGGCACGGGACAGCCGACGGCTGCGAACTCATCGTGTGAATCCACCCCCTGGTGTCGATCGTCTTGTAGGCCTGATGGTGACCGGTCCGCGGATGGATGTCCGGATCGTCACAGTTGCAACCCTCGTCGCCGAGGAATGCCGTCTCACACGAACGACAGTGTTGGTCGTCGTGAATCTCGAAGAGTCCGCGCTTTACGAACGACGATGAGCCACAGTCGCATTGATTGGGGGAATCATCGAAGAGGACCCGACTACAATCGTCGCTCCCACAGACCCAGGGAAGAAACCTCGTCGAGGTGAGTGAGGAACCACAGTCGACACACTGGTCAGGGGCCTGCTCGGGGTCTTCGTAAGTTGCGCCACATTCTGGACAATCGAACCGACTCGCAACAGTAGCTAGTCCGAAGTCGGTCCCGTCACAGCTGTCGCAGACTCGTTCAATCTCGTGAGCCGACTCACACTTCGGATTAACGCAGGTGAACGTCTCATCGTCGGTCCTGACGGTCTTGGAACCACACTCGGGACAGTCACGGGTCGTCGTTCGCTCGGTTCGGTGTCCACAGTCGAGGCACTCGAGGAACGGCTGGAACGTCGTACGAACCATCTGGACGACATCGTCGCGCGCTTCCTCACATCGGCGGCAGACGTGTTCCTCGTCTTGGTCGATCGTCCCGTGTTCGGTCGGCGTGTACGGCTCTAGTTGGTCGCAGCCTGGACAGTACCATCCGACAAGGTGTTCGTCGCTACAGTGTCGGCAGTAGGTAGAGCGCGTGACGAAGTCGAATCCACACTCGTTACAGTCGTCCTGTGGGGAGCGGTACGTTGCGTCACACGATGGACACGTATAGAAGCCGTCGATCGGCCAAGAGAACACGTGACTTCGGTTCTCCAGCATACCGGAAAACTCACCGAGGGTCCGGACGTTCGACACCAGTTTCGATGCTTCATCGGTGTCGAGATTCAGCGTCGTCGCTAACTCGTCGTGTAGCTGGGACCGTGTGAGCGGCTCGTCGTACAGCAACTGGTGGACGTAGCGAACGACCTGTGCGCCGAGGTCATCCTCGACCTCGGTGAGATGGTCGAAGAGAGCGTCACTCACTAGCGTCTCCCGACGGTCACGGTCGTAACTCGATGCATCCTCCAGCGTGTAGTCGAACGCATCGAGGCCCGGAACAACGTCGTCCGGCGCGGCCGTCGCACGCAGAATGCGGTCGACGGACAGACTGTTCGACGTTAGCTCTTCCGGAATCTCGTCCGGAGCGTCCCCATCGAGGTTGCGTGGTGACTCACTCACCTGTTTGACGTCGACGGCACCGCTAACCTTCTGGAACAACTCGACGTCGTTCTCGACGGTCGCACTGCTCGCGACGAGTTGTAAGTCGTCGAGGCCGCGTTCCTCGCGGAGCGACTGGATTCGCTTCATCAGCGTCGACGTGTAGCTCCCGAACAGGCCGTCGTAGGTGTGGACCTCGTCGAAGACGAGGAACTCGGGTTCGTAGACGAACCGCTCGTGTTCGTCTTCGGCGTTAGTGTTGATGAGTCGGTAGTTGATCGTGTCCGGGTTGGTGAGCAGGATGTCAACACCGTTCTCGAGGATGTCGTTCTTCGTTAGCCGCAGGAAATCGAGCGGAACGTCGTGCGGATCATCGTCTTCACAGTGCGCTTTCTCTGGGATGAGTTTGAACCGAGCGCCGGTGTTTCGGATCCGAACACCACCACCGCAGTCTTGGCATTTGTCGAGTTCGTCATTGTACCCAGGGCACTCGAAGTGACGGAAGGTCGCATTGAGGTACCCTTCGGAGCCTGATTCGCCGACATTCCGCGGGGTATCACCGTCGTAAATACCGACGGTAATCTGTTGTTCCGACCGTAGGTGGTTATTGATGAGGTAGAGGTACTGGAGGAGGCGCTTCAACTGGTCCTGTGCGAGCGCCTTCGTCGGATAGATGAGCGTGGCCTTGACGCTCGTATCGTCACCCCCGTCACCATGCCGTTTGTCTTCGAGGATGCGGTTGAGGATGGGAATGAGCCACGCTTCAGTTTTTCCTCGTCCCGTCGCGGCAGTAATGACAGTATCATCTCCCTCAAGAATGGCCTCGATACTACGCTCCTGGAAGTCGTAGAGTCGTTCGAAGCCGATCTTCGAGAAAGCCCGGCGGATATGCGGCTCGAGACGTGCCGACCTGGCGAACGCGTCCCACGAACGGCCGCTCCAGTTCGGGATGTCGAGTGCCTGAAGGTAGGGGCCGCGCATCCCCGTGATGTCGTCCTCGCCGTCCGCCAGGCGATTAGCGACGCTACGCGCAGCCCGTCCACCACGACCGATAAAGTAGTCGTGGTATGCGGCTTGCATTTGTTCCGCGCTGGCGACGGGGTCCTTCATCGTTACAGGTTAAGCTCCACCGCCGATTCCAGTTCATCCACGCGTTTCATCTCCTCGAGCGAGTCGAGCGAGACATCAGCCAACGTAAGCTGTTGGGACTTACTGAGCGTCTTTACGTCCTCGATCGTGGAGTCTGAGAGGTCGTGTTTCTCTTGAAAGTCGTCGAAGCTCTGGAGCGATTGATGTTTCTCCCAGTCGCTGGTGGCGTTATCCCACTTTGATACGAAGCTCGTGGCGCTTCCGCTCGAGTCCATCAACTCCCGCGTCAGCAACGTGTGCATGTGGTTGAGTGTACGCGCGAAGTCCGAGTCCTGCCCACCGAGGATCTTCTGGAGTTCTTCCGCTGCCGCGACCTTTGTACTCCAATCGTTGCGCTTGCTGTCGAGTTGACTCTCAATGGTCTCGGTGACGTTCTTTACCTGCTTCTTCGCCGAGCGAATCTGCTCGATATGGGTCTCGACGTCCGGTGTCAGCTGGACTTCGAGGTCGCTCTGACCGTCTGCGCCAAGATCGTCGAGTTCCGCGTCTCCCTCGCCCATATCGTCGCTCTGGACGTTCTCGAGTAGATCCTCTTGAGTCACCTCGACCGCTTTCTCTGCCACCTGAACCGCACTACTGGTCATCGATGGCGCGGAACCGTCGAAGGCCTCCTCAAGCACTTTCTTGTAGTATTTCAGGTCTCGAAGGCGCTCGGCGAGGTCGTCGAGTTCGTCGTTCACCTCGCTGATGTTGTGCCGCGCGACCGAGACGTGATACTGCGTGTTCTGTGCCTGCTTGTGTTCTCGAGCCTTGTCTTCGAGAGCGTCAACGGCCGTCGGTAGTGATTTCGATTCGCTCATTTTACAGATCCTCCGTCAGAGAGACGATCGACTGGCGCTTCTGCTCGTAGTTACTGTACTCGCTGAGTTGCTTGATGCGATGTTCGAGATCGGCCCCGGTAGCGTGTTCCTGGTCTTGGAGATCGCTGATCAGCGAGTCGAACGCCTCGTATATCTCCCACGCTGCTTGTTCGTCTTGGCTCCGGGCGAAGTCGTGAAGTCGAGCGATGAACGTCACACCGGTTGCGTCACCCATGTTACGGAACTGCTCGACGTCATCACGGAAGGCCGTGAGCTTCACTTCCTCCGGCGATTCGGTGAGCAGTTCGTAGGCGTCCTCGTAACTCGACTTGATCGGAACGTCCATCGCACCTGCGCACTGATACAACGTCTCGAACCACTCTGCGAGCTGGTCGACCGTATGGCCGCTGTCGTACCACCGTTCAACGGGTTCAAGCGCGTCCTGGATGTGTGATGCGTCGTCGTCGACCGTGAGCCGCTGGAGTTCTGCTGCGTAATCCGAAATCCGATCGAAAAGACTCGATACCTTGGTATTGGCGTTATTTCGCGTCGTTCCGACCTTGTACGCGTCAGCGAGTTCGTCGGTATCGATGACCATCGCAGCGTCGACGTGTGCCTCGAGGTCTTCGGCAACCTCCCTACGTGCTTCAGACAGGCGCTCGTAGTCTACGACGTTCGATTTGAGGAGGAAGAACCCCTCGATGAGGTCACTAATATCCCCCGACGACACGGTGAGGTCGGTGAACGCCTGTCCAAACGCGCTATCTCGATCGAAGTTTTCGACGATCGGTTTACCGTACGACTGATTGCTGTCGTACTCCTCGAAGACGATTTCTGTGGGGATCTGATCGTCGTCGACCTCAACTCCACGGGCAGCGTTGATAAGGAAGAACTGTGCGAGGACCAGCGTTTTCTCTATCGTGAGTTCCTCGGGAAGACAGTCCTCGATCTCTTCGCGCATTTCATGCTGGAACTGGGCGACGTTAGTGTCTGCCCACGCACGGAGCTGATCGAAGTTCGTCGTCGTCGGGTCGAACATATCGAACAGTCCGTACTCCAGCATCGGTGTGTAGAGATCGGCGTGTTCTGCGCCCCATTCGAGTTCGATGTCGACGCTAGCTTGGCGTTGTTGGTCCCCTTGAATGGAGACCGGAATACTGTCGCCGCGAGCGTAGTAGATCCCACCGACCGACCGCGTCGAGGAGTTCGGATTACTCAGGCGCGTAGGGTTGTGCCACCGTTCGAGAACGGCGACTGCGCCGTCGTGGAGCGTGTCCGAACTGGGATACTCTTCGCCGCTCGTGACCCAGTCCTGGAACTCCTGGAATTTGCGCTGTCGCTCGCGTTCTTCCTCGCTCAGTTCTGGTTCGTCGATGACCTCAACCTGCTCGTCTTCTGGATCCTCGTCGTCTGCTGCTTCTTCGCCGTCTTCGACCTCAGAAGAGTTGCTTTCTGTATCGTCTCCGTCGTCCTCGGTATCGACCTCGTGATCCGGTACCGGCGGGTTCTTGATCTTATCGAGTACCGCACTCCCCTTGCCCTTGTCGAACACGACGTAATCGCCTTTCACAGCGGCAGTGTCGTCGTCCGGTAGTTCGATACCGAACGTTTCGAAGATGCCGACCTTGACCCCGACGCCGTCCTCGACAGGAACTCCGTACCAGCGGCTGACGTCTTGGTAGATTTGGTCGTATTTCATGTCGATCTCGAAGGTCGGCGTGTCGACGAACGAGTTCGACTTCATCGCTTCGTAAGGTGCCCACGTCGACTTGAGACAGTGCTTTACCACTCGAAGAAGCAACAGTCGCGGCGTCTTCCGGTTGCTTCCCTCGTCGTTTAGCTGTCGATAAGCGACGTGTATGAAGCGCTCGTTAAACGGGTATAAACCGTCGAAAGCTTCTGCAACGTCCTGAGGCGCATCTGCCGCATCAGAATTCCGTTCGATGGCACCTAGATACGATCGGGCGAGGGCTACCGAAGCATCGTCGTCGAGGAAGTACGCCTCGCCGTTCTCGTCGGTCATCGTTAGGTACCCCTCGGATCGGCCTTGCATGTACGTCGCTGCGTCTTCGCGAGCGAGGGCGTCGTCGATGTTGTCCTGCTCCCAGCCGATCGTCCAACCGAGGACGATGTCGTAGCTGCTACTACTAAGTTCGAAGATGTGGTCTAGTAGTTGCTCTTTCAGGACGCTGAACGTCGTGAGGTCCTCACAGATGAGTACCGGCCGGATACCGCGCTCTTGATACATCTCCGAGTATTGCTGTAGCTGTTCCTTGAAGTCGCCCACGAGATTGCGGGAAAGGTATTCGTGAGCCTCGTTCTTCAAGACAGAGTACAGAACGTCTTTGTTCTCCGTGAGCTTCGTACTGAAGCTCAGTTGTAGGCGTAGAGTGCGGAAATCTGCGCGGGTTAGCAGATTGAAGTCGGGATTCTCGTCACGAGACTCGAGAGCTTCCTGATACTCCCTGATGTTCTTGGCAAAGATTTCTCGCAGGTCGCTATTATCGCCTCTGCTCTCGGTCAGTTCCTGTATTTCTTGGTCTGAAAAGTGTTCGGTCGACCAGATACCGCGCATATACTCGACGATGGCGCTCGCCGCATCGGCGGGGTCGAGATCGTCGATGTTTCTGACATCAGTATCGACGTCGAGTGGTTCAGTGAGGACGTCGATGATCTGATCCATTCGGGTCTGGCTACGGGAGACGTGCAAGGCGACGTAATCTTCGACGCCATCGTCATCCTCGCCGTAACCATTGATCTGATACTTTGTCCACTCACAGAGCTGGCTTTTACCCGATCCGGGTTCACCACGGAGGATGAAAATACGGTTCGGGTCGTCGATATTCGACGCAGTAATCGCGTCGAGTACGTTCTCTTGGGTAACGAAGTCGCCCGAGATACCGAGTGGGGTCAGCGTGTCTGCGTAAATCCGATCGATGTCGACGTGGGTCTCTCGGAACTGTTCGGGCGTCTTCTTCTTCGTATGGGCTTCCGACGTGATGAAGTGGTCGACTTCCTCGTCGTCCCAGTATTGGGGCATCTCTCCGCTGGCCGGTGAATCTTTGATTTGTTGGCTCATTGGTGAGTGAGAAGTTGGTCGAGAGGGTACTGATACGCCGTTTCGTCCGGTCGAGAATGAATCGAAACGTGCGTCACGCTTCGTCTGTTTCCGCGGACGTCATCGTCGAGGTCTGCTGGTGGCACTTCTACCTGGTTCTGCGCGTCGCCGGGTGCAGACAGGGACAAGACCCCATCTTCCTCCATGTTACGGAGGACGTCAGCGATTGCAGGGTGAAGCCGCGGCGTTCCAGTTCGTGCCTTGTAGACGGTGAACAAGTTGTCGTTGATCCAGTTGAGTGCGCGTCGGAATTCACCGTTTTCAACTGTCTCTCCGTCGTAGCCTGCGTCCTCTCCCGAACTAGTTGGGGCGAGTACGAGCGCGTCGTACATCATTGCCCGACAGGGGCTCAGCACGAGACCGTCCTCGGTCTCCGACACGAGACCCAGTTGCTCGCACAACGTCACCCACATGTCGATCTTCTCGTCGGTCCAACTGAAATCGTAGTCAGTCTCGCGCTTCAGGATGGTTCGAAGGTTGTCTCGGCCAGCGTTCACCGTTCGGCTCCCCTCACTCAACAGGGCACGGTGAACATCCCCAAAGTGGGACTGACGACCGTCCTGCTGATTGCAGTGGTATAGCAACTGTGCTTCGAAAGGGAGGCCCTCGAAGTGCCGCTCGTTAATGGGTTCGACCGTATCTTTGATGTCTCCGGTCGGACTCTCGACGAGATCGACCGCATTCAGGAAACGAAGTGACCCTTCGACGTGATCGGTTTTCACCTCACCGCCGGTGGCTGGTCGACCGAATTTGCTCGTGACTTCCGAGACACTGGTGGTCCCCTGAAGTGAGCCGTAGATGTGTTTTAGCTCCGGTGCTCGCACCGAGATGAACCCGGTGAGTAGTTTGTCCGGCTTGTTGGTCGCCGGTGTGTATGTTGTGCTCATATGTCCTCCTGGTGGCGATAACGATAACTGTCTAATCGATCTTCCTCGAATTCTACACGTTCGAGCATGTCGAGCATGCTGTTCGCGACTTTCTGCGTGGGCCCGCGCTCAGTCCACGAACGGAGCGCCTCTCTGATGCGCTCGGAGTAATCTTCCAGTACACGGTCTACGTCCTCTCGAATGAGGTAGTAGAGGGGTGCCCAGGCGGGACTGTCAGCCGGAATCTGCGTGTAATCGAAGAGTACCGGAATCGAGCCTGCCTCGAGACCCTCCTGTTTGTGATGCGCAGAAATCTGATGGAAGAACAGATTCTGCGTTGTTGATAGCGGTAGATCCGAGTCGAGGTTGTACTGTATGTACCGCTTCAGCAGTCCTTTGTAATCGGTGACCGTGCACTCGAACTCGTCGATGAACGACTTCCCCGGTTTCTTCGTATGACGGGGCATCTTCGGTGTACTCGTATCAGTGACGAGCACATATGGCAGACCTTCCGGGCGCTTCCGCAGCAGCCGCCGAATAACGTCTTGATCGTCGAACGTACTGTCTTCGTCCCGTAGTTCTCCCGTCAGCATCTCTTGGCTGACGTAGTGAACTAGTGGAAACTCGACACCATCCACCCCATTCTCTCGGAGATTCTCGTTCGGAAACAGTTCGTACTCGACGAGTCGCAACCCGTTGTCGTATATTTCGGGATGCGAGACTCTATCGAGGCCGAATTTGGCGAGGAACGGCAACGATCTGAGTTGCGCACGTGCTTGGGAACCAGTCTTTGCTAGTTGCGGATCCCGAATCACGAGAAACGAATCTCGTGTTCCGATGAAGTCCGCTAATGCTGGCGTCTCTGAGTCGGGTGGATCGTGCATCGTTCTGGTGATCGCTTGGGAGTTGGTTTCGGCGTCGGTGTGGGATGGACGCCGTCTGAACGCACCCATTGACCGTAGCTATCGCTACGTCGTTCTCGGCCTTCTCAGACCGTGAACGTAGGGTGCGAACGCATAGCAGTCAGAGCGGAACCCACATAAAACTGTCGGGAAGGTTATAATTCCATAGATGCCTCTACTCGCCCCGTCGGCGAGATGAGCGAACACTTCACACTCTCTGTCGAATCATCATATAATTATCGGCGATGAAACAGTTAGACGTGAGTTGCGATAATGCGATACGGTAGATCGCGAACTAAACCAAGACATCGGATGTGCCAGTGATTTCTGGACCCTTCTCGTCGCTCCTGTTCGAATATAGTGCGCACTGTTGCACTATTCCGGAACAGTAACGATGCTTCGAGCAGATGCTATCGATATGCGCACATACCTCGCTCCATTGGGATTCGATAGTCGACGCGTAGTCAGACCAGTTTTGAGTGAAGGTATAGAGACAGGAGATCAAGTCGTATTACTGCAACCCGCAAGCAGTTCCGATCGAGGAGAGGATGCTTTTCAGGAAGTTCAAAATGTCCTGACGCAAGTAGTCCCGGACCTAGACTTAGAAACAGAGCATCTACCGTACACAGATTTTGTCGAGACAACGTTATACTGTGCTGATCTCATCCAAGCATCGGAAGGTGAAACCATCGTTATTTTGGGTGGTGGTGCGCGGGAATTACTGTTGCCACTAACAGTCGCGACATTCACTAGTGGTGAAAATATCGACACAGTGCTCCAAGTAGGCGATATAGATAGCAGTGTCCGACGGTTACCACGCTTGAATCTCCGCGGGGAAGTTTCGGACGCTGAAGCGACCCTTCTCGCCGACCTCCACGACTTGGATACAGTTTTATCAATAAGTGAAATAGCAGATGAGCTTGATAAGTCGAAGAGTACAATCGCACGCCATATCAATAGCCTAGAATCCGCGGGCTTCGTGCGGACCAGAAAGAATGGGAGAAGCAAAACGGTCGAAATCACCGACAGTGGTCGGATTTTCCTAAAGACAAGAGCTGCTAACGTTATCTGAAACGATCCGCTCTGTCCCTTCTGGCGGCATTATCACTATCTTGGAGAATAGACATCTTTGTGATGTTTATTCCAGACCTGCATTGAATTGTGTCCTATGAAAACGGTCAGAACCGAGGTTTATGTCCCTGGACTGTCCAGTAAATCCTGGCGAATCGCAGGACAGCAGGGACCCCCGTTCGATAATCGAACGAAATCAAATGCGCGATCGGCGGCTCGTTTATAAACGATGTACCGCCGTCTTGCGAATGTGATCCGTTCGGAAAACGAATGGGCGCTGCAGGATTTGAACCCGCGACAGCTTGGTCCGAAGCCAAGTACTCTGTCCAAACTGAGCTAAGCGCCCGACATCCACCAGTCCGGCCGAGACGAATTTAAACCCACTGATTTCCCTGTACGGGGACCGGGCGATTTATTCGGGGGCGGTAGGACAGTAGGGCGTATGAATGTCGGAGCCCGGATACGGGGCTACGCCGAGCTGGCGCGGCCGGGAAACGCCATCGCGGCGGGAGTGTTGACGTTCGTCGGCGCGTTCGTGGCCGGCGGCGTCGCCGAGCAGTCGGTCGACGCCGGGGCGGCAATTATGGCGACAGTGCTGGCGACGGGAGCGGGCAACGCGATCAACGACTACTTCGATCGAGAGATCGACCGAATCAACCAGCCCGATCGACCGATTCCGCGCGGTGCAGTGACCCCCACCGGGGCACTCTGGTACAGCGGTGCGCTGTTCGTGGGCGCGATCGTGCTTGCGCTGTTGCTCCCACGGCTCGCACTGGCGATCGCGGCGATCAATCTCCTTGCGCTGATCGCATACACGAAGCTGTTCAAGGGACTGCCCGGCGTCGGAAACGCAGTCGTCGCGTATCTCGGCGGGAGCGCGTTTCTGTTCGGCGGCGCCGCGGTCGGGAACATCGGTCCCTCGGCGGTGTTGTTCGCGCTGGCTGCGCTGTCGACGCTGACCCGCGAGATCATCAAAGACGTCGAAGACATCGCAGGCGATCGGGAGGAAGGCCTGAACACGTTACCGATCGCCATCGGAGAGCGTCGATCGCTGCACATCGCCACGGCGCTGCTGGTCGTTGCTATCGTCGCAAGTCCTCTCCCATACCTGTTAGAGACGTTCGGGGCGGCCTATCTAGCGGTCGTCGTGCCGGCCGATGCGTTGATGCTGTTGGCAGTTGCTAAGAGCTACGATAACCCGACCATCGGGCAAACGTATCTGAAATACGGAATGTTTGTCGCTGTGCTGGCGTTCGTCGTGGGGCGCGCCGCCGTCGTCGGCGGGACCACGATCTGATTGCTACACGAAATGTCGGCGAGGAGCCTCTATCTAATCAAAAGTAATATATGCCGGTCACTGTAGGTTAACATCAGGACTCTCCGCGACACGACAGCCGGCCCCCCGGTTGTTTCCGGCACACGAGGGCATAATATGTATGACTTGGCCGACGTCCTTCCGGACGCCGAACTCGATCCCGGTACGAACCTCCTGATCACCGGGCCGCCGATGGCGGGCAAGCGCCGTCTCGCGCTGGATATCCTCGCCCACGGCACCGAGCAGGAACAGGGCTCGATCGTCGTCACGACGAAGGACGGGGGAGACAAGATCCTCGACGAGTACGCAAAACGAATCGAGGACATCGACGGACTCCCCGTCGGCGTCGTCGACTGCGTGACCAAACAGCGTGGCGTGAGCAACGTCGAAGACAGCCCGCAGCTGAAGTACGCATCCTCCCCAGTTGACATGACCGGGATCGGGATCAAACTCTCGGAGTTCCTCCAAGAGTTCTACGAGCGCCGCGGGCTGGCACAGAATCGCGTGCTGTTGCACTCGGTATCGACGCTGCTGATGTACTCCGATCTCCAGACTGTCTTCCGGTTCCTGCACGTGTTTACCGGGCGTGTCCAGAGCGCCGACGCGCTCGGCTTGTACGTCATCGACTCGACCGCCCACGACGACCAGACGATGAACACACTCAAGCAACTGTTCGACGGCGTCATCGAGGTCGGCGAGGACGAGGCCGACGCCCCGACGCTCAAGATTGCCTGAGGCGCCGGTGCGCACCAGCGTTTTGTTCTCGCAGCACCTTCGATGAGGTATGTCAACCGACGAAGAAGCGATCGAAACAGCGCTCGCAGCCGATGTCGTCGCGGTCGTCGGCTGCTCGTCGACGCCCGGGAAGGACGCCCACGAGATTCCGAGCTATCTCAGAGAACACGGCTACGAGGTCGTCCCGGTCAACCCCTATGCCGACGAAATCTTCGGGCGGCAGTCATACGACTCGCTGGCGGCTGTCGAAGAATCCGTCGACGTGGTCGACGTGTTCCGTCCCAGCGATGAAGTTGCTGGCATCGTCGAGCAGGCGATCGACCGGGACGACGTGGACGTGATCTGGACGCAACTCGGTATCGAAGACGACGAGGCCGCCGAACGGGCCAGATCGGCGGGGAAACTGGTCGTTCAGGACCGGTGTCTGAAAGTAGAGCACGGCAAGCGGTCGGGATAGCGATCACCGACTTACGAGCCGAACTGTCGCCATCGGGAACGAGCGGTCGGCAGAGCGGTCTCAGTCGTCGTTTTGGGTCTGCGAGGATGCGCTCGCGGACTGCTGTGATTCGGTATCTCCGCTCGACGACGCCGCGGCGTCGTCCGAGGAACCGGCAGTATCGTCGGACTGCTCGGCCTCGTCGATGGCGGCGTCGGCGAGCACCTGCTCGGCGTCGATGCCCTGCTCCTCGGCGATCGCTTTCAGCAAGACGAGTTGTTTCTCCGAATCAGTCTCAAGCGCCGAGACGCGCTTGTTTGACTCCTCGACGGACTGTTCGAGCGCGATGACGCGCTCGCGGACGTCTTTGAGCTGCGCGTAGAGCTTCTCGGCGAGATCGCCGAGCTTCTGGACCTTCTTCGCGGTGGAGCCGAGTCCCATGGGCGCGGGTTCGGCCCGGACCTTTGTGGGCTTTCCGATCGGGTATCAGTGCAGTGATCGAACGCCGTCCTTATGCGCAATGGGGCCACATCTGCGGGTATGGCCGCTGTCAGGACGCCGCCGACCGCCGGGATCGTCGCCAGTCTCGCCTCGGTCGTACTCGTGTTCGCACCGTTTCTCGCGCTGTCGGGCGGCGAGGTCTCCGGACTCCAGACGTACTACGCGCAGGGCGTGGTCGGGCCGTGGGCGCTCGCAGTACTGGGGCTACTCTCGACCGTCGCGTTCGCTGCGGGCCGTGAGGAACGATCCGACCCCGTCACCATGGCTGGCGCGACGCTCGTCTTCGGCATCGCCGCGACGATGATCGCGCTGGTGTGGGCTGTCTCGGTCCCCGAACAGCTCGTCCAGCAGATCGGGACCGCATCGTGGCTTGCCTACCACCGCTGGCTGCTCGTCGTCACCGCGATCGGCGCGCTCGTCAGTTCGGTCTGGTACGTCCGTGCGCTCGAACTCTTCTAGAAGCGGCGCCACGACTAAAGCAGCATCACGACGCCGCTGTGCAGGCGACTGCGTCAGCTCCCGTCGGAGACGCCACGATCACGAGAGGGCGACCCGATTGTGCGGGCGTCGAGTCGAAAGGTCCTTAAGATACGGGCGGATACGTAGAGGTGGACTAGGCCGGGCAGTTAGGCCCTGCTCGAAACCCGCACTATGGTCTTTAGCGGGGGCCGAAACCTGGGAGCGTCCGGACAGACCCGTCCGGGCCCCGGGAGCCGACGTGGAAACCTCGTCCATCGGGGGCCACGGTCCGCGGCGATCGCCCGCAGGGGCGTCCCGTCGCGGTTCGTCGGCGCCACCCCGTCAGGCGCGGAAGCGAGCAGCGGACCGCCGGACGATGGTCGCTCGATGGGTCGCGGGGCGGAGGAGGCAACCGGGTTTCCCCGGCCGGGAACGCCGGGCAACCCTTGGCGTCCGCCATTCATACCGTATTCTCAGCCGACGAGCGACAGCTATCGGTCGGAGACGCCGAAGCTCAACAGCGTAACTGCTGACGATATCGAGAAAGACCGCAAAACGGGAACCGCGTCGAGTTACTCGGCCGACTGGGGAATTTCTGCGTGCTCGGCCATCTCGACGCCGCCACTGAGTTCGCGCTGCGGGTAGGGGATATCGATGCCGACCTCGTCGAAGCGCGCTTTGACGTTGGTGATGTACTCGCCGCGGGTCTTGACGTAGTCGGCGCGGCTCGGGTTGTCGATCCAGATGCGCGACTGCAGGCCAACGTACGAGTCAGCCAACTCGGTGAGTCTGACCGATGGCCCGGGCTCGTCGAGGATGTCGGGGTGGTCTTCGGCCTCCTCGACGATGATGTCGGTGGCCTGTTCGATGTCGTCCTCGTAGCCGATTCCGAAGACGAACTTGAGTCGGAGCTGCTCCTTGGCGACAGGGTTTTTGACGACGTTGCTCGTCAAGTCCGAATTCGGCACCGTCAGCAGTTCGTTGTCGAACGTCCGGACGCGGGTCACCCGGAGGCTGATGTCCTCGACGACGCCGGAGTTGCCGTTCCACTCGATCCAGTCGCCGATGCGGAACGGCTTGTCGGCGTAGATGAACACGCCGGAGACGAAGTTGCTGATGATGTTCTGCATGGCGAGCCCGATTGCCAGCGCACCGGCGGCGGCGATCGTCGCCAGTGACGTGAGGATGTTGCCGAAGCCGCCGGCCGCAAAGGCGACGCCGACAGCGGCGAACAGCACGAGAGCCCAGACCAGTCGCAACAGCGGCTTCTTCGCGTGGTCGTCGAGACCCCGCCGATCGAACGTCCGTCCGGCAAGCGGCATGATGAGGGTCTTGCCGAGGACGTACACGACGGCAAAAGCAATCAGAAACAGCGCCGCAGATTCGATCGTCTGTCCGACGACGCCATCGATACCGACGTTTTCGAGCGCGACGGCGATGACGCCCATCAGTGCAGCACCGCCGTATGCCCGCGCGTTCGGAGCAGATCGGCGCCGACGCGATCAGCGAGGTCTGCGGCCAGTTCCTCCGTCGACGTGCCGCCGCGGGCCGCCCGGAGGAACTTGACTTTCACCAACTCACGGTCGTCGAGCTGGTCGCCGAGTTCGTCGACGACCGACTCGATGCCGCTCTTACCGACCCAGACGGTCACGTCTAGGTCGTGCGCTTTCTGTTGTAACGACTCGTTAGACATTGTGGACACTCGTATGTAGCGAGCCACTTTCACTCTTGGGTATTCAGACCCCCGATTTCGGCCGTTCGGTCGAGGGCGGGTAGCCCGGATCAGCGGGTGTCAGTACGGATAGCGCGACTGGTTCCCGCAGTCGCAGGTGACGACTACGTGTCCGTCCTGCAGTCGCGTCCGGGCGTTTTTGCCCGGACGAAGGTATGCATCGCAGGCGCCACAGACCGACCGCTCGAACGCGGTGGGAAACGGCCGTCGCTGCCGCTCTGCGACCCGCTTTGCCAGTCGGACGTAGTACCGTGCCCGGTCGTCGTTGCACTCTTTGGTCGCGGCTCTGGCCAACTCGTGTAATCGGTCAATGCGCTCGTCTGCGAGAGTCATCGGAAAGTGGGGGGAGTGGGGGATTCCGGGGCAAGTCGGACAAGGAGAGAGGACGTCCTGTATTGCCCCAGTGACGTAACTGGAGGTGCGGAACAAGTATTTTTTGCTTTGTATACTGACAACATTGCCCCGAAACGCGGCCGCCGAGAGCCAGAGCACGTCCCGCACAACGGTCGCTAACGGCCCGTTCGTGTGTCAGCAACTCGCCGGTGCTGGGCGGACGAACCACAATACGTATGCCTCTGAGCGAAGAATCATATCTCAATGAACGACGACCACCCCGGAGGCGAAACCGAGGAGCGGACCGGCAACCGTCGGTCGGCGGTCTCGAAGAGTTGCGCCTTCGGACACCTCTCAAGCCAGCGGCGCAGGCGCCTGCTGTGGCTCGTCCGCCAGCACGGCCGCATCAGCCTGCCCGATGCCGCGGAGGAGGTGGCCGTCGCCGAAGCCGATGTCGAGATCACCGAACTTGATCCCGAAGACGTTCGGGATATCTACATGATGCTGTACCACTCCGACGTGCCCCGACTGGCGTCGGATGATGTCGTCGTGTACAATCAGGAGCGGGACATGATCGCTCCCGGGGAAAATTTCCAGTCCGTCGCCGAAGTGCTCGTCCAGCACTTCGACGAAGCCTGACCAACCGGTCGCTGTCGGTTGTTCTTCGTGTTCGATACGTAGACGACGCTCGCGGAGCCGTTGGTTCACAAAAAGCGGAGTCGAACTCGCTCGGGCGCGTCTGAGTTGCGCTTAGTCGTCTTCGAGCGCGTCGGCGATGCGCTGAAGCTGTCGCGTGGCGTCACGGACCTCGTCGCGGAGCTGTCGGACTTCGCGGGTCAGTTCCTCGTTGCCGGCGCTCTCCTCGCGGCCGCCGCGACCGCCCGGACCGCCGGGGCCGGCGCCGCCCGGACCGCCGGGGCCGCCGCCGCCCATCATGCCGCTCATCATCTGTGCGAACGGGTTGCCGCCGCCCATACCGCCGGGGCCGCCGCCACCGCCCATCATCTCTTCCATGCCGCCCTCGGGACGCCCTTCTCCCTCTTCGGCTTCCTCGGCGCGCTTCTCTCGGATCTCCTCGACGCGCTCTCGGAAGGACTTCTCTTCGCCCTCTTCCTCGCCCGTGGCTTCGTCGTTCGCGGGTTCGTCGTCAGCCATGTCATCCGATTCAGTCGCCGGACCGAAAAGGGTTTTCGTCCGGCTTCGCGGCACTTACCAGTCCCGGGACCGTCGCCTGCAGTATGGAGTTCGAGGTGCTGGGTTGGCCCGCCGACGGACCGACGCTATCGCTCGACCACGAGCGCTTTAGCTACGCCGGCAAGTTCGTCATGTCCAGCACCGGTAAGGCGGTGTTGCTGACCGACGCCGCGGCGGCCGCGCGCGACGGCCCGTCGGCGTCGACGAGCGAGGAAGACGATGCCCCAAAACTGACCGACGACCGCCGCGACGACGACTCCGATGCCGTCCTCGCGGCCGTCGCGTTCAACGAGGACCGGACCGATCCCTCGACGCTGTGGCTTCGCTACGTCAGCGTCCGCGCGGATCGGCGCGGCGACGGGCTCGGCCCCCAGCTACTCGGGCGAACGGTCGAGCGGGCCATCGACCGCGGCTACGAGCGCGTTCGCATCGCCGTGAACAACCCATTCGCCTACGAGGCCGCGTGGAAGGCCGGCTTCGGGTACACCGGCGAGCAGACCGGAATCGCCGAACTCGTCATGGAACATCCCCGACCGGCCGCGCTGGCGCGTCACGCCGCCGAGGATTCTGTCGGCCAGTATCAGGACGGCCTCGCAGAATACCGCGAGCGCGACGGGCTGGCCGACGCCGAGCGCGACTTTTTGGCCGCGCGGCTCGACGCCGCGCCGCCCGATACTATCGACCTCGACGACAGCTGAGCGCGGCCCAGCGGCGGCGTCGGCGTCGAACAGCCATCTTGAAAGCCACGTGGCCCGTAGCACGGGCCAATGGGTAACGCAGCGCTCCGTGATCTCGCCGCGCTCGAAACGGTGGCGTTCGACGAGTTAGACGGGCGGACCGTCGCCGTCGACGCGCACAACTGGCTGTACCGATATCTGACGACGACGGTGAAGTTCACCGCCGACGATGCCTACACCACCGACGACGGAGTCGAGGTGGCGAACCTGATCGGGATCGTACAGGGGCTCCCGAAGTTCTTCGAGCACGACCTCTCGCCGGTGTTCGTGTTCGACGGCACCCCCACGGACCTCAAAAGCGACGAGATCGAGTCGCGCCGCGAAGCCCGCGAACGCCGGGAGGAGAAGTTAGAGGACGCGAGAGAGCGCGGCGACGAGGTCGCAATCGCGCGGCTGGACTCCCAGACCCAGCGACTGACCGAGACGATCCACGAGACCTCGCGCGAACTGCTCGAACTGCTCGACGTGCCGATCGTCGAGGCGCCGGCCGAGGGGGAAGCGCAGGCGGCACACATGGCTCGTGACGGCGCCGTCGACTACGTCGGCACGGAGGACTACGACGCCCTGCTCTTTGGCGCACCGGTGACGCTCCGCCAACTCACCAGCTCCGGCGACCCCGAACGGATGGACTTCGAGGCGACGCTGGCGAACCACGATCTGACGTGGGAGCAGCTCGTCGATGTCGGCATCCTCTGTGGGACTGACTTCAACCCCGGCGTCGACGGCGTCGGACCGAAAACGGCCGTCTCGCTGGTCAAAGACCACGGCGACCTCTGGGGCGCGCTGGAGGCCAAAGACGCTCACGTCGAGCACGCCGATCGGCTGCGCTCGCTGTTTCTCGACCCGCCGGTCGACGACGACTACGCGTTCGACGCCGAGCCCGAACCCGACATCGGCGCCGCGCGCCGGTACGTCTGTGAGGAGTGGGGCGTCGACGCCGACGAGGTCGGTCGCGGCTTCGAGCGGATCGAGGACGCCGTCGCTCAGACCGGACTCGACCGCTGGACCTGAGCGGCGAACGCGGCTCAAA
Source organism: Natronoarchaeum philippinense (assembly GCF_900215575.1). Lineage (NCBI taxonomy): Archaea > Methanobacteriati > Methanobacteriota > Halobacteria > Halobacteriales > Natronoarchaeaceae > Natronoarchaeum > Natronoarchaeum philippinense. Next base: position 263,228 of record NZ_OBEJ01000001.1, on the reverse strand, counting down.
AAAGGACCGAACTGACCGCAGCCGCTACAGCTGGACGTGGAGCTCTTCGACGTTGTCGAGCGTGCGATTGCGTAGCGCGTTACCCGACCTGCGTTCGAAGACGTGGATCGCCACTTCGGGAATGTGCGCGACGATCGGCTGCCCGGACTCGACGTGTTGCATCCCGCTGATGTTGGCGACGAACGTCTCGTCGTCGCTCGCGCCGTCGAACGTCAGGTAGACGTTGTTCTCGTCGCCCATCGGTTCGATCACGTCGACGGTCGTCTCGAAGTCGTGGACGCCCTCTACCTCCGTCCGAAGCTCGATGTCTTCGGGACGGATCCCGAGCACAAGCTCGTTCGCCTCGGCGACGGCATTGGCAGTCTCGTCGGAGAGTTCGTACTCGAAGTTGTCGTGGACGAGTTTCTCGCCGACCCGTTCGACATCGAAGAAGTTCATCGACGGCTCGCCGATGAACCCGGCGACGAACAGGTTCGCCGGCTCGTGGTAACACTCCAGCGGCGTGCCGACCTGCTGGAGCTTGCCGTCGTTGAGGATGGCGATCTTGTCGGCCATCGTCATCGCTTCGGTCTGGTCGTGGGTGACGTAGATCGTCGTCACGCCCAGATCCTCCTGCAGGCGCTGGAGTTCCGTGCGCATGCTCGACCGGAGCTTGGCGTCGAGATTGCTGAGTGGCTCGTCCATCAGGAACACTTCGGGGTCCCGGACGATCGCTCGGCCGAGCGCGACGCGCTGTTGCTGGCCGCCGGACAGCTCGCCGGGCTTGCGATCGAGCAGGTCGCCGATGCCCATCATCTCGGCGGTCTCCTCGACGCGGGTGTCGATCTCGTCGTCGGGGAGGTCGGTCGACTCTTGGAGCCCGAAGCTCATGTTCGTCCGGACGGTCATGTGCGGGTACAGCGCGTAGGACTGGAACACCATCGCAATGTCCCGGTCCTGTGGGTCCTTGCCGGTCAGGCTCGTGTCGCCGAGTTGGATGTCGCCGCTCGTGATCGTTTCGAGCCCCGCGACCATCCGCAGGGTCGTCGATTTGCCACAGCCCGAGGGGCCGACCAGCACGAGGAACTCGCCGTCGTCGATGTCGATCGACACGTTGTCGACCGCGACGATGTCCGAGCCGTCGTCGTCGGTGAACACTTTCGTTACGTTGTCGAGGGTGAGATCAGCCATCGTTGTACCTCCGTTCGATAGTTGTCGTTGTCATTGTTACGTCGCTACCCCCTTGGCGAACTCTTCGCCGAACAGGATGTAGATGATCAGCGTCGGGAGCGCAGTCAGCAGCGCGCCCGCCATTCGGAGCGCGAAGTCGGTCCCCTGTTGGGCCTCGCCGAGGCCAGCCAGAATCAGCGTGACCGGCGCCGCCGGATTGCTCGACGTGGTCAGCAAGATTAGCGCAAACAGCAGGTCGTTCCAGATCTGCGTGAACTGGTAGATCAGGACGACCGCGAACATCGGCTTCGACAGGGGCAAGACGATCCGCTGGTAGATCTTCCGGACGCTCGCACCGTCAAGGCGCGCCGCCTCGACGATGTCGTCCGACATCGACTTGTAGTACGATCTGAACAGCAGCATACAGATCGGGATGCCGTAGGCGATGTGGGAGAACGAAAGCGCCATCAGATCGCCGTATGAACTCGAGACGCCCGTGATCGCCCAGAGCGGCCACAGCAGATCCGACAGCGGGATGTAGGTGCTCCAGATCTTCGACAGCGGCACCAGCACCGCCTGATAGGGGATGAAGATGCCTGCGATGAACAGGGCCAGAATCGGGATCTGACCGCGCCAGTCGATCTGGGTCAGGCCGTATGCTGCCATGCTACCCAGCAGCGCCGAGATGATCGTCGCCGGCGCTGCGAAGATGAAGCTGTTGATCAGTCCGCGAAGCAGCGTGTCGAAGGCAGTCTGCCACTTCTGGAGCGTGAACCCCTCCGGCCCCGGCGGGGCGTAGGAAGCGGTTCGCGTGACCGCGTCGATCGTCTTGAATGAGGTGACCAGCCCCGCCTCGATCGGGGCCAAGAAGAACCCGATCATCCCGATCAGCACCGCGTACAGCGCCACGCGGTAGAAGCTGATCTGGTCGAACAGCGTCTGCTCCGTCTCGTCGGCCGCAGTTGTCGTTTCTGTAGTCATATCGTTCCCTGCTTGTACTGGTAGTAGAGGTACGGTGTGATGATGCCCAACGCCAGCAGGAACAGCAGGATCGCGATGGCAGAGCCATAGGCCCACTGCGTTCGCTGGAACGCCATCCGAACCATCAGCGTCGGAAGGATGTCAGACCCGTTCGGGGGCTGATATCCGCCGGAGATGGCGTACAGGAAGTCGAAGGCTTTGAGCCCGAACACCATCAGCACGACCAGCGCACTGACGACAGCGTTTTTCAGCTGCGGGATGATGACGCGCCAGTACATCTTGACCGTGCTGGCGCCGTCGACACGCGCCGCCTCGTAGTGTTCTCTGGGAATCGCGCGCAGCGACGCCAGAAACACGACCATGGCGTACCCGCTGAACTGCCACACGAGCGCGAAGATCACCGCCGGCAACACCAGATCCGGGTTCCCGAACCACTGGAACGGTCCGAGGCCGAACAGGCCGAGGGCGGTGTTTACCACGCCGTTGTTGAAGTTGTACATCCAGAGCCAGAACTGCGCCGTCACGACGAACGACAGGCTCATCGGCAGCAGGTAGATCGTCCGGAACGTGTTCTCGAACCGGATGTTCCGGTCGACGAGGATCGCCAGGAGCAATCCGACAGTCATGCAGACGCCGATGAAACCAAGCAGCAACACGACCGTGTTCTGGGTCGCTTGGATGAACGAGGAGTCGTTGAACGCCCGCACGTACATCTCGAAGTCCAACGACGAGTAATCGACCCGGCCGAAGTTCTCGTAGTCCGTCAGCGAGATCAGGAAGTTCCACCCGATCGCGCCGTAGACGAACACGCCGACCAGAGCGAACGGCGGCAGCCAGAACGGCATCGACTGGAAGAAGTCGGTGTTCAACCGGTCGCGAAGGCCGCTGCTGGACGTGTCCGTGGCGACGCCGCCGTCGGTACGTACCTCCGGCTCGTCGTCCTGTTTACCAGTCCGTAACCGTCGTATGCGTTCGAATAAATGATCCATGGAAAGCGTCCCTTCGTTACTGCTGGGCGGCTTCCAGAAGGCCCGTCGCCGCGGCGTCGACGTTGTACGGGCCGGTGAACTCGTTGGTGATGACTTCTTTCATCTGGCTCATCGCCGTCGGGCTGACGGCCAGCCCGTGTGCGAGCGTCGGCGGACGCTCCTCGGCGTTCTGGAAGTCCTCGATCGTCTCGGCGAGGTACGGACCGAAGTCCTCCGGGTTGGCGTCGGTCCGCGTCGGGATACAACCCTTGAGCGGGTCGAACAGCTGCTGTCCCTCGAGGCTGCCAGCGTAGCTCATCCACTTCTTCGTCGCTTCCGGCGAGGGATTCTCGCCGCTGTTGTTGGTCGGGTAGAGGAACGAGTCAATGTGCAGCGTGTACATGCCCTCGGTACCCGGGAACGGAACGAAGCCCCAGTCCTCGTTGTACGTGAGGTCGTTGGTCCGGTAGGCACCGGCTGCCCAGTTACCCTGATGGATGAACGCCGCTTCGTCGTTCATGATCAGCTCGTTGGACTGGGTGAGGTTGCTCGATGCGGCGTCCGACGGAATGTAGTTCGAGAGGATCGTCCCCGTCGTTTCCAGCGCGCTCCGAACGGCGTCGCCGCCACCCTCGCCGTTGACGAACGTCATGTAGGAATCGTATCCTTCCTGACCGAGCAGGACGACGCCGAACAGCTGTAGCGTCGTCCACGGCGCGGTCATCGCTTGGGCCATCGGGACTGCCTCGGTGTTCGCAGCGACCTGATCCATCGCGCTGATCAGATCGGACAGTGACGACATCGAGTTCGGGTCGACGCCCGCCGCCTCGACGACATCGGTACTGTAGAACAGGCAGTTCAGCCGGTGCGATCCGATCGGCACTGCCGCGAAATTGCCGTCGTCGGTCTGGCAGGCATCGACGGCCTCCTGAATGTGGGAGTCCATGAAGCCTTCGTCCTCCCAGACGCTCGTGAGGTCGCCGAGGACGCCCTCGTACTTCTGGAAGTTCTTGCCGGGCCAGCCCGCGAACGTACTCGGCGGGTTGTTCTGGCTCAGACGGTTTGCGACGACCGTGTTGAGGTTCGTGTTCCCACCGCCGCCGATCGGCTTATAATCCGTTTCGACATCGGGGTAGGCTTCGTCGAACCCGTCGGTCAGCGCATTGATCGCGGCTTTCCCGTCACCGCCGGTCCAGCCGTGAAGCAGTTCCATGGTGTTGCTGCCACCGTCGCCGCCATCAGTGACATTGCTCAGGCATCCGGCGAACCCGAGCGCGCCCGCAGCACCTGTCGCTTGCAGCATCCGACGACGCGTAAGCGTCGAGTTGGAGTGTTTTTCGCTCATGATTATTGTCTCTGTTAGAGACTCACGTGTATGGTGAGTAGCGCCTTACTTAAATATTGCTAATATTTTTCTACGGAGGTGAGTAAATCGGGCCATAATCAGAAATCCATGAAGTAATATTTCAACATATTTAGCCCTCAGGTGCCATCTACGTCGGGGATCACTGAAGCGGTGGAACAAATTGTTCCCACGTGTTTTCAGGCACATTTCACAGTAATCAGGCCGACCCCCTGCATTTATATATGTGAAGTAATACGCGGCTACTCGCCACGGGCGGCTGGTAGGCACACACGCGATACATTTGAGATGCGTCCGCCCGTCGAGACACGTGATGGTCGCGTTCCGGTGGCTTTTACTCGCATTGCCTCCGTCTCTCAAGGTATGACGGAGGACTACCGTACGGAGCGCGACAGCCTCGGCGAGATGCAGGTTCCGGCCGACGCCTACTGGGGGGCACAGACCCAGCGGGCCGTCGAGAACTTCCCGATCAGCGGGTTGACGTTCGGCCGGCGGTTCGTCCGCGCGCTAGGCGTCGTCAAGAAGTCCGCCGCGCAGGCCAACCGCGACCTCGAACTGATCCCCGAGGACAAGGCCGACGCCATCGTCGCGGCGGCCGACGAAGTCGTCGCCGGCGAGCACGACGACCAGTTCCCGGTCGACGTGTTCCAGACCGGCAGCGGCACCTCCACGAACATGAACGCCAACGAGGTGATCGGCAACCGGGCGACCGAGATCTACGGCGGCGAGATCGGAACCCGCGAGGTCCATCCCAACGACCACGTCAACTTCGGCCAGTCGAGCAACGACGTGATCCCGACCGCGATGCATGTCGCCGCGCTCGAAGCCGTCAAGAAGGATCTGTTGCCCGCTCTGGAGACGCTCGCCGACGCGCTCGGCGAGAAAGAAGACGAGTTCGACGGCGTCGTCAAGACCGGCCGCACGCACCTGCAGGACGCCACGCCGGTCCGGCTCGGTCAGGAGTTCGGCGGCTATCGCACGCAAGTCGAGAAGGGCGTCGAGCGCGTCGAATCGGTCACCGACCACCTCGCCGAACTCGCGCTCGGCGGCACCGCGGTCGGTACAGGGCTGAACACACACGAGGAGTTCCCCGAGCGCGCCGCCGAGTACATCAGCGAGGAGACCGGTCTCGAATTCCGCGAGGCCGACGATCACTTCGAGGCCCAAGCCGCCCACGACGCCATGAGCGAGGCCCACGGCGCGCTCCGGGTCGTCGCCGGCTCGCTCAATAAGATCGCTAATGACCTACGCCTGCTCGCGTCGGGCCCGCGCAACGGACTCGGAGAGATCGAACAGCCCGAGAACCAGCCCGGCTCCTCGATCATGCCCGGCAAGATCAACCCCGTCGTCGCCGAGGCGGTCAATCAGGTCCACAAGCAGGTCGTCGGCAACGACGCCGCGGTCTCGGCGGGCGCCGCCGAGGGCCAGATCGACCTCAATCTCTACAAACCGGTGCTGGCGTACAACTTCCTGCAGTCGGCCGATATGCTCGCGAACGCCAGCGAGACGTTCGGCGAGAAGTTCGTCGCGCCGCTGGAGGCAAACGAGGACATCTGCGAGGAGCAGGTCGAACAGAGCATGGCGCTGGCGACGGCGCTCAACCCCGCGATCGGCTACGACAAGGCAAGCAAGGTCGCCAAGAAAGCACTCGCCGAGGACAAGACCGTCCGCGAGGTCGTCGTCGACGAAGGCTACCTCGACGAGGAGGAAGCCGACGAGGTGCTCGACCCCGAGACGATGACCCATCGGGGAATCCTCGGGCAGGACTGAGCAGCGAGCACGGCGTCGACGCCAACCACCCCGCGTCGAGCGGTCGCCGGCAGTTCTGCGGGAAACGGACCGGAGATCGAACGTCGCCGGTAGCCTGTTCTTTCGTCGGCCCGCCGTCGCCGTCGATCGAATCCGCTCCGCGAATTCGGATGCGTTACCCCGTCTCACCCCGAAAAACGATCCAGTGTAGTTTTGACCCGGGAGCGCGAAGACTCATATATGCACACCTGTCGTCTCTGTAATCGGAGCTTCTCGACCGAGCTCGAACTCGAGCTCCACCGGGACACCTGCGGCGAGGACGAACTGCTCTGTGGCGAGTGCGGCGAGCGATTCAGCGAGGCCGCCGCGACGCGGGACGGCTGGCACTATCGCTGCCCGAACGACGACTGCGACGGCGAGGGGATCAAAGAGGACCTCTATCGGGTAGCTGACGCACGTCTCGCCGAGCAGCAGTAGCAGAGCGGTCGACCGGGACGGGCGTTCCGACCGGCGACACCGACAGGTGCACCGCGAGCGCGCCGGCGCTTTGGACGGTTTTTTATCGCTCGCCGCCAGAGAGTGCGACAATGACTGACTACGACTACGAGGAGCTGGGACTCGTGGCCGGGCTGGAGATCCACCAGCAGCTCGACACCGAGGCCAAGCTGTTCTGTGGCTGTCCGACCGAGTTGCGCGAGCCCGAAGAGGCCGAGCGCCGATTCACGCGCTACCTCCACCCCACGAAATCCGAGCTGGGCGAGATCGACGACGCCGCCTTAGAGGAGAGTCAGGTCGACCGCGAGTTCGAGTACCTCGCGTACGACACGACCTGCCTCGTCGAGGAGGACGACGAGCCGCCCCATCGGCTCGACGAGGAGGCACTGGAAGTCTCCTTAGAGATCGCCCAACTGCTCGATATGACGCCGATCGATCAGGCCCACGTGATGCGCAAGATCGTCGTCGACGGGTCGAACACGTCGGGGTTCCAGCGTACCACCAAGCTCGCCGCCGACGGCGAGATCAGTACGGAAGAGGGGCCGGTCGGCATCGAGGACCTGATGCTCGAAGAGGAAAGCGCCCAGCGCGTCGAAGAAACCGACGACGGCGTGCGCTTCAGCCTCGACCGGCTCGGCATCCCGCTGGTCGAGATCGGCACCAAGCCCGACATCCGGACGCCCCAGCAGGCCCGCGACGCCGCCGAGCGCATCGGCATGCTGTTGCGCTCGACCGGGCAGGTAAAGCGCGGCCTCGGCACGATTCGGCAGGACGTGAATATCTCGATCGCCGAGGGCGCCCGCGTCGAGCTGAAGGGCGTCCAAAGTCTGGACGACATCGACGACATCGTCCGCAACGAGGCCCAGCGGCAGGTCGAGCTGCTGGAGATCAAAGATGAATTGGAGGCCCGCGATGCGAGCGTCGGCGACGTACAGGACGTGACCGACGTGTTCGCCGACACCGACAGCGGCGTCATCCGGGGCGCGCTCGATTCAGGAGGTAAGGTCACCGCCGTCCCGCTGTACGGCTTCGACGGCCTCGTCGGCACCGAGATCCAGCCCGACCGCCGGCTGGGCACCGAGTTCTCCGATCACGCCAAGCGACACGGCGCCGGCGGCATCTTCCACACCGACGAGCTACCGGCCTACGGCGTCACCGAGGAGGAAGTCGCGGCGCTGCGCGACGCCGTCGGCGCGGGCGACGAAGATGCGGTCGCCATCGTCGCTGCCGACGCCGAGGTCGCGGAGAACGCGATCGAGGCCGCCGCCGAGCGCGCCGAGACGGCGTTAGAGGGCGTCCCCGAGGAGACCCGCGGCGCCAACGAGGACGGCACCTCCGAGTACCTCCGGCCGCTGCCCGGCGCCGCGCGGATGTACCCCGAGACGGACGTGCCGCCGGTCGACCCCGACATCGAGGCCGTCGAGGAGCCCGAGCTCCTGACCGAGAAGGTCGAGCGCTATCAAGAGGAGTACGACCTCGGCGCCGGCCTCGCCGAGCAGGTCGCCTACGGCCGTCGGATGGTGCTGTTCGAGGATCTCGTCGGACAGGGAATCGACGCGACGCTGGCCGCCCAGACGCTCGAATCGACGCTGACCGCGCTCCGGCGCGACGACGTGCCCGTCGAGAACCTCACCGACGCGCACCTGCGCGGTGCGATCGTCCTCGTCGACGACGGCGAGGTCCCCAACGAGGGCATGGAGGATCTGCTGACGGCGCTGGCCGAAACTCCCGATCTCACCGCCGAGGAAGCGGTCGAAGCGGAGGATCTTGGCGGCGTCGACGAGAGCGAGGTCCGAGAAGCCGTCGTCGAAGTCGTCGAACGCAACGACGACCAAGTCGCCGAGGAAGGCATGGGCGCCTTCTCCGGGCTGATGGGCGAGTGCATGGGCGCGCTGCGCGGGAAGGCCGACGGCGACCTCGTGAGCGAACTGCTCCGCGAGGAGATCCAAAAGCGCGCCTGAGCGTCGGCGTCACAGACGGCGCCGCCAGCGTCGGCGCCCGTGTGTCAGTTTAGGTGTCGTATACCGAACCGAACTATCCGAAACGTAGTCGACAACTACTTGATTACTTCCTCTAGCGAGCGTATACTAAGGGCAGTCTGGCGCGAGGCTTCGCTCGTCATGGGGAGCAAACGACATCTCACGCCACGTGAGATTCTGGGGGATCGACGCCGCGGCCGACATCTGACCGCCGCAGAGATACTGCGCGACGAACTGGACGCGGAATCGGCATCGAACGGCGAACCGGATTCGGTAGACGACGGCGACGCCGCAGACGGGGCCGAGTTCGGCCGTGAGACAACCGATCGTCGCGAGACCGCTGGCGTAGGCTGGGAGTGGGTCGACGACGACCGCATCCAGTCCCGCGACGACTAGTTCTCGGACTGTCGCGCGACGAGATCTGAACGGGTGATCACATCACTCGACCAGTTCGTCGAGCAGCGTGTCGAGACTGTAACTCTGCAGGGCGTCTCGTTCCTCGATCGCCGAGATGACGAACGTCGAATCCGTCCGGTCGACGCCCTCTATCTGCTCGAAATCGGCGATCAGTCGCTCGACCGTCTGGCTGCTGCTCAGTCGTGCGACGACGATGAAGTCCGTCTCACCCATCGTGAAGTAGACGTTGGTCACGCCCTCGACGTCGACGAGGCGGTCCGCGAAGCTCTCGTAGGGTCCATCGTAGTCGGCGTGGACCTCGATCAGCACCGTGACGCCGAGCCCGAGTTCGTCGAGGTCGATCTCGTAGCGGTCGTTCTCGATGACACCCTCTTCCCGGAGGTTCGAGAGCCGGTAGTGGATCGTCGAGACGGGGATGCCGGTCTCCTCGTGGAGCCGCTCAGGGCTTCCCGTTCCGAGCTCGGCGATCGCTTTCAAGAGTCGCACGTCGCGTTCGTCCATGAACGGTCGTTCGTGCTACCGCCACTAATGTTCTTCGTCCTATATAATTGGAGATAGCTACAACTGATCGGTATAATATAAGGCCGAAATCGGATACAATCCACACGAGTGGAGTTTCATTCCCAATATGCCGCGAGTTTGTAGTAGACTATAAGTTCTGCCAGTGATTTCGAACGCAGTATGAGAACGTTCGAATCTGTGCCTACTGCATTCCGCAATGCAGTGCTGTTTTCGTTGCTCGCTCTCTCTTGGGGCGGCTCGTTCGTGGCTATCGAGATCGGGTTAGAACACGTTCCACCGCTGCTGTTCGCGGGGTTGCGATACGCGCTTGCGGGCGCGATCGTGCTCGGCTACGCCGCGGTCGTCACCGATCGGTTCCGACCGACCGGCCGGGACGAGTGGCTGGCAGTGCTGGTCGCGGGCGTCTTCGTCATCGCGCTCTACCACGGCCTGCTGTACCTCGGCGAGCAGTACGTCTCGGGTGCCGTCGCGGCGACCGTCGTCAGCACGTCACCGATCCTCACCGTCGCCTTCGCGGGGACGATCCTTCCGAGCGAGCGCCTGAGCGCCGTCAGCATCGTCGGCTTCGTGCTCGGACTGGTCGGCGTCGGGCTGGTCGTCCAGCCCTCGCAATCGGCGCTGACTTCGGAGGTGACCGTCGGCGTCGGGCTGGTGTTCGCGTCTGCGGCCGCCTTCGCGCTCGGGAGCGTGCTCGTCCGTCCGATCGACGCCGGGCTACCGATCGAGACCCTGCAGGCGTGGTCGATGCTTATCGGCGCCGGCGTCCTGTTGGGGTGGGCGCTCGTCAGCGGCGAGTCCGTGGCTGCGATCGAACTGACGGCGACAGCCGTCCTGTCGTACGGCTACCTGACGATCGTCTCGGGCGTCGTCGCCTTCCTGCTGTACTTCGAGCTGCTCGACCGGAGCGGCGCGATACAGGTCAACCTCGTCGGCTACGCCGAGCCCGTCGTTGCGATCGGCGTCAGTTGGCTGTTGCTCGGCTCCGTCGTCGACGCGACGACGGTGCTCGGGCTCCTGACGATCGCAGCCGGCTTCGGCCTCATCAAACGAGAGTCGATCCGCGCGCTGGCCGGGTCGGTACTCACCTCAGGCGACGGTGGGACGTTCGGCGACAGCAGCCACACCGCAGCCCGAACTGACGGCGGTCAGTCGGCCGGCGACGAACGCGTCCAGCCCTGTGACGATTAGTCCTCGGCGTCCGACGCCGCGGCGTCCGCGTCGTCGTCAGCAGCATCGGTCGCGTCGGCGTCGTCGGCGTAGAAATCAAGATGCGCGCTCGCGCGTCGGAAGATGCCGAGCAGCGTGCGCGCCTCGCGGTCGGTGGGATGTGCTCGCCCGACGAGTCGGCGGAACAGCCGCCGTGTCTTGGGCCGCTTTTCCTCGGGGTGGTCGATCGCACCGAGGAGGTCGCCGAACTGGTCGTGAAGGCGCTCGACGACCGGCTCGTCGGCGCGTTCGGTCTCCACATCGGGAAGCTGTGTCTCTTCGAGTGCGAGGTTCCGAAGCTCGTACAGCGTGATCGTCGCGGCCTGCCCGAGATTGAGGACGGGGTACTCGTCGCTGGCGGGGATCGAACAGATCTCGTCGAGCATCGCAAGCTCGTCGTTGGTCAGCCCCACGTCCTCCCGGCCGAACACCAGACAGGTCGGGGCGTCGACGGTGGCGAGCCGATCGGACAGTTCGGCCGGCGTCGAGAACGGGAATCGGACGTGCTTTCGGGCGTCCTCGTTGGTCGTCGCGGTCAGCGCGACGGTGTGGTAGTTCTCGGCGAGGTGTTCCAGCGAGACGGTGTCTGCGTTCGGCAGGATGTCCTCGCGGGCCTGTCCGGCGAAGCCGTAGGCCTCGCTGTCCCGGTCCAGTTCCGGCGGATCGACCAGTTTCAGGTCCTCGAAGCCGAAGTTCTTCATCGCTCGCGCGATGGTGCCGACGTTGCCCGGCGTCTGGGCATCGACGACGGCGACCGCTGGCGGGGTTCGCTCCGACGCCGTTCCGCCGTCGGCTGTCCCGTCAGTCATCGCCGCCGGGGTACTCTTGGGAGAGGTCGAGTTCCTCGTCGCGCATCTCCTTGCGGTCGGTCGTCTCCCAGCGTTCCTTGCGCGCTTCGTCGTCGATCTCGGGCGGTTCGGGCAGGTCGTCCGGATCGGTTTCGACGTGCTCGATGCCCTCGTAGTCCTCCGGTGCGCGGCCGCCGTCGAGGAACCACTCGTGGAAGGCGTCGCGGAACTCCTCGTCGCCGATATAGCGGTCCCCGCCCTCCTCACGGAACCAGTAGATCAGGTCCTGCTCGTGTTCCGCACAGAGGATGACCTCCGAAACTGGTTCGCCGTAGACCGCTTCAGCGGGGTTGCACTCGCCGGGGTTCTCGTCGCCGTGGATCAGCCAGCAGCCGTCACAGATCGAGTCCGCGATGTCCTGCAGTCGGACTAACCGCTTTCTGGTGTCCTCGGATAGCTCTTCGAGCGGGCGGAGTTCGCCCTCCTCGGTGAAGACTTCCTCCTCGTCGAACCGCCAGCCGCGGAGCCCGATGCTGATCTTTCCCATGTCGCCGTCTATCCGCCCCACGAGTAAAAAGAGCGCGTCTGCGGGTCGACAAGGTGGAGACTGCCTGTGTCGCTGGCCGGCCGGGATCGCTCAGTAGGGATGGCGCTCGGCGAACCCGACCAGCCAGTCGTCGGCGTCGGTCAGATCGTAGTCCCCGATCGAGGTCGCGTCGCTCGGTCGAGACGACCGAACCGCGACGGTCGTCGCCCGGCCCGCGCTGGCCAGCGGGACGGCGTCGTCGCGCTGGAAACCAAAGCGCGAGAGCGTTCGGTGGGTGAACGTGTCCTGATGGACCGCGACGGCGCCGGCGTCCGCGTGCGCCGTGACGACGGCATCGAGCAGCGCCGCCTCGGCGTCGCCGTCGGCGAGCACGAGCGGCACCCGGTCGACGATTCGGACGACCGAGCTGTTGCCGGTCCGCCGGGACGCCACGACGGCGCCCGCGACCGGCTCGCCGTCCCGGCGCGCGAGATACGCCTCGTACTCCCAGTCGGGGTTGCGGTAGCGCCAGCGGTAGAACGCCTCGTCGCGGAGCGCGTGGATGGCCGCGGGGACGCTGCGCCGGTAGAGGGACGCAAACGTCTCGGGCGGGATGGTCTCGTAGCGGTCGACCGAGAGCGGCGCGGTCGAGGGCGCGATCCGATCGCACGCGGCGTGATAGCTCCGCACGGCGAGGCGGCCGGCGGCCGCGAGCGGGCCGCCGACGCCGAACAGCCGGCCGGGATCGTGAATCCGGTAGTACGTCGAGAGCTGGTCGATCGCGGTCCAGTCGTCGGCGTCGTCGATCGGGGTCGGCCGAAAGTCGATACAGACTGCCCCGTCGCCGCGGTAGTCCTCGATTGCTTCGGCGAACAGCAGGTCTTCCAGCCCCCGCCCGCGATAGTCTCGACGGACGACGGCGTCGCAGGGCTGGAGCGCGAGTCGGGTCACGTCGCCGAGGCGCAGACGCAGCGGCCACAGCGACGCCGCGCCGACGATCTGATCACGGCGCTCGGCGACGTACACCGGCACGTGATCGACGGTCGGATTCTGCTCGAACTTCCACTCGAAGCGCGCGGCGTCGCCACCGGACAGGCGCTCGAACAGTTTCGGCGCCGACTCGCGGTCCGCGGGGCGAAAGCGCCGGATCGAGTACCCGGCGGTTCGCAGTACGCTCATCGGCGCGCCGGCGTGACGCCGCGGCGCCGTCGGTCGGGAGCAGTGCGTTCGATCATACGCTGCTCTGCACCGCCCCGGGGAATAAGTAAACGCGGCGTAACGGCCGACACAAGCGGGAACGGTCGGATACGTGATCGAAACTGCTACCCAGTTGCTTCGATCGTTGTTCGGTGATCAGGCCGGCTACTCCAGATGTAATCGAGCGATTGCTTGGCTGGCAGTCGACCCCGTCGAGTTCCCGTATCGGACCGACTATGGGCGTCGGGGCCCAGACTGAGAGTATGCAAACCGTCGACGCCGCCGGACTGGGCATCGGGGACGATCACCCGCCGCGGATCATGGGCGTGTTAAACGTCAGCGAGGAGTCGCCGTACGACCCGAGCGTCTACGACGACCCCGGCGAGGCCGCAGCCTACGTCGACGAGGAACTGATCGACGAGGGCGCCGACATCGTCGACGTGGGGCTCGAATCCGCGAACAAGCGCTACGACGTGCTCAGCGCCGAGGAGGAACTCGACAGGCTCCACGTCGCCGTCGAGACGATCGAGAGCGTCAGCGGCGACGCCGTCTTCTCGATCGAAACGCGGTACGCAGAGGTCGCCGAAGCCGCGTTAGACGCCGGCTTCGACATGGTAAACGACATCTGCGGGTTCGCCGACCCGGCGATGCCCGAGATATGTCGGGAGTACGATGTCGCCGTCGCCAAGATGGCGAGCCCGCCGGACCTCTCGCGGCCGGGCGCGATCTCGGATGTCGATTGGGCCGAGCGCAAGTCCTCCGAGTGGGCCGAGCGCGCCGACTACGTCGACCGGCTCTACGAGGCGCTCGGGCAGAACGGCCTGACGGACAAGACGATCGTCGACCCGGCCTTCGGCGGCTGGAGCGAGCACAAGACGCTCGACCACGACCGCGAGACGTTCGAGCGCCTCCGGGAGTTCCGCGGGTTCGGCCAGCCGATGCTCGTCTCGATCAACCGGAAGAACTTCCTCGGCGAGGTCGCAGGACGAGACACCGACGAGCGCCTGCCGGTCAGCCTCGCGGCGACGGCGATGGCCGTCGAGCGCGGCGCCCACGTGATCCGAACCCACGACGTGCGCGAGACCCGAGACGCCGCGCTGATCGGCGACCGGTTCGCTCCCGAACTGGCGTCGGCGTCGGCCGGCGACGTGACGGTCGCAGAGCTCGACGTTCGGACGGCGGACGAAGCACGGCGCCATCTCGACCGAATCGGCGGCGAAGCGGAGCTTTCCGACGGCGTCGCCGCCCGTACGTTCGAGGTAGAGGGGCTCGATCCCACCGGACGGGATCGGCTCGTCGACGCGGCGAGCGAGGCCGGCGCGCTGGCGGTGCCGGGCGAGCGGGCGACACTGCTCTCGGGATCGCCCGCCGCGCTCGCTCGCGTGGCGGCGTCGGTCGGCGATGAATCGGGCAACAAATCGCTAAGAGAGTCTGAAACAGCTGAAAACGATCTCTCATCTCTCCTCGAAACACTACTACAGTAAGAGAAAGCTTATGCCAGAGGCACGAAAACGAACGGATGGAAGCCGGAAGGGACCTCGGGTAGGGGTACTTGGAGGTGCCATTCCGGCCCACATCAGCGGCTTGTGCAGACGGCTGAGCGTCGAGCGACGCGATCGTTCGACAGCCTCCGTCTTTATGAGACAGTGAACGAGAGCGACTGGTGTCCGATCTACGAGTCGATTCTGCAGGCGTTCGGGTTCGACAGCGGCGCCGACGAGCAGGCCAGAGACGTGCTCGCGGAGCTTTCCGGACCGTTCGATCTGGACCTGCTGGCCGATATCGACGGCGCGACGGTCGCCATCGCGGGCGCCGGGCCGTCGCTCGACGCCGAAGTCGAGGTCGCGCGCGAGGCCGACGCCGTCGTCGCCGCGTCGACGGCCGCCCGAGTGCTCGGCGAGCGCGGCGTCGAGATCGATCTGATGGTGACAGATCTCGACGGCGCGCCCGAGACGGCGGTCGAACTCTCGCGCGCAGGCACGCCCGTGACGGTCCACGCCCACGGCGACAACACCGACGCACTACGTGAGTACGTCCCGCAGTTCGACGGCGACTACCTGCTGCCGACGACCCAGGCCGAATCCGTCGACCACGTCCGGAACTTCGGCGGCTTCACCGACGGCGACCGGGCGGCGTTTCTCGCGGACGAACTCGGGGCCGCCCGGCTGACGTTTCTCGGCTGGGACTTCGACGATCCCGCGGTCGATCCGATGAAAGCCGAGAAACTGCGCTGGGCCGGGCGCCTGCTCTATCGGCTCGAACGAGATCGTGGCGAGCGCTTCGACGTGCTCGACGGGCGGCGCGAGGAGATCGAGCCGGTCTGAGGGCGTCGGACCGCCGCTTCGCGAGAAGCTATCGCGGCGATGCCGCTGTGGCGTCTCGACGGGTGAGAGAGGAGAGACAGATTCCGAGCGACGCGACGCCGCTCAGGGATGTAAGACGACTTTCCCGCTGCTCTTGCGATCCTCGATGTACTGGTGGGCTTCGGCGGCGTCTTCGAGCGCGAACGACTCGCCGACGATCACTTCCAGATCGCCGTCGGTGAGCTGTTGGGTGAGTTCGGGGACGGCTTCGAGCACCCGGCCCGGGTCGTGGCGCATCGCGCGGCCGAGGTGGTAGCCGATCACGGTCTTGTTCTCGAACAGCAGTCGGCCGGTGTCGACAGACGCCGTGTCGCCGCTGGCGGCGCCGTAGGTGACGACGCGGCCGAACGGCGCCAACGCGTCGAGGCTGTCGTGGAACACGTCGCCGCCGACGCCGTCGAGTACTAGGTCAACGCCCTCACCGTCGGTCAGTTCGTCGATCTCCTCGACGAAGTCCTCCTCGACGTAGTTGATCGGGTGGTCACAGCCCAAGTCGGCCGCTCGGTCGAGTTTTGCTTGGGTGCTCGCGGTGCCGAACACCTCGGCGCCGGCGGCCGAGGCTAGCTGGACCGCTGCCGTGCCGACGCCGCCGCTCGCGGCCTGAATCAGCACGCGTTCGCCCTCTTCGAGGCCACCCCAACCGAACAGACAGCCGTGGGCAGTCAGGAACTGGACGGGAAAGCCCGCGGCCTCATCGAAGCCCATCCCGTCGGGGATCGGGAACAGCGATTGGGGGTTGGCCAGCACGTACTCGCCGTAGGCGCCGGTGTCGACCATGGCGACGACGCGGTCGCCCTCGTTTAAGTTGACCCGATCGCCCGTGGCGTCGATCCGGCCCGCGGCTTCCATGCCGGGGACGTAGGGGGGTTCCGGACCGCCGAGGTACTTGCCCCGGCGCTGCATGATATCAGCGAAGTTGATTCCGGCGGCCTCGATCTCGATTCGGACCTGTTCGGGCCCGGGGTCGGGAATCTCGCGCTCGACCGCTTCGAGCGCCTCTGCGTCGCCGTACTCGGTCGCCTCGACAACTAGCATGGATGTATGGTTCGCCTCCAGAAGGATAAACCAACTCCAACCGGCGACAACAGATAGGGAGTTGTATTAATTAGTATTCTGTCAGAAACGGACGGACAGCCTAAGGACGGGAACCGGACTACGCCTCGGGGGCAAGCGCGTCGATCGTGGCGTCGATCTGGTCGCGGTCGGCCGCCCGCGGGAACGCCAGCGCGACGGCGTCGAGCCCGTCGATCGACTCGAAGGCGGCCACTCGCTCCCGGGCCTGCTCGGGCGTCCCGGCGGCCGCCATGTCGTCGAGCACGTTCTCGGCGACGAGATCGACCGCGCGGTCGCGGTCGCCGCTGGCCCACGCCGACGCGATGTCGGTCGCCAACTCCTCGTGGCCCTGTCTGGCAAGCGAATCCCGGTAGTACGTGCCCATGCCGCCGACGTAGAAGGCCAGATGCTGGGCGGTGATCCGACGGGCCTCTTCGCCATCGTCGAGCGCGCAGGCCGGCAGGGAAAGCGTCACGCGCACGTCGTCCGGGTCGCGGTCGCCGAGTTCGGCGCCTCGACGCAAGTCGTCGAGTCGTTCTTCGAGCCCCTCGGCGGTGAACGTCGTCGCGTGCCAGCCGTCTGCGAATCGCCCGGCGAGTTCGACCGATTTGGGACCGAGTCCGGCCACGTCGATCGGCGGCGGCGTCTCGGGCGGCTCGAAGCGAAGCCGAAAGCCCGAGAGCGTGAAGATGTCGCCGTCGTACTCGACGGGCTCGCCGCCGACGACCTTGCGGATGATATCGACCGTCTCGCGCGTGCGCCGGAGCGGGCGCTCGAAGTCGGCGCCGTGCCAGCCCTCGATCACGGCGGGGCCGCTCGGTCCGATTCCGAGGCGGAATCGCCCGTCGGTGATCTCTTGGAGCGTCGCCGCGGTCTGGCCAAGTAGCGCTGGCGAGCGCGAGTAGACGTTAGCGATGCTGGTGCCGAGTTCGATCGTCTCGGTGCGCTCGGCGACGACGCCGAGCGTCGAGGCGGCGTCCCGGCCCCACGTCTCGGGGAGCCACGCGCGCTCGTAGCCTCGCTCCTCGGCGCGACTCGTCATCCCGGCGAGGGCGTCGACGCCGTCCTGTGCGGCCACGGGCAGGTGAAGCTCTCGGTCGGCGGTCGAGTTTGCTCCCGTCATGAGTTCGGCGTCTTCATGATGTCGGGCGCGCCGGCCGCGCGGATCGTTTCGCCGACGATATACGACGACGCGGGGCTGGCGAGGAACTGCGCGATGTCTGCGATCTCCTCGC
Organism: Natronoarchaeum philippinense; assembly: GCF_900215575.1. Lineage (NCBI taxonomy): Archaea > Methanobacteriati > Methanobacteriota > Halobacteria > Halobacteriales > Natronoarchaeaceae > Natronoarchaeum > Natronoarchaeum philippinense. The sequence goes on along the minus strand of NZ_OBEJ01000001.1, from coordinate 245,237 downwards.
TCAGACCGATCGTGCGGTCGACCTCGGCGCGGTCGATCTCCTCGGCGGTGACGCCCATCTGCGATGCGACGCCGGGAGTTGCGACGTAGCCCGGCGCGATGCAGTTGACGCGGACGCCGTCGGCGGCCCACTCGTGGCCAAGCGTCGTCGTGAGGTTGATCACGGCCGCCTTCGCGGCGGCGTAGTGGCTCATGAAGGGGGCGCCGTCTTGGCCGGCCTCGCTGGAGAGGTTGATCACGACGCCGCCGCCGTCCTTGAGCTCGTCTTCGGCGGCTTGGGTACAGTGGTACGTCCCCGTAAGGTTGATGTCGACGATCTTCTGCCAGCCGTTGGGGCTGATGTCCTCGAAGTTCGCCATGAAGGAGGCGCCGGCGTTGTTGACGAGCACGTCCAGCCCGCCGAAGCGCTCGACGGTCGTCTCGACGAGCGCGTCGACGGCGTCCCGGTCGGTCACGTCGCACTCGACGGCGACGGCCTCGCCGCCGTCGCGCTCGTTGATCGCCTCGGCGACCGGATCGACGTTGTCCTGCTCGCGCGAGCAGACGACTACGTCGGCGCCGTCGGCGGCGAACCGCTCGGCGATCGCCTTCCCGATACCGCTGGACGCTCCCGTGACGACGGCCGTCGATCCGTCGATGGTGAACCGACTGTTCGTCACGAGCGCTCGACCTCCCCGCGTGGCGTGGTACTCATGCGCAACCGACGATACACAGTGAACTATCTTAAAGTTGGTCCGTGGGCGGCCTGCGGCGGACGCCACGCGGCGTCGTCAAAAGCGTGGTTCAGTTCCCGCCGTCGTTTCCGGAACCGCCCGACCCGTCGCCACCGGTCGAGCCGTTCGAGGGCGGCGCGAGTTGCGTAATAAACGCCACTGGCGTCTCGCCGTCGTCGCGCCGGCCGGCCAGCACGACGGCGCCGTCGTCGCGGGTCGCCGCCGACGAGACGACGCCGTCGACGGTCTGGAGCGTCAGTTCCTCGATGAGTTCGCCGTCGGCGCCGAGCAGGCCCACCCACGGCTGGCTGGCGCGGCTCCCTGCCACGATTCGTCCCGCGTCGCCGGCCGGCGTGGCCGTCCGGAGCGCGGCGTCGGTGAGCGTACGCTTCCACCTGACGCCGCCCTCGGCGTCCAGCCTGGCGATCCAGCCGTCGCCGGCGAGTTGGTTCTCGCGGATCGATCGGATGTACTCGTAGCTCCCGGCGGTGCCGACCGCGAGGTAGCCGTCGCCGGCCGGGCGCACGTCGGCGATGGACAGATCGGTCGCGTCGGCGTCCTCGCTGGCGAACTCGTAGGTCGACGACCACTGCCGGGCGCCCGAACTGTCGACTGCAACGACCCAACCGTCAGCGGGGTTGGTGTCGGAGGTGCCCTGCGGCGTCGACGCGCCGGCGAGCAGGTAGCCCCCCTCGATGGCGCGGATCGTCGTGAACGCGTCGTATCGCTCGTCGTCGGACCAATCGGCGTTGTTGGCGCCGCCGGAGGCGTAGGTCTGCTGCCAACGTAGTTGCCCCTGTGCGTCGACGCGCGCCAGCCAGCCGTCGCCGCGCCGGGTGTCGTCGAACGTCTCTCCGAGCGTGACGCCGGTCAGCAGAAAGCCGCCGTCGGGCGTCCGGACGCCGTCGTGGAACACGTCGCGATTGGAGTCGACGTTCGGACGAGGGTAGGTCTCCTGCCAGCGCTGGTCGCCGTCGGGGCCGACTCTGACGATCCAAGGGTACTTGCTGTCGGCGGCGTCGGCACCGTCGCTGGCCGGGTCGTGCGTCCAGCCGACGACCGCCCAGCCGTCGCCCGCGGGAATCACGCTCTCGACGGCGTCGAACGCGTCGCCGGCCCGGCCGGGCGCAAACCCCGCCTCGAACGTCGTCGACTCGGGCCCTTCGACACCGAGCAACCACCCCTGTCCCATCCCCTGCTCCGTCGTCCGGACGCCGCCGACTGCGACGGGGCCGCCAACATCGGGCGCATCCGATTGCGTCCCGTTTTGTGCGCTCGCGTTGGTCGCGGAAGCGTTCGTTGCCGAGGCGTTGCCACCGGCGGATGCATTGCCCCCAGCAGACGGCGCCTCGGGAAGCCGTCGCTGGCTGGCCGCCGCGGTGAACGCGCTCGGCCCGGTGCCGTAGGTGCCGTCCCACGCGACCGACAGCGCCGACGGCGCCGGCGTCGTCTCGTTGTCGCCCTCGCTCTCGTTGTCGTCGCCCGTGGTCGGCGATACCTGCACGCCGGTGATGATCAGCGCCGTCCCCAGCGCGGTGATCCCGCCGGCGGCGAGTAGGCCCAGCCACTGCCGGCGGGTAGCCCCGCGATCGTTCTCCGTCCCCTGACCCATGTCCGGGCACATGAACCGTCCAGCGTTAGTTATACAGGGCCAAACGACGCGGTGGGAAAGCGGCTGCTCGACGGCGCTTCGGGCCGGTGGCTGCCGATCGAAACGCGTCGGCGGTAACGTCTTGTTACTCGACGGCGTCGAATCGACCCCGCCGTCGGCGTCCAAACGGCCATGACAGTTGGTACCGGGCGATTGCAGAAGCTGCCGAGCGGTATGGTCAGCCATACCGGAGCCACGATCCAGTGTGCGGATTGTAGCGTTACCTTAACGACCCCCCGATGCCTACGAAGTGATCCGATGGAGGAGCGCACCCGAGCGTACCTGCGGGGCAGGTTCCGCGACTACTACAGACGGACCTCGATAGCGCCGCCGCCGGACGCAAACCTCCGAGAGTGGGGCTTTATCCCGTGGACCGCCGGGTCCGGCACGACGATGGTCCGGCACAAATCGCTGCTCGATCTGGGTGCGCTCGACGAGTTTCTGGCGCGCAAACGCCCGCGTCACGTCTACTTCTCGGCCGGCCGGTACGACGATCCGAGTTCGGACACGATGGGCTCGAAGGGGTGGCGCAGTTCCGATCTCGTGTTCGACCTCGACGCCGACCACCTGCCCGGCGTGACGCCGAGCGAGGACAGCTACGAGGAGATGCTGGCGACCTGTAAGGACGCCTTGCTCCGCCTGCTCGACATCCTCGAAACCGACTTCGGCTTCGAGGATCTGACGGTGGTGTTCTCGGGCGGCCGTGGCTATCACGTCCACGTCCGCGACGACGGCGTCCGCGAACTGGACCGCGAACAGCGCCGCGAGATCGTCGACTACGTCCGAGGCATCGACGTGGAGTTCGAGCACCTGATCGAACAGGAAGCCGTCGGCGGCACCGCCGGCCGGTCGAGCCCAGCGCACAAGCGCTCGCTGGTCACCGACGGCGGCTGGAGTCGACGCGTCCACCGCCGGCTCACCACGTTCGTCGACGAGTTGCTCGACCTCCCCGAGGAGGACGCGCTCGAACGACTGCAGGAGTTCGACGGCATCGGCGAGGGGAAAGCCCGTGGCGCGCTGACCGCGGCGCGGAACAACCGCCAGCAGATCGAGGCGGGCAACGTGGACGTGCATCCCGCCGTCTTCCAACTCGCGCGCATCCTCGCCGAGGACGTGCTCGACGCCGAGAGCGCGCCGATCGACGAGCCGGTCACGACCGACACCAACCGATTGATCCGCTTGCCCGGTAGCCTCCACGGCGGCACCGGCCTGCGCGTGCTGCGGATCGACCGCGACGAGTTAGCCGGATTCCGGCCGCTCGACGACGCCGTCACCGAGCAGTTCGTCGGCCAGCAGATCCGCGTCGACGTAACCGGCACCGAGGAGATGCCGGGCGGGACACAGGACAGCGCGACGATCAGTCTGGGTGGCGATAGCTTTACAATCGAGCCGGGTGCACAGACAGTACCTGAACACGTGGGCGTCTATCTGATGGCCCGCGGCCACGCCGAAAAGGAGAAAGAATGAATCTCGACGACCTTCGATCCGTCCAGAGCAAGGAGCGCCAGAAAGACAGCCTCCAGCACCTCCGGGAGTCGTTTTATTCGGATGTCGGAGACTACGTCGAGCAGCTAAAGGACGAGCGCGACCGGGCCGCCGAGCGCGCCGACGACCCCTTCTCCTCGCCGGAAGTCGGCCGGCTCACCGACGAAATCGAGACGGCCGAGGAAGTCGTCGAAGCGATCTACGAGCGCCGGATGGGCAAACTCGTCAAGCGCGCCAGTATCGCCGCGGCCGGAATGCCCGCCGACGACGAGGGCCTGACCGCCGAGGAACAGGATCTGTTCGAGGATCTGGTCGACCGGATCGAGACGAACAAGGCCCACGTCCTCGACGTGCTGGCCGGCGAGGTCGACGGGGGAGACGAGGACGCCGTCCCGCCGGAGCGAGGCGACGACGACGGCGCTTCGGGAGACCGGAACGACGCCGACGCGTCGCCCGACGCAGCCGAGCAACCAGCCGACCCCGAACCGCCGAGTGACCGGCCGACGGGCGAGGCGTCGTCGGTCAACGCGGCCGACCTGATGGGATCCGGCCCCGACGGCGACAACACGCCGACGGCGTCCGACGCGTCGCCCGCGTCCGCTGACGGATCCACGACAGACGCCGCAGCACCCGGCGCATCGACATCGGACGCCTCGAATCCCGGCGAACCGCCAGCCGAGCCCCCGAGCGACGACGGCCCCGACGCGGCGTCGAGCGACGGTGGGGTGAATGAGCCGGCAGACGGCGATGCTTCGGCGGCGTCAACAGGCGATGGAGGGCCGGACGCCCCGACGTTCGACGACGAACCGGACGCCGACCGCGCGACGGTCCGCATCACGCAGGACGTGGGCGAGATTCTCGGCGTCGACGACAGGGAGTACGAGCTGACCACCGAGGACGTGGTTACGCTGCCGGAGACGAACGTCGAGCCGCTGGTCCAGCGCGACGCCGCTGAACGGCTCGACTGAGGACTTTTTCGGGAATCGCATCGATCGCACAGCGGCGCATCCAAACGTCAGCGTAGCGCAGAGGCAAGATCGATCGGGATCCCAAGAACCCGGAATGTAGCGGAAGTTCCGTCGAATTTGGGAGAGAATCTGAAATATCCTCTTTAGTGCGAGGTACGCAGCGATCGTATGCCAGTTGCCTTTTCACGCGCGCTCGCCAGAGATCTGGCTCCTGAAGTCAGACGGCAAGTCGATCCGCGGACAAGTATCACCGGACAGTTGCTCGCAGTCGGCCTCGCACTCGCCGGGCTAGTGTTACTGCTGCTCACCGGCGCAGTCTGGTGGGTGACGACGCGGCTGGCGGCGACGACGGCACAAGCGGACGCCGTTTTCGGCGGGGCCGTGTTGCTGTTGGGCGTGTTCGTCACGACCGAAGCGTTCGCGCTCGCTGCGGTCCGTCAGTCGATCGTCGGCGGGCTCCGAACGCTGGACAGTCGGACGCAGGCGGTCGTCGAGCGCGGTCGCTTCGACGGCGAGTTCGAGATCGACCGAGACGACGAGATCGGCCGACTCTCGTGGAACGTCGCCGAACTCCGGAACGAACTGGACGCACAAGTCGACGCGGTCGAGTCGCTCAACCGAGATCTGGCATCGGTCGCAACGTCCCAGTCGCGGACGCTCGCGGCCTGCGAGCGCGGGGATCTCACGCGGCGCATGGACGAAGACACCGACATCCCCCAGTTCGACGCGATGGCGCTTAACTTCAACTCGATGATGGACAGAACCGAGCGGCTCGTCGGCGAGGTGCGGTCGTTCAGCCGGACCGTCTCGGAGGCCGCGACCGCGACCGCCGATAGCGTCCAGAGCGCCCGGACCGCCGCGGCCGATATCGTCGCCTCGACCGAATCGATCAGCGACGGAGTCTCCGAACAGCATCGGCGGGTCGACCGGACGGCGGCGGCGACCGGCGACCTGTCGGCCAGCATCGAGGAGATCGCCGGCGAAGCCGACGCCGTTGCGAAGCGGTCCGAGCGCGCCGCTCGGACGACCCGTGAGGGCGGCGCCGCCGCCGAGGAGGCGCTGGGCGAACTCGACGCGATCCGCGAGCAGACCGATCGGTCGGTCGCAGACGTGGCCGCGCTCCACGAGATGATGGACGACATCAGCGAGACGACCGACAGGATCGCCGAGATGGCAAAGCGTTCGAACAAGATCGCCATCAACGCCCAGATCGAGTCCGCACGCTCCTCTGGCGGCGATGCCGCCCACATCATCAGCAGCCGGATCAAGAAGCTCGCGGACGACACCGGCGATGCGGCCGACGAGATCGACGGACTCGTCGAGTCGCTGGAGGCACAGACCGAGGCGGCGCTGGCTGGCATCCGCGAGACTGAGACTGCTGTCGAGCGGGGTGCCGAGACGATCGAGACCGCGTTCGACGCGCTGGAAGACGTCGAGACGGCCGTCGAGGACACGAGAGTCGGCGTCGAAGAGATCGACGACGCGACCGACCGGCAAGCCGACCGCGCCCAAGAGGTCGCTCACGCGGTCGAACAGGTACGCCAGATCGGCGAAGCAACCGCCGAGGAGGCGGGCGAGGTCGCAGAGCGCACTCACGAACAGCGGTCGGCCATCGACGCGGTGAACAGGCGCATCGAACGGTTGTCGGCGGCCGCCGACGATCTCGACGAGCGCCTCGACGCGTTCACGGTCGGACAAGCGACTGATGCGACGCGACGACGAGGTGCCGCCTGATGACCGAGGACGGGGTCGAACTTCGGGACGATGCGGCCGCCGGGGGGTCAGACGATGACCCACAAGGGCCAGCCCCGGAGCTGACGCCCGAGCAGGTTGTCGAGGCCCAAACCAGCACGATCGGGAGCACCGACTCGGCCGACGCGTCGGACGAACAGGGAGCACAGGATCGAGTGCTGCGGACGCTGTTTGCGTTCGCCGCGCCGGCGTTTCGACGCCGCCACGGCGACTTCGAGGGCGTGGCCGCCGCGATGACGAACCCGATCTACCGCCCGCTGGTCGCCGCCGACACCGTCGAACGCGGGCCGATCGACACCGACGGCGATCGGGCTGTCCAGAAGGTGCTCGCCCGCTCGACCGACGGAGAGGACCGAACCTACGAGATCGTGCTCGAACGCCAGTCGACGGGCGAGCACGAGGACTGTTGGTTGATCGCCGCGGTAGACATGGTGTACGTCGGCGAGAGCCCGGCGTTTCAGCGCCGGCCGACGGTCGAGTTCGACGGCCGGGCGATCACGTGTGAGGAGGGAGCCACGCTTCGGGACGTGTTGCTCCGGGTCGAGGGACGGTCGCCGTACAACGACGTTTCGCAAGTGGCCAACTGCGGCGGGAACGGACTGTGTGGGACCTGCGCAGTCGAGGTCTGTGGCGACGTTGACGAGCCCTCCGAACGCGAGCGCCGGCGTCTCGAACTGCCGCCCCACTCGGGCGAGGACGATCTGCGACTGTCTTGCCGGACGACCGTGCAGGGCGACGTTTCGGTCGTCAAGCACGACGGCGTGTTCGGCCAGCACGTCGCCGAAGACGACGCTTCGGCTTCGAGCGACACGGAGGGCGATCGATGAGCGCCGCCGACCTCCACGACGGCGTCGATACGAGCCCGTTTCTCGTTCTCGGGGCGCTGCTGGGCGCGATCGGCTGGGCGGCGACGCAGTACGTCGCGTGGAACCCCGGCGTCGTCCTCGGCGCGGTCGGCGTCGCGGGGACGACCGCGATCGTGCTGGGCTGGCTCGGGGCGACGCTGCTGATGGCAGCCGTGGGCCTGACCGTCGCGTCGCGGGCGGTGCGGTACAGTCCCCCGCTGTGGGTCTGGTCCGGACTCGTCGGCGCCGCAATCGCCGTCAACCTCTCGGTGGTGCTCGGCGTCGCGCCGCGGTCGGTCGCGCGCTACGCGCTGTGGCACCCTTGGATGGTGGCGTTCGCCCTCGGGTTCGCGCTCACGGCGATCCTCGCCCGCGGCCGAAACCGGCTGGCGTACGCGGCCGGTAGCGCGTCGAGTCTACTGGTGCTGGCCGCCGCGGTGGTGTTTCCGGCGGCGACTGGCGGCATCATCTTTCTGCTGACCGGCGTCGTGCACGCCGGTCCGCTGCTCGTGGACGCCTACACGGCTCCGCCGGCTATGGCTGCAACTGACGATGCCACTCCGACCGATGACGCCGCTTCGACGACTGCCCGAAATCCATGACCGACCAGACCGACGGCGACACGACCGACCGACGTACAGCACTTCGGCTCGCAGCGACGGGGCTTGCAGGGAGTCTTGCGGGCTGTCTCTCGAACCCGTGGGAACCGGGCGGCGAGCCTGCGAACAAGTCCGCTGCACCCACTTCCGACGGCGGCGCTGGCGACACCGACGACCCGTCGGCGTCGACCGGCGGGAACGAGACCGATGGGGGAGGTGACGAGGCTGGCGACGAACCCGGTGAGACGGGCGGAGCGTCCGATGGGAGCAGCGACGACTCGCCGTCCGAGCCCGATCTCGTTGTCGAGGTCGCCCCCGACGGCTTCCGGTTCGAGCCCTCGACGTTCGAGATAGAGCGCGGCGACACGGTGCGCTGGGTGTGGCGGGCCAGCGGGCACAACGTTCGAGTCCGATCGAAGCCGGACGAATCGACTTGGGACGGCACCCCTGGATCGGCGTCGGACACCTACGCAGAAGGAAACGAGCACAGCCACACGTTCGAGGCGACGGGCGACTACGAGTTCTTCTGTGCGCCCCACCAGACGCTCGGGATGGAAGGTTCGTTCACGGTTCGGTGACGTGAGAGTGCTCTACGGCGTCGAGTGCGGCGCCCGCAGCGTCTCGATCTCGACAAGCAAAACCGGTTTTGCTCTCGGTGCTCTCGGGGAGGGTATGCTCGAAATCGGTGCGGACGCCCCGGAGTTCGAACTGCCAGACCAGCACGGCGAACCGAGGTCTCTTTCGGAGTTCGCGGGACAGCGTGTCGTCGTCTACTTCTACCCCCGCGCGGACACGCCGGGCTGTACCACCGAGGCCTGTAGCTTCCGGGACGCCTACGAGGAATTCGAGGACCGAGACGTTGCAGTCGTCGGGATCAGCGACGATCCGGTCGAGGATCTGGCCGGTTTCGCCGAAAAACACGACCTGCCGATCACGCTGCTGTCCGACGAGTCCGGCGAGGTCGCAGACGCCTACGACTCCTACGGCGAGAAGAACATGTTCGGAAACACGTTCGACGGCGTGTTCCGCAACACGTACGTCGTCGACGAGTCGGGCCAGATTGCGGCGGTCTACGAGGGCGTCGATCCCGAGGGCCACGCCGAGGAGTTGCTCGCGGAGCTGTCGGACGACGGCGCGCAGTGACCGGAGAAAACGGCACCGGGCGAACCGCACGAACAGAGGAAAAGCGTCAGCGGAGCGGTCGGCGTCCCGTGCTCACAGCCCGAGGTAGCCCGAGTTGGGCAGTACGCCGATCAGGTAGAGTACGCCGATCGCAAGCGTGTAGAGGAAGATCGACATCGCGGGCGGGTCGACGTGAGTGCCCGAGTGGGCGTAGGCGATCCGCTGTGTGACTTCGGCCAGCAGCGAGCCGACGACGCCGCCGAAGATTGCGGCGATCATCACAGCCAGTTCACTGCCGGTCGCGCCCGCCGCGACGACGGCGAACGTCGATCCGCCGAGCGTGATGTGGTGGGTGACTGGGAAGTTCTCGACGCCGAGGTTCAGGAACAGCAGGCTGGCCGCCGAGATGCCGTAGGCCATGAAGATACTGCCCGTCATGATCCACGTCCAGCCGCCCAGCGCGCCGCCGACGAGGCCGATCGTCGTGACGCCGCTCCACGTGTACTGCTGGGGGAGCCACGGCTCGACCGAGAGTCGACCGCTGCCGTCACCCCGTTCTTCTTCGCGCTCGAACGGCGTCATGTCGAGGTAGCCGCTCCCGGCCGGACTGCCGATCAACGGGTAGCCGAACACCGGCCGCGCGAGCAGCGCAGTAGCGAACACGGCGAAGGCGATGGTGTCGAACGGTAGTCCGAGACCGTTGAACGTCCGGACGATCAGCATGCCGAGAACGCCGAAGATGGCACCCACACCGAGGATGTCCGGCTTGGTACCGAACGCGTAGAGGATGTTCTTCCCGAAGTGGTAATCCCAGTCGGCGGGCTCCATCTCGCCGTAGCGCATTCCGGCGTACGATGTCGCCGCGACGCCGCCGGCGAAGGCGACGTGGGGTCCCGTCACCGGACCGAAACCGATGGTGCCGGTGACGCCGGATGCCAAGTCTGCACCGCCGAGTTCGGTGAACTCCGAGCCCGCGCCGGCCAGCGCCGCTAGCCCTTCGCCAAGTAGGACGACGAAGCCCGTGAAGACGAACGAAGGCAGCGCGCCGATGGCGGCACCGAACGCGCCGCCGGCCGCGGCCGCGAGCACGAGCACGAGGAAGTGCTCCCAGCCGAGGCCGATCACGGGCACCTGCATGACGGCCAGTTCCAGCGTCATGCTCAGTCACCTCCGTCGCGCGCCCAGTCGAGTGAGCGCTCGACGGCCTCCGACCAGCGGTCGTACTTGTCCTCGTACTCGCCGGCGGCCTCTGGCTCGAACTCGCGGTCGACCTGCCAGTTGTCGCGGAGTTCGTCGGCGGTCTCCCAGTAGCCCACGGCGAGCCCGGCGGCGTAGGCCGATCCTAGCGCCGTGGTCTCGTCGACCTGCGGGCGCGCGATGTCCGTGTCGATGATGTCGGACTGGAGCTGACAGAGGAAGTTGTTCTTGACCGCTCCGCCGTCGACCCGCAGCGACTGCATGTCGATGCCGCTGTCGGCCTCCATCGCCTCGGCCACGTCGCGGGTCTGGTAGGCGATCGACTCTAAGGTCGCCCGGACGACGTGTTCCTTGCGGGTTCCGCGAGTCATCCCGAGGATCGTTCCGCGTGCGCGCTGGTCCCAATGGGGTGCGCCCAGCCCGGTAAACGCCGGGACGAAGTAGACGCCGTCGGTCGAGTCGACGCTGCGCGCGAGTTCGGCAGTCTCGGCGGCGTCCTCGATGAGGTCCATGTCTTCGAGCCACTCGATCGCGGCGCCGGTGATGAAGATCGCACCCTCCAGCGCGTACTGGACGGGCTCGCCCGATCGCTGGAAACCGACCGTCGTCAGCAGGCCGTGTTCGCTCTCGACGGCCTCGTTCCCGGTGTTCATCAGGAAGAACGACCCGGTCCCGTAGGTGTTCTTCGCGTCGCCGGCGTCGAAGCAGGTCTGGCCGAACAGCGCGGCCTGCTGGTCGCCCAGCGCGCCCGCAACGGGAACTTCGGCGCCGAGGAACCCGTCGTCATCGGTGTGGCCGTACAGGTCCTCGTCGCTGGACGGGCGCACTTCGGGCAGCATCTCTCGCGGCACGTCGAACTCCTCTAAGAGCTCGTCGTCCCACTCCATGTCGTGGATGTCAAAGAGCATCGTCCGGGACGCGTTCGTCACGTCGGTGATGTGATTGCCCGTCAGATTGTAGATCACCCACGTGTCGATCGTTCCAAAGAGGATCTCGCCCTCCTCGGCGCGCTCCCGGACGTCCGCAGGTCTGGCTCGCTCGGTCTTGATCGGATCGGCGTTGTCGAGCAGCCACTCCGCCTTCGTCGCCGAGAAGTACGCGTCGGGTTCCAGCCCCGTCTTGGCCTGCACGTCGTCGGCCTTGCCCTCGTCTTGGAGCTGTTCGATCCGATCGGTCGTCCGGCGGTCCTGCCAGACGATGGCGTTGTGGACCGGTCGCCCGGTGTCGGCGTCCCACAGCAGCGTCGTCTCGCGCTGGTTGGTGACGCCGATCGCGGCGAGCTGGTCGGCCTCGATGTCAGCCTGATCTAGCGCCTGCGTGATGACGTCCTTGGTGTTCTCCCAGATTTCCCGCGGGTCGTGCTCGACCCAGCCGGGTTCGGGATAGATCTGTTCGTGCTTCTCGTAGGCGTTCGCCACGACCTGCCCGCCGTGGTCGAACACCATGAATCGCGTGCCGGTCGTGCCTTGATCGACGGCGCCGACGTAGGTGTTGGTTGCCATGGTTGGATGGGTTCTGCCGGAGCGGTGTGGTCCGGTCGCACGCCACTGTTTACCGCCAGTAGCGCGTTAGCAGTAAACATAAGCCACATTCATTATAAATGTTTCCAATAACGGGTTCCTTACGGTGGTAGTAGTCGAAATATACCGGGCGATTCTTTTTTGAGGAACAGATTTCGTTCGATCGTCTGATCTTTACCAGATAACTCGGAATAGCGGTAAAGTGAAGTGGGACGGGCTATACCATACATAAGACGAATGCCAACCAGTACCGAGGTCCTCGTCATCGGCGGTGGGTCGACCGGCACTGGCATCGCCCGCGACTTGGCGATGCGCGGAGTCGATGTCGTCCTCGTCGAGAAAGGGAACCTCACGCACGGGACGACGGGGCGCATGCACGGCCTGCTCCACAGCGGGGGGCGATACGCCGTCTCGGACCAAGCCAGCGCCAAGGAATGTATCGAGGAAAACAGAGTCTTACGCGACATAGCGAGCCACTGCGTCGAGATGACCGGCGGGCTGTTCGTCCAGCGGCCCGAGGATAGCGACGAGTATTTCCGGGAGAAACTGGAGGGATGTCGGGAGTGTGACATTCCCGCGGAGGTGCTTTCACCCGAGGAGGCCCGAGAAGTCGAGCCCTACCTCGCCAAAGACATCAAGCGCGCGATACACGTGCCCGACGGCGCGATCGACCCGTTCCGCCTCTGTGTCGCCAACGCGGTCAGCGCCGAGAACCACGGCGCGCGCATCGAAACCCACGCCGAGGTGATCGACGTGCTCGTCGATGACGGGGAGGTTTCGGGCGTCGAGGTCCGCCACGAGAGCGGGCCGGGCAAGCGCGAGCACGCCACGCCGGGGACGACCGAGGAGTTCCACGCCGATTACGTCGTCAACGCGACGGGCGCGTGGGCCGGCCAACTGGGGGAGATGGCCGGCGTCGACGTCGAGGTCCGACCCTCGAAGGGCGTGATGGTCGTGATGAACGCCCGGCAGGTCGACACGGTGATCAACCGGTGCCGACCGAAGGGCGACGCCGACATCGTGGTGCCCCACGAGACGACGGCGATCCTCGGAACGACCGACGAGGAGGTCGAAGATCCCGAGGACTACCCCGAAGAGCAGTGGGAAGTCGACATGATGATCGACACGCTCACCGAACTGGTGCCGATCCTCTCGGAGGCCCGCACCGTGCGCTCGTTCTGGGGCGTCCGGCCGCTGTACGAGCCGCCGGGCACCGGCACCGAGGACCCGACCGACATCACGCGCGATTTCTTCCTGCTGGACCACGACGAGCGCGACGACCTGCCGGGGATGTCCTCCATCGTCGGCGGGAAGTTCACCACCTACCGGATGATGGCCGAACAGATCTCCGATCACGTCTGCGAGAAGCTCGGCGTCCGCGCGCGCTGTCGCACCGCCGACGAGCCACTGCCGGGCAGCGAGGATCCCATGGCACTCGAAGACGCTATGGACCGGTTCGGGCTGCGCTCGCCGGTCGCCCGCCGGAGCACCCAGCGGCTGGGCAGTCGCGCCGAAGAAGTGCTCGACATCGGCGAGCCCAACCCGGTGATCTGCGAGTGCGAAGGCGTCACCCGCGCGGAAATTCAGGACGCGATCGACCAGTCGGGAACCGACCTCAACGCCGTCCGGATCCGCACCCGCGCGTCGATGGGCAACTGTCAGGGCGGCTTCTGCTCGCTCGGCATGGCACAGGAACTCTCGCCGCGCTACGACGAACAGTCGGTGCGGGACGCCTACGACGAACTGTTCCAAGAGCGCTGGAAGGGCGAGCGCCACGCGCTGTGGGGCGAACAGCTCTCCCAAGCGATGCTCAACTACGCCCTCCACGCGACGACGATCAACGCCGACGCCGATCCCGCGCGCACGGGAACGTCGGTCGACTTCTCGGCGTTCGACGCCGGGCGTCCGGACGCCGCGGCGTCGAGCGGCGAGGGGACCGGCGACAGCATGTCGCGCGCGACGGATGGGTCCGGTCGGCCAGTCGACGGAGGGGAGCATGGCAATTGAAAACGACGTGCTGGTGATCGGCGGCGGCGTCGCCGCCGTCGCGTCCGCACTCGCGGCCCGCGAGACGGGCGCTGACGTGCGCCTGATCGCGCACAAACAGAGCACGCTCCGGCAGGCCAGCGGGCTGATCGACGTGCTCGGTTACCACCCGGCCGACGCCGACGACGATGCGAGCCGAACAGAGCCGATCGTCGATCCCTTCGAGGCCATCGAGGAAGTCCCGGAGGGCCACCCCTACGAGCGCGTCGGCGCCGGCGCGGTCCGAGCGGGGCTGGACCTGTTCGACGATGTCGTCGGCGACGCCTACGTCGGCGGCCACACCGACCGCAACGCGCTGGTGCCGACCCACGGCGGCGCGGTCAAGCCGACCGCGCGGTATCCCGCTAGCGCGGCCGCAGGGGTTGCCAGCGACGACCGCGACGCCTTCTTCGTCGGCTTCAAATCGGTGCCGGGGTTCGACGCGCTGGTCGCCGCGGATCATCTCCGCGCCGCCGGCGTCCCCTTCGACGTGCGGGGCGCGACGATCGAGTTCCCCGGTGATCTGCGCGACGACGCCAAGCTGACCCGGTACGCACACCTGCTCGATCGGAACGACGCCGTCGAGGTCGACGGCCGGTCGCGGCCGGTCCGGCAGGCCCTCGCCGAGCGCGTCGAGGAGCGTCTCAGCGGTCACGAGCGCGTCGGCTTCCCCGCGATCCTCGGCGACGACCACCCCGCCGAGGTGCGGGAGGCGCTGTCGGACCTGCTCGGCGCCGAGGTGTTCGAGGTGCCGATGGGGCCGCCAAGTCTCCCCGGGATGCGCCTCTCGGATATGCTGTTCGAGGCCTTAGAAGACGCCGGCGTGCGCGTGACGACCGGCAACCCCGTCGTCGACTTCGAGGCCGACGGCGACCGCGTCGATCGCGTGATCGCCGAGCACACCGCCAGCCGGGTCCCCTACCGCGCCGAGCAGTACGTGCTCGCCACCGGCGGGCTCGTGGGGAAAGGCATCCAGTCGGACCGCGAGCGCGTCTACGAGCCGATTTTCGACTTGCCGGTCCCCCAGCCCGAGGACCGCTACGACTGGTTCGAGGAGGGCGCGTTCGACGACCACCCCTTCGCGCGTTTTGGCGTCCCGATCGACCGCGAGACCCGGCCGCTCGACGCCGACGACGAACCGGCTTACGAGAACCTCCGGGCCGCCGGCGCGGTCGTCGGCGGCTACGACTTCGCTGCCGAGAAATCCGGCTCGGGCATCTCGCTGGCGACGGGCTACGCCGCCGGTTCCGAAGCGGGTGATCGCGCGTGAGACAGACGACCGCGGGTCGACGCCGTCGCGTCCGAGTTGCAGGCGGTCGGCCCACCGAGGTGATTTCCAATGAGTGATGCAGAAACTTCCGACGATTTCGACGTGACGACCGACTCGACGACCGGCGACGACGAGTTCGAGCCGGTGCAGGTGTTCCCCGAGACCGAGGAGATGGACCTCCGTCCCGGTTCCGACGACTGTTACAAGTGCTCGACCTGCGATACGAACTGCCCGGTCGCCGAGGTCGACGACGACTTCCCCGGGCCGAAGTTCCAAGGGCCCGAACAGTGGCGCCTCAAGCGCAAAGAGGACCAAGACATCGACGACTCGATCGATAAATGCTCGAACTGCATGCGCTGTGACAGCGCCTGTCCCTCCGACGTTCCCCTGAGCCAGATGCACAACACCGCCAGAGGGGAGTACGTCGAGAATCAGATGGACAAGCTCTCACAGGAGTACGTCCGCAACCGCATCCTCTCGAACTACAACTTCTTCGCCGGACTGGCGAGCAAGGTTCCTCGGCTGGCCAACTTCGTCACCGGCCTGAGCGTCACCCAGTGGGCCGGCGAGAAGGTCTTGGGCGTCACGTCCGAACGCGAGTTCCCCGAGTTCGCCGAGCAGACGTTCCGCGAGTGGTGGACCGAGCGCGGCGGCGCGCAGGTCCACAACCCCGACAAGCGCGTGGCCTACTTCCACGGCTGTTACTCGAACTACAACACCCCCGAGGTCGGCAAGGCGATGGTGGAGGTCTTCGAGGAGTTCGGCTACGAGGTCATGGTGCCCGAGCAGGGCTGCTCGGGGACGCCGATGTTCGCCAACGGGATGTTAGACGACGCGCGGCGCCACGCCGAGACCAACGTCGAGAACCTCGTCGCTGCGATCGGCGAGGGCGCGGACGTGATCGCCTCCTGTACCTCCTGCTCGTTGTCGCTGCGTCAGGAGTACCCCGAACTGTTCGACATCCACGGGATCGACGACGTTGCCGAACACACCTACGAGGCCTTGGAGTACCTCCGGATCCACGAGGATCTGGCGAGCGAACTGGAGGGCACGGAAGTCGACTTCCCCGATCTGGCCTACCACGCGCCGTGTCACGCCCGCAACCAGGGGCTCGACGGGCAGGCCATCGAGATGATCGACCGTATCGACGGCGTCGACGCCGAGGACGTTGGCGACTCCTGCTCGGGCATCTCGGGCACCTACGGCTGGAAAGTCGAGAAGTACGATCTCTCGATGCAGATCGGCGAGGAGATGTTCGATCACATGGAATCGGCCGAGGGCGACGTGGGAATGACGGAGTGTCCCACGTGTGCGATGCAGATGGGCCACGGGACGGGCTACGAGATCAAACACCCGCTGGAGGTGCTCGACGCCGCGCTCGTCTCGGAAGACACATCACGCCCCTAATCCCAACTCCCTCCAGATGGAACTCAGCGAGCGCATCGCGCGACGACTGGAGACGACGACGAGCGGCGGCCTCGTCGTCGACGAGAGCGCACTCAACCCCGCCGTCCACCTCCCGGAACCGGTCGGCCGGGGATCGGTCATGGAGCAGATACTCGATGCGCTCGACCCGGTGTTCGACGGCGAATGCCCCGACGACCTCGCCGTCTGTGGCCCGCGGGGCAGCGGGAAATCGGCGATCCTGACGGCGCTGTTCGCCCAACTCAACGAGAGTTTGGGCCGGAGCGACAACTCGATCTGGACGTCGACCCGGGGAAGCGGCGATGCCACGGCGCAGTTTGCCTACGTCGACGCGCGCCGCGCCGACAGCGAGTTCCAGTACTATCACGCCATCCTTGACACCGTCTCCCACAATCCGGTGCCGCGCCGTGGCGTCGGCACCGACGAGCTCCGCGAGCGCTTGGCCGACGTGGTCGCAGAGCATTCGAGCGCCATCGTCGTCGCCGTCGATCATCTCTCGGAGACCGACGACGGCGTCGCCGACGTGCGGTCGCTGCTGGAACCGGTGGCGGCGGGCACGGCGCTGGTGATCGTCGGCGAGGAACCGCGAGACGACTGGGACGGCCGGACCGTCGAGGTGCCGGCCTACCGGTCGCACGCATTGGTCGATCTGCTCACCGAACGCGGCTCGTACGGACTCACCAACGGCGCGCTGGCTCACGACGACGCCCGCCGGATCGCCGACTGGGCCGATGGCGACGCCCACGACGCGCTCGCCGCGCTGTTTGGCGCCGCGATCAGCGCCGACCGGGACGGCGCCGACCGGATCCGCGAGCGCGACGTGGATGTGGGCATCGACGCTGTCCCCGACAACTGCGCACAGATCGGCCAAGTGCTCGCGCTGCCGGAAAACCGGCGGACCGTGCTGTCCGAACTGCTTCGGGTCGACGGACACGAGCGTCCGATCAGCGACGCCGCGGAGGCGGTCGGAGAACGGACCGATCTCTCGCCGAGCACCGTCCAGCGATATCTCTACGAACTCGCCGAAGTCGGGCTGCTGTCCCGCAAAGCGATCGAAGGCGACTGCGGAAACGGTCGGACGCCGACCCGAGTCGTGCCGCAGTTCCCGACGCTGGTGTTCGAGCGGCTCGAACAGCGATCGCGGCTGTAGCGGTCAGCGCGGCGTCAGATCGCGGCTGTCCTCACTCCTCCGAAGCGGCGTCAAACCGCGGCTGGCGATCGTCTTGGGAGTCGTTGTCCTCGCCGTCGCGAGCGCGGCGGCCCGCGTCGTCGTCCTCGGCGTAGTCCAGATCGTCGGTGTAGTGATCGATCGCCAGCACCGCGGCCGCCCCGACGCCGGCGACTGCGAGCGCCGCCAGCGCGGCGCTGGCGGTCGCGGCGCCGCCGCCCGCTTCGGTGACGTGGCTCGCAACGTCGCGACCGGGAACGAGCACGCCGCCGATCATCAGCGCCACGAGAAAAGCGAGCGTCCGCTGCCGGTGGTGGTCGAGCGCCCACTTGACCGCGTGGGCGATCGAGAGCACGCCGACGAGCGCGCCCGAGCAGAAGGTCACGACGACGACGCCGGAATCGAGCAGCGCCGCGACGCCGCCGCCGGACGCCAGCCCGACGAGCGCGTCCAGAAAGGCGGTCAGCGCGTCGAGCATGAAGTAATACTGGCCGAGCACCAGCAGGAAGAAGGCGCCAGAAACCCCCGGGAGGATCGTCGCGCTCACCGCGACCATCCCGGCCAGAAACACGAGCGGGAGCGCGTGGGGCGCCGAACTCCCGCCGAGAAACGCCATGCTCCCCGCGAGCGTGATGCCGACGGCGACGATCAGCGCCGTCTCGGCGTCGTCGACCGACACCTGCCGGGCCAGTACGACGGCTGAGGCGCCGATCAAACCGACGAAGAAAGCAGCGGTGAGCCCCGGGTAGGACTCGGCGACCGCACCGACGATCTGGGAGGCCCCCACGATTGCCGTGGCGATGCCGGCGCCGAGCGCGAGCAGGAAGCCGATGTCCATCTCGCGGAGCCCGTCGGCGAGAGCGGCCCGCGACTCGGCGTCGTGCGGCCGCAGCGCGTGGCGGAGTAGCCGCGGGTCCGCGTTCGTGATTGCGGCGATGAGTCGCTCGTAGATGCCGGTGATCAGCGCGATCGTCCCGCCGGAAACGCCGGGGACGATGTCTGCAGAACCCATGAAAATGCCCTTGAGGTAGATCGAGAGCCAGCGTCGCATGTACTCGTGTGTTGAGCGAGCGAACGGAAAACCGTTCCTGTCGTCGGACTACCGCGACCGAAAAGAGATCGGCTACGGCGTCGTTACGCGCTCAGGGCCGGACGGGCGACCGGTTCGAGGTCAGCGGTCGTGTTACCGCCGTCGGAACCGGAGCCGTCGGTGCCGTCCGCGTCGGAGCCGGAGCCGTCGGTCTGGTTCCCGCCGTCGCTGGCGTTGCCGCCGTCGTACTCGCCGAGGTCGACCTGCACCGACTCGCCGTCGACAACGGCCGACTCGGAGACGTTCGTCGTTCCTTCGAGCGAGATGCTCGCGTTCTGGTTCCAGCCGTCGCGCTGGTAGTCGGAACGGGAGACGTTGTCGCCGGCGACGATGGAGTAGCTCGTCGTCGCGTTGACCGCGCTGTCGGTGTAGCCGTCAGCGGGGCCCAGTTCGTCGTTCGTCGCGTAGGGCACGGTGATCGAGAACGTGCCGTCCTCGCCCGTCTGGACCGACTGCGTGTAGAGGAACGGCCGGTTGGCGTTGGTCTCCAACTCGACCGCCGCGATCACGGTCTGGTTCGGCGCGGCCTCGCCCGTCAGCGTCGCACCGTCGACGCGCTCGTAGGTCTTGACCGTTGACTCAACATCAGCATTTAGACCGGATTGCAAGAGACTTAGTCGAGTCTGACCTGTCGCATTCCAGCCTTGAGCGAATGGTCCACTCGTAGCCCACGTTTGGCCTCCGCCCCGCGTGGGGATATTCCCGACTACGGAGAAGCGTTCATTCTCATGAACAAGTCGATAGTTGCTTAGTCCGTTAGCATCTTGGAAGTACAACTCACTGATCATCGAATTGTCGTACTGTCCAGTACCGGGGCGCATCATACCGTCAACATCCGGCGGCGATGTCCATTGGGTAATTGCCCAGAACTTCTCGCCGGCCATCTGGTCGTCGATCATCACGTACCGAGTGTCTTCGCTCTGCTGTTGCTCGCTCGTCGAGTTGACGAGTTCGCGGAGTTCGGCCGTCGACATCTCGCCGATCCGCTCGTCAGTCTCCTGTGCGGCGGGGAGGGCATCTAGCAGCAGGTTCGCACGCTCTTCGGACTGGGCTTGGAAGAACGCGCTCGCGGTGCGGGCGCCCTGCTGGAACGGGTTGGCGACCGCGGGTCGTTCGCCCTCGACGGTGATCCAGTGGCCGTAGTCCCACCACGACATGACGCCGTAGGCACCGTCGGGGTACTGGTAGTCGTTCGTCTCGGAGTAGCTTCCGTAGTAGGCGAACTCGGAGTCCGCACCGCCGTAGGTACCGGGTTCGGGCGTGTTCTCGCTCATCCAGTCGAGGCTGTCGTCCCACGTCGTCACGCTCCCGGGCTGGCGGGCGTTGGCCTGCTGGTAAGCCGTCGCGCCACCAGCGCCGAACGACACCGCGATCGGGAACACGATCAGGACGATCGCCGCCGCGATCGCAAGCACCTGATACGTTTCGACCTCCTTGGCGCGGTCGAACGAGGGGATGCCGAGCAGACTGAATACGCCCCGCAGCGCGACGGCGTTGAGCACCGCCACGACCGCCGCGAGGTAGTAGTGGAATCGAACCTGCGAGAGCGCCATCAGCGTCACGAACACGGCCCAGACCGCAACGAGCAGATGCTCGGAGCGGTAGCGGTCGGGCATCGACAGCGAACCGAGCGTCATCCAGCCGAAGCCGATGATGGCGACGACGTAGGTGAATCCGTAGTTCCGGAACATGAAGGCCATCGCGCCGCCGGGCTGCGACAGCGTCGTCTGTGCCTCCTGAATCGTCAGCGTCGCGTCGGACTGGCCGAGCAACAGTGCGCGTTCCATCTGTTGCCAGACCGTATCGACGACGCCGGGAACGACGAAACTGCCGACGACGATGGCGGCGACGCCGATCGCGCCGACGGTGAGCGGGTAGCTCTGGGGATCGCGGCCCTGTTGGTCCCACTGGCGTGCGAGCCACGCGAGGAACACGCAGCCGAGCGCGACCGCGAGCGCCAGCGAGACGTGGAGCAGCGACATCGTCGTCGGGGAGCCGAAGGTGAACGCCTCGACCATCGGGAGGAGCAACACGGCGCCGATAGTGAGACTGAGCGCGCCGACGATGGCGACGTGTTCGGGGCTGCGACCGTGGACCACGTCGATCGACAGCGCCACGGCGAAGAAGGCGCCGAAGACGCCGACCAGCACGACGCCGGGCGGCCACGTCCAGAGGTACAGCGCCAGCGCGAGGCCGGCGAGCGCGCTCCACTTGATCGTCTCGCGCAGGCCGCCCCAGTCGCCGTCGCGGAACTGCTCGAAGACGGGCTTTTCGCGCTCGGCGACGGTCACGGCGACCATCATCGCCAGCACTGCGATCGTCTGGAACAGCACCTCACCGACGTGGTGGTCGGTGAAGCCGACGACCGAGCGCAACAGGAACTGCCCGGGCAGCAGCGCCAGCACGAGGACGGCAAAGAGCCCGCCGAGGCGGTCGCTCAGGCGCTTGCCGAGGTAGTAGACCGGCACCGCACAGAGGGTGCCGATCACGGCGGGAGCGACCGCAAAGGCGATCGCGGCCTGTCGGTCGCTGGGCGATCCCAGTCCGAGGACGAGAATGCCGGCGGCGATCAACTGGTCGAACAGCGTCCCGAACTGACCCGTCGACGTGCCGAAGGGGAACTGCGTCCACGGATCGAACGGCATCGTCGAGAGCCAGTTTTTGACCGCGAACATCGTCTCGCGGTAGTGGTAGTAGGCGTCGTTTCCAATGAAGTACACCGCGCTGTCCCGGACGACAGCGCCGTACGACTGGAACCGCACCCACAGCATGTACAGCATCATCACAGCCAGCGCGGGGACGTGATACCAACGCTGGGCGAGATCGACGACGGACTCCGTGGATCCGACGCCGACCTGTTCCGTGTCCGTACTCATCACCAAGGACCAGTCCCATACGGAGAATAAGCCTTGTCATCTACGAACGGACTATATCGCGGTGGCAGTCCAACCAGCGGCGTCGAGAAGCCGAGAGAGCGGCGTCGAAACGACGGTTTCGGTCGCAGAAAAATTGGCCGCAGGGACGGATCGATGATAGACCAGCCGGCACGTACGAGACGGTGATCGAAGCGAGCCGGGATCTTTGCAGCAATAGATCCGCAAGAACGGCGCGGGCGCGGCGCCGACAGGAACCCAGCCCCCGCACCCATACTGTTATCGGACCGCAGCCGAGAGGACGGATAATGAGTGCGTACCGCGGTGCGATACTGGACGTAGACGGAACGATCGTGTTGGGCGACCAGTCGATACCGGGCGCTGCCGACGCCGTCGACGTGCTTCGGGACGCCGGTCTCGATCTGCTGTTGTTCTCGAACAATCCGACCAAGCGCCGGGACCACTACGCCGATCGGCTGGCCGACCACGGCATCGAGATCGACCCATCACGATTTCTGACCGCGGCAACCGTCACCGCCGAGTATCTCGACGAACACCACGCCGGAGACGATCTGTTAGTTGTCGGTGAGCCCGGCCTCGAAGACCTGCTGGTCGAACGTGACCTCGCTCTGGGGGCCGGTCCAGACGACGCCGACGCCGTCGTGGCATCGATCGACCGCGAGTTCCACTACGACCGGCTCACCGAAGCGCTGTGGGCGCTCGAAGACGACTCCGCGGCGTTTCTCAGCACCGATCCGGACGTGACGATCCCCGTCGAGGACCACCTCGTCCCCGGCTCGGGTGCGATCGTCGGCGCGATCGAAGCGGCGACCGGACGCCAGCCCGATCGCGTGCTCGGGAAACCGGCAGACACGGCGATCGACGCCGCGCTGGAACGACTCGGCGTCCCGCCGGAGTCGGTGCTGGTCGTCGGCGACCGCCTCGACACCGACATCGCACTCGGCGAGCGCGCTGGCATGACGACCGCGCTGGTGCTGACCGGCGTCACCGATCGAGAGGACATCGACGACGCCGAGATCACGCCGGACCACGTGCTGGAGTCGATTGCGGAGGTCGAGGAGTTGTTGTGACGGCCGGTGGTGAGTGTCGTTCACTGCGTGGGCGATGCCCCATGCGGGCTAATCGCTCCAAAAGGCGCGCTGTCTGCGTTCGATTTCAGCGAGCACGTTTGAAAGCACATCACGCCAGTCAGCAGGGTGGCTCGCATCGTTGCCCGGCGTCGGTGCGTCTGGTCCGGGATGGATGTGATCACGCGCGTTGTGATCGGATGGGTGTCGGTCCCATCGATGATCGAATTCGCTCTGGATGTGCTCCTCGTGGTACTGTATCGAGAAGTCGCCGTTCTCGAACCACACAATCTCGACGCGTGCTGTCGACACGGAGTTGGGATAGAACCGTGAATCCCAGATGCAAACTAACCGGTCGGGTGCAAACTCGGGCTCCCGCTCGATCCGGTCGAAACGCTCGTCAGTAGCCAGTCGCTCCTCGATGCGGTCGAGCCGGTCGAAATCCACCGGTGCACCGCTGCCATCGTCAGGCGAGCCGCCGTCCTCCCGCCGGTTCATACGATCGTGCGTCGATCGGCGGCATCACCCGAATCGGTTCGCAGTGCCCGCTCAAGCAGAGAGACGCGCCGGCGGGCGGTTCGCCACGCAGTGACCTCCTCCCACACGTCTTCGACGGATCGTCCGGAGTCAGCAGCCCGTTTCGAGAGCGCCACCGCGTCCGGCGTTTTGGCATCGAACTGCTCGGCCAGCGCTTGGGCTCGCGTCGTTTCTGTGTCTAAAAACTCGACGAGTTCGTTAGTCGAATAATCGTTCTGGAGCGTCTGTGCGCGTCGCCAGTTCAGATAGGCTTGGTTTCGCTCGTACGTCGACGGGGACTCGGTGACTTTCGTCACGATGCCCATTCGCTCGAACCACTCTAGGTACTCTCTCGCGGCGTCGACACCCCGCCCTGCGAGGTCAGCGACCTCGTCGGCCGTCGCAGGGCTGTCGAGTCCGAGCACGGCGTCAAAGAAATCATCACGCGTCCGGTCCCCGTGGACGACTTCGTCGGGCGGCGTCAGTGCGTCGAAATCCGGCCGATCGGCGCGCTCGTCAGGGTCGGCCGTCAGTTCGGAATCCGGATCTTGCATACCGACGGCTACGCACGGAGACGGAATATATCTTTCTCACACGTATTATTCAGTTTCTTCTGTCGTATGCGGTCTGACGGAGGGTGTTCCAGACTGCGACGACCCGGGAACTTTCCGAGAAACATTGCCGTTGTATGAGTGTGTGAATTTATTACGTACTCTCATCAGTTGTAGCTGACTCCCTGCTCCCGACGATTGCACCGAGGGCGACACCGAACACAGCACCGACTGAAGCCCCAAGCACCCCAAAAAGCAACGCTCCGAAGATCGCACAGAATATCATCGGCAACAGGACATCAATCGGACGTGGTCCTGAATCCCCATCCGAAGTAGAGGCGCTCATATTTATCCACTTAGCAGCTTATGATATATACCATCTTCACTGACGCTCCGCACAACCGATTGGCCACCGCCGAATAACCAAAAAATCACTCCGGCTCGTCGAGCTACTCGTTCTGTCGCGCCTCGACGACCATCACGGGCACGTCAGTCGAGCGGAGCGTCCGCTCGGTGACGCTCCCGAGCAGCGCCCGCCGGACGCCCGAGCGGCCGTGGGATCCCATCACGACGAGGTCGATGTCGTTGCTCTCGGCGTACTCCTCGATCACCGAGTGGGGCTTGCCCGAGGCGACGTGTTCGACGACCTCGATCCCGCGATCGTGGCCGCGGTCGGCGACGATGCCGGTGGCCGACTCGGCGCGCTCGCGGACCTCGTCCATCTCGCCCCAGTTGCCCTGCTCGATCCGATCGAGCTGTTCGGGGCCGAGACTCAGGCTCATCGAGTCCGTATCCACCACGTACAGCGAGTGGAGTTCGGCGTCGTAGGTCTCGGCCAGATCGAGGGCGTGATCGAGCGCTACCTCGGCCGTGTCGCTGCCGTCGGTCGGAATGAGGATTTTCTCGTACATTGGTCTTAGTCGTCCGCGGGCGCGTCACCGCCGTCGGTAGCCACGACGTCTTCGGCGGTTCGGTGCTGGCTCATCGGTTCGGGGCTGTGACACTGCCGGACGACGCGCTTTGTCTCCATGTCGGGCTCTTCGGTCGCCATCGAGACGGCGATGGTGACGACGAACACGATCGGAACGGCGATCAGCGCGGAGCCGATCGCGGGCACCCACTGGGCGAGCGCCGCCGAGAACGGCCCCTCGACGCCGCCGAGGTAGTTCGGCAGCACCTCGTTGATCATCGGAATCGTCCAGATCGTCAGGCCGGTCGTCATCCCGGCGAGCGCGCCGGCACGGTTCGTGTTCTCCCACCACATGCCGAGGAAGAACATCGGGAACAGCACGGCGCCGGCCAGCGAGAACGCGTACGACACCAGCGCGGCGATCGGCGCCGCGGGGTCGAGCGCGGCCAGCGTCGTGATGACGCCGAGCGCGATGATGCTCAGGCGACCGACCAGCACTTGCTGGCGCTGGGTGGCCTCGGGGTTGATAATGTTCGTATAGATGTCGTGGGAAATCGCCGAAGAGCCGGCGATGAAGAGTCCGGCGGTCGTCGCAATCGCCGCGGCGATTCCGCCGGCCGCGATGAGGCCGACGAACCACTGCGGAAGGTTGGCGAGCTGGGCCGCCAACACGACGATCACGTCACCGGCCGCGCTGGTCATGCCGCCCTCAGTGGCGTACACGGCACCAACCTGTTCGCCGTAGAGGTCGGTACCGAACGCCGCGAACGCCGGGGCGCTCCAGTACAGCAGGCAGATGAAGAACAGCCCCCACACCGTCGACCAGCGGGCAGTGCGCTCGCTCTCGACCGTGTAGAATCGCACGAGGACGTGTGGCAGCCCGCAGGTCCCGACGACCAGCGAGAAACACGTCGCGATCCAGAGGTAGTACGGCTCGTTGACGAACGGCTCGCTGAACTCGTTCCCGAGTTCGCTGATCAGCATCCCGTACTCGAGTTGGGGCAGCAGCGTCGAGTACCCCTGCGTGAAGCCCGTGACGAACAGGCCGGCGAGGAACGCGACGATGAGGATGACGTACTGGACGGCCATGTTCTTGGTCGCGCCCAGCATCCCCGAAATCGTCAAGTACCCGACTGTGATCGCCATCATCAACACGACCATCGACTGGTACCCCGAGAGGCCGGGGAGGCCGATGTCGCCGAAGATGTACAGGCCGACCAGACCCATGCCGCGGGCTTGACCGATGGCGTAGACGAACCCGATCAGGAACGTCGTGATCGCCGCGATGGCCCGCGCGCCGTCGGAGTTGAATCGGTCGCCGACGAAGTCCGGTGCGGTGTACTTGCCGAACCGGCGGAGCTGGGCGGCCATGAAGATGAGCAGGATGAAGTAGCCCGTCGTCCAGCCGACGACGAACGCGAGGCCGTAGAAGCCCGACAGCGCGATCAACGCCGCCATCCCGAGATATGACGCCGCCGACATCCAGTTGGCGCCGATCGCCATCCCGTTCTCGACGTTCCCGATCGAACGGCCGGCGACCCACATGTTCTCGGTGTCGGCCACGCGGAAGACGAATCCGATGGCCAAGAACAGCAGCAACATCCCGAGCACGATTATCGCCGGGAGCAGCTTGAACGAGACGTTCAGCCCCTCCGGCAGTAGCCCGGTCTGTAAGACGGCACTGGGAAGCGTCATTCGTCACCACCTCCGGCGGACTGCTCGTCGGTCGGTCGCCCGCCGTCGGCCGCCGCGACGGCTTCGTCGCCCGCACTCTCGACGGACGTGTGTTCGATGCCGTACTTCTCGTCGAGCGCGTCGCGCTTGCGCGCGTACCACAGCGAGAGTATCAGCGCTCCCGTCGGCGCGCCGAACGCGACCAAGAAGTAGTGCCACGGGAAGCCGAGCAGCGGCATCTCCGTCGTCATGACGCCGGGGGCGAGTCGCGTCAGGGTCACCGGACCGAAGACGACGACGGCCCAGATGACGAACCCGGTCCAGACGATCTTGAGGTGATCGCGCATGAACGGCGTGCTCGGGTTCAGCAGGTTCACTTCGCTGCTGAGATAGTCGGTTCGTTGGTGGTCCTGTGCAGCCTGCGTGGCGACGCCGCCGTCGCTGGCAACCGGGGCGTCGCCGTCGTCGGTGTCTGTGTCTGATGTCATTGTCTGAGTCCGGGGTCTGGTCAGTCGCTCTGTACTTTCTGCTGGATGTCGTCGACGATGCCGGGGTTGCGCAGCGTCGACGTGTCACCCAGCTCCTCGCCGTTCGCGACCTCTTCGAGGAGTCGGCGCATGATCTTGCCCGAGCGCGTCTTGGGGAGTTCCGGCGTGAAGACGATCTCCTCGGGGCGGGCGATCGGGCCGATAGCATCCTCCACCCCCTCGACGACGCGCTCGCGGAGCTCGCCGTCGCCGTCGGTGTCGCCCTCGGTGATGGCGTAGACGTAGACCGCCTCGCCCTTGACTTCGTGATCGCCGCCGACCACGGCGGCTTCGGCGACGCCCTCGACGCCGACGACGGCGGATTCGATTTCCATGGTCCCCAGCCGGTGGCCCGAGACGTTCAGCACGTCGTCGATCCGGCCGAGCACCGTGATGAAGTCGTCCTCGTCGATCTTTGCGCCGTCTTCGGGGAAGTAGATCCACTCGTCGTTGTCGGGGTCGGAGTACTCCTCCCAGTACTCCGAGACGAACCGCTCGTCGTTGCCGTACACCGTCCGAAGCATGCCGGGCCAGGGCTTCTGAACGGTGAGGTGGCCGGCCTGTCCGGGGTCGACTTCCTCCTTGTCCGGATGGATGACTTTGGCGTCGATGCCCGGTAACGCCGGCCCGGCTGAGCCGGGTTTCATCTCGTTGATCCCCGGTAATGTGGTGACCATCATGCCGCCGGTCTCGGTCTGCCACCACGTGTCGACGACCGGGCAGGACTCGTCGCCGATGTGCTTGTAGTACCACTTCCACGCCCGGGGGTTGATCGGCTCGCCGACCGTCCCCAGCAGGCGCAGGCTAGACAGGTCTCGACTGGCGGGGTACTCCTCGCCCCACTTCATGAACGCGCGAATCGCCGTCGGCGCCGTGTAGAAGATGTCGACGGCGTTGCGCTCGATGATCTCCCAGAGCCGATCCTTGTCGGGGTAATCCGGCGTCCCCTCGTACATCATCGTCGTGGTGCCGAGCGCGAGGGGACCGTAGACGATGTAGGAATGCCCCGTGATCCACCCGATGTCGGCCGAACACCAGTACGTGTCTTCGGGCTTGATGTCGAGGACCGACTGGGCCGTCCACGCCACGTAGGAGAGATATCCTCCCGTGGTGTGCTTGGCGCCCTTGGGTTCGCCCGTGGTGCCGGAGGTGTACATCAGGAACAGCATATCCTCGGCGTCCCGCGGGACCGGCTCGACCCGCTCGCCGTCCTGGGCAGCGACCAGCTCGTCGTAGTCGTGCTGATTGTCCGAAAGCTCGTAGGGCTGCTCGTCGCCGAGGCGGTCGACGACGACGACGTCCTCGACCTCGTGTTCGACGCCCGCGAGCCCCTCGTTCGCCTTCTCGATGTGGTTCAGTGCGTCGCCGCGCCGGTAGTAGCCGTCGCAGGTGACGAGATACTCCGAGTCGGCCGAGTTCATCCGGGTCGCCAGTGCGTCGGCCGAGAAGCCGGCGAACACGACCGAGTGGGGCGCGCCGATGCGGGCACACGCCAACATGGCGATCGGTAGCTCCGGGATCATCGGCATATGCATCGTCACCACGTCGTCCTCTTCGACGCCGAGGTCGCGCAGCGCGGCGGCGAACTCGTTGACCTCCCGGTAGAGGTCCTGATACGTGTAGATGCGCTCCTCGCCGAGTTCACCCTCCCACCGGATCGCCGCCTGATTCTTGCGGCCGTTCTCGACGTGCCGGTCGACGCAGTTGTACGCCGCGTTCAGCTCCCCACCGACGAACCATTCGTAGAACGGCGCGTCTTCCTCGACCAGTACGTCGTCCCATTCACTCTCCCAGTCGAGCAGGTCGGCCGCCTGCTCCCACGCATCGGGCCAGTTCTCCTCGAACTCCTCGTAGATGCCGGGGTCCGAGACGTTCGCCTGCTCGACGAACTCCTCGGGCGGCTCGAACGAGTCCTGTTCTACCAGCCGTGCTTCGAGTTGTACGTCTTGATCGCTACCGTCTCCCATGTTACGAGATATCAATCAGGAACGTTGGTGGTAAATCCTCCATCTAGCTGTACTAAACTGCGAGCGCGATCAACGGCGCCGAACAGAGAGTAGCCTCGGACTCATAACGGCGTAGACAGGAGAACGACCGGTTGAGACGGACGACGGCAGCCACCGGGACAAACCGGATGTCGAACTGTCGTCACTCGCCGCCGACCGAGCCCTCCAAAAACGTCGCAAGCAGTGCGCGCTGGCCCTTCCGAAGATGATTGTGCAGCGTCGGTGAGGAGACGCCCATCGAGTCGGCGACCTCCTCGGCAGTGCTGCCCCGCGGCCAGTCGAAGTAGCCCGCGTAGTAGGCCGCTCGCAGCGTCGCCTCCTGTCGATCGGTCAGTTCGTCGTCGATGCCTTCCCGGAACTCACGAACCGTCCGGACGGGGCGTTCGACATCGTGCTTGCCGACGAGTTCGGTGTCGGGAAACGCCGTCCGGACGCCCTCAACGACGGCTCGCAGGTCGGCGTCCTGTGCGACTTCTGCGAGCAGTCGGGCCTCGCCCGATTCGATGACGGCCTCGCTGATCGTTGCGCCGTAGGCTGTGAGGGTCAACAGCGGCGAGTCGCCGCCGACGACGAACTCCAGCAGCGCGCCGTCGTCGTGGGTCTCGACCAGTCGGACCTCCTCGACGCCGCGGTGCTCGACCGCGTGGTCGAACACGTCGGCCGGCGGGGCGTCCTCGACGGCGACGTAGAACAGCAGCGACGACGCCGAGACGGGGACGATGGATTCGAGTCGGAACGTACAGTCCAGCCGGTCGGAGGCGTCGACGAAAAACGCCGCCTCGTCGCGGCACCAGAACTCCAGTTCGACGACGGCGTCGGACAGCAACAGCGTTCGGCGCTGGATCGCGGTGACGGCGTGGCCGATTCGGCGACCGAGCTCTGCCAGTTCGGTGCGCTCCCAGTCGTCGGGGGTGCCCCGGTCGGTACCGACGACGAGGACGCCGTAGGTCGTCTCGCGGTGAGACAGCGGAACGGCCGCAAGCGCGTCGATGCCGGCAGCGATCGGGGCATCGTTCAGTTCGGCCGGGTCGGCGTCCAGTTCGGCCGTACACACGGCGTCGTCGCGCATCGCCTCGATCCACGGCGGCGACTCGCCGTCGAGGCGCTCGATCAGCGCGTCGATGTCGTCTTGTTCGATGCCAGCGCGGGCCGTCGGGGATGACTGCTCGGCGACGAGGTCGCTCGTGGCGGTCCACGCGAAGGCGTACTCCTCGCCGTCGACCAGTCGGTCGCAGACGGCCGCTTCGAGGTCGTCGCGATCCGAGGTCGCAAGCACCGCCTCGTCGGCGGAGCGAATCCGCTTGCGGACGTTGCGGCGTCGGTCCAGTCGCTCGGCGCGCTCGCGCAACTCGTCCTCCCGGCGCTTGCGGTCGGTGTGGTCCCACAGCACCATCGTGTACCCGGAGAGTTGGCTATCCTCGCGGTGGGTCGCCAGCACGGTGCGCGCCCAAAATCGCTCGCCGTCGGCGTCGAAGCGCCACCCCTCGGCTTCGTGACCGCCCGACTCCGCAGCGGCGTCCAGATGGTCGCGGGACCGGCCATCGTCCGCGTAGACGGTCGATAGGTGGCGTCCTGAGAGATCGTCGCGCTCCTCGCCGTCGGCGCCGTCGAGCCACCGCTCGACGTAGCCGTCGGGATCGAGTCGGACGAGCGCTCGGGCGGCCGAGTCGGCCAACAGCGAGCGCGCGATGCCGGCGTCGAACTCCGTCGCGCGGGCGGGAGACTGCGACGAGCGGTCGGACGACGCCGATCCGGAACCGGCGGCAGCGGGGCCGTGATCGGCGCCAGCGAGCGCGTCGGCGATCGCCGCCTCGCCCGGTGCGTCGAGCAGGCGGTCGAAGCTCGACAGGCTCTCCCATCCACCTGCGGCCAACACGACGCGAGGATCGACTGTTTCCTCGACCAATAGTGTGCGTGCGAAATACGAGCGCAGGTCGCTCGCAGAGACCTCCGAGAGGCGGTCCGCACCGGCTTCGTCGGCGGCCTCGGAAACGAGCATCTGGACCCGGCGCGCGGAGACGCCGATCACGGGCTCGTCGTCCGCGATGCCGTCGCTCCGGACGTACCGATCGAGGGCGCGCCGCAGATCCGCCGAGACGTAGGCGACGCGGCTCCGTTCGCCCTCCGCGGTGCGCACATCGAGCAGTGCTCCCGACGAGTCGCCCGGCGCCGGACGGAGATCTTCGGGTCGCAATCGGGTGATCTCGGCGACGCGAAGGCCCGACTCGCCGAGCAGGCGCACGATCAGTGCCTTCCGATAGGTCTCGGCGCGCTCGACCAGTCGGCGGTAGTCGTCCCGCGACAGCGTGGCGTCGTCACCGATACGCTTCATCGCGGCCATCTTTCGCTATACTTCGAGAGTGGGAAGTTAAACGTTCGCACCGTAGTCGATACGAACGAAGATCTCGAACGTATTAGGGCAAACAGGCCGAGAAATGCCCCAATGCCAGTTTCGTATTTCGAGAAGATGGCGAAATACCGTGCTCAGTCCTCACGAGCGGCCTCCTTCAACTCACCGACGATCTCCGGGTTCCGGAGCGCGCTGGTGTCGCCGAGGGGCTCGCCGCGCGCGATGCTTTCGAGCAGGCGGCGCATGATCTTGCCCGAGCGTGTCTTCGGCAGCTCCGTGGTGAACACGATGCGGGCGGGCGCGGCAAACTCGCCGACGTCGCGCTCGACGTTGCCGACGATCTGCTCGCGGAGGTCCTGATCTCCGGTCCGGCCGCTCTCGGTGCTAACGTAGGCGAACACGTCCGAGCCGCCCGCGCCGGCGCCGACGACCACCGCGGCCTCGGCGACGCCCTCGACGTCGACGATCGAGGACTCGACCTCCATCGTCCCGAGCCGGTGGCCGTCGACCGACAGCACGTCGTCGATCCGGCCGAGGACGGTGACGTAGCCGTCCTCGTCGATCATCGCGCCGTCGCCGGCGTCGTAGCGCCACCCGCCGTCGCTCTGGTCGCTCGTCGGCGCTTCGTCGGGATGAGTCCAGTACTCCTCGATGAAGCGCTCGTCGTCGCCGTGGAGCGTCCGCACCATCCCGGGCCACGGGCGCGTGATCGAGAGGTAGCCAGCGGCGTCGTCCTCGACCGGCGCGCCAGCGGCGTCGACGACTTCGGTATCGATGCCGGGCAGCGGCGGCCCGGCGGAACCGGGCTTCATGTCGTCGACGCCGGGGAGCGTCGTGACCATCATGCCGCCGGTCTCGGTCTGCCACCACGTGTCGACGATCGGGCACTCGCCGCCGCCGACGTGTTCGTAGTACCACTTCCACGCCCGGGGGTTGATCGGCTCGCCGACCGTCCCCAGCAGACGCAGGCTCGACAGGTCGTGGCGTTCGGGGTACTCAGCGCCCCACTTCATGAACGCCCGGATCGCGGTTGGGGCGGTGTAGAACACGTCGACGGCGTTGCGCTCGACGATCTCCCAGATGCGATCCCGGTCCGGGTAGTCGGGCGAGCCCTCGTACAGCATCGTCGTGGTGCCGAGCGCGAGTGGGCCGTAGACGATGTAGGAGTGGCCCGTGATCCACCCGATGTCGGCCGAACACCAGTACGTGTCCTCGGGCGTCAGGTCCAGCACGGATTGGGCCGTCCACGCGACCTGCGCGAGGTAGCCACCCGTAGCGTGCTCGACGCCCTTTGGCTCGCCCGTCGTGCCGGAGGTGTACATCAGAAACAGCAGGTCTTCGGCGTCGCGCGCGACCGGTTCGACGACAGCGCCGGCGTGCTCGGCGAGCAGGTCGTGGTAGTCCCGCGAGTCGCCGTCGACGACGTGGGGCAAGGCGTCGCCGAGCCGGTCGACGACGACGCTGGTCACGTCGTGGTCGACTTTCAACAGCGCGTCGTCGGCCTTGCTCTTGAGATTAAAGGCGTTCCCGCGGCGGTAGTAGCCGTCGCAGGTGACCAGAAACTCCGACGCCGAGCGCTCGATGCGCGTCCCGAGCGCCTTCCCCGAGAGCCCGGCGAACACGACCGAGTGGGGCGCGCCGATTCGGGCACACGCCAGCATGGCGATCGGTAGCTCGGGGACGACAGGCATGTACAGCGTGACGATGTCGCCCTCCTCGACGCCCAGCTCACGCAGCGCGGCGGCGAACTCGTTGACCTCCCGATACAGGTCCTGATACGTGTACGTACGCGTCTCGCTGAGCTTTCCCTCCCACTTCAGTGCGGCCTGATTCTTGCGACCGTTTTCGACGTGGCGATCGACGCAGTTGTACGACGCGTTCAGCTCGCCGCCGACGAACCACTCGTAGAAGGGGGCGTCTTCTGCGACCAGTACGTCGTCCCACTCGCTGTCCCAGTCGAGCAGGTCGGCCGCACGCTCCCACACCTCGGGCCAGTTTTGCTCGAACTCGTGGTAGATGTTGGGATCGGTGACGTTCGCCTGTTGGACGAACTCGTCAGGCGGTGCGATCCGGTCGGGGCCATCGAGGCGCGCTTCGAGATCCGACCTGTCAGTCATTCACATGGGACTCCCCCGCGCTGAAAAATAAGTGTTCTCCCGATCCGGGTGGGGCGGGCGGTTTCGGGGTCGAGTCACGCGCCGAGTGCTCGTCGATACCACTTCGACGAACGGTGCATCTTTACCCGGCGCTCGCCTACCGCCGAGCGATGCAGGTGGTCGGCTACGAGACGGCGGCGTCGCCCGACGAGGAGGCCGCGCTGTTGCTCGCCGAGGGCGACGGCGGCGTCGAACGGCGGGCGCTGACACCGGGCGACGAACTCGCCTACCGCCTCGGCGACCGCCACTGCGCGGGGACGATCCACGACGGCGGGCACGTCCCCTGCGACGATGCCGACGCGCCCTACTGCGACGCCCATTCGAGTACGTGGGTCTGTGCGCGCTGTACGGGCACCTGTCTGAAAGACGAGATGGACTGCTACGAGGAGCACGCAGTGTATCTGGCGGCCTTCGCGCCGGACATTTTCAAAATCGGCGTGACGCGGTCGTGGCGCCTCGACACCCGCCTGCGCGAGCAGGGCGCCGATCGGGCCGCCCACCTCCGGACGGTCTCGAACGGCCGGATCGCCCGCGAGATCGAAGCCGAACTCGCCGCCGATCTGACCGACCGGGTGCGCGTACCCGAGAAGATCGCCGGACTCGGCCGTCCGGTCGACGCCGACGACTGGCAAGCGGTGCTTGCGGACCTCGATCACGTCGAGACGTTCGAGTTCGACTACGGACTCGACTTGCAGAGCCAGCCCGTCGAGGAGACGCTCGCGTCCGGGACGATCAGGGGAGTCAAGGGGCGCGTGCTCGTGCTCGACACGGGCGGGAGCACGTACGCGGTCGACCTGCGCGACCTCGTGGGCCACGAGCTCGAATCGGGGACGGTCGAGCGCAATCTCCAGTCGAGTCTCGGCGCGTTCGGGGAATGAGCTACTCGATTCGTAGCGGCACGTCGTGCTCGGCAAGCAGATCGCGCATGCGTTCGGCGCCGGCCTCCGGTTCCCACCCATCGAACGTGTAGTGGCGATACGGGTGGGTGAGCCAGGAGTATTCGCGGTGGGCGAACAGTTCGACGGTGCCGGGCGCGTCGCGGATGAGAGTGACGTGCAGTTGCTTCTCAGCGAGCGGCGACTCGCGGCGGGCCCAGCTTCCCGCCGAGAGACGGCCGTCGGAGCGTCGCTTGAGCGACGCGATCGGCTCTCGCTCGAACTCCATACGCCGAAGGGCCTCGCGCACGTCGTCGAGGGGGCGCGGGACAGTCCCGACGTACTCGGCCGGATCGAGGGTGCAAACCGCGAACCCGCCGAGGGGCTCTTTGATCCGGTGGAGAGTCGGCAGAACCCGGCGCCGAAGTCTGGTGACGCGATCGACGGGCAGGGACCGGGAGTCCGATCTGGGAATACTCACAGGTTGGAGAGGCTATTGATATTACAAGAATGTTGCGAACATGTTAACTATACACGTACAGACCTATCGGGATAGTAACTGTCGGTACGTATCGGAGTAGCCGCAAGTTTGTACCGTCTATCGGTACCGAGCCGGTCGGGACACCACTGCAGCAGCTATTTGTGCTGACCGGGCGTGTGGCATCGTATGCGACAGTCGAGCTACCGGTATCTTGGACTCCTCGATCTGGTGCTCGTGGCGGCGCTCGTCGGCGTCTTCGGGCCGGCCGCGCTGACAACGAGCGTGGGCGTACCGGCGATGGCCGTCGCGGGGATGTTGGCGTTGCTGGCCGGCGTCGTCGCGGAACTATCAGTCGGCACTGTCACAGTTACGTGGCGGCACCTCATCGGCGCCTCCTACGCCCTGTTCGCGGTCGCGGTACCGGCGGTCTACGCACCCGTCGTCCTCACGGGATCGGCAGGGGGAGAAGAGCTTCTGCTGTTCGTCGTCTCGACCATCGGTGGACTGTCCTTGCTGTTCTACGGCGTCGACGTTGCCCGCGGTGGTCGACACTTCGAGGTCGAATCGAACGTCGAGCGGTCGATCGGCGTCTGAGACGGCGACGGCGGGCCGGTCGATCAGCCCTCGTAGCCGGCGTAGTTCATCAGTTTCGAGAAGATGTCGGTGTCCATCGCGGACTCGTAGACGATGCCACCGACCATCCCGCCGGGGTAGAAGTTCCCGTTCATCGCGTGGCTGACCTTGTGGCAGTGCATCAGGTAGATGCCCGGATCGGCGTCGGCCTCGAACTCGACGGTCTTGCGCTCGGCGGGCGCGATGTTGACCACGTCCTGTTCGTACTGGGCGGCCTCGGGGACCTGCGAGCCGTCCTTCTCGACGACCCGGAAACGGTGGTTGTGCGTGTGGATCGGGTGGCTCATGTACCCGTTGTTTGCGAAGTGGATACGGACGGTGTCGCCTTCGGAGACGATCACCGGCGAGCCGTCTTCTGGGTGGAGCGTGCGAGGTGCGGACTTGCCGTTGATCGTGAACACGTCAGGGGAGCGGTTTCGCGGGCTGTAGCTCACGTCCTCGCCGGCGAACTGGCGGTTGAGCCGCGAGTCCCAGTCTTTGAGCGTCATGAACAGCTCTCGGTCGGCCGGCTCGTACCCCTCCGGATCGACGCGGAAGAAGCCGTACATCCCCATATCGATATGACGGTGGGTTTGGTAGTGGCAGTGATAGAGGTGCGTTCCGGGGACGTTCGCGGGGATCTCGTAGGTGTGTTTCTCGCCGGGATCGACGCGGATGCCCGTCGTCGTCGGGACGCCGTCGTTCTCCCACGTCTTGCTGACGCCGTGGAAGTGGACGGTGTGGGGCATATCGCCGTCCGTGTTGTCGAAGGTTACCTCCATGTCGTTGCCCTCGGTCGTCCGGAGGATCGGACCGGGGACGCTGGGGTCGCGGTCGTCGGCCTGAAACGCCCACACGCGGGGGAGTTCGACGGGACCGCCCATCGTCTCGACGGGGTGGGGCTGGTGGACGGCGGTCTGGGAACTGAGCGTCACGCTTCCGCCCTGCTCGTCGACCTGCACGACTTCGGGGGGACTGGTCGTCGGGAGATCAGTTTCGGACTGCTGGAGTTGCGGGGACGATTCCTGACTCGGTGCCGTACAGCCCGCCAGCGCGAGCGCGCCGGTGCCGCCGGTCGCCGCCACGAACTCGCGCCGCGAAATGTCCGATCCGGGTGCGCCGATGTTGTCGCTCATTGTGTACACCTCGACGTAAGAAGACCCAGAATATAACGGGGAAAACTGGTTCTCAACCAGTGGGAACGCTGCGAACATGTTCGGCCGGCAGCGGTCAGCGCTGCTCCGGCTCGGTAAGGCCGGCTTTCGAGCGCTCAGACCATGAAGACCGGCCGGTCCGTCGACCTGATGACGCGGTCAGTGACGCTGCCGACGTTGTTCGGCCGGCGGTGGGAGTGGCCCTGAAAGCCGATGACGATCACGTCGGCGTCGACCGCGTCGGCGTATCCGACGATTTCGGCGTCCGGGCGACCGTGACGCACCTCACCGACGGTTTCGATGCCGTCGTTGTCGGCGCGCTCTGCCACGTCGTCGGTGAGGTCCTGTCCGCGCTGTTCGAGTTCGTCGAGGACGATCTCGGCGCTGCTCAGCGCCGGCTCGCCGTACCTGCTCGTGTCGACCACGTACATCGTGTGGATCGTCGAATCGTACTCGCGGGCCAGCGAGAGCCCGTGTTCGATCGCACGATTGGCGGAGTCGCTGCCGTCGGTCGGGATCAGTATCGTGTCGTACATGGCGCTCGTGCGAGGCTACCACGACATCACAGAAGTACGTGGAGGCGTCAGTGGAGTGAGCTTCCGCTGTTGAAACCTACTGTATCACGTCATTTTATACTGATAGGTAAATAAATGCTACATACCATGTCTATCGACCTATTATTCGTCTTCGGCGCTGCCATCGCCGTGCTCGTTGCCCTCGTCGGCGGCTACGTATACGGCACGTACAACGCTAGCCAGGCAGAGCTACGTATCCTATCGATCGACCAAGTATTCGTCATCGGAGTTGCCATCTTCGTGGCCTTCACCCTCGTCGGCGGCTACACGTACGGTTCATACACCGCTGACGCAGGTGAGTACGACCGCGGCTACAGTGAGGGCTTTGACAAGGGCCTCAATATCAGCTACGAAAGCGGGTACAACGCCGGCTACGACGCTGGCTACGCCAACGGAACGGAAGCCGGCTACGACGCCGGTTACGATGACGGATACCAAAACGGGACGGATGCTGAATTCGGACCCTCGGCTGGACCGTCGGGAACGTCGGGGCCGAGGCGAACGTATCGGCATTACCCGGCCGTCAACAGTGGCGAAAACATCCTATTCTAAGAGCGTCATCGAAGCCGCTCACACCTTCGTGATCCCGCCGTCGACGACCACCGACGCGCCGGTGACGTAGCTCGACTCCTCGGACGCCAGAAAAGCGATGACGTTCGCAAGCTCCTCGGGGTCGCCCTGCCGCCCGAGCGGAATCGACGCGACGGCGGCTTCGATCTCCTCGTCGCTCGATACTCGCTGTGCGGCGCCGGTGTCGATCATCCCCGGAACGACGGCGTTGATCGTGACCCCGTCGGGGGCGATATCGAGCGCGGCGCTGCGGGTAAACCCGACCATGCCGGCCTTGCTCGCCGCGTAGTGGGCGAGGTTGCCGGCCCAGCCGACGCGGCCGCCCGAGACCGACGAGACGTTGACGATCCGACCGTAGCCCTGCTCTCGCATCGCCGGAAGCACGGCCTGCGTGCAGTAAAAGGCGCCCGTCAGGTTCACGTCGATCACGTGTTGCCAGTCCTCGGCCGTCATCTCCGCGAGATCGATTGCGGGGAAGATGCCGGCGTTGTTCACGAGCGCGTCGATCCGTCCGAACTCCTCGATCGTCTCCTCGGCGGCGGCTTCGACCGCGGCCTCGTCGCTCACGTCCACGTCCAGCGCCAGCGCGGACTGGCCGCGCTCTTCGACCGCCGCTGCGACAGCCTCGCGCTCTTCGACCACGTCGGTGACGACGACATCCGCGCCGCGGTCGGCCAGCCGCAGCGCGGTCGCCTTGCCGATCCCCCGCGCCGCACCCGTCACCATCGCCACTCGATCGGTGAAGTCTAGCATACGTTCCAGACTGCCACGGCGGGGGCCGTATATCCGGGGTGTGGGGCCGTCGCGAGACGCCGGAGTCGGGGGTGACACCGCCGGCTTGGCGAACCAGCGCCGCCCGGCCCGATCTAGCGAACCAGCGTCACCCGGACCGGCGAGCGAAACGCGACGGCCTCGGTGACGCTCCCGAGCAGGATTCGGGCGCCCTCCTCGCGGCCGTGGCTTCCCATCACGATGGCGTCGACGCCCTCTCGTTCGGCGTAGTCGACGATGACCCGGCGCGGGTCGCCGACGCTGGTCTCGGTCTGGACGGCGGCGTCGTGCTCGTCGGCCGTCGACTCGATGTCCTCGAACAGGTCCGACTCCAGTTCGCGGGCGCGGTCCATCCACTCGTCGGAGCCGTGGAGCGGCTCGGCATCCGGATCGAGATCGACCGGGTAGCTGTAGCCCGGCTCCGTCGGGTCGATGACGTGTAGTGCGATGATCTCGGCGTC
Organism: Natronoarchaeum philippinense; assembly: GCF_900215575.1. Classification (NCBI taxonomy): domain Archaea; kingdom Methanobacteriati; phylum Methanobacteriota; class Halobacteria; order Halobacteriales; family Natronoarchaeaceae; genus Natronoarchaeum; species Natronoarchaeum philippinense. The sequence continues at coordinate 206,258 of NZ_OBEJ01000001.1, read as the reverse complement.
GGTATGTTCCGAGAGCGCGACCTCCAAAGCGTCGAACGATAGCGGCGAGCCGTCGACGGGAACGAGGATCGTGTCCGGCATATCCGAGCGTACCACGGGCGCACACATAAGCGTCGGATCGACGCCGACGGACGGGTCGCCGACCCCGTTGGGCGTCAGCCGCGCCGAGCCGGCACAACCTATTCGTGTCGTCGCGGTGTCGTCTCCACTATGCCCTGGCACGCCCTGTCCGCCCTCGACGACGCGCTGACCGCGAGCAAGAAGCTCCTCCTGCCGTTCTCGCTCCGCCGGTGGCTCACGCTCGCTATCGTGGCGTTTTTCGTGTCGGGCGCGACGGCGTTCGAGCCCAACCCCTCGTTTTCGTTCGGCGACGGCGCCAACGGTGCGGCGCCGGGCGATCCGGTCTCGATCGTGAGCGATGGGCTCTCTGTCGGCCAGTTGCAGTTACTCGTCGCCGTCGTCGCGGTGGCGCTCGTCGTCGGCGTCGTGCTGACATACGTCGCGGCGGTGATGGAGTTCGTCTTCGTCGACATCGCGCGCGAACGCGAGGTACGCGTCCGTGATCGGGTCGGCCAGCACACCGACGCCGGCGCGTCGCTGTTTCTCTTTCGCATCGCCGTGGGCCTGCTCGTACTGGCGACGGCGTTGACCGCGCTCGGCCTCACCATCGTGACCGGCGGGCTGTTCGTCCTCGTGCTCCTCTTGCTGTCGCCCGCGCTGGTGCTGATCGGCATCGCCCTCTGGCTCGTCTTGCGATTGACGACCGACTTCGTCGTCCCCATCATGCTCGCCGAGGGGATCGGCGTCCTCGACGGCTGGCGCACCTTCTGGCCCGAGCTGCGCGCCGAGTGGCGCCAGTACGGCGCCTACGCGCTCGCACGAATCATTCTGGGTGGCGTCGGCGCCACCGTCGCGGGCATCGGGTTCGTCACGGTCGCCGTCGTGCTGGTGATCCCCTTCGGGGCCGTCGGTCTCGGCGGCGCGATCCTGTTCGCGCAGGTGCTCGGGCTGAACGTCGTCGGTTTCGCCATCGGGGCGATCGCCGCCACGCTGTTTGCCCTCTCGGTGCTCGTCGTCGGGACGACGCTCGTGCAGGTGCCGATCCAGACGTACCTCCGGTACTACAGCCTGTTCGTCCTCGGCGGCGTGACGCCGGAGTACGACCTCGTCGCGTCGATCCGCGAGGAGATCGAAGCACAGGACGGCGCCGACGTTGACCTGCGAGACGCCGAAGAAGGGGCGCGCGATGCCGACGGCGAGGGGGGAGACGAGACGTTCGACGGCGACGATCGGTAATCGCCGGAGCAGTATTTCCTCGCTCGCGCACAACCGGACGTACTTTATCCGGGTGGACGTTCTACGTGGCGTCGAATGCACACCGACGAGACGTACGATTACGACGTTGCGGTAGTCGGCGGCGGCCCCGCCGGACTGACGACGGCGCTGTACTCGGTTCGGCTCGGGCTCGACACGCTCGTGGTGAACCGGGGCGGCGGCCGGGCAGCCATGATGCAGGACACCCACAACGTCATCGGCGTCACGGAGGACGTAACTGGCAACGAGTTCCTCCAGACGGCGATCGAGCAGGTCCAAGACTACGGCGGCGAGTATCGACAGGGGTTCGTCGACGACGTGCAGCCGCTGTCGGACGCCGACGCCGGTGCGGACGACGGCTTTCGCGTCACGACCGGCGACGAGACGGTCGACGTACACAGCGTCGTGCTGGCGACGGGCTTTTCGGACGTTCGGCCTGATCCGCCGCTCCCGCGAACCGGGCGCGGGCTCCACTGGTGTCTCCACTGCGACGCCTACATGTTCGTCGACGAGCCCGTGTTCGTGATGGGCACCGGCGACTCGGCGGCCTACGTGGCGATGATCATGCTGAATTTCACCGACGACGTGGATCTGCTGACTCGCGGCGGCGAACCCGAGTGGAGCGACGACACCGACGAGATGCTCTCGAACCACCCCGTCGACGTGGTCACCGAGGAGGTCGCCGGCATCGAGAACGGCGACGACGGCTGGCTGGAGGCCATCGAGTTCGAGGACGGCGAGGTCCGCGAGTACCGCGGGGGCTTCCCGATGTACGGCTCGGACTACCACGCCGACCTCGCCGACAGTCTCGGACTGGAGCGCGAGGACGACGGCACCGTCGCCGTCGACGACCACGGCCGCACCTCCGTCGACGGCGTCTACGCGGTCGGCGACCTGACGCCGGGGCACAACCAGATCCCCGTTGCGATGGGCGAGGGCGCGAAGGCGGGCATCGCTATCAACATGGATCTCCGGGCGTTCCCCCGCGACACTGACGAAATCGAGGAACGCGGCCCGGTCGGCGAGGACGAGGTGCCGGCGATGTCGCCGGAGCTGGTCGAGACCGCGATCGCACACGAGGGCCACGCCGGCGGACCGCGCCGCGACGCCGAAGCCGAAGCCGACGACGACTGATACCATGACAGACGATACCGACGCCGTTCCGGAGTACGATCCCGACCGGCCAGCCCCGCTCTCGACGGCCGACGAACTCGACGCGCTCGTCGCCTCCGAAGACCTCGTGCTGGTGGAGTTTTACACCAGCGGCTGCTCGATCTGCCAGTCGATGGAGCCGATCCTGAGCAACGTCGCCCGCGAGTCCGACGCCGTCGTGGCGACGATGAACCCGCGGGACGACCCGCCGCTGGTCGAGGAGTACGACGTACGTAGCGTCCCGCTGTTGTTGCTGTTTTCGGAGGGCGAACTCGTCGATCGGCTCGCTGACGGCTTCGTCGAGACTGATCGCTTGGTCGAGTTCGTCGGGCGAGAGGAGTAGGCCGGTCGCTCAGGCGTGCTCGATCTCGACGCGCCACAGATCGGCGTCGAGTTGCGTCGTCTCGTGGCTGTACCCCTTCCGTTCGAGCACCTCGTACAGCGGCACGGGCTCGAAGCTGTTGAGCAGCGTCAGCGTTTCGCCGGGCGAGAGGTCCTCGACGGCCGCCATGATGTCGCCGAAGGGCTCGCCGTCGATCTCCCGAACGTCGAGGGTAGGGCCGCTCTCCGAGGGTTCGAGGCTCATACGTGCTGTGACGGCTGGTAGCCGAAAAGCGATTCTCCCGATCACGTTCGGCCGTCCCGATCCGTGGCGTCTCCAGTGGCGGCCGGTGAGCGCTGAGGACGTATTTGATGTAAAACCAGTCCGCCACCAGAGAGAATACGTAGGCCGGCGTAGTAGCCCAATCCGAATGGTAACTGCGCTACTCGTCGTCGGCTTGTTCGTGGCCGCGTTCGTCGGCTACAACATCGGCGGCTCCTCGACGGGCGTCGCCTTCGGACCGGCGGTCGGGAGCCGGATCGTCGGCAAGGTCACCGCAGCCACGCTGTTTACGAGCTTTGCGCTGCTTGGCGGTTGGACCGTTGGCCGGAACGTCATCGACACGATGAGCAGCCAGATCGTCCCGGCGAGCCAGTTTACGCTTGCGACCAGCGTCGGCGTGCTCTTTTTCGCCGGGGCGTCGCTGCTGATCTCGAATCTCTACGGCGTCCCGGCGTCGACGTCGATGACGGCCGTCGGCGCGATCGTCGGCCTCGGACTGGCGACCGGCACGCTCAACGAGGCGATCATGTTCCGAATCGTCTCGGCGTGGATCGTCGCCCCGCTGTTGGCGTTCCTGATCGGCATGGTGATCGGCCGCTATCTCTACCCCTATCTCGACGCCCGATTCACCTTCACGCGACTGGAGAACTCGCTCGTCCAACTGGATCGGTCGGGGCCGCTCCCGCGTCCCACGTTCAACGACCGGGCGACGCCGCGGGACATCGTCGGCTCGGCGCTGGTGCTGGTGATCGCCTGTTACATGGGATTTTCCGCGGGCGCGTCGAACGCCGCCAACGCCGTCGCCCCGCTGGTGGGCAACGGGTCGATCTCGGTCGAGCAGGGCATTTTGCTGGCCATCGGCGCGATCGGACTCGGCGGCTTCACGATCGCTCGGCGGACGCTGGCGACGGTCGGTGAGGGGATCACCGACCTACCGATTCTGGCGGCGCTGATCGTTTCGACGGTCGGCGCGACGATCATCACGGTGCTCTCCCAGCTTGGCATCCCTGCGAGTCTCGCCGTGAGCACGACCTGTTGTATCATCGGACTGGGCTGGGGGCGGGCCAGCCGCGCGGTCACGCTCGCAGAGGCCGCAAGCGTCGCCGTCGAACCCGAGGCCGCGCGCCCCGCAGACGATGGCGGGACCGAACTGACGACGGGGGCGCTCGGAGCGGGGCCAGCGGAGGGTGAGACGCCCGGCGGGCCGACCGTCGGCACCCTCGCTGGCAGCGAAACCGAGCAGGAAGCCGAAGCCGAGCAGCGCGCCGAGTCCATCGAGCAAGAGGGTGGCGAAGTGGCGCCGATCGGCGAGGAAGACCTCGACGAGCTGGCCGCCGAGAGCCTGTTCGATCCGGCGGCGACCAGCCGCATCGTGTTCCTGTGGGTGCTCACCCCGACGCTGTCGGCGATCGGCGCGTACGTCCTGTTCGAGTTGTTGCTCTGAGCCGACTGCGCTTCACCTCTCGCCACCCAGAGCTATCACGCGGGGACACGTACCGGGCCACATGACAGACCTCGTCCTCGTTCCGGTCGATGGCTCGGACGAGTCGCGCCACGCGCTGGAATACGCCTTCAAGCTGCCGGACGTCGACGTCACGGCGATCACCGTCGTCGATCCGTTCGACATCGACCCGCTGTCGCCCGGGCTCCAGTCGCCGCTCGGACAGTCCGGGGTGCCGGCGTACACGCCGGAGTGGTACGAGCGACAGTGGGACAACGCCCACGAGCTACACGAAGAGCTACGCGAGGACGCCAAAGAGTTCGACGGCGAGTTCGACAGCGTCGTCAAGCTCGGCAATCCGAGCAGGGAGATTCTCCGGTACGCCGACGAGCGCGACGTGGACCAGATCGTGATCGGCGCGGCCAGCAACGACACGCTCTCGCACGTGTTGCTGGGATCGACCGCAAAGCGAGTCGCCCGACGGGCCGGCGTCACAGTGACGGTGGTTCGCTGACTGTCCGCCGATCGATGCCACGGCGGGCGCGAGCCCCGCAACTTTTTGGCAACCTCGCCGCAACCGTTGGCCATGAACGCGATGAACGAGTGGAGTGGTGTTCGTCTCCGGTTCGGTCCGGCGACGGCCGACGGTTCGATAACCGATGACTGATCAAGAACGGCACGACGACGGCCCTGCGGGACGGCGCGGGTCCGAGACGACCGTACTGTCCGACGACGAGCCGGCAGGTGCCGAGTCGGTTCGAGAGGCGGTCGAGCGCTCCCGGAGCGGCGCCCCCGCGGTCGGCGCCGTCGTCAGGGACCGCTTCAGTTCGGACGAGGTGTTCCAGCGGATCGTCGCGGCCGCTGACGAGGAGATCACGTCCGGCAGCCGGGAGCTGTTTTTCAGCGCTCTGGCGGCCGGCTTTGCGATCACGATCACATTCATGCTGTACGTGTCGCTGACGGCCAAAACCGGCGGCGATGCGGTGCTGAGTGCACTGTTGTACCCGCTCGGGTTCATCTACATCATCATCGGGCGCTACCAGCTCTACACCGAGAACACGCTCCCGCCGGTCGCGCTCACCATCGAGCGGATCGCGAGCGTTCCGGCGTTGCTCCGGAACTGGAGCGTCGTGCTGGCGGGGAACTTCACCGGCGGCGCTCTCGGTGCGCTCGCGCTGGCCTACGGCGGCGTCCTCTCGCCCGAGGCGTCAGTCGCAGCGGTCGAGATCGCACAGGAGGGCGTCGAGACGGAGTGGTGGTCGCTGTTCTCGAAGGCCGCCTTCGCGGGGCTGGTCGTCGCCGGCGTCGTCTGGGTCGAGTACGCCGCCAGAGACACGATTTCTCGGCTCACCGTCGTCTACCTAGCGTTTCTTGCCATTCCGCTCGGCGGCCTGTTCCACTCCGTCGTCTCCTTTACCGAGATGGTCTACCTCGTCTTGCACGGACAGGTGGCGTTTCTGGTCGGGATGTGGGAGTTCGTGATACCGGTCTTGCTCGGGAACACACTCGGCGGCGTCCTGTTGGTCACCGTCGTCAACTACTTCCAGACGAGCGAGCACCGGCTCGAATCGGCCCGGTTCGAGGGCGCCGACCGGCAGCTCTCGATCAAAGAGTGGGCGTTCGGGCGGTTCGCCGGGCGTTCGTACGTCCCGCTGATCGACACCGGCGAGATGCCCCCAACGGAGGGCGACACCATCCTCGTTCCGATCGCAAATCCGCGGACGGAGTCAGAACTCGTCGAACTCGCCTGTTCGATCGCAAACGGGCGAGAAGACGCCAACGTCCACGTCGTCCACGTCGTCCAGATCCCCGACGGCTCGCCGCGGGGCTACGGCGCGAGCCAGCGCCGGCGCATCGTCGAGGAGTCCGACGAACTGCTCGGCGACGCCCGCGAAACCGCCCGGCGCTACGACGTTCCCTTCCAGACGTCGACGGTGCTGTCACACCGGTCGTTCGAGGAGCTGTTCAACATCGCCGAGCGCGAGAGCGCCGATCTCGTCCTGATGAGCTGGGGCGACAACCGTCTCTGGGCGTCGGGTCGCGCCGAGCGCCCGCTGAGCGAGCTTACGCGGCGGCTTCCCAGCGACTTCCTCGTGTTCGACGGCGACCGAGTCGACGCCTCGCGGCTCCTGTTGCCGGTCGGCCGCGGCCCCAACTGCGAGCTGAGTGCCGATGTCGCTCGCGCGCTCCAGACGACTACCGGCGCCGAGGTGTCCCTGCTCCACGTCGTCGACGGCCCCGGCGAGCGCGAGGACGGCGAGCAGTTCCTCACCGAGTGGGCGGCTGAGAACGGACTGGCGGACGCGGCGCTGATCGTCGACGACGGCGGCGATCTGGAAGACGCGATCGCGCGCGAAGCCGCCGACCACTCGCTGCTGGTCGTCGGCGCGACCGAGGAGGGACTGCTCAGCAGGCTCGTCACCGAATCGCTGTACTTCGACGTGATCAACGGGACCGACATCCCGGTGTTGCTGGCAGAACAGGCCGGAGAGCGGAGCCTCCGAGAACGGCTCTTCGGGTAGCGCCGTTAGGGGACGCTACCGCGACCCCATCGACACGTCGCTCCAGTCGGGCGTCCCCGAGTAGGGAACGTCTGCGAGTTCGTCGAACGCCGCGAGTACGACTTCGTTGAGCGCTGGATGAACGTGAATCGTTTCTGCTACGTCCGCAACCGTCCCCGAGCCGCTGCGTAGGGCGACGAGCACCTCGTGGAGCAGAGTCGGCGCCTCGTCGCCGACGATGTGACAGCCCAAGATTTCGCCGTCGTCGGGGGCGGCGAGCACCTTCACGAACCCGCGGTCCTCTTTCGCGGCCATCCCCATCGGCACGTCGCCGTACTCGGCGCGGGCCGACTCGTAGGCCGTGTCGGTATCCCGAAGTTCGGCTTCGGTCTCGCCGACGCTTGCGACGCGCGGTGACGTGAAGACGGCGTGGCCGACGCCGGTGTAATCGACGGCCTCCTCGCGGCCGAGAACGGCGTTTTCGGCGACGATGCGGGCCTCGTAGTCGGCGACGTGCTTGAACAGCGGCGGCCCGGCGATGTCGCCGACCGCCCAGACGCCGTCGGCGGTCGTGCGCAGATACTCGTCGGTCTCGACGAAGCCGTCGTCATCGGTTTTGATCCCGGCTTCCTCGACCGCGAGCCGGTCGGTGTTGGGCCGCCGCCCCGTGGCGAGGAGCAACTCGTCGCCGGTCACTTCGACGGTCTCGCCGTCGGCCGTCCGCTCGGCAGTGACAGTGATCTCCTCGCCGTCGTCTTCGACGGCGGTCGCCTCGTGACCGGTGTACACGTCACAGCGCTCCTCGAACGCCGTGGTCACGGCTTCGCTGACGGCGTCGTCCTCGCGGTCGAGGAGCGCGTCGCTCCGGCCGACGATCGCCACGTCGACGCCCATCGCCTCGTAGAAGTGGCCCAGTTCGGCGCCGATGTAGCCGCCGCCGAGGATCACGAGCCGATCCGGGCGCTCGTCGGGGAACAGCGCGCCGGTGCTCGTGAGATGATCGACCGCGTCGAGCCCGTCGATCGGCGGCGTCGAGGGGCGACCGCCCGCCGCGATCACGACCTGCTCGCCGCGAAGCTTCTCGCCGTCGACCGCGACGGTGCGCTCGTCGACGAACCTCGCTTCGGCGTCGAACAGCGTCTTGCGGTCGGACGCTTCGACCGACTGTTCCATGTGCTCGGCCTTCTCGTGGACGGTGTCGTGGACCTCCTCGACGATCGCCTCGAACGTGACGCCGTCGACCGACGCGTCGACGCCGAACTCGCCGGCGCTACGGATCGTCTCGACGATGTCGGCGCGGTGGATCAGCCCCTTCGATGGCACGCAGCCTCGGGTGACGCAGGCGCCCCCGAGCGGCCCCGGTTCGACGATTGCGACGCTCTGGCCGCGGTCGGCTGCGGCGTCCCCGACTGCAGTCCCCGAACCGCCGCCGATCACGACGAGGTCGAACTCTTGCATGGTCGGTGCTACGGCGTCGGCGGCGTAAATCCCCGGCCATTCCGTCGGAAGAACGGCTCTGCACTCGTCGGGAACTATAAACGTCGTCCCAGTGTATTCGTCCGCATGAACACCGAGTGGACCGATCCGGAACGACTCGGGGCGCTGCGAGACGGCGTCACCGCGACGGGAGAGCGCGAGGATCTGCCGGTCGAGGCGCCCGCGATCGGCGAGACGATCGGCTCGATCCCGTCGTGTACGGACGCCGACGTGGCGGCCGCGGTCGAACGTGCTCGGGAGGCCCAGTCCGCGTGGGCCGACCGGTCGGTCGAGGAGCGCGTCGACATCTTCGATCGGTTCCACGATCTGTTTCTGGATCGGCGTGCCGAGGTGCTCGATCTCGTCCAGCTCGAAACGGGCAAGACCCGGCGCGACGCCGTCGAGGAGGTCATGGACGTTGCCAACAACGCTCGTCACTACGGGAACGTCGCGCCGTCGCTGCTGACCTCTGAGCGCCGCTCCGGCGGGATCCCCTTCGCCACCAAGGCGGTCGTCCACCGCCAGCCCGTCGGCGTCGTCGGGCTGATCTCGCCGTGGAACTACCCGGTCGTGCTGACGATCTCGGACGCGCTGCCGGCGCTGCTCGCGGGCAACGCCGTCGTCTGCAAGCCCGCCGAGGAGACGACCTACACCGCACTGTTCGTCCGGGAGTTGCTGATCGAGGCGGGGCTTCCCGCCGACCTGTTCCAGATCGTCAGCGGCCCGGGCGAGCGCCTCGGCGAACCGCTGATCGAGGCCGTCGACTTCGTGGGCTTCACCGGCTCGACCGAGGTCGGCCGCGAGGTCGCGGCCCAAGCCGGTCGAAACCTCCTTCCCTCGTCGCTGGAACTCGGCGGCAAGAACCCCTTGGTCGTCCTCGACGACGCCGACCCCGAGTCGGCCGCCGAGGGCGCCGTCCGGGCCTGCTTCGCCAACGCCGGCCAGCTTTGTATCTCGACCGAGCGGCTCTACGTCCACGAAGACGTGTACGACGACTTTCTCGACGCCTTCGTCGCGGCGACGCGAGGGCTCTCGCTCGGCGCCGAGATCGGCTACGGTGCCGACGTGGGGTCGATGCAGTCCCAAGCGCAGCTCGACAAAGTGCAGTCGCACGTCGAGGACGCCGTCGAGAAGGGCGCCGACGTGCTGGCCGGCGGGCGCGCCCGGCCGGACGTGGGGCCGTACTGCTACGAGCCGACGGTGCTGACCGGCGTCACGCCTGAGATGGTCGCCTTCGACGAGGAGACGTTCGGGCCGGCCGTCGCCGTCTACGAGGTCGAGAGCGTCGACGAGGCCGTCGAGCGCGCGAACGACTCGGAGTACGGCCTGAACGCGTCGGTCTGGACCGGCGATCCCGATCGCGGCGAGCGCGTCGCCGAGCGCATCGAGTGTGGCACCGTCAACGTCAACGAGGGGTACGTCGCGGCGTGGGCTTCGGTCGACGCGCCGATGGGCGGGATGGGTGACTCGGGAATCGGCCGCCGGCACGGCGACGTGGGGCTGACCAAGTACACGGAAGCCCAGACTGTCGCAACCCAGCGAGTCGCGCCGATCGCGCCCGGGCCGCTACCCGATCGCGTCTGGGCGAGCGCGCTCGTCCCGGTCCTGCGAGGCTGGAAGCGGCTGAGCGAGCTACGGCGTGCCCGCACTTGGACCGACCTACTGGGGTGGCGCTCGTGACCGTCTTCCTGACCGGATTCCCCGGCTTTCTCGGCTCGGCGCTGATCGAGCGCCTGCTCGACCGTGACCGTCGCGTCGCGTGTCTCGTCCAGCCCAAGTACCGCGAGGAGGCCGGGCGCCGGGCCGCCGAGCTCGCCGGTGAAGACGACGAAATCCGCCTCTACGAGGGCGACATCACCGAGTCGGATCTCGGGCTCGACGCCGACGATCGAACCGAACTACAATCGGAATGCACCGAGGCGTTTCACCTCGCGGCGGTCTACGATCTGGGCGTCTCCCGTGCCGTCGGCGAGGCGGTCAACGTCGACGGCACCGAGCACGTTCTCGACTTCGTCGAAGGATTCGACGATCTCCAGCGCCTCCACTACGTGAGCACCTGTTACGTCAGCGGCCGTCACGACGGCGTCTTCGCGGAGGACGATCTGGATGTGGGCCAGACGTTCAACAACCACTACGAGGCGACGAAGTTCGAAGCCGAAGTTGCAGTCCAGGAGCGGATGGCGGCGGGGATTCCAGCGACCATCTACCGGCCGGCGATCGTCGTCGGCGACAGCGAGACCGGGCGGACCGAGAAGTACGATGGGCCCTACTACCTTCTCAAGTTCCTGCTCGACCAGCCCGGCGTCGCTGCGCTCCCGCGTCCGCCGGGCGCCGGCGACTGCGAGATCAACGTCGTCCCGCGGGACTACGTCGTCGACGCCATCGACCACCTGAGCGCGCTGGAAGCCTCGGAAGGAGAGGTCTACCAGCTCTGCGATCCGAACCCCCCGACCGTCGCTGAGATGACCGACGCGCTGGCCGCGGCAGCGGGGACCCGCGTCCTCTCGGTGCCGGCACCCAAGAGGCCGGTCAAGCGCGCGCTGGCTTGGCAGCCAGTTCGCCGGTGGACGGGGATCGAGCCCGCAGTGCTCGACTACTTCGATCACCCGACCCGGTACGTCGGGCCGCGGGCGCGGGAACACTTGGCCGGCACCGGCATCGCGCCGCCGCCGTTCGAGAGCTACGTCGAGGCGATGGCCCGATTCGTCCGCGGGCACCCGGAGATCGGATCGGACGCGCGGGCCTGAGACCGATCAGTCGCCGTCGTCGCGCCGCGCCGGCGGCGTCTTCGACATCACCTTCCCGGCCGTCTCGCGGTTGTCAGCGATCGACTCGTAGACGCTCTCTCGGAGTCGGCGGTAGTCATCGAACTGGCGAGCGAACTCGACCAGATCGGCGAGTTCGTCGGGAACGTCGGTGCGAACGAACGCCTGTTCCATCGCGGCGCCACAGGAGTAGACCGTCTCGTCGGTGACGAGGTGAGCACACTCCTCGTAGTCGTCGGGAAGCCGATCCTGCAGGTCGTCGGTCAAGTCCATGAAGCCGACGGCTCGAACGTCCGAGCGTCGGTCGACGAAGTCGGCCCACCACGTACAGAAGCCACAGTCGTCGTCGTACACGAGCGTCGTCTCTGGCATGACCGGGCGTACGGACCCGGGTAAACTAATGGTTGCCTACTCGCGGCGCTGGCGCTGCGGTGGTCCTGCGTCGGCGCCGCGGCGACCGCGGCGTCCGGACGCCGCTACCGACGGCGAGTGCGGGCCCTACGACTGGCTCGCGGACTCGTGGGTCCAGTGGGCGAACTCGACGAACGACGACGCGCCACAGGCCGCACACTCGGCGGGCGCCTCGAAGGAATGGCTCCCGTTTTCGGAGTGAGCGGTTCCAGCGAATACCGACTGACAGCCCGTGCAGACGTACCGCGTGGGTTCTTCTGGCGTATGTGCCATATGGGCGTGTGCAACGCGACACCTCATTACTGTGGGGCGTCAGCGAGCGGCGAGTGCTCGACCGCCGTGATCTGGGCGCGCCAGTACGGCAGCTCGCCGTCGGGGAGCGTCCACGCGACCTCGGCCTCGGTTGGAACGCAAAGACCGTTCCGTGACTCGTACTCTCTGAACTGCCCGATCCATCGGGTCGGCTCGAAGCCGTCGTCGACCGCACGCGGGCGGTCCTCGGCGACGACGCGCTCGACGAGGTCGTCGTCGCCGAAATGGAAGGTGAGCGAGACCGTCGTCTCGCGGTGGGTGAGTGTCGCGCGAGCCGAGCGATCGTCGAGCGCTTCCCACGAGACGCCGTCGGCGGGAAGCAAGGCGGTCGGATACCAGACCGCCTCGGCGAGGTAGCGCTGGAGTTCGCCGGCATCGAGTTCCGGCGACGGCTCTGGCTCGGCAACGGTGAGTAGCGACCCGATCCGGGCGCGAAGTGAGCCCCGGCCGTCGACGTAGGCGTCGACGACACGGACGGGAACGAGCGGTGCCAGCCGAACCGTGGCGTCCCAGACGAACCCCGGCGGGTCGGTCGTGACGTGCTGGACGGCGCTCAAGCGCTTCCACGGCGACGACGCGTCGCCGAGGCGGAACTCACCACGCTGTTCGATCCGGGCGGTGCGGACAACGGGACAGCCCGGCTCGATCGCCGCTTCGAAGTACCGGCGCACCGGGTCGGGGAGGTCGGCAACGTCGTCGGGATCGAACCGGCGGTCGGCCCGAACGTGCGCGCGCTCGCTCTCGAGCAGCCGCGAGCGCGCGGGCGGGACGTTCCGAGCCCGTCGTGCGGCGACGACCACGACGCCGGCCAGCGCCGCGAGGACGCCGACGGCGACCCAGCGTCGCTTCGACGGCGCGGGACGCAGTGGGAGAATCATACGGGAAGTACGCCACGCAAGCCGATAAATCGGCGCGTCGGATCGGCGCCGAGACGCCGCTGCGGGGGACAGAGAGGCCGCCAACTATTTGACGCCGGTGGGACAGGCCACTGTGTGAGCTACACAGATCGAACGGACGGGCGGACGATCGGGATCGGAGCGCTGACCGGCGTCGCGGCCTACCTCGGCGGCTATCTCGTGACGTACGTCTCGATGCGCAGCTCCGTCGAGGAGCGCCTCTCGGGGTTCAACGCCGTCGCCGAACTGTTCGGCGGCGACCCAATCCCCGCCTGGAAGGCGGTCGGGTGGCTCTTCTATAACTCACACTTCGTCGAGACGACGATACCGACCTTCGGCGGCACGCAGACCCAGAACTTCGTGGCGAACGCCGACGGCGGATCGATGGCCCTGCTGTTTCTGGTGCCACCCCTGCTGTTGCTCGGCGCCGGCGTCGCAGCGGCCGCGTTCTCGGGAGCGCGATCGGCTGCAGACGGCGCCCGAACCGGCGCTGGCGTCGTCGCGGGCTATCTCCCGCTGGCGGTGCTTGGCATTCTCGTGTTCGGCTACGCGGTCGGTGAGGGACAGATCGGTCCCGACGCGATCACCGCCGTGTTGCTGGCCGGCGTCGTCTATCCCCTCGCGTTCGGTTCGGTCGGCGGTGCGCTCGGCGCGGCGGTCGGCCGTGGCGAGTAATCACCGCAATTATAATGAGGAACTGGCCACAGCGTTTTCGTATTGACTGACAACACTACGCGACGCGCGGTCCTCGCCGGCGCCCTCGCGGCCGGCGTCGGTGGACTCTCGCTTTCCTCGGCCGCGGGATTGCTCGACCAGTTCGCGCCGCTGTCTGGCGACGCTTGGGACGCCGCCGATCGGTCGCTTCCCGACAGCGTCGAGAGTCCCTACGGTGACGCCAGTCTGCACGTCGACGACGACGGCGTGCCCCACGTCGACGCCGACGACGAGCGAGCGGCCTACTTCGCGGTCGGCTACGTGCAGGCGTTCGATCGGGGGTTCCAACTCGACCTTCAGCGCCGCCAGATGCGCGGCCAGCTTTCGGAGGTCGCCGGCGAGGCGACCGTCGAGAGCGACGAGTTCTACGCCGCGATGGACTTCGCCGGCGCCGCCGAAGCGACGTGGGAGTTCGTTTCCGAGACCCGGGTCGCACCGCTCGTCGAGGCGTACGTCGACGGCGTCAACGCGGCGTTCGAGAACGAGCGGCTCCAACTGGAGTTCGAGCTGCTGGGCTACGAGCCCCGCCCGTGGACGCCCGCGGACTCGATGCTGATGGAAAAGCAGATCTCGTGGGACCTGACCGGGAGCTTCGTCGAACTCCGACGGGCGCTGCTTCGGGATCGACTCGGCGAGGATCTCCTCGCGGAACTGTACCCCCAGCGGCTCGATCACGACGTGCCGATCCTCAGGGAGTCGACGGAGGGCGTCGGCGGCGTCGCCGGGGCGAGCAGCAACAGTGACGACGCCGAGCAGGACGCCGGGAGCGCCGCCGTGTCCGAACGCTCCGAGCCGGCCGAGACGGGCGATTCCGAGCCGGCCGAGACCGAGCGTTCCGCCCCGATCGACGCCGATCTGACCGAGTGGCTCTCGGGGTTCGAGACGCCGACCGGCGTCGGCTCGAACAGTTGGGTCGTCTCGGGCGAGCACACCGACAGCGGCGTCCCACTGCTTGCCTACGATCCCCACCTCTCGTTGATGGCGCCGCCGGTGTGGTACGAGCAACACGTCGAGACGCCCGAGCGCTCCGTGCGGGGGGCGACGTTCCCCGGCGTCCCCTTCGTCATCGCGGGCGCGAACGACAGCGGCGTCTGGTCCTTTACCAACGTCGGCGCCGACGTGCTGGATTGCTATCGCTACGAGGTCGACGACGCGGGCGAACGGTATCGCTACCGCGGCGAGTGGCGCGAGTTCGAGGTCGAGGAGCGCGAAATCGAAGTCGCCGGCGGAGAGAACCGACCCCTCGACGTAAAAAAGACCGTTCACGGGCCGATGATCGAGCGCGAGGGCCGGCGCGTCGGCGTCGCGTGGACCGGCCACACCGCGACCCGGACGACGATAGCGATCGAGGAATTCGGCCGGAGCGGCGGGCTGGAGGACCTCCGAGAGTCGACGCGCAAGTTCGACCTGCCGACGCAGAACTTGGTGTACGCCGATGCTGACGGCCGGACAATGTACTACGCGACCGGCAAGCTCCCGATCCGCCGGATCGACGGCGAGGAGGTCCGGGGCGACCGGATCTTCGACGGCTCGGCCGGCGAGGGCGAGTGGGAGGGGTTCGAGCCGTTCGGTCGCTCCTCGTGGGACGGCTTCGTCCCCTTCGAGGAGAAGCCCCACGCGATCGACCCGGACGCGCTGGCGACGGCCAACCAGCGCGTCGCCGACGACCCTCTCCACTACGTCGGCGCCGACTACGCGACGCCGTACCGAGGCGGGCGGATCTACGAGCGCCTCGACGGCGCCGTCGCCGAGGGCGAGGCGATCGATCACGAGTTCCACCGCAACCTCCAGAGCGACGTGCGCGACGGGCGCGCCGACCAGCTCGTGCCCGAGTTGGTCGCAGCGGTCGAGAACCGGGGCGATGCCGACGACCGGCTCACCGAGGCAGCCAGTACGCTCTCGGAGTGGAACCGCCGGATGGACCGGGACTCCCGGGGCGCGCTGGTGTTCGCCCGGTGGATGGACCACTTCCGCGAACGCACCGTCGAGCCGACGTTTTCCGACGCCGATCTCGGCGAGTCGTACTACCCCAACGACTGGGTGCTCGCCACGCTGTCGGCCGACAGCGCGCTGTACGACGATCGCTCTCGCGCCGAGACGATGATCGCCGCGCTTGGCGACGCGCTCGACGAGATCGACGACGAGGGCTGGTCGGTCTACGGCGACTGGAACTCGACGCGGGCGATCGACCACCCCTTCGGCGCGCAGGCGCCGTTTCTCAACTACGACACGCTCCCGGCCGACGGCTCGCCGGCGACGGTCAAGAACTACCGCGTCGACTCGGCCGTCGGCTCCAGTTGGCGCATGGTCGTCGAACCGGGCGGCGACGCGACGGCGATCCTGCCCGGCGGGAACTCGGGCGATTACTTCTCTGAGCACTACGACGACCAGTTCGAACGCTGGCTCGACAACGACCAGAAGCCGATGGACCGGACGATCGACGCCGGCGAGACCGTGACGTTTGAGGGTGAGTCCTCATGAGCCAGCGCGACGCAAGTGGTGGCAGCAAATCGAATTCGACCGACGCCGCCGACCGATTGCGCGAAACCCTAGATCTGGCGCGGACGCAGCGGCGATCCCACGCCGTCGCGCTCGCTGGGGCGGCCGCGCTGGGACTGGTGCTCGCGTGGCTCCACTGGCTCGGGCTCGTGGCAGCCGGCGCGCTGGTCGCGCTGGTCGCGCCCAGCATCCGGCGCGGGGTCGCATACGCGCTGGCGTTCGGCGTCCTCGTGCTGGTCGCGTTCGCCGTCTCGATCGGCGACGCCGCCCTGCTGGTCCCCGAGATGCGCCCGATCGTCTACGTCACCGTCGGCGCCGCCGTTGGCTTGCCGCTGCTGGGATCGCTGGCTCGCGGGATCGTCTGAAAGCGGCCCCACGGGTCGCCGAGCCGAGATCCAGCCAGCGCGTCCGCGACCGTCAGGCTCATTCGTGGATTCGACTTTCGGCGTTGTATGGACGGCCTCCGGCAGCGCGTGCTGGCGCTCTGGCGACGGACGATCGCGCTGTCGTGGCCGATCGCCGTCCAGCAGACGTTCAACACGCTGATGCGGACGGTCGACGTGATCGTCACGGGGCTGTTCTCGCCGGCCGCCGTCGCCGCGGTCGGACTCGCCGATCTGTACGCGCAAGTCCCCCTGCGCGCCGGGCTCGGGTTGGGCTCGGGCGCCATCGCGCTGTCGAGTCAGGACACCGGCCGGGGCGATGTCGACACCCGCGATCAGGCGATCACGCAGGCGTTGCTGATCGGATTTCTCGTCGGCCTCCCGCTGGTCGCCGTCGGCCTCGTCGCCGCGCGGCCGTTGATCGCGCTGCTTGGCGCCAAGCCCGCGGTCGTCGAGATGGGCGGGACCTATCTGGCGATCGTGTTCGCGGCGGCGCCGATGCGCATCGTCGGACTGGTCGGCGCCCGATCGTTGCAGGGGACCGGCGACACGCGGACGCCGATGCTCGTCAACGTCGGCGTGAACGCGCTCAACATCGCCGGCACCGTCGGACTGGGACTCGGCATCGGCGCGCTGCCGGAACTTGGCGTCGTCGGCGTCGGCGTGGCGACCGCCGTCAGCCGGACGTTCGAGGCCGCCGCGTTCGGGCTGGCGTTTCTCAGCGCCCAGACCGACCCCATCTTGCGGCGACCGGCCGATCGCACGATCACCCGCCAACTCGTCGCGGTGAGCCTGCCGAACTTCGCGGAGGGGATGAGCACGTCGGTTGCGAACTTCCCGTTCAACGCCCTCCTGCTCACGTTCGGCACCGACGTGAACGCCGGCTACCACATCGGCCGGCGGATCTACCAGCAACTCGCCGGGCCGCTGTACCGGTCGTACAACGTCGCCGCGAGCATCGTCGTCGGCCAGTCCTTGGGCGAGGGCGACGCCGAGGGCGCCCGCTTCGCCGGCCGTGCGATCGCCGCCCTTAGCGTCCTGACGCTTGGCGCCGCGGGCGGCGTCCTCGTCGTGGGCGCCGACCCGCTGGCTGGCGTGTTCACCAGCGACGCCGCCACCCGCCAGTACGCCGCAACCTTCGCACGGGTGTTCGGCGTCTCGATGCTTTCCTTCGGCGTCTTCTTCCCGTTCGCGGGGAGCCTGCGCGGCGCTGGCGACACCCGGACGCCGTTTTACGCCAACTTCAGCGGGACGTTCGGCTTCATGCTCGGCTTTTCGTACGTCGCCGGCGTCACGCTGGGATTCGGTCTCGCCGGTGTCTACGCCGGAATGATCCTCTGTTACGCGTGGTGGGCGCTCGTCGCTGCCGCGGGATTCCGGTGGGGCGACTGGGCCGACACCGCCGCCTCGATGATGGCCGAACGCGCCGACGCGGGGGCGTGACGCCGCGTGGCCGTGACGAGTGGATCGGTCGTTTCCGGCCCGTTCTGACTTGCACCAGCGAGAACAGGTCGGTTCGGGGGTACGTTTATTCGTTACAACGCCGAACATAGCGGTATGGAGCTCCCAAGTCTCAAACGTGCGTTGAGTCGAGCGCGCCACGCCGCAGTCGGCGCCGCCATCGGCGCTGCGTTGGGCGGGTTAGTCAGCCGAAACGCCGCGAGCAGCGGGGCGGCACTGGGCGGTCTGATCGGCGCGACGATCGGCGAGAAACGCGTCGGCGTCGAGTCCCGCGTCAAGGAAGTCACCGAAAAGCGTCAGTCCACCGACTCGGACTGAACGACCCACCTCCGAGCTAGATCCTCTTCGCGGCGCGAAATGTCTCCGTTTACCGAAAGCTCAGCCGAACGATGAACTTCGGTTAATGCCGCTGAAGTGGTAGCTTTCCGCATGGACGAGACAGACTCATCGGTTCGAGATGTCCGGATCTGGGCGGGGCGCGAACGCCTCGGATGGTGGCTGTTAGGCGTCGTGCTGTTGGGAGTGCTCGGGCTTGTCGTCCGTGCGTACCTGCCGTGGCTCGTGTTCGGACTGTTCGTCTACTACGTCGCGCGGCCGGTCACCGCGCGACTCGAAGAACGGATCGCCTCGCGGAGCCTCGCCGCGGCGCTGACGCTGTTCTTGTTCGTCGTCCCGATCGTCACGATGATCGGCGCGATCCTGCTGGTCGCACTCGGCCAACTGGTGCGGACGGTCGCAAATCTTCCCGCCGATAGGATCCTCGCGCAGTTGCCGGTGCAGGTCTCTGATCTCCCGAACACGCCGTCAGAGGTGTACGACACGACGCTGGTGCTGATCCAAGAGCCGTCGGTCCAGACGCTGATCGGCTCGGTTGGCGGAGCGCTCGGCGCGGTTGGCGCGACGCTTTTCAATCTCTTTATCGCGCTGCTGATCGCGTTTTTCCTGCTGATCAGCGCCCGCGACATCGCGGACTGGTTCGAGACGAACGTGTTCGGTGAGGACAGTCTAGCGGTCGACTACCTCTCGACCGTCGATCGGGGGCTGGGTTCGGTGTACTTCGGCTACACGATGACGATCTTCGCGGTCATCATCCTCTCGGCGATCGTCTATACGGTGTTTAACCTCTTTGCCCCGGGCGGACTCGCCATCCCCTCGGCGGTGTTGTTCGCCGTCGTCACCGGCCTGTTCACGCTCGTCCCGCTGGTGGGACGATCGGTCGTCTACGTCACCATCGCCGCCATTCTCGGGGCGCAGGCGGCGACGACCGACCCGCAACTGGTCTGGTTCCCGCTCGTGTTCCTCGCGGTCATGATCGTCGCGTTCGACAACCTCGTCCGGACGTACATCCGGCCGTACCTCTCGGGCCGCATGCTCAACACCGGGCTGGTGATGTTCGCGTACCTGTTCGGCCCGCCGCTGTTTGGCTGGTCGGGGATCTTCCTCGGGCCGTTCCTGATGCTGTTCATCGTGGCGTTCGTCCGGATGATCCTCCCCGTTCTAGTCGGACCGGACCGGGAGCGCGCCGAGATCGAACCGGAACACACGCTCGACGAGTACGCCGAGAGCGTCGCCGACCGGCAAGAAGACGTGCCGCCCGAGCGAGACCGGACCGACGCCGGGACGGGGTGAGCGTCGGCCGTCGCCAGTCCACGTCCCTGACCGAAGCCCACCTCGTCCTCGCTGACGGGCGGGGCGACGCCGAAGCACAGCGTGCGCACCAAAGAGCCATATCGTTCCCGGGAGTGGTCGCTGATGAAGCGAGGAACCGATGACTGGGATCGCATCCGTGAGCGTAGTGCTACTTCAGGCCGGCATCGTCGCGCTCTTCGCCGTGGCGCTCCGGCGGGGCGACGCCGCCGCGGCCGTGAACGCGCTCGTCTCGCTGGCCGCGACGCTGCTTCCGGCGGCCGTCGAGTTGCTTCTCGCAGCAACGGGTACGCCGGGCGTTCGGTTCGGAACGGCGCTTCCGCTCTGGATCGCGCTGGCGGGGCTGTTGCACTCCTACGGAATGTTGGGCCCCTACGACACGATCTCGTGGTGGGATTCGCTGACGCACACGCTCTCGGCCGGGCTCGTCGCCGCGTTGCTGTACGCCGCGTTGCTCGTTGCGGCCCCGACCGCCGCTGGCTGGCTCGTCGCCGCGGCGACCGTCGGCGCGACGTTCGTCGTCGGCGTGTTCTGGGAGCTGATCGAGCTGGTTGCCCGCGAGGTGGGACGCCGGTACGACGTGGAACCGGTGCTGGTCCACTACGGCTGGCGCGACACCGCGCTGGATCTCGTGTTCGACGTGGTCGGCGCGCTGCTGGTCGTCCTGCTCGACGTTCGGATGTTCGTGACGGTCGCGGAGGCGTTTCCCGAAACCGTCGAGACGCTGCTCGTCGTGAGCAGCGGCGTCGTCACCGTCGGCTCCGTGCTGATGGTGCTGGTCGTCGACTTCGGCGAGGCGTGAGAAAACGCGACGGCGCCGCTCAGAACGGGAACAGCGAGTCGGCGTCGGGATCGCGTTCGAGCAGTTCGATCTCGTGACCGTCCTGATCCTTCGTGAACGCGTACATGTCGTCGTTGCTCTCGGGATCGCGGTACTCGTCGGCCTCCCGGACCATGAGCTGGTCCCAGTCGTCGCCGAGGTCGTCGACGCGCACGCAGAGGTGGCCCCACGCGTCGCCCATGTCGTAGGATCGGCCGTCGTAGTTGTAGGTTAGCTCGACGGACATCGCCTCGGGGGCGGCGTCCTCGGGCTTCATGAAGTAGTTGGCGAAGGTATCGGACTCCCAGCGGCCGGCGTGTTCGTACTCGAACTTCCGGGTCCAGAACCCCAGCGCGTCGTCGGCGTCCTCGACGCGGATCATCGTGTGATCGAGCGACCACAGCGCGCCCTCTTCGGGGTCGCGCTGGACGATTTCGACCTCGTGGCCGTCGGGGTCCTTGACGAAGGCGTAGCGGCCGCCGCAGGACTCGGGGTCGCGGTAGTCGTCGACGCCCTCGTCCATCAGCTGGTCGTAGTAGTCTTCGAGTTCGCCCTCGGGGACGCGCACGGCGATGTGGCCCCACGCGTCGCCCACTTCGAGGTCGCTCTCGCCCTCGTTGTGCGTGAGTTCGAGCATCGCGCCCTCCTCGTGCATCTCCTCGGGGCCGAGATAGACGATGGTGAACCCGTCGCCGTCGTGGCGGTCTTTCTCCTCGTAGTCGAGGTGCTCCTGGTACCACTCCAGCGATTCGTCTAGGTTCTCGACGCGCAGCATGACGTGGTCCAGCGTTCCGTCCATACCCGCGCTTACGACGCTGACGGGCAAAAACGTGGTGACCGCGGACAGCCGTGCTCGTCGTCGGTGACCGGAGCGATGCCGCCGGCCGGCGAAGCGATGCCGCCGGTCGGCCCGTCGAAGGACGCAAACCCGTTCGGGCCAATCGACGAGTATGGCCGCGAGTCGAGAGCCCGCGCTGGCTGGATCGGTCGACGACATCGAGCGCGCCGCCGCCGCCGAGACGCAGACCGCGACGTTCGGGATGGGCTGTTTCTGGGGTCCAGACGCGCGATTCGGCGCCATGGAGGGCGTCGTCCGGACCCGAGTGGGCTACGCTGGCGGTACCACACCTGATCCGACCTACCACGCGCTGGGCGATCACACCGAGGTCGTTCAGGTCGAGTACGATCCCGAACAACTCTCCTATGACGACCTGCTCGACGTGTTCTGGGCGAACCACGCGTGGGCGTCGGCGTCGCCGAAGCGCCAGTACCGCGGCGTCGTGCTGGCACACGACGACGGCCAGCGCCAGACCGCACAGCGGCGTCGAGACGCCCTCGAAGCAGAAACGGGCCAAAACGTTGCGACGGCCGTCGAGACGCTCGATACGTTCTACACGGCAGAAGATTATCACCAGAAGTACGAACTGCGCTCGACGCCGGTCGTCGGCGACGAACTCGACGCGATCTACGGCGACGCCTTCGCCGACTCGACGGTGACGGCGCGGCTCAACGGCTTCGTCGCCGGCCACGGCGATCCGGAGCGCAGAGCGGTGCTGGTTGATGCGCTCGATCTCCCCGAGTCCGTGCTTGAGGAGCTTCGACGCCGGTTCTGAGTTCCGAGACGGGGAGTGTCCCACGGCGTCGACGTTTCGGAACGACGCCGCGATCGGGCTGGCGGGGACAGGTGTAAACCCGTTCAATTGCTATCGTATCACATGAGTCAGCGAGAATCGGCCAAATCACTCGAGTGTCGATGCACGCGGTGCAAGTTCAACAGCAACGGCACCTGCGGCTATCAGGGACGGCTCCTGATCAACGCGAACGGCGAGTGCGAGATGATGGAAGAAGGCTTCGGCGGCGATCGCGGACCGTACGGCGAGTCAGCCGAGTAACAAACCGTCGGGACGGGCGCCTTGCGTTCCAAAGGATTCCCGAAGACTCAGACACGACTCGAAAGTCCACGGAAAACAGTCTTGTGTCGAGGAGCGCCTACGACGGATATGCGCGATCTCGACGAGACCGACATGGAGATCCTCTCGTTGCTGACTGAGGACGCACGCCGGGCGTACAGCAGTATCGGCGAGGAGGTTGGCCTCTCCGGGCCGGCCGTCTCCGACCGCGTCACGCGATTGGAGGAAGCCGGAATCATCGACGGGTTCACCGTTAATGTGAACCGGGGCCAGCTGCGGGCCGGCGTTCCCGTGTTCGTCCAAGTCGAGACCAGTACCGACGAGGTCGAGGACGTACGAGAGCGACTGCACGGCGCGGACGGCGTCGAGCATCTCTTCGTGACCGTCGAGGGCGAGGTCTGGTTCTACGGCCGCGCGGAGGGCCAGCGAGTCAGGCAGTGGATCGACGGCCTCCTCGACGGCGTCCCGACGACGGAGTACTCGGTGACGCTGGTCGACGACCTCGAATGGACGCCCTCGCTCGACGGCACCGAGTTCGCAATCGCGTGTGCGGAGTGTGGCAACACGGTCGACAGCGAGGGCGAATCGGCGCGGATCGACGAGACGGTGTATCACTTCTGCTGTTCGTCCTGCCAAAGCCGGTTCGAAGAGCGGTACCAGCGTCTCGAAGAGGGCGCGTAGGAGTCCGTCCCGTTTCGGACCCGTTTGTCGACGCCGACGGTCGAAGCACGTCGCTTGGCCGCCGACCCGCTGACTTTTGAATCCAAATTATGAGTGTGCGAGTGTCTTCGCTTCCAAGTAGTAATCGCACTAAGCATGGGTCCCGTAGTATAGGATAGCATGAGTACCAGAACAGCCCACCTTGACATCACGGGGATGTCCTGTGCCAACTGCTCGGGGACAGTTGGGGACGCCCTCGAAGCGCTCGACGGCGTCGTCGAGGCGAACGTCAACTTCGCCACCGACGAGGGCTCCGTCGAGTACGACCCCGAGGAGGTATCGCTCGGAGAGCTTTATGACGCGATCGAGGAGTCGGGATACGGCGTCGTCTCGGAGACGGAGACCATCGCCATCTCCGATATGACGTGCGCGAACTGCGCGGAGACGAACGAGGACGCTCTCGAAGACGTTCCCGGCGTCGTCGACGCCGACGTGAACTACGCGACCGACGAGGCGCAGGTGCGATACAACCCCGCCGATGCCTCCCGCGAGGCGATGTACGACGCCATCGAGGGCGCGGGCTACTCGCCGGTTCGTGAGGACGCCGCCGACGAATCGGACGGCGACGCCCGCGACGCCGCCCGCGACGCCGAAATTCGAAAACAGCTCCGGCTGACGCTGTTCGGCGCGGCGCTGTCGGCGCCGCTTTTGTTCTTCATCGTCGAGAAGTTCCTCCTCGGCGGGAACGTCCTTCCTGACCAGATCTTTGGCTTCGAGTTCAGCTGGGTCCAGTTCGCGCTGGCGACGCCCGTCCAGCTCGTGCTCGGGCGGCCGTTCTACGTGAACTCCTACAAGGCGCTCGTCAAGAACGGCCGAGCCAACATGGACGTGCTCATCGCGCTCGGTTCGACGACCGCGTACGTCTACTCCGTCGCGGTTCTGGCCGACCTGATCGCCGGGAGCCTCTACTTCGACACCGCCGCGCTCATCTTGGTGTTCATCACGCTCGGGAACTACCTCGAAGCCCGCTCGAAGGGCCAAGCCGGCGAAGCGCTCCGAAAGCTGCTGGAGATGGAGGCCGACACCGCGACCGTCGTCGACGAGGACGGCACCGAGCGGGAGGTGCCCCTCGAAGAGGTCGAAGTCGGAGACCGGATGAAGGTCCGGCCCGGCGAGCAGATCCCGACCGACGGCGTGGTCGTCGACGGCCAGTCCGCGGTCGACGAGTCGATGGTGACCGGCGAGTCCGTCCCCGTCGAAAAAGAGGAGGGCGACGAGGTCGTCGGGTCGACGATCAACGAGAACGGCGTGCTCGTAGTCGAGGCGACGAAGGTCGGCGCCGACACCGCGCTCCAGCAGATCGTCCAGACCGTGAAGGAAGCCCAGTCCCGACAGCCCGACATTCAGAACCTCGCCGACCGCATCTCGGCGTACTTCGTTCCGGCGGTCATCGTCAACGCCGTGTTCTGGGGCGCCGTGTGGTTCCTGTTCCCGCAGGCGCTGGCCGGCTTCGTCGACTGGCTCCCGCTGTGGGGACTGGTCGCTGGGGGTCCGGAACTCGCCGGCGGGACGATCACCGTCTTCGAGTTCGCCGTCGTCGTGTTCGCGTCGGCCGTCCTGATCGCCTGCCCCTGCGCGCTCGGACTCGCCACGCCCGCGGCGACGATGGTCGGGACCACGATCGGCGCACAGAACGGCGTGCTGTTCAAGGGCGGCGACGTTCTCGAACGCGCGAAAGACGTCGACACGGTCGTGTTCGACAAGACCGGCACGCTCACCGAGGGCGAGATGGAGCTCACCGATGTCGTCGCTTTCGACGCCGACGGCGAGCCAGTCACCGACGGAGGAGAATCGGCCGCTGGCAGTGGCGAACCGGCCGCGGACGGCGGCGAGCCGACGGACGGCAGCCAGTTGCTCGCCCGCGACCAGCCCTCGGAGTCGGACGTGCTCCGACTGGCCGCGGCGGCCGAAAGCGGGAGCGAACACCCCCTCGCCCGTGCAATCGTCGAGGGCGCCAGAGAGCGCGGGATCGACGTGACCGATCCAGACGAGTTCGAGAACGTCCCCGGACACGGCATCCGCGCGACGGTCGACGGCGGGGAGGTGCTGGTCGGCAACCGGAAGCTGCTGCGGGACAACGGCGTCGATCCGTCACCCGCCGCAGAGACGATGGAGCGGCTCGAAAACGAAGGGAAGACGGCGATGCTCGTTGCAGTGCGCGGTTCGGAGCGAAGCGAGAACCGCGAGGCGAGCGGCGATCAGCCGCGAGCAGAGGGCGACCTCGTCGGCGTGGTCGCCGACGCCGACACGGTCAAAGAAAGCGCGGGCGACGCCGTCGCTCAGCTACGGGACCGCGGCGTCGACGTGATGATGATCACGGGCGACAACGAGCGGACCGCCCGCGCCGTCGCCGAGCGCGTCGGCATCGACCCCGACAACGTCCGGGCCGGCGTCCTCCCGGAAGACAAGTCCGACGCGGTCGAAGCGATCCAAGACGAGGGCCGGAAGGCGATGATGGTCGGCGACGGCGTCAACGACGCGCCCGCGCTGGCGGTCGCGTACGTCGGTACGGCCATCGGGAGCGGCACGGACGTGGCCATCGAAGCGGCCGACGTGACGCTGATGCGCGACGACCCGCTCGACGTGGTGAAAGCCATCCGCATCTCCGACGCGACGCTCCAGAAGATCAAGCAGAATCTGGTGTGGGCGCTCGGCTACAACACGGCGATGATCCCGCTCGCGTCGCTCGGCCTCCTCCAGCCGGTGCTGGCCGCGGGCGCGATGGCGTTCTCGTCGGTGTCGGTGCTGACCAACAGTCTGCTGTTCCGGCGGTACACGCCCGACCACGAGTACGAACTGCTCGGACGGCTGCGGTAGCGAACGGTCGCTGCCGCCGACAAAGAATCGCTGTGTATCGGGTTGGCGCCGCTCAATCGCCCGACTCAGTCGAGTAGCCCGGGATAGTCGGCGATAATTCCATCGACTCCTGCGTCGACGAGCTGCGACGCCTGATACCAAGTCCCGACTGTCCACGTGTTTACTGTCCGTCCTTCGTCGTGAGCGCGCTCTATCAGGTCGATATCGGCGAATCCGGGGTCGTCGATGTAGTAGGAATCGTTGAAGAACGGCGACCCGGCGACCATGTTGTACGGCGGGTGGAGCGCTTCGCAATCGTACTCGTCGGTGATCTCGAGCCCGACATCGATCGAGTCCCAGAACAGGAACGCGATCGGAATGTCGGCGTCGTACTCACGCGTCGTCGCAAGCGCAGCCTGCAGGAACGACGACACGAGAACGTGATTCTCGAACTCGGAGGCGATATCGAGCACGCGTCGGGTGAACGGTCGCCACACGTCTTTCCGGGCCTCGAGTTCGTCACCCTCCAACTTCTCGGCGAATCGAACGTCGGTATCGCCGGGGTTCTTCAGTTCGATGTTGACGGCGACACTCGGTGGGATCGCCGACAGAGCCTCTCGCAGCGTCGGCACTGTCTCCCCACTCTCGAGGACTTCGGCGTTTCGCACCTCCGAGCAGGGTGTCTCCCACACGAGCGTGTTCTCGTGGTCAGTGAGACCGCGCTCTCCGCCGTCGCGCGAAGCGAGCCGGTCGTCGTGGAAGACCACGACCTCGAAGTCATCGCCTTCGTGGGGACGCCCACCGCAGGGCACCACGTCGATCTCGATCATGTCGGCGCCGCGCTTTGCCGCGCCGTCGCCGTTCCCCCCTCTCGAGGCGTTTTCCACGGCGGCAACCGTGTTTTCTGGATATACGCCCGCGAACCCTCGGTGTGCGATCAACGCTGTCGAGTCGTTGCCCGACGACTTACTGTCGCCGTGACCCTCCGCACTGGCAGCCCCTCCGACGTACGATCCGAGTACCGCTGCACTCGTCCCCTCCAGCACGGTCCGCCGATCGATGTTTGGAATCCCCAGCATTGCATGAAAGAGTGGCAGTTCCCTAGACAATAAAGTATTTTATAAATTTATTTTAATATATTTATTATTACCTGTAGCTATCCGCTATCGACGAAGGCCACGGCGGCCCTCCAGCCCCCAAGCGGGCGCTGGCTAGCGTTCGAGCGTATCGATCGGTCTGGTGAGCCAGTCTTTTCCGGCGTCCTCGAGCAAGTCGAAGAAGTCGTCGTGAAGTTTACCGTTCGAGGCAACGACGCTTCCCTCAAGTATGCTGTCGAGGTCGGTGTTTCCGTCGAAGTCGGTTACCGTCCCGCCCGCCTCTCGGACGAGCAGCGCCTCGGGTGCAACGTCGACCGGCTTGAGATCCTTCACCGAGACGGTGTCGAACACGCCCTCAGAGACGAACGCCAAGTCGGGCGCGGCCGCCCCAAGTAGTCGCGTCCCCTGCGTGTACGAGAACAGGTACCGCCACAGACCCATGTAGTCGAAGTCGTTGGCCGTCTCCTTGAGGTAGAACCCGACCCCGTGGAACGAGTCCTCGATGGCCTCAGTGTCGGTAACCGACAGCTCCGTCGGCTCTGAGTCCTCGGCAACGAGGTCGTAGCCATCGCTCCGGAACTTGTAGGCACCTTCGTCTCGCACCGCGACGTACACCTCGTCCCGGAGCGAGTAGTACATCACGCCGGCGTACAGTTCGCCGTCTTTCGTGACGGCGATGTTGACGCCGAAGTGGGGGATTCCCTTGGAGAAGTTCGTCGTCCCGTCGAGCGGGTCGATGATCCAGACGTATCCCCCTTCGAGCTGGCCGCCCTGCTCCTCGCCGTACAGCGCGTGATTCTCGTCCTCGAAATCGTCGCCGAGTTCTTCCTTGATGGTCTCTCGGATCAGGGTCTCTGCTTCCGTATCGACCTCCGTGAGGAGGTTTTGAGAGTCCTTCTCCTCGGCCTCACCGATCTCGCCGAAGTAATTCTGGTGCAACTGGGCTGCCTTTGCCGTGGCCAAGACAGCGATCCGGAGGTAGCGATCCTCGATCGGCATCTGTCCTTGGAGATCTTCGATTTCGACACCCCCGTCGCCGCCGTCGCCCTCATCGGCAAGTGCGCTGAGAACACCGTTGGAGCCGATGATTCCTGCCGCCCCAGCAGCAGTCCCAGTCACACCCGCCAACTTTAGGAACCGTCGACGAGCTTCGCTCTCGGCACCGCTTGCGCCGCTGTAACCGCCATTGCCATCGGACATAGTCCACGTCGGACGGCAACGATTACACATATAAATTTAACATAGTTAAACTTCAGTTATACTCATTAGTTGTGCCACATCATTCTAGACGAATAATTCAGAGTATGTTGCGAGATTTTCTTCCCAGAAAGACGACCGGTCAACAGCCAGAAACAGAACTGCCGCCTTCAGAGACGGTATCCGACACTCTGTGACCAAGGAGGCCACATGTGGAGAATACTTCGAGAAGGCGCAGGAAAAAGAGTGCTCCGTCAGGGATTCGAACCCGATGCCAGACCTCACTTCGCTCGGTCTGCCGTGGCTCGAATACCTTCCGTACGCTTCTTCTTCGTCACGGCGTTCCTCAGAAGAATGCTCCGTCAGGGATTCGAACCCTGGTCCTTGCCGTGAGAGGGCAAGATGATTGGCCGGACTACACCAACGGAGCTTACCTGTACCCTTTCAGGTACGCATCCAATCGTAGCGACGAGATACGTTTAACAGTTGCGTTTCGGAGCGTCATTGTGGCCGGCTATCGTACACCAGAACCCGCTGGCGTCGGCAAGATCAGCGCTCCGAGAGCGCAGATTCTGACCCAGAAAATCGGTTGGGGGCTTTATTATGGGAGGGATGTCAGAATGGATCATGGCACAACGACAGACCGATGCGCTTCGGCGTTACCTCCCGGGGTCTCCCCGAGAGTTCCTCACCGCCCCGATCCGCGCGCAGACGTACAGGAACCTCGTCTATCTCGCGCTCGCGTTCCCGCTGGGGATGGCGTACTTTCTCGGACTCGTGATCGGCGCATCGTTCGGGCTCGGGTTGCTAATCACGTGGATCGGGCTGCCGATACTGCTCGGGACGCTCGCCGCGACGACGAAAGTGGCGAGTTTCGAGGTGTCGCTGGCAGGACGGTTGGTCGGGACGGACGCCGCCGTCCCATCGTCCGTCAGCGAGTTTTCGGCGACGGACCGCATCGCGTTCCCCGGAGACGGGTTTGTGATCTCGGTCACCGAACTACTGACCTCGCCGGTGATCTGGACGAGCGTCGCGCTGGTGATCTCGAAGTTCGCGTTCGGCATCGTCTCGTTCACGATGCTCGTCACGGCGCTCTCGGTCTCGGTCGCCCTGCTCGG
The DNA here is from genome assembly GCF_900215575.1 of Natronoarchaeum philippinense. Taxonomy (NCBI): domain Archaea; kingdom Methanobacteriati; phylum Methanobacteriota; class Halobacteria; order Halobacteriales; family Natronoarchaeaceae; genus Natronoarchaeum; species Natronoarchaeum philippinense. The sequence continues at coordinate 177,024 of NZ_OBEJ01000001.1, read as the reverse complement.
CGCGCCGCTGCTCTACGACGCGTCGTCGGTGACGATCGGTCTGGTCGGGCCGTCCTCCTCGGGTTATACCACCGGTCCGCTGGTCGTCGACACGCTCCCGGAAGCGCTCGTCGTCGCTGCGTTCGGTGTTGTCGTCGCGCTCGTCGCGTTGAACGCGCTGAACGCGGCCGCGAAACTACAGGCCGCGTACACGGTGTCGATCTTGCGTGTCGGTTCCGGACGGTCTGACGACGGACACGCCGACTCGTCGGCGCGAACGTAAGGCCCAAGCTTTTGCCGACTGCCGTCCATCGTCCGGTATGCAAACGCGACCGCTCGGGGAGACGGGCCACGACAGCACCGTCGCGGCGTTCGGCGCCATCGCGCTCAACTGGCTCGAACAGGAAGGTGCGAATCAGATGGTCGAACACGTCCTCGATGCCGGCGTTAACCACTTCGACGTGGCGCCGACCTACGGCGACGCCGAAATCAAGCTCGGGCCGAAGCTGCGACAGCACCGCGAGGAGATCTTTCTGGGCTGTAAGACCCAAGAGCGCGATTACGAGGGCGCGACGCGCAAGCTCGAGCAGTCGTTGCACCGGCTCGGCACCGACCACATCGAACTGTACCAGATCCACGGGCTGGAGTACGAGGACGAACTGGACGAGATCACGGGCGACGGCGGCGCCCTCGAAGCGATCCGCGAGGCCAAAGCCGAGGGGACAGTCGACCACATCGGACTGACGAGCCACGGCAACCCGCAGCTGATTCTGGACGCGATCGAGCGCATCGACGATCTCGACTCGCTGATGTTCCCGATGAACCCCGTCGTCGCAGGCAAGGACGGCGGCGAGTACGACTACGAGGCCGTGCTCGACCGCGCGGAGGAGAAAGGCATCGGGACGCTCGGCATCAAGGCGTTCGCAGGTGGGTCGTGGCCGTCTACTGACGACCTCCCCGAGGCCGACCGGCCGTACGCGAACTGGTACGAGCCGGTCGACACGCCCGAGGAGATCAGAGAGCGGTTCGACTTCGCGGCCACGCAGGGGCTGACGAGCGTCCTCACGCCGGGCGACCCGAAACTCGTGACGATGGTGCTCGACGCCGCAACGCGCCACGAGGCGATGGACGAGGCGGCCCAGCGCTCGCTGATCGAGCGGCTGCGCCACGACGACAGCCCCGTCCCCGAGCAGCTCCACCACTGAGCGGAGAGCCAATGGACGTTCCGACGACCGTTCGAACAGCGCTCGAAGACCAGCCAGTCGCGGGAGCGACCTGTCTCGAAGCCGGCGCGGGGCTGGGAAACGCGACCGCCGGATTGCTCGACGCCGGCGCCGAGCGAGTCTACGCGGTGACCGACGACGCCGAGCACGCGCGGACGACTCGGCGTCGGGTCGCAGCTGCGGCGTCGGATCGCAACGTCGTACTGGAGGCGGACCTGCGTGCGCTGCCGCTTGCGGCCAACTCTATCGACGTGATCACGGCCCACGGACTGTGTAACGTGCTCGCACCGCCGGCGCTTGATGCCGTCGCGGCCGAGCTGACCCGCGTGGCGGCGCCGGGCTGTCGTCTGATCGTCGACGACTACGAACCCCTTCCGGCAGATGCACCGGTCACTGAGCTGTTCTCGCTGGAGAACGCGGTCGCGGAACAGACCGATGGCGTCCCGGCGCTGACGTTCTATCCATCCGACGTGCTCGTGGCGCTGTTCGAGCAGTACGGGTGGGTGAGTTGCCGCGAGACGACGTTGCTCGATCCCGTTCCGTGGACGCGGAGCCATCTCGACGCCCACGCCGAGGCGGTGCGGGCGCGCGCGGAGAAGTTGCCGGACGCCACGCGCGATCGGGTCGTCTCGGAGGCCGAGCAGCTGGTGGCAGCGATCAGCGCGACGGAGTGTGGGCGGATGTACAGCGTAGCGTTGTGCCGTCCCGGCTGAGCGGCTACTCGTTCTACTCGATGACAGTGCCGGCGTACCCGCCGAGCGCGCTCAGTACGATCGTAAAGCCCGCCGAGGCGAGCGCCACACCGACCAGTAGAAGTGCGATCGGGGTGGCATCGGCGGCCAGCGCGCCGCCGACGAGCGATCCGAGTACGATCACAGCGGGCGCGGTCAACGCGAGCCCTGCGAGCGCGCCGAGCCCGAGCCCGTCGCGGGGACTACCTTGCTGGAAGTAGCCCGCGACGCCGCCGCCGAGCACCGGCGAGAACGGGACGAACGATGCGACAGTCGAGACGACGGCGCCGAGGACAACGAGCGCGAGTCGATCGGTCGGCACGACGCCGCCGTCGCCGCCACGACGCAGTCGCCGGTAGTAGACCAACACGGCGATGCCGACGACCGTCAGGGCGGCACCGGTCAGGACGAGCCCACCCGCGCCCCAAACCATCATCTCGTTGATCGCATCGACGAGGACGCTCTCGGAGACCAGCGTCGAGGTGACTTCCATATCGGCGACGATGGCTTCGCTCAACTCACGATCGGCGGTCTGCCAGACTGCGACGCCGGCGGCCGCCGCCGAGATTCCCGGGATGGCGATCAGCAAGGCGACGATCGCATCGAAGACGGCGCCCAGCGTTCCCGATCCGGCGTCGTCGGTCGGTGTCGAGTCGTGGGGGTCGGTGGTCGTAGGGGACTCCATAGCTACACATTAGACTGGATTCCTCATAAAACGAGGATCGTAGTTTCAGAAGCTGAAACGACGGTCGGTCCCAGAGCGTCGGGACCGCCAGAGACAGGACGAATCTTGGGGGAGTGTTCGAGGCGACCTGTGAGTATACTCAGGTTTTGCTGCGGAAAATATTAGAATTATTCACAGTTAACTATATAATGGAATTTGCTCCCATCCACACACGATGTTCGAGGAAACTAACGCGCAACAAACAGGAGCCATCGGCCGACGGCAGTTCGTGGGGGGAGTGGCGTCGTTGCTGGCGGCGTCGGCGTACTCGCTGTCGGTGCCGGAAAGCGTCGCAGCAAGCGTCGTCGACGGTGACGACGAACCGGTACAGACGGTAGCATCGCCAGACGGCCGGCTCGAAGTGACGGTCGACGCCGCCGACGGCGTCCCGACCTACGAAGTCGCCTACGACGACAGTACAGTCGTCGAGGAGTCGGCGCTCGGCTTCGAGTTCCAGAACCAGCCGACGTTCCGCGAGGGGCTCTCCGTCACCGGGACCGAGCGCGATTCGGTCGATTCGACGTGGGAGCCCGTCTGGGATCAGTACGAGGAGATCCGAGAGCGCTACAACGAGCTCCGGGTCGGCCTCGCCGAGAGCGGCGACGGGGGGCGCTCGGGCACCCTCGAACTCCGGGCGTTCGACGACGGCTTCGGGCTCCGATTCGTCTTCGGCGAATCGTTCGGCGACTTCGTCGTCACGTCCGAGCGCACCGAGTACAACTTCGCGGGCGATTACACCTCGTGGTGGATTCCCAACGACTGGAACAACTTCGAGGTCGAGTACCGCGAGACGCCGCTGTCGGGGATCGAATCCGGCCTCGACGGCGCCCCCGTCTCGGCGGGCGGCAACGGCGTCCACACGCCGATGACGATGCGGACCGACGAGGACCTGTATCTGAGCGTCCACGAGGCGAATCTCGACGACTACGCCTCGCTGGCGATCGCGCCTGCAGGCGGTGACGGCCCCGCCATGGAGTCGACGCTGGCGCCGCTGCCCGACGGGACGAAAGTCTCGGCAACGGCGCCACACATGACGCCGTGGCGGACGTTCCAGATCGGAACTCGGCCGGGCGAGTTGATGGAGTCGAGTCTCGTGCTCAACCTCAACGAGGACTACGACGAGTCGGTGTTCACGCAGGGCGTCGACTGGATCGAGCCCCAGAAGTTCATCGGCATCTGGTGGCTGATGATCACCGGACGTGCCGACTGGACGTTCACCGGGATGAACTCGGGCAACCACGGCGCCCAGACCGGGCGCGCCAAGCAGTATATGGACTTCGCCAGCGAGCACTCCATCCCGGGCGTACTGATCGAGGGCTGGAACGAGGGCTGGTCGAGCTATCCCGGCGACGGGAGCGCGTTCGACTACACCGAGCCGTACCCCGACTTCGACTTACAGGAGGTGACCGACTACGGCCCGAACCTCGACCCGCCGACCCAGATGACGATGCACAACGAGACCGCGGGCGACTTCGAGAACTACGAGTCACAGGCCGACGAGGCGTTCGACCTGTACGACGATCTGGGCATCCGGACGATCAAGAACGGGTACGTCGCCGACAGCGGGAACCTCGCCGGCGAGGGGTTCAACCACCACAATCAGGTGCTCGTCAACCACCACACGCTCATCGCCGAGACCGCCGCGGCGAACCGCCAGATGCTCGACATCCACGAGCCGATCCATCCGACGGGGCGACGCCGAACCTACCCCAACCTGATGACCCGCGAGGGCGTCAAAGGCCAAGAGTACGACTCCTTCGGATTCGTCAGCCCCGAGCATCACGTGACGTTCCCGTTCACCCGAATGCTCGGCGGCCCCGTCGAGTACACGCCGGGCATCTTCGACATGGACTCGGGCTCGGGCGGCATCGAGACGACGCGGGCCAAGCAACTCGCCATGTACCCGACGTACTTCAGCGGCCTCCAGATGGCCGCCGACCTGCCGAGTTCGTATCTGGCCGACCAGCCGGCGACGCTGGGCGTCGGCGAGGTCGCGCAGGCCGAGTGGGCCGACCTCGACGGCTTTTCGACGGCCGCCCGCTGGGCCAACGCGCAGGGCGAGCAGTACGTCCCCGTCGATCCCAACACCGTCGCCGCGGGCGCGACGGCGTCGTGGACCGTCGAAGGCGTCGAGTCGGCCGGCGAGTACGACGTACATCTCCGATACGCGAGCGACGCCGAAGAGAATGCCGTCCCGCAAGGAACGCCCCGAACCGCGACGGTGCTGGTCGACGGCACCGAGCGCGCACAGGTGACGCTGCCGCCGACGGAGTACTGGGACACGTGGGGGTCGGTCTCGACGACGGTGTCGCTGGAAAGCGGCGACAGCGACATCGCGGTCGCGCTGACCGACGCCGACACCGGCGGGTTCAACCTCGATTCGATCGCCGTCACCGAGTCCGGCGAATCGATGCCCGAACCCGAGACGGCGCCGATCCGCGGCGAGACTGTCCCCGCCTTCCAGTTCATCGAGGACGTTCCGGCGGCCTGGGACGACACGCGCGTCGTCGACGCCGAGATCGGCGACTACACGATCACCGCCCGCAAGAGCGGCGACGAGTGGTTCGTCGGCGCGATGTCCGACGAGAACGGACGTGCGATCGACGTTCCGCTGTCGTTCCTCGACGACGCGCCCGGTGAGCGCAAAGGTCACGAGAAGGGGCGCGGGAGAGGGCACGGCGGAACGCCCGGAAACGGCAACGCGAAGGGCCGAAGCAATAGCGGCCGTGGCGGTTGGAACGGCGACGAAGACAACCACCGAGAGGACTGCGACCACGAGCGAGGTCGCGGCCACACCAAGGGCAAGTACGTCGCCGAGATCTACTCCGACGGCATCGAAGCCCGCTACGACAGCAACCTCACGGACGTTCGGATCGACGAAGCGATCGTCGACGCCGACACCGAGGTGCTGGCCTCGATGGTCGGCTCGGGCGGCACCGCGCTCCGCATCCGGCCGGCGACGTGGGAAGAAGTCAGGGAGCTCCCGCACTACGAGCGTCCCGAACAGGAGTTCGACGTGTCGATCGACGCCGAGACGTTCATCCAAGAGCCGTTCGTGCAGGCCACCGGAACGAACTTCGGTGAGTACCTGAGCGGGACGACCGTCGACGTGTTCGTCGACGGCGAGTTCGTCCGCTCGGAGAACGTCCGGTTCGCGCCGGACTCGTCGGACGGAGTCGACGAGTTCACCGTCACCATCGACGACCCCGGTTCCTACGAGGTGACCGTCCGCAGCACCGACGGCGAGACGCTCGCCAGTCAGACGGTGACTGTCAAGCCCCCAGAGACGATCGCCACCTTCGACGATCCGGCGGGCGACGACTACGGTCCCGGCGGCTACACCTATCCGACCGCCGGCGCCTTCGAGGAGGGAACGTTCGACCTGCGCTCGGTGACCGTCGAGCAGACGCCGAGCATCTACCAGTTCACCTTCGAGGTCGAGAACCTCAACGACGGGTTCGGCGGCGACTTCGGCTTCTCGCCGCACATGTTCGTCATGTGGGTGCGCGACCCCGACAAGAGCGGCGGCACGACCCAGACGCTGCCCGATCTCGGCGCCAACGCGACGTTCGAGGCGCCGTGGCACTACCGCGTCGAGATCAGCGGCTTCACCAAAAGCGCCGTTACGGCCTCGGGCGCGACCGTGACCGACGACGACGGCAACGCGGTCAGAGTCGGTGAACGCGTCGACCCGGACGCCAATACGGTCGAGTTGAGCATCGACCGCGCGGCGTTCGACGGCGTCGACGCGCGCGATCTGGAGATCGTCCCGATGGTCCAATCCGAGGACCTAGGGACGCTCAGGCCCGTCGCCGAGACGGCCGCCGACTACGTCTTCGGCGGCGCCACGCCCGGCGCGGCCGCCAACACGCCACGGATCATGGACATGATCACGCCCGAGGGCGTCAGTCAGGCCGACGCGCTCGCGTACTCGGCCGACGAACTGGCGACGCTTCCGTTCGTCTCGATCGACTGACGAGCGACGGCGTCGTCACTTGCTCGGTCGGCCGGCGGTGTCTCCGCTGGCCGAGCCGATGCGGCGCCAGACCATGCCGGCGAGCCTGACGAACCCGGCGGTGTACAGGGCGGTCCCCAGCGTCGCGACGCCGAGGTAGCCGACCGCGAACGCGCCGTTGCGGGCCAGAAACCCGCCGGGATCGAGCAGGAAGGCGATCACCGTGAACGGGCCGAAGACCAGCGCGACCACGAGTCCCGCCAAGAAACTCATGCCCACTACTGTCTCCGAACGCCTCATAAAACTACGTCGAACAGGCGTCTGACGATGGTTTCGAAGGGATAGTACGGGAACGAATGGAAAAGAGGCCATACGAGGCGGGACGCCGCGCCAGCGTGGAAACATCTAAGTCGACTGACTGAATCGTTCCGCTATGGCCGAGGACTGCGAGTTTTGTCGCATTGCCCGGGGCGAGGGCGACGCGCACACGCTCTATGCGGACGACCGAACGGTGGCGTTTCTCGACGAGAATCCGGCCGTCGAAGGACACGCGCTCGTGATCCCGAAAGCCCACCGCGAAAGCGTGCTCGGAGCAGAAGCGGCATCGACTGGCGCCGTGTTCGAGACTGTCAGGACTGTCTCGAATGCGCTCTCGGCGGCGGTCGATCCCGACGGTTTCAGCGTCTTTCACTCGACGGGATCGCTCGTCGGCAACGTCGAACACGCCCACGTCCACGTCGTTCCACGGTTCGACGACGACGAGGTCCACGTCGCGTTGCCCCGCCGGCGACTCACTGATCAGGACGGCGATCGGATCGCGGCGGCGATACGCGCGGAGCTATAACGACGCCTCCGATCCCGTCGAGCCGCCGGCTCGCGCCCGAACGCCTTTTGTCGTGGTGACGCCTCTGTCGGGCATGCTTTCGACGCTCCTGTTGTTGCAGTCAGACGTGAATATCTCGGTCGGCTCGCCCATCAGCGGCGTCCTCGGCGGGGCAGTAACGGCGTTCCTGACGACGCTCGTGGTCGGTGCGATCGTCCTCGCCATCCGGCCCGAGTACGTCCGCCAGACTGCGGCGTCGTTCCTCGACGATCTGGTCGGCTCGCTGGTCTACGGCGTCATCGGCCTCGTCGGCGTCGCCTGCATCACGTTCTTGCTCGTGATCACGCTGATCGGCATTCCGCTCGCAGTGCTGTTCGTGCTGCTCGCGTATCTTCTCTGGGCAGTCGGGGCAGCGATCGCCTTTTTCGCCATCGGCGAGCGACTCGTGGACCGACCGGACGAACCGCTCGTCGCGCTGGCGGTGGGCGCCGGCATCAACGGCGCACTGGTCCTGACGGGGATCGGATCGATCGTCGCGCTGTGTATCGGCGCCGGCGGCTTCGGTGCGGTCGTCCGGCGATGGCTCGAATAGGGAATTAGGCCAACCCGGTCGTCCCGATCCAGAGAAACGCGGCGCCGAAACCGGCCAGCACGACGCCGCTCAGCCCCGCGACGACCGGCGCGGCGGCGTCGACGCGACGCCCGGCGGCGACCAGCGCGGCAGGGTACGCGACGACCCAGAGACCGATGCCAGCAAAAAAGCCGAGCAACAGCGCCGGACTCCCCGTCTGAATGACGAGTGTTCCCGCCAGCGCGTCGCCGACAGCGGGCGCGTAGCCTAGCACGTCCAACCGGCCCGGTTCGATCAGCCCGACGCCGGCGGTGAGCCAGAACGCGATCTGGTAGGGGTTCGTCAACGCGAGCGCGAACGCCTTCCTGAACCCCTTGGAGTCGCCGCCGACATCGCCGGTGAACGACTGGGCGGCGCTGGCGTCCCGCAGCGCGCCGACGGCGAAGTACAGCATCAACAGCCCGCCCAGCAGGTACAGCCCCGAGCGCAGCGACGGCGTCCGGTCCACGACCGCGACGAGGCCGACGACGGCCAGCACGAAAAACAAGGCGTCGGCCAGCATCGCGCCGAGACCGGCCCGGAAGCCGGCGGGCCACCCGCGGAGCACGCTCTCCTCGGCAATGACAGCGTTCATCGGACCGGGCGGCGCGGCCAGCACGACGCCGAAGACGGCGCCGACGACCGCAGAAACTGCAAGCGATGGCACGGCCGAGAGTGGGCGTCCGGAGCCTAAAAACGTCTCGTTCGGGTGCCGCGCAGGGGGCGACTACGGGCCGCGGACGCGCCGGAGCGGCAGTTGGTTGGCGCCATCTGTCACGTGCCCAGTGTGATCCCGAATTCGGCGCCGAGCAGTTCGGACCACTCGTCGGCGTCGATGTCGCGTTCTCGCTCGTCACCATCTCGGACGCGCGTCAGCGAGTCGGGCGAGAGTTTCACGTGCCCTCGGTCGGTCGAGCACGCGACGACCGCGTCGTCGGTAAACGGCGACTCCGGCGCCGTCGAGAGGTACTCGCAGGTGGCCGTGAAGTGCTCGCGCGGTCGATGGGTGTCCCGGAACACGTACCGCGTCTCCCAGCCCTCGGTTGGCTCCCGACACAGCGTTTCGAAGTCGGCGTCGGGGCGGTCGCTCTCGACGACGCGCCAGTCGACGCCCGCGGCGTCCGTGCGGGCCTCGCCGTCGAGGGGCAGCGGGCGTCGCATCGACGGGACGCCCAGCCCCGCGTCGACGAGATAGCGGCGGTCGAGGTCGACCACGTGAGCGAGGTGGTTCGCCGGGGGCAAGGGGTCGTCGTCGCCCAGCACCATCGCCGCGACACGAGTGGGCTCGTAGCCCAGCTCCGAAAGGAGCCAGCCGAACAGTCCGTTGAGTTCGTAGCAAAAGCCGCCGCGTCCGTCCTCGACGATCTTCTCGTAGAGGTCCTGATACGCACGCGAAACGCCGCTCGGGTCGTGTTCGCCGAACGGCGTCCCGGCGACCGCGATCGTCTCGAAGGGGACGGTCGTGACGTGGGCGCGCTGGAGTCGGTCGAGCGTCTCCCGATCAGCTCGCTCGACGGTCGTCGGATCGACGCCGATCCGGCGGAGGTAGCGATCGGTCTCCATGCTAATCGTCCACCGCGCCGGCGAAGGCGTTGCGCCGATCCTCGGCCAGTTCCGGGAACTGCTCGACGCCTGCATACTTGGCGGCGGCGTCGCCGAGCTCTGCGACGCGCTCTGCGACCGTCTCGTCGACGATCGCGCCGTCCTCGACCGTCGAACTCGAACTGGGGATCGCCACCTCGATGGGCAGCGTCCACGCGTTCAGCGTGCGACAGACCGACCGGAGGTGTTCGAGCGGCGCCGTGGGGAACTCCCCGCCGGCGACCTCCAGCAGGCCGACGGTCGTTCCGCCGAACTCGTCGCGGCCGCAGTAATCGAGCGCGTTCTTCAGCGGTCCGGAGTAGGAACCGTGGTAGTTCGGCGTCCCGATAAGCACGGCGTCGGCGTCGCTGACGGCCGCACAGAGGGCGGCAGCGTCTTCGGGTTCCGGTTCGTCGGGATCGTAGGCCGGCAGGTCGTACTCCCGGAGGTCGAGGAGGTCGGTTCGGGCGCCCGCTTCGCGCGCGGACGCCAGCGCCGCCGCCAGCGCTGTCCGTGTCTTGCTTTGGTCACGCAAACTACCACAGAGGGCGACGACGCGTACGTCTCTGTCCATCCTATCGACACAGGCTAGCCCCCAGAGATACAAAAGCACTCCCCGACAGCGGCGAAGCCACGTCAACCCCCGCCGAACTGCGGGTCGGCGTTTACCGTCGTTCGCACGCAATCTGCCGGCGATGTCGAACGTCGAACGAGCGGACGCATCGAAGTCGGCCATCGTCGAGAGCGTCGAGGCGTTGATCGGCGGGACGCCGCTGCTTCATCTCGACTCGATCGCGGCGAATCTCTACGGGAAAGTCGAAGCGAGCAACCCCTACTCGGTGAAAGACAGGATCGCCCGCGAAATCGTGGACGCCGCAGAGCGCGACGGCGCTCTCGGGTCGGACGGCGCCGTCGTCGAAGCGACCAGTGGGAACACCGGTATCGGGCTGGCGGCGATCAGTGCAGCCCGGGACTACGACTGCGTGCTCACGATGCCCGAGTCGATGTCCGCGGAGCGTCGGCAGCTGCTGGCCGCGCTCGGCGCTAATCTGGAGCTGACGCCCGCCGAGGACGGGATGTCGGGCGCGAATCGTCGGGCCGAGGAGATTGCCCGGCAGCGCGACGACGCCGTGCTGGCCCGCCAGTTCGAGAACGAGGCGAACAGGCGCGCCCACCGCGAAACCACCGGTCCGGAGATCTGGCGAGCGACGGGCGGCGTCGACGCCGTCGTCGCTGGCGTCGGGACCGGCGGAACGATCACCGGCATCTCGGAGTACGTCAAAGAGCAACGCGGCGTCGCGTCGTTCACGTCGGTCGCGGTCGAGCCTGCGGCGTCGCCCACGATCTCCGAACAGAGCGGGGCGTCCCACGACATTCAGGGGATCGGGCCAGGGTTCGTCCCCGACGTGCTCCGGACCGAACTCGTCGACGAAGTCCGGAGCGTCACGGGAGACGAAGCGAAAGCTGCCACGCGAGCGCTCGGACGTGAGGAAGGTCTGCTCGTCGGCGTCTCGGCGGGGGCGGCGATCGCAGCGGCGGGCGAGTACGCGCGCGACCACCCCGACGAGACGGTCGTCGCAGTGCTTCCCGACACCGGCGAACGATATCTCTCGACCGATCTGTTCGAGGGCGAGTAACTGTTCCATGCCGCGCAAACGCCTAAGTGAGCGTTCCCGGATATCAGCACGTGAGCGACGGGATAGAGAACGCGTCGGCGGTGGACGAACAACCGAGCGCGGCGACAGCAGGTGAACGGTGAGTTCGAGCACCGACGCGTCGATCGAGGACGCCGATTGGCTCCACCTGAGCGACGACGAAGAGATCAGGTGGGCCGGCCGCCCGTCACGGTTCACGCTCGCCCCCTCGATCGCGGTCGCGGCGGTCGTGGTGCTCGTCGGCGGCGTCTTCGAGGTCGGCCTCGAACGGCTGGTCGGCGGCGGCCTTCCGTGGCCGATCGCGTACGCGCCGCTTGGCGTCGCGCTGGTCGGCATCGCCATCGCGGTCTGGGCCTACGCGGACTGGCTGCGGTTGTTGTACGTGCTCACCGACGAGGAGATCTACGTCAAGCAGGGGCTCGTCTCACGGGACGTGACGCAGGTTCGACTCGATCGCGTCCAGAACACGGCCTACGACCAGTCACCCCGGGAGCGGCTGCTGGGCTACGGCGACGTGCGAGTCTACACGGCCGGGAGCAGTACGGAGGACGTTACCTTCGAACGCATCCCGAATCCAGATCGGGTGCAGAACACGCTCACTGACCTTCTGAGCGATCAGTCGTCGCAGCGGCCACAGGAGCGCGGCGGCGTCTGATGCGGGCGTCGATTTGTCGTCCGCTTCGGAGCGCCACGGCGGTGACGATACGCGCTCACTCGTCGTTCTCGAACGGCGATCCCGCCGCTTCCGGCTCGTGACCGTCGAGGCTGATGATGTTCTCGCGGCCGACCCGGAGCTTCGAGATGGCGCCGTCTTCTTCCATATCCGACAGCAGCATGCTGACCTTCGACTTCGACCAGCCGGTCTCTTCGACGATGTTTACCTGTTTCATCCGGCCGCCGTTGTCCTCTAACAGCGCCGTCACCCGGTCCTCGTCGGTGAGCAGTTCCTCCTCGTCGACAGCGGCCTCTGTGGCTGTGGCATCGTCGTTCGAATCAGGGGTGGCTGCCACCGCCTCGTCGGCATCGTCGTCGGGGCCGGTGCGGTCGAGGATTGCGCCATCACGCCGCCACGCGACGGCGCTCCCGACGCCGAGCAGGAGAACGACGACGCCGGCAAGCAACATCCACGGGTCACTCTCGCTCGTCGCGGGAGCCGTCACCGGCTCGTCGGGCGATTGGCCGACGGTGTCCTCGGGCGCCAGTTCGACGCGGGGCTTGTTGTCGGTGAACTCTTGGGCACCGACCCACGTGACCGTGTCGCTGGTCGCCAGCGTGTCGTTCGACATCTGCCTGCCGTCGTCCGGGACCGCTCGTGCGAACGCGAGGTCGCCGCCGGAGCGGAACACGAGCGACTGGTCCTCGGCGACGTACATCCCGCCCTCGAACACGTCGCCGACGATCACGCGCTGGCCGTCCTGCTGGGCGAAGTTCGTCCAGTGAAACGACATCGTGACGACGCCGGGTTCGTTGAGCCGGTCCTCGCGCACGCCGGCGGACCGATCGAAGTTCGTCGCGTTCATCTGGCGATCGGTCACGTTCGTGCCGGCGGCGACGAGTGCGCTGGCTTGCTTCTCGAACCCGGTGTACAGCGGGTGGCTCTCGTTCGTCCGGAACTCCTCGGCGAACGCCTCGAACTGCTCGCGCTCGGACTGGTTAGCGAGGCGGCGCTCGTAGCGAAACGTCCAGACGCCGGTGCCGTTCTCGTGGACTGCGATCCGGAACTCGACGCTGTCGAACTGCGCGGTCTGATCGGACTGTTGCAAGAATCCGGAGGATCGATCCGTCTGATCGACCGGCGCAGTCGACGCCGACAGCGGCGCTGGCTCGGGGGCGGCCGGAGAGCCGTCGACAGCCGGGACCCCCACGAGCAGCGTCGCCAACAGGAAGATGCCCGTCACGAGACCGACACCCAGCGATCGGTTCATCCTGTGTTAGTCCTCAATGGGCGATACAAAAGGCCTTGCGACCTACCGGCGATCGGACAGCCGAAGCGACGGGCCGAACGCCGAAGCAGTTGAGTTGGCGCAGTTACGGCGAGGCGACGTTCTCGATGATACCGCGCTCCGAATCGTAGGACAGCAAGCCGGCGTCGGCGAGCTTTGGCAAGTGTACGTGGTGAAGCGAGACGTGAACGTCCTCGATTCGGTCCGAAAGCGAACGGGTATCGTCGGCAGCCTCGCGCACTGCGACGCCGCGGGCGATGACGCCGGCGTCGATCGGGGACGTCACGTCGGCGAGCACGGACAGCACGGCTCGGCGTCGATCGCTTGCGACGGCGCCGAGTAGCTCCTGCGTCGGCAGCTGGTCGGGATCGAGCGGGTCAGTCGGCGTTCGGGTCGGTGAGTTGCTCATGGTTGAGATCTGTACTCCTGAAAATGTCCCGTCGAGACCTAACGCGTTCGACTATGATGTTAGGTGGTTCAGCGGTACCGTGCCGCCGCACCGCGGCGACGCCGCCAGCGCGCTGCGGCGGGACCGGCCGTTCACTGGCCAGCGACGGCGCATTGCTTGCGCTTCCGTCAACGGAACCGCCGACAGCAGGGCCGATCTGTCGGATGAGCGGAGCGAACGGCCATACCCGTCGAGCACATACACTGGTGACATGGAGTCCGGGGGGACACTGCAACAGACGCTCGACGCCGTCGAGCAGGTCGGAGAGCCGGGGGAACCAGTGACGGCGAGCGAACTGGCCGACAGGATCGGATGTAGTCGGCGAACCGCCTACGACCGCCTCGAACAGCTGGCCGACGCCGGGGAGCTACGAACTAAGAAGATCGGCGCGCGTGGGCGCGTCTACTGGCGGCGGCAAGGAACGGGCGCCGACAACGTGTCGGAAGACGATCAGCAGTTCCGGTCGCTGGTCGACGCTACCGAGGAGTACGCGATCTTCGGGCTCGACGCGGAGGGCCGTATTCGGACGTGGAATCCGGGTGCCGAGCGGATCAAGGGGTACGGCACCGACGAAATCATCGGCGAGCACCTGTCGACGTTCTACACCGACGAAGATGTCGCCGACGGCGTCCCAGAGCAGAATCTGGCTGCGGCCGCCGCCGACGGGGTGGTCAAAGACGAAGGGTGGCGCGTCCGGCGCGACGGCACACGGTTCTGGGCCAAGATTGTGCTGACGGCGATCTACGACGACGAAGGCGATGTCGAAGGGTTCGCCAAGGTGACCCGGGACATGACAGAGCGCAGGCAGTACGAGCGGCAGCTTCGCCGGCAGCGTGACGATCTGGAGGCCGAGCTCGACGACGTGCTCGAACGCGTCGACGACGCGTTCTACGCGCTCGACGAGAACCTGCAGTTCACCTACGCCAACGAGCAGGCCGAACAGCTTCTGGGCTGTTCCGCCGAGGAGTTGCGCGGGAGCCACATCGAAGACGTGTTTCCAGAGGCGGACGTTGGAGAGCGCTACCGGGAGTGCCTGTCGACGCAGGAGCCGTCGAACTTCGAGTTGTTTTCCGAACGGCGGTCGATCTGGCTCGAGGCGAACGTCTACCCGTCGGCGTCGGGGCTGTCGGTGTACTTCCGTGACACCACCGAACGCAAGCGGCGCGAGCAGGACCTCGAACTGTACGAGCGGATCGTCGAGACTCTCGACGATGGTGTCTACGCGGTCGACGACGACTCGCAGTTCGTGTTCGCCAACGAGGCGTTCTGTGAGATGCTCGGCACGGACCGCGAATCACTGCTCGGTGAGCACGCGACGACGGTGTACGACGACGAAATCGGGCCGAAAGCCGCCGACGCAGCCGAGCGCGTCAGCGCCGGCGACCAGAACATCGCAACGCTGGAATTCGACCTACACACGGCCGATGGGGAGCGAATCCCCGTCGAGAGCCGGTTCGGGCCACTACCCTACGGCGAGGGGGAGGGACGGTGTGGCGTCGTCCGCGACATCACCGGGCGAAAGGACCGAGAGCGAAGACTCGAACACCAGCGAGAGCGGTTAGAAGCGCTCAACGCACTCAACACGATCGCACTGGACATCACGGAGGCAATCGTCGATCAGTCGACCAGAGCCGAGATCGAGCGTGTCCTCTGTGAAGACCTCGCGGCGTCGGATTCGTACACGTTTGCTTGGAGCGCCGGCGTCGACCAAGCGACGGAGTCGATCGATCCCCACGTCGAGGCGGGCGTCGACGGCTACCTCGAAGACGCGCCGATGTCGATCAGTCCCGACGATGCGCTGGGACAGGGACCGGCCGGCAGGGCAGTTCGAACTCAAGAGATGCAGGTTGTCGAGGACGTATTCAGCGATCCGGACTTCGAACCGTGGCACGAGGTCGCCCGCGAGTACGGCTACCGGGCCTCGGCCGCGGTACCGATCACCCACGAGGGGACCGTCTACGGTCTGTTCGGCGTGTACGCCGACCGATTAGACGCCTTTGCGGGCGAGGAGCGACGGATGCTCAGACAGCTCGGCGAGGTCGTCGGCCACGCCATCGTCGCCATCGACCGGAAGCGCGCGCTGATGGGCGACGAACTCGTCGAGGTCGAGTTCCGCATCCGGGATGTCATCGAGATGCTCGACATCGACGCCGAATCGAACGGTCGCGTCCACCTGTCACAGACGGTGCCGTTACAGGACGACGATTATCTCGTGTACGGGAACGCTGTCGACGAAGACGACGAGTTCGTCGAGGAGTTGGTGGAGTCGCTGCCCCACTGGTCGGAGGTGACGTTCGACGAATCCGGGAACGAACGGTTCGAGTTGACGCTCGCCGATCCCCCGGTTCTGACGACGATCGCATCGCTGGGCGGCGACATCGACGAGGCCGTCATCGAGGACGGAGACTACAGGATGAGCGTCCACCTCTCACCGGGCGCCGACGTTCGCCAGATCATCGGCGCAGTGCAGGAGGCGTATCCGGAAGCCGAACTGGTCACGCGCCGGCAGATCAACCGCACGCAGATCGACGCCGAGGCGATCGGGAGCGTCCTGACCGACGAACTGACCGAACGCCAGCGTACCGCTCTCGAATCGGCGTTCTACGCCGGATTTTTCGAGTGGCCGCGGGAGCAAACCGGCGAAGAAGTCGCCGAGACGCTCGGCATCTCCTCGCCGACGTTCCACCAGCACGTCCGGGCCGCAGAGCGGAAAGTGTTCGAGGCGCTGTTGTCGACCGCCACGCCGAGGGAAGACTGAGCGTCGGCGTCCCACCATTGAAGGGCGATTGCGTGGAACCTACTGGCATGGGCTACGAAGCGGCTGCGCCCGGCGACGTGGGCTCGGTAATCGGCGGCGACAAAGGTGGAATGTGGTTCCTGCGCGAACCGCTCGACACCGACAGTCTCGGCTTTACCGTGCTCGAACTGGAGCCGGACCGAAGCGGAAAGGCACACGATCACGGAGAGGACGGCCACGAAGAAATCTACTACGTCACCGAGGGGCGCGTCGAGGTCGACGTGGGTGCCGACACTCTGACCCTCGACGAGCACGAGGCGCTGCGGATCGACCCCGAGGAGCGCAGACAGATCCACAACCGCGGCGACGACACCGCCCGACTGGTGCTTGTCAGCGCGCCGACCGACGAGGGCGCGGCTTCGACGCCCTAGCCGGAGACGCCGCGGCGACGACGCCCCGACAGAGGCGACGGCCGGAGGTGACGCTGAGACGCAGCCGGCGGGTCCGATAGGTCCAAACCGGCCCGGCGTGAACGCCTGCGCATGATCCACAACGTCGCGCAGGGCGTCCAGTCGTTCACGAGCAACGCCTTTCTCGTCGAGGGCGAGCGAACCGTGCTCGTCGACGCCGGCGCCAGCTTCGACGCCGTCTCGGCGATCGAGGAACGCGTCGAGTCGCTCGACGCCGTCGTGCTGACTCACACCCACCCCGATCACGTCGGTAACCTCGCAGACGTGGTCGCGGCGTTCGACGCACCGGTCTACGGCTTCGATACGACGCAGGACGGCGTCGAGCGCGAGTTGGGCGACGAGGACACAGTAGCGATGGGCGACCACGAGTACGTCGCGTTGCACACGCCGGGCCACAAGAACGACCACATCTGCCTGTACGCCGCCGACGCCGGGGTGCTGTTCGCCGGAGATCTGATCTTCCAGAACGGCAGTTTCGGGCGCACCGACCTCGAAGAAGGCGACCGCGACGCGCTGATCCGGAGCATCGACCGCGTGGCCGACCGCGTCGACGCCGACCTACAGGCGCTCCACCCCGGCCACGGCCCGAGCATCGAAAACGACCCGTACTCGCACATCGAACTGTCCGGGAAGATGGCGCGACAGGCCTGAGAGTCGGTCCAATCGGCGGCGGCCGTGAGTCCGCGTCGATGCCGCCACTCGGGTAGCGTCGACGCCGTCACTCGGCGGCCGCGAGCAGTTCGTCGTACGCGTCCGCGTAGGCGTCCGCGACGGCGTCCGGATCGGTCCGGCGCTCGTCGGCGAGCGCGGGGAGTCCGACGCGGGCGATCGGGTCGACGTGCTCGATCACGTCCTCGACGCGCCGCTCCATCCGGCCGTCGCGGGCGCTCCGGCGCGCAACGTCGCAGGCGCGCAGGTAGCGGTCGCCGTCGTAGACGCGAGCGCGGCCCGGTTCGACCACCGCGACGGCGTCGACCGCCAGCTCCTGCAGTGGCCGGGCGATGTCGCCGTAGGACTCGATCACTGCGTCGGCGCGCTCGTCGATCCGCGCCGCGAGCGCCTCGAACGCCGGCAGATGTCGGCGGCGCGTCTCCTCGTTGAGCTCGTCGACGGTCGAGACTCGCGGCGCGTCCGCGAGGGGCAACGACTCGCGGGCCGACTCGGGCACGTCGGCGCCGGCGTTGACGACGAACGATTCGGAAACCCGGTCGAAGACGAACTGTCGGTGCGCGGCGCCGACCAGCCCGGCGTCGGGCCCCGGAGAGGGCCGCCAGAGTCGGTGGACCGGGTTGATATCTTCGGGCCGAACGTCGGCGTCGCTGGCGGCCGCGAGGCGTTTTGCGTCTTTGCCGTAGAGGCGACCCTCGGAGATGGCGCGCCGATAGTCGTCGTGGTCGAACCAGTAGTCGTTGCCGGCGCGGGGCTTGAAGCCGACGCTGCCGAGGCGCGCGACCAACCCCGTCGAGAACGTCGTCTTGCCCGCGTCGACGCGGTCGCCGCCGGCGACCAGCAGCTTCATTCGTCGGTTGCGAGCCCGTAGTAGCCCGGTTCGTCGTCGCTGCGCGGGTCGGCGACGACGAGATCGTCGGCGTTAGAGATGACCCACGGGATCGCCCAGTCTAAGAGTATCGCCTCGGTTTCGGCGTCGATCTCGGCGTCTGGATCGAGCTCTTGGAGCATCCGCGCGATTTCGTAGACCGTATACATCTCGTCGGGGTCGAGCAGCTCCTCTGCGGTGTAGAAATCACAGGGGTGGAGCTGCTCGAACTCGTCTTTCGGAACTGGCATAGCCGGACGTACGCGCGACCGGGCGGTAAAAGGCCCGCTTTCGGCGTCGCTGCGCGAGATTGGACGATAGTCGGTTCGTCGGGACGCCGCCGTCACCGGCACAGCGCACATCCCCGTCAACCTTAAATATGGCTCGGGCAAAGCCTCACTGTCAAATGCCGAAAGTCGATATCACCGTTCCCGAACACCTGGAGATGCAGATCGCCCAGATGGTAGAGCAAGACGAGTTCGTCAACCGCGAGGAGGCGATCGAAGAGCTCCTCTCGACGGGGCTGAAAGCCTACAAGACCAGCGGACCCATGGACGACGAAGAGCAGGGCTTCGAGGACGACGGGATGATGGGCCACGACGACGAGTACGTCTTCTAATCTATCTCTTTTCGGCGCGCGACGGGTCGACCAGCGGCGCGCTCGCCGAACGGGGCGGTCCTCGGAGCGCTCACGCCGGACGGAAACGTTGTGCCTTTCACCGTCGATGTTGACGCCGACACATGGTTCGCGTTACCGTCTGGAACGAGTATCGACACGAGCGGGAGGACGACCACGTCGCCGAGTTGTACCCGGAGGGCATCCACACAGCACTGGCTGACGCGCTCGAAGACCGGGGCCACGAGGTCCGCACGGCGACGCTCGACGAGGACGAGCACGGGCTGACGAGCGAAGTTCTCGACGACACCGACGTGTTGCTGTGGTGGGGCCACCTCGCCCACGACGAGGTGCGCGACGAGGTCGTCGACCGCGTCGTCGAGCGCGTCCGCGATGGGATGGGCTTTCTCCCGCTGCACTCGGCGCACTACTCCAAGCCGTTCAAGCGCCTGCTGGGCACGAGCTGCTCGCTCAAGTGGCGCGAGGCCGGCGAGCGCGAGCGTCTCTGGACCGTCGAGCCGGGCCACCCGATCGCCGAAGGGATCGGCGAGCAGATCGTCGTCCCTGAGGCCGAGATGTACGGCGAGCGCTTCGACATCCCCCAGCCCGACGCGCTGGTGTTCGTCAGCTGGTTCGAGGGCGGCGAAGTGTTCCGCTCGGGCTGTTGCTACCGCCGCGGGAGCGGCCGCATCTTCTACTTCCGACCGGGCCACGAGGAGTATCCGATCTACGAACAAGAGGAGATTCTGCAGGTCATCGACAACGCCGTCGGGTGGGCGGCGCCGACCGACGGCGTCGAGCCGACGTTCTCGAACGTCGAGGCCGCCGAGCGGATCGGCGAGGAGTGAACTAGTCGAAATCGGGCAGATCGTCGGGCGCCTCGTAGTCGGCGTCCCAGTCGACGTACTCCTCCTCCAGAACGTCCGAGACGATCTGTCCGAGTTCGGTCATCGCCGCGTTGATCCCCGAGACGGCGCCCCACGAGTCGAGGTCGGGATGGTACTCGCGCTCGCGCCAGTCCTCGGGGATGCCGGGCGCGCTGTAGCCGACCCGATCGGCGAAGTCGTCCCAGAAAAAATCGAACGAGCCGAACAGCTCCAGCTCTCGGGCGATTTGGAACTCCTCGGTATCGAGATCCGTGGTTGCGCTCCACTGCTCGAACGACTGTTCCCACGCGCCCTCTCGGAGAAACGTTTCGAGGTCGTTGCGGTGGTACTCGGGATCGTCTTCGAGATGGTCGCCCTCGTAGTCGTCGGGGACCTGCTCGACGAGTTCGGGCGGCTCGGGCGGCTCGACATCGAGAGTCATGGCCGGACGTACGCGCGACGATGGCAAAAGGATTCCTCGCTTGGCGCGACGCCGACGCCCGTCAGTGGCGGTGAAGCGGCGCCTGCTCGATCTGACGCCGCAGATCGTCGAGCGCGGCCTTCTCGACGCCGCGCTCGAACTGCGCGACCAGCATCAGCACCTCGGGTTTCGGGACTTTGACGCCGTCCTCGCGCAGCACGTCCTCGGGACGCTCGCGGAGTTCGCGGATCGTCCCGACCGCGAGCAGGTAGGGGATCGCCCACGCAGCCAGCGTGTTGCCGCGGTGTTCGGGGAGCGCTTCGAGGTAGGTCTGGGCGTCGTCGAGATAGCCCGCGGCCCGGTCAGTGACGCGCTCGACGACGGAAGCCACCGGACCGACGTTGTCGGACTCGCAGACGGCGTCCTGCGAGACGCCGGCCTCCGAGAGCCACGTCGCGGGCAGGTAGACGTTGTTCTCCTCGCGGTAGTCGTCGGTCACGTCCTTGGCGACGTTGACGAGTTGGAGCAACAGCGCGAACGAGCGGGCGTTGTCCTCTAACACGTCCTCGCGTTCGGCGTCGACGCCGCGGGCCAGCAGGTTGGTGACCAGATCGCCGACCGTCCCGGCGGCGTACCAGCAGTACTCTTCGAGTTCGTCCGGCGTTCCGATGCGCAGGCCGCCGTCGTCGGCGTAGCGGTCGACGAACTCGGCCATCCCGCCGACGAGCTCCCGGACCGGTCCGCGGATCGCCTCGCGGTCGGCGGGCGGCAGCGACTCGTAGGTCCGAACGATGCGCGGGGCGGCCGCGACGACCCGCCAGTCGTCGGCGTCCTCGCCCGGCTCCTCGGGAATCCACTCCTCGACATCGTTCCGGAACTGGTTGATCGGTGCATCCTCGGGCAGTTCGACGCTGCGGTGGGGCGTGGCATCGTGATCGATACCCGCCGCCGAGCCCTCGGTGCCGACGGCGCCGCCGTCGGCCGTCGTCTCCAGCGTTCGCTCGCCAGACAGCGCCTCGTCGTACTGCTCTAACAGGTCGCGCTGGACGCCCGGGGGGATGTGGCCGGCGTCCTCGACGGTGTCGGCGACGCGACAGAGGAGATACCCCACGCAGATCCGCGAAGCCATCGGCTCCTCTAGCGCGTCAATCGTGATCGCAAACGTCCGAGAGACGTCGGAGACGGCGTCGAAACACCACGCCAGATCCTCGTCGAACGTTGTCTCGATGTGGGCGTCGGCCATGCTCGTACTCTCGTCTCTAGAGCCCCACGATAAAAAGGTCTGAGGCATCGTCTCGGTGAGGAGCCACTGGACGCAAGTTGTAAACGGTTTTTGATGCTAGTCATGAGAACAGTCAAGAGGCGGGCCCCGAAGAAACGCACATGGACTTCGGGCTCAGTCAGGAACAACGACAGATCCGCGAGATGGTCGCCGAGTTCGTCGACGAGGAAGTCGTGCCGCGAGCGAGCGAGATCGACGAGACCGACGAGTTCCCGCGGGATCTCATCGACGAGATGAGCGAACTGGGACTGATGGGGATGCCGTTCCCCGAAGAGTACGGCGGTGCGGGACTCGACTACCACAGCTACGCGCTCGCGCTGGCGGAGATCAGCCGCGGGAGCGGCGGACTGGGGACGGTCGTCGCGGCCCACACCAGCCTCGCGGGCAACATGCTCTACGAGTTCGGCGACGACGCACAGAAAGAGACCTACCTGACGCCGCTCAACGAGGGCCGGGACGTTGGCGCGTTCGCGCTCTCGGAACCCGGTGCCGGCAGCGACGTGCCCGCGATGGAGACGACCGCCGAGCCGGTAGGGGACAGGGGTGACGACGGCGAGCCCGACGAGTACGTCGTCAACGGCGGCAAGCTCTGGATCTCGAACGGCTCGGTCGCCGACACGGTCGTCCTATTCGCCAAGACCGACGAAGAGGCCGGCAACAAAGGCATCTCCTCGTTCGTCGTCCGCCCCGAGGACGACGACGGGTTCCACGTCGAGGGCACCGAGCACAAACTGGGCGACAAGGGCTGTCCTACCGCCGAGCTACGGTTCGATGACATGCACATTCCTGCCGAGCGGCGTCTCGGCGCCGAGGGCGAGGGGTTCGTCCAAGCGCTCAAGACGCTCAACGCCGGACGAATCACGATCGCTGCCCGCAGCGTCGGCATCGCGCAGGCCGCGCTCGACGCCGCCGCGGAGTACGCCAACGAGCGCGAGCAGTTCGACCAGCCCATCGGCGAGTTCCAGTCGATCAAGCACAAACTCGCCGACATGGACACCAAACTGCAGGCCGCGCGCATGCTGATGCACCGCGCCGCCGACCGCAAGATCCGCGGCGAGGACTTCATCAAGGAAGCCGCGCAGGCCAAGCTCTACGCCTCGGAGATTTCCCGCGAGGTCGCCAACGAGGGCGTCCAGATCCACGGGGGCTACGGCTACACCAAGGACTTCCCCGCCGAGCGATTCTACCGGGACGCAAAGCTCAACGAGATCTACGAGGGGACCAGCGAGATTCTGCGTAACACGATCGGCGATCAGGTGCTCGACGAGCACTGAGACTTACTCGGCGTCGACGTGCTCGTGGACCCACGCGACGTGTTCGTCGAGTCGTCGCCGACCGCCGTCAGTGAGCGAGTACCGATCGGCCAGCCCCTCCGTTCGAACGTCGAGAAATCCCGAATCGACTAGCGCGTCAAGCGTGCCGTAGAAGCTCTTGGGATCGAGATGCTCGTCGTAGTGGGCTTCGAGTCGCGTCTTGAGCTGTTGACCTGACAGCTCGCCCGCGTCGGCCAGTAGGACACAGAGATCGCGCCGCCGACCGCTCTGGAGAAACTTCGTCATGGCGGAGACGCCGGGCGCCGCAGAATCAAAGCTTGCGCTTTCCCCCGCTGGGCGACGCCGACGACCGGTCGGCAAAACCGACAGCTACGACTGTAGCCGCTCCAAACCACCGCGCATGACCGACGCCGAGGTCGTCGACGACGCGGAAGCGAACGGCATCACCGCCCGATACTATCTCACGGACGACGAGCGCGTACTCGCGTTCGACCGCGAGGGCGCCACGGCCGCGATCGCACAGAACGTCGAGGGGTACGCGATGCTGAAAGTTCGGCCGACGCCGGCGGGCGACGAGCTCGAACGATACTACGGGTTCGACATGGCGTTAGACCACGCGGCAGAACTGCTCGGCGTCGCGCCGGGCGCGTTGCCGGTGCCCGACGGCGCCGCCGACATGGGGATGTGAGGCCAGCGATCCCAGCTACCCCAACACCATGTACGCGAACAGGATTCCGAAGTACAGCACGACGAGACTACCGAGCACCTTCAGCCGGAACTCCCTGATCCGGTCGCTCTCGGCGCGATACTCGTCCTGAAACGCGTCGCGCTCGGCGTCGTCGATGCGGCCAGCGTGTTCGAGGCCCTTGTGCAGCGTGCGGTAGCGCTCCTCGGAAAACGGCATCTCGCAGTAGGGACACCGATACGCGGGCGCGTCGTCGGGGACGATCACAGCGGGTGAGTGCTCCGACATGAAAACGGAAAACCGTCGTTAGAGCGAGGCGCCGACGTACAGCACGACGACGAGGAACACCCAGACGACGTCGACGAAGTGCCAGTACATCGAGACCGTGCTGACCGAGACGTGGCGCTCCGAGGAGTATTGGCCCAGCAGCGAGCGGCCGAAGACGATACCCAGCAGCACGGCTCCCATCGAGACGTGCAGCCCGTGAAGGCCGGTCAGCGCGTAGAAGCCGTTGTTGAACGCGCCTTCGAGCACGCCGAAGTTCTCGTGGACGAGGAATTCGTAGTACTCGTAGACCTGTCCGCCGAGGAAGATCACACCCAGTCCGAACGTCGTGCCGAGCAGCGCGACAAAGCGCCGCCGGTTCTCGTTGAGCAGGGCGACGTGGGCGTAGTGCATGGTGAAGCTGCTGGCGATCAGGATTGCCGTGTTAGCGAAGACCAGCCAGCCCGTCAGGTGGATGCCGATCTCGCCGAGGCCGCCGGCCCGGATGAAGAAGTAGTAGACGAACAGCGCGCCGAAGGTGGCGATTTCGCTGCCGAGGAACGTGAGCATCCCCCACCGGAGCTTGGTCTCGTTGTGATGGTCGGCCTCGCGGTTCCAGAAGTCGCTGACGAAGGCGTGGTACAGCCAGCCGTACAGACCGACGAGGAACAGGGCGGTGCTGGCGACGAAGATGCCGCCGCCCAGCGTCGTCGAGCCAAAAAGGTCGCGCTGGGCCATCACGTACAGCGCAGCCCCGATGTAAAAGCCCGATCCACCGACCGCGGTGATGAAGGGCCACCAACTCGCCTCGCCGAACCCCCGCGGGAAATCTTTCACGGCCGGGAGATGGTGTCCGTGGTCTTCTGTCGTATCGTCCGCTACTGTCATACTGGACAGTTGCAATTGGACTACCAAAAATCCATCCAAGCGCGTCCGCGAGTACCATCCGCGTTCGCAGCCGAGTTGCGACTGTCGAACGTCGGCCCTCAGAGAAGATCCGCGAGAGGTAGCTTATGCGCTAGCCGACTGGTTGCCGCCGCCGTTTTCCGCCATCCGGCTCTGCATTTCTTCCTCGAAGTTCTCTTGGGTCTGGACGTGTGCCGTAAAGAGCATCGAGGAGTGGCCGACGCCACAGAACTCGGTACAGTAGCCCTGGTACTGTCCGGTCTCGGTCGGCGTCGTGGTGATCGTGTTCGTCACGCCCGGCCGGGCCTGCTGTTTGAGGCCGAGATCCGGAACGTGCATCATGTGGAGCCAGTCTTCGGCAGTGATCCGGAAGTAGACCTGCCTGTCCTCGGGCAGATAGACCTCGTTGGTCGTCTGGACGCCGTCGTACTCACCGGTGTAGTTGAACTGCCACGCCCACGTGTTCGTCGCCGTCACGTCGATGACGAAGTCTTCGGAGGGATCGGGCTGGTTGTCGGGGGCGACGGAGCTGATCTGCGGGCTCGCCATCACTTGGAAGGCGGCGAAGCCGACGAACAGCAAAATGATCGCGGTGGCGATCGTCCACGTGATTTCGAGACGACGGTTCTCCTGGGTCGGCTGGGGATCGTCGTTGTTTCTGAACTTCAGGACCGCGTAGATGAGGATCCCTTCGACCAGTAGGGTGATCGGCAGGGCGACGACGAGCAGCTTGTCGTTGAGCGCCTGAATCATCCTGGCGGACTCCGAGGCCTGTGCGGCCGCCGGCGCCGCTGTGAGGAGCAACAGCAGCGCCGCGGACAGCGCGATCAGGGCCTTCCGCGTTCTATTCATGACACCAGAATCTTTGGAACTCTCGGTTAAATATGTGCTGACTTTCCGGCCATCGACGCGAACGAGCACGAACGCTCCATGGGCCGATAGTCGCCGGGAGTGCTTTCGAGAACTGGCCGGCGAGCTTGACTGGCGCCTGAACCGGGACGCGGATGGGACGCGTTCGGGCGGTGTCGACAGCCAAAGCGCGGTGACTAAATACGTAGAGTCGAACCAATACAGAAGGAGGAATATCGTCGTGACCAGTTCCACATCGCCGGGGGCGACGCGGGAACGTTCGGCGTACCCGCTCGTGGGGAGCCACGAGCGGTTCACGTGGCTGCTCGCGGCCGCGGTCGTCGGCGTCTATCTGCTGATCGTCGTCGGAGCGACCACGGCGTTGACGGACGCCGCGGCGGCGTGTCGCTCGTGGCCGGGCTGTGGCACCGGATCGGTGCTGCCGCCGACGACGGGCGACCTCGCCATCGCGTGGGGACACCGGGTCGTCGCACTCCTCGTGGGCGCGATGGTGGTCGCAACGACGATCATCGGGTGGCTCGGGGCGACGCGCCGACGCGTTCGGGCCGGCCTCGCAGTCGCTACGGGTCTGTACGCCGTGCAGGTCGGGCTCGGCGCCGTAACCGCGACGACCGCCGGAATCGGCGCGCTGTCGACGCTGCACCTGCTCTTTGGTACCATAGTCTTCGGCGCGCTCGTGCTCGCGCTGGCGTGGACGCTCGAAGCCGACACCGCGACGCCGGAAGATCGTTCAGCGTCTGACGCTACCGAACAGGCGACGCCAGTCGACGACGCCGCCGACGAGGTGCCGACGCCGGAGGTCCCCGACGGCGTGCTGGGACGCGCTCGCGTCACCGCGTTCGCGTACTTCCGGCTCATGAAGCCGCGGCTGATGTGGCTGCTCTGTCTGGTCGCCTCGGCCGGCATGGCACTGGCGGCCGAACCCGCGACCAGTGAACTGACCGTCAGGACGATCCTGTTGACGCTGGGCGGTGGCGTGCTCGCCATCGGCGCCAGCGGGACGTTCAACCACGTGCTCGAGCGGGATGTCGACCAGAAGATGGCCCGGACGTCCGACCGGCCGCTGGCGACGCATCTCGTCCCGGTTCGCAACGCGCTCGCCTTCGGCGGCCTGCTGACGGTCGCCTCGCTGGTGCTGTTCGTGCAGATCAACCTGCTCGCTGCCGCGCTCGGGTTGGTCGCAATCCTGTTTTACAGCGTCATCTACACGCTGGTGCTCAAGCCTAACACGGTTCAAAACACCGTGATCGGCGGCGCCGCAGGGGCGCTCCCGGCGATGATCGGCTGGGCCGCCGTCACCGGGAGGATCGGCATTCCGGGCCTCGCGCTCGCCGGCGTGATCTTCCTGTGGACGCCAGCGCACTTCTACAACCTCGCGCTGGCGTACAAGGACGACTACGCTCGCGGCGGCTTCCCGATGATGCCGGTCGTTCGCGGCGAGGCAGTGACGCGCAAGCACATCCTGCTGTATCTGGCGGCGACGCTGCTGGGAGCGAGCGCGCTCTCGGCCGTGACCGATCTTGGCGTCCTGTACGCCGTCACCACGGTCGCGTTCGGCGCGGTGTTCCTGTGGGCGGTCGTCAGACTCCACCGCGAACGGACCGAAGGCGCCGCGTTCAGAGCGTTCCACGCCTCGAACGCCTATCTGGGCGCACTGTTGCTTGCGATCATCGTCGATGCCATGGCGTTCTGATCCATGTCGGAACTCGCAACACCGAGTCGGCTCGACGGAATGGTTCCCGACCGCGGGACGCTGTTGCTCTACGCCGTCGCGCTCAACACCGAGGTACTGGTCGTTCTGCTGTACCTGCTGATGACCGGCTCCACGCTGGGGATGTTCGGGATCTACGGGATGATCTGGGTCACCGTCGGTCTCTGGGCAATCTACCGCGCCGACCCGTCGCCGACCGATCCGCGACAGCGCCGGATCGCCGCCGCAATCGCCGGAGCGTACTTCCTCGTGCTGGCACTCATCCAAGGACTGATCGCGCCCGGGCCGACGCTGGCCGCGCAGTTGGGCCTCGATTCCGCGTCGGCCGTCGACGCGTCGCTGTACGCGACCGGCTTCGGCACCACGATTCAGGGGCCGCCGGGGCTCGTCCCGGCAGTCCACTACACCGGCGCGTACGTCGACGTGACGCTGCTGCCCACGTACGCCATCGGCTACGGCGCGTTGGCGTATCTCGTCTACGCGACGATCATCGACGCCGCGCGCGCCTCGGTGTCGGGGCTGCTCGGGCTGGTCTCGTGTGTCAGCTGTACGTGGCCGGTGATCGCCTCGCTGATCGCCGGCGTCACCGGCGGCTCGGCCAGCGCGCTCACCGGCGTCGCGTCGGCGCTGGGCTTTGGCGCCTCGACGGCCGTGTTCGTGCTGACGGTCACGCTGTTGCGCTGGCGGCCGTTCGCTCAGTAGAGAGCCGTCGTCACTCGTCCCGGTGGCCCCAGCGGCGCCCTTCCTCGTCGTAGCGCGCTTCCGAGATTCGGGCGTGCTGGTCTTCCGAGAGGTCCACGTCGACCGCGCCGACGTTCTCCTCTAGCTGGTCGGGCGTCCGGGCGCCGACGATCGGCACGCAGGTGAACTTGCTCTGGTCGATCAGCCAGCGCAGCGACACCTGCGCGGGCGTGGCGTCGACCTCGTCGGCGACGGCGCGGATCTCGTCGAGCACCTCCCAGCCCCGCTCGGAGACGTAGTAGTCGTCGAAGTTGGGGTCGATCTCGCCGCGGGAGTCGTCGGGCGCGACGACGCCGTCCTCGGTGCGCTCGTACTTGCCCGTCAGGAAGCCGCCGGCCAGCGGCGAGTACGGACAGACGGCGAGGTCCTGATCGGCACACACGTCGAGGTAGTCGACCACGTCGTCGCGGTAGGCCGCGTGAAAGAGCGGCTGGGTCACGTCGAAGCGTTCGAGGTCCTCGACATCGCTCTTCCAGAGAGCCTTCGTGAGCTTCCAGCCCGCCATCGTCGAGGCGCCGAGGTGGTTGACCTTGCCCTCGCGGACGAGTTCGGTGAGAGTTCGGAGCGTCTCCTCGATCGGCGTCTCGTCGTCCCAGCGGTGGATGTAATACACGTCGAGATAGTCCGTCCCGAGCCGATCGAGCGTGCCCTCGATCTGTGCGCGGATGTGCTTGCGACCGAGCCCCGAGTCGTTCGGCCCCGGTTCGCCCCAGCCGTCGAAGGGGAAGTACACCTTCGAGGCCAGCACGTAGTCCTCGCGGTCGCGCTCGTCGAGCCACTCGCCGATCCACTCCTCGCTGGTGCCGTTGGGGTTGCCGTAGACGTTGGCCGTGTCGATGAAGTTGATCCCGCTCTCGGCAGCGGCGTCGAGCAGGTCGTGGGCCTCGTCTTTGGTGGTTTCCGTCTGTCCGCCCGTCTCCCGGCCGAATCGCCACGTGCCGAAACACAGCTGAGAGACTGTCGTACCGGTTGAACCGAGCTTCGTGTACTCCATACACCCGAGTGCGCGGTGCGAGCGGGTAAACGGTGGGGTTGCGGCGGAATCGGCTGGCGGCTGGTGTCGCTCCCAGCAGTCCCACTTTGACGGCCCACCAGCAGCCCGCGACACCGGGTGCATTTGTGCCCCGTCGTCGACGGACACCTGTGCCAACTCGCGTCCTCGTGGCGTTCGACGAATCGACGCAGGCGAACTTCGCGCTACGGTACGCGCTGTCGACGTACGCCGACGCCGAGATTCGCGTTCTCCACGTGAACGATCCGCGCGAGTGGCACGACCCGGGTGACGTGGGGGGTGTCACCTACGAGGTGTCATACGAACGGGCCCGGGAGTCAGCCGAGCGACTTCTCGAACGGGCCGCGGCGACCGCACGCGACCACGGACGCGAAATCAGCACGGATACCGCGGAAGGCAAAGCGGCACCGACCATCGTGCGCTACGCGACGGAGCACGATTTCGATCACATCGTGCTCGGAAGCCACGGTCGAACCGGACTGTCGAGGTTGCTGCTCGGTAGCGTCGCCGAGCACGTCGTTCGGCGAGCGCACGCGCCGGTGACGGTGGTTCGAAACGAGCCACCCGAACTGGATGACTGAGGCGCCAATGCAACGAACGTATGAAAATGGGATTCCGTGCCGTTCACGCCTTGGTGGCGGTTATTTCGCCGGTGGCGCGGCGGCTCCGCGCCCACGACCCGAGAACGCCGCCCACGGCGCCGGGGATGGCGTGGAACGCGAGCATCAGCAGGCCCAGTGTGAGCACGCTGACCGACACGACGAGTCCCCCGAACAGCAGAGTCGTAAACGCCGTGATTGCAAGCAGGATGAGTGCGCCGAAGACGGTGGCGATACCGCCGTGGAGCGCGCCGGAGCGCGCCGTTCCGGCAGCGAGGTAGCCCGCGGTGAGCCCGCCTAACACGCCGATCACTCCCCAGTACACCACGACGCTCGAAGTGCCCGTCCCCGTGTAGAGCAGGCCGCTGACCATCCCGAGCACGAGTGTTACGGCAAAGCCAATCACTACAGCCGACCATTTGATGTTCATGATCGGGTAGTAGTAGGACGGCAGTAGAGATAAGGCCAATTTACCGAATACAACACTGACAGACGATAAAACGGCGATATAGTCGTTCTTAGATCTCGATGTAGTCCGTTCGTACAGCGATGCCTACCCATACTCCACCGTCGGAATGACCACCTCCCGATCGAGACGATCGCCCCTCGGCGGTCAGCCCAGAAGGTTGTTGAGCGACATCAGGATGAAAAAGACGATTACCAATTCGTTGACGACCCACGCGTTTTCGTTCATCCAGTCGCGCGCTTTCGGCAGGAACGTTTCCGCACGCTCCCCAAACGCGACCAGCACGAGTGACGGCAGCGCCAGCACGAACAGCGTGAGCAGGACGAACGGAACGGCGTCGGTCAGCGGGGCATCACGGGCGGCGAGATACGACCCGACGGCCACCGACGTGAGGATGTCGGTGGGGAAAAACCCCATCAGGAGAAATCCGAGCCGAAACGAAAACCGGGGCGTCGCAGCACTGAGCTTGCCCATCCACCGTGGTGGTTCGGACTCCTCTCGGGTGCGGTACGTGTGGACCATCGCAAACAGGAGCGCGACGAGGACTATCGCGCTGAGCGTCGTGTTCGAGGCACCCTGCCCGGCGGCGCCGACGCCGAGTGCGTACGCGAGCCCAACGACGAGAGAGATCGAAAGCGCCGCACCGCCGACGAAGGCCGTGGAGTTTCGACGCCAGTTCTCGCTGGTCGCCAGAAAGATCGCGCTGAGGATCTGGGGCCCCGCGACCATCACGAACACGAGCGGTAGGACCTCGGCGAAGCTCACGGAGAGCTCACCGTCGTCGGGGTCCCGACACGCTATTTGCTGGTGTGAACATTGCTCTACGTTGCTACTTCCACAGCACACATCTAAAACGCACAGCCCTAAACCGCTCGGGCCGGAACTGCCGGGCCATGACAGTTCGGATCGCAGGTATCGGGCTCGGGGGCCTTGGACTGATGGAACTGGAGGCGTTCGCGTCGATGGAGGGTGTCGAGGTGGTCGCCGGCGCCGACCCGTCCGTGGCGGCGCGCGACCGGTTCATCGAGGCGTTCGCGGCGCCAGTCTACGAGACCACCGAGGAGTTGCTCGCCGCCCACGACGACCTCGGTGCGGCGTCGATCGCGTCGGTCCACGCGGGCCACTTCGAGCAAGCGGCGGCCTGTATCGAGGCGGGACTGGACGTACACGTCGAGAAGCCGATGGTGACGACCGTCGACGAAGCCGTCGCGCTGGTCGACGCCGCCGACGAGCACGGCGCACTCGTTCAGGTGGGCTATCAGCGCCACGTCGATCCCTACTACGTCGAGCTGCGCCGGCTGATCGAGGCGGGCGCGATCGGAACGCCGCGGATGGCCCACTGTCACCTCCAGCAGGACTGGCTCCGGGACTACGCCGAGGGCTGGCAGGGCGACCCGGAGCTCTCTGGCGGCGGCTTTCTGTACGACTCGGGCTCGCACCTCATGGACGTGCTCCCGTGGGCGCTCGCCGCGGAGCCGAGCGAAGTCGCCGCGCTGACCGACGACCGCGGCGAGGGCGCAGAGATCGACGCCGCGATCTCGGCACATCTCGAACGCGACGACGGCATCGTGACGGCCAGCGTCGGCGTCTGTGGCGACGGGACGCAGACGCCCGACGTGGACGACGGCCTGACGGTTTACGGTACTGAGGGCAGTCTCCACTACGACGGCGACGAACTCGTCCGCGTCGACCGCGGCGGCGACGAGCTCGCCGTCGAGATCGACGGCGACGCCGACTTCGAGACGCTGACTCGGGTGAAGCTCGAGAACTTTGTCGGTGCGATTCGCGGCGAGGAGGAGTTGGCGGCGCCGCCCGAGGACGGCCTGCGCGCGATCGCGTTCACCGAGGCGGCGGTGCGCGCGGCCGACCGCGGAGAGACCGTCGACGCACAGGAACTGATCGACGCGGCGCGGGCGCGCTGACACCGAGGAGAACACCACAACCGCGACGCGACGGCGCCGACGCGCAAACCGAACGTCCTTTTCCGGTCGGCGCCCGAGAATAGGGCATGACAGACGTGCTCGTCGCCGACGGCGTCGAAAAGCGCTACGGCGACGCCGACGCGCTGGATGGCGTCTCGCTGTCGGTGCAGGCGGGCGAGGTGTTCGCGCTGATCGGCCCGAACGGAGCGGGCAAGACCACGCTCGTCCGGGCGCTCACCGGGACCACGACGCCGACCGCGGGATCGGTGACGACGTTCGGCGAGGATCCGACTGCCGTCGCACGAGAACGGCTGGGCGTGCTCCCGCAGGACTTCTCGCCGCCGGGACGGCTGACGGGGCGCGAACTCGTCGAGTACTACGCGGGGCTGTACGAGGACCCGATCGATCCCGAGGAGGTGCTGTCGACTGTCGGTCTCGCCGAGGACGCCGACACGTGGTACGAGAAGCTCTCGGGCGGCCAGCAGCGCCGAGTCTGTCTCGGCGCCGCGCTGGTCAACGACCCCGAACTGCTCTTTCTGGACGAGCCGACGACCGGGATCGACCCCGCGGGACGCCGCACTGTCGCCGAGCGCGTCCGGGCACTCGCGGCCGCCGGGACGACGGTGTTTCTCACCACCCACGACATGGACGAGGCCCAGCGGTTGGCCGACCGCGTCGGGCTGCTCTCGGACGGCGAGTTGGTCGCAGTCGGGCCGCCCCGCGAGTTGGTGCGCCAGCACGGCGGCGACGCCCGCCTGTACGTCGAACTGGACGCCGAGCAGGCCGACGGCGAGGCGGCCGTGGCGTCGACGCCCGACCCCGAGGCGGTCGCAACCGACCTCGCCGAGGACGGCATCGCAGCGACGCCGACGCGTCGCGGCGTAGAGATCACTGGCATTGACCCGACGGAGATCGGCCGCGCGGTCGAGGCCATGGAGGCTCGGGGAATCGCGTACTCCTCGCTGACGTGGCGCGAGCCGACACTTGAGGACGTGTACATGGAACTCGCCGGCGAGGAAGAGGGCGGCGCGGGCGGCGACGCTGCCGTGCGCTCCCGTGCCGTGGCACCCGGAGGTGAGCCGCGATGACGGCGATCGGACGCATCGGTTCGGAGTTCGGTGCGGCGTGGAGTTCTTTCCTCCGTCGGCGGACGGCAGTCTTTTTCACTTTCTTCTTCCCCGTCCTGCTGATCGTGATCTTCGGGGCGTTGGTCCGAACTGACCCCGGCGGAAGCGGCCTGTTCACCGAACCGCCGGAGTACTACGTGCCGGGCTACGTCGCCACGGTGGTCCTGTTCACGCCGCTCTCGCGGCTCGGAAGCACCGTCGCGCGCCACCGCGAGGGCAACCGCTTCGAGAAGTTGGCGACGACGCCGCTGTC
Source organism: Natronoarchaeum philippinense (assembly GCF_900215575.1). NCBI lineage: Archaea > Methanobacteriati > Methanobacteriota > Halobacteria > Halobacteriales > Natronoarchaeaceae > Natronoarchaeum > Natronoarchaeum philippinense. The sequence continues at coordinate 143,593 of NZ_OBEJ01000001.1, read as the reverse complement.
GACAGCGGAGTGGCTGGCGGCGCGGACGGCCGTCAACACCGTCATCATCGGCATCGCCAGCCTGCTCGTGCTCGTGTTGGTCGCCGTGCTGACCGGCGCTGCGCTGCCACTGTCGCCGCTGTTGATCCCCTACATCGTCTTCGGCGTCGTGCTGTTTTGCGGCGTCGGGGCGGTGCTGGGCGCGGTCACCGAGTCTCAGGACGGCGCCGTCACGGCGAGCAACACAATCGGGCTCCCGCTACTGTTCCTCTCGGACACGTTCGTCCCGCCGGAGATGCTGCCCGAGTGGTTCGGACCGCTCCAGAACCTCTCGCCGCTGACGTATTTCGCACGCGGCGTCCGGGCGCTGACGCCGGGCCAAAGCGGCGATCCGGTCGGGCCGCTGGTGATCCTCGCGGTGCTGGCGGTGCTCTCCTTTGCCGTCGGAGCGTACGCCGTCCCGCAGACGGACTGAGGAGTACGCCGCTCGCCTCGGGGTCAATTTATCAACGAATTCCCACAGTTTTCCGACAAACGCTCGTATTTTAGTTGTCCGGTTCTTACGGCATCTATGGACGGGCAGGGCGTTCCGACATTGCCGGAAGCTTTTGACGATCTAGATGTCGGCATCACGCTTCGGGATCCCGAGACGGGGGCGACCTTGGATGCGAACAAACGGGTAGAGGAGCTGTACGGCTACCCGATCGAAAAGCTCCGGGGGATGGACGTTGGGGACTACACAGCACCCTCGACGAAGTACTCGCAGGAAGAAGCGATGCGTCGGATCCGGGCGGCCGCAGACGGCGATCCACAGGTGTTCGAGTGGCGGATCGAACGGTCGACCGGCGAACTCATCTGGGTGCAGGTGCGACTGGAACGGTCGTCCATCGAACGGACCCCGTGCGTACTAGCCGAGATACGAGATATCACCGATTACAAAGCCCGAGAGCGGCGTCTCCACCTCCTCAATCGCGTCGTCCGGCACAACCTTCGAAACGAGGCGAATCTGCTGATCGGATACGCAGACCGACTCAAGGCGGCTGTCGATCAGACGAAACTCGAAGACGAAGTCGAGACGATTCTCGACATCGCCACGGAGATCGGAACGATGAGCGACTCGATCCACCAGATCGAGGAGATCGCCGATCCCGAGGCGACGAAGCGAAAGGCGACAAATCTCGTCGATGTCGTCCGACAGCTCGCGGAGAAATACCAGTCGAAGTACCCCGAGGCAGAGCTAACCGTGGACGGAGACTCTAGCGTCTGGGTAACCGCCGACAACGGGCTCGACTACGCGATCGAACACGGGATCGAAAACGCGATCGTCCACAACGACCGGGAGACGCCGAGCGTGACTGTGACGGTGATGGGCGATCCAGACGGCCAGCAGGGTTGCGTGCAGATCGCCGATGACGGGCCACAGATTCCCGATGTCGAAATCGACGTGCTCGATCAGGACGTGACGACGAACAGCACGTACCACGGCTCGGGGATCGGCCTCTGGGTGATGCAGTGGTGTATCGACTCGCTGGGCGGCGAACTGCGGTTCGAGAAGAACGAGCCGAGAGGGAACGTCGTCGAGTTCCGACTGCCGAGGACCGACGACCGCCCGGAACCGTAGGGCAGCGTCGCACAGAGACGCTACAGCGAAAACACCAGCATCGCTGGTTCGAAGGTGTAGCTGTAGGCGTGGTTCAGGATGACGTACGTGACGACGCCGAGGACGAGGCTGAGAATCCACGAACCCGCCGCGATCCGGCCGATCTTCGCGTGGGGCGTGTCACGGAGTTCGGCGGGCGTGTGCGTCGTCCCGAGCAGGAACGCGTACAGCACGACTGGCATCGTGACCACCGACAGCACGATGTGGACGAACAGCATTCCGAAGTAGCTGTAACGCACGAGATCGGGAACGGTGTCGGCAATTGCCTTCTGTCCGCCGCCGCCGACCTTCGGCAGGTACATCAGCAGGAACAGCAGGATGAGCACAAAGGCCGTCGTCATCGCGGCGCGGTGCTTGTCGACCTCGCCGTTGCGGATCCAATACCAACCGGCGGCCAAACACAGCACCGCCAGCGTGTTCACGACCGCGATCGCGTGGCCGAGCAGGTTGACGCCCGATCGGGAGATGTCCGGAAATATCGGGATGAGCCCCTCGAACGTCGCCGCCACGAGGGCGTAGCCGACGACCGTCAGCAGTACAGTGACTGCCGTGACGTTGTCTTTGATCCGCTGTCGCGGAGTTGCTGTCGCCATGGCCGGGCCTTCGGATCCGGGATCCATTTTCCTGTCGCTTCCGGGCGGCGACGCCTGTACGGCGGCGTCGGCCGAGTCGCCGCCCCCTCCGCTCCGATTTCGACGCCACGCGCGGGACGCCGACGGCGAATCGCACGAGAGGTCGGGAATCCCCGAGTTTATCATCAACGTTTAAACGATTCGGCGAGCTACGTCTACGCATGAGCGCCGACCAGAAGCAACGGTCGATTCGCTGCCTCGTGGCCAAGGTCGGGTTAGACGGCCACGACCGCGGCGCACACGTCATCGCCCGGGCGTTCCGGGACGCCGGGTTCGAGGTAATCTACTCGGGGCTGCACAAGGCGCCCGAGGATATCGTTCAGGCCGCCGTCCAAGAGGACGTGGACGTGCTCGGCATCTCGATTCTCTCGGGCGCGCACAACGCCCTGATCCCGAAGGTCGTCGAGGGGTTAGAGGAGTACGGCGCGTTCGAGGACACGCTGTTGCTGGTCGGCGGCGTGATCCCCGACGAGGACAAGGCAAAGCTCAAAGAACAGGGCGTTGCCGAGGTGTTCGGGCCGGGGACCGAACTGGAGGAGACGATCCAGTTCATCCGCGAGAACGCGCCCGAACGATGAGCGGCGATCCGAGCGGCGAGCGCGCACTCGAAGAGCGCGACGAGGAGAGTGCAGCTGCGCCTCCTGACGACGCTCCGCCCGAGCTAATCGAGGACCTGCTCGACGGCGACCACCGCGCGCTGGCCCGCGTCATCACGAAAATCGAGAACCGAGCGCCGGGCTACCGCGACCTCGTCTCGGCGCTGCACGAGCACACCGGCGACGCCGATGTCGTCGGTATCACCGGAAGTCCGGGCTCGGGCAAATCCACGCTGGTCGACAAGCTCGCCGAGGAGTACCGCGAGCGCGGGCTGACCGTCGGCGTCATCGCGGTCGACCCCTCCTCGCCGTACACCGGCGGGGCGGTACTCGGTGACCGAATCCGGATGGCCTCGAACGTCGGCGACATGGAGGTGTTCGTCCGGTCGATGAGCGCGCGTGGCAATCTCGGTGGGCTCTCGACGGCGACCGCCGACGCCGTAAAGGCCTTGGACGCGTTCGGGAAGGACCGCATCATCATCGAGACCGTCGGCGCCGGCCAGAACGAGATCGACGTGGTCCGGGCGGCCGACACCGTGGCCGTCCTCGTCCCGCCCGCGAGCGGCGACACCGTCCAGATGCTTAAGGCCGGCATTCTGGAGATCGCCGACGTGTTCGTCGTCAACAAGGCCGATCTCGACGGCGCCGACCGGACGGTCAAGGAGCTCCGGGAGATGATCGAACTGCGCGACGACGTCAACCCCGTGCTGGGCGCCGACAAGCACGGCGCGAGCGCGGCGTCAGACGCCGGGCCCTCGGGCGACGAAGACGCAAATCAGGGCGGTACGGGAACACTCGACACGGTGGAGGGGGACGCCGACGCGTGGGCGCCCGAAATCGTCGAGACGATCGCCACGCGCGGCGACGGCGTCGACGCGCTGATCGACGCCTTTGGGAACCACCGTAAACACGTCGAGTCGACCGGTCGCGCCGAGGAGATGGAGCGATCACGCTACGCCGAGGAGATTCGCACGCTACTCCGGGACGACGCCAGCGGCCTGCTCGAACGCGAGATCGAACGGCGCGGCGGCATCGACGGGTTCGTCGACGCCGTCGTGGCCCGCGAGACCGACCCCTACGCCGTCGCCGACGACCTGCTCGATCCCCTACGCGAGTGCGTCGAAGAACGGGCGGCCGACGAACGCGATTGACGGAGGCGGCAGGCGGCCAATGGGCGTGACTGACAGACGGTCGGGTGAGCGTAGCTGACGGCGCAACGCCGCCGGCGAGTCTCCTGCCGAAGCCACCCCAAATAAGTCCAGCCGCGTCCAAGTAGCGGGTATGAAGCTCCGAACCATGCTGGCGGGTGCGGCGGGCGCGGTCGGCGCGACGGCGCTTGCGAACCGTGCGATCGCCGGCTCGGTCGACGAACTCGACCCCGGAATCTACGGGGCACAGCACACCTATCGCTGGCGCGGCATGGACATCGAGTACACGGAACTGGGCGACGCCGACGACCCCGACCTCGTGCTGTTCCACGGCGTCGGCGCCGGGGCGTCGAGCCGGGAGTTCGCCGAGATCGCACCGGCGCTGGCCGAGGAGTACCACGTCATCGCGCCGGACCTGCCCGGGTTCGGGCGCTCCGACCGGCCGCCGCTGATGTACTCGGCGTCGCTGTACGAGGGGTTCGTAACGGACTTCCTGCGAGATATGACCGACGAGCCGATCGTGCTGGCGTCGTCGCTGAGTGGCTCGTACGCCGTGCAGGCCGCCCGCGACGTGGACCTCTCACGGTTAGTGCTGATCTGCCCGACCGACGAGTCGATGCCGGGACGCCGCGTCTGGCTGCGCAGCCTGCTGCGCGCGCCGCTGGTCGGGCCCGCGATCCGCAACGCCGTCACGAGCAAGGCGGGCATCCGCCACTTCGGCGCCGATCACGGCTTTTTCGACGAAAACAACATCACCGACGAGTACGTCGAATACCGCTGGCAGGCGTCCCACCAGCCGGGCGCGCGCTACGCGATGGCGTCCTTCATCAGCGGGTTCCTCGACCCCGAGGCGTCGATGGAAGAGCACCTCGGCGCGATCGACGTGCCGACGACGCTGGTCTGGGGCCGCGAGAGCGAGACGACGCCGCTGAGCGAGGGCCGCGTGCTGGCCGACCGAGCGGACGCGAGGCTGGTCGTCGTCGACTACGCGAAGCTACAGCCACACGTCGAGCATCCCGACGCCGTGCTCACGCTGCTGTCGGACGACCTCTCGCTCGCACAGACCGACTAAGAACGGCGTCAGTCGGACGCTTCGACGACGCACCACTCTTCTGCATGACAGCGACGCCGTCACGCACGACGGCGACGCCGCCCCGCACGCGTCGCCGGAAAGTCTCAACGACGCCGGAACGTCAAGAGTCGTTCGCCGGTCGTCTCGGTTCGGCCGACGCCGACGCCGACGCGCTGTCCGACCGCGACGCTCTCGGGATCGGCGTCCCGGAGCTGTCCGGTGAGTCGGACCGGGCCGAAGTCCGCGACGGCGACGACGTAGGGCACGTCGTCGGCGAAGGCCGGCGCCGCGACGTGCGTGACGGTGTAGGTGTCGATTTCGCCCGACTCGGGGAGCGGCGCCTCGGTCAGATCGGCGTCGCCACACTCCGGGCAGACCCGTCGCGGCGGCAGCGAGCCGTGTCCGTTGGCACATTCGAGGTAGTATCCTTCGCCGTCGGCGATGGCGTCGAGAACGTCGTCGAACTCGCCATCCCGAACGCGCTCGTCGTCGCTCATGCTGCGACCTCCAAGACGTGGACGACGGCGCTGGCGACCGTGCCGCCGGCGTTGTGCGCGACCCCGACGTTGGCGTCTGGCACCGCGTCGCCGTTGACGTGATCGCCTTGGAGCAGTTTGACCACGTCGGCGATCTGGGCGACGCCGGTCGCGCCGACGGGGTGGCCCTTCGCTTTCAGCCCGCCCGAGAGGTTGACCGGAACGTCGCCGTCGGCGGTGGTCTCGCCGCGCGCCGCGGCGCCGATGCCCTCCCCGCGCTCGTAGAGCCCCAGCGACTCGATAGCGAGCACTTCGGCGATGGTAAAGCAGTCGTGGACCTCCGCGAAGTCGACATCGGACGCCGCGATTTCGGCGTCGTCGTACGCCTCCGCAGCGGCATCGTCGGCGGCCGGCGAGGTCGCAAGGTGCTCGCGGTCGTGGAGCGCCAGCCTGTCGCCGCCCTGTCCCGTGCCGGTGATCGCAACCGGCGCGTCGATCCCCTCGCGCTCGGCGTACTCGTCGCTGACGAGCACGGCCGCGCTGGCGCCGTCGCTGATCGGGCACGAGTCGTACAAGCCCAGTGGCTCGGAGATCATCGGCGCGTCCAGCGCCTGCTCGACGGTGATCTCGCTGTTGTACTGCGCGAGTTCGTTGTCGACGGCGTTGGCGTGATTTTTCACCGCGATTTCGGCTAGCTCCTCGCGGGTGCCGCCGTAGGCCTCGAAGTACGCCCGCGCCATCAGCGCGTACGCGCCGGGGAACGTCGTCCCCTGCCGGACCTCCCAGAGATCGTCGGCCGCGATGGCGAGCGCCTCGGTCGCGCCCGCCGTCCCCATGTTGGTCATGCGCTCGGCGCCGCCGACGAGCAGCACGTCCGACTCGCCGTTTCGCACGTCTTTGACCGCCTGTCGGACAGCGGCGCCGCTGGAGGCACAGGCTGTCTCGTAGCGCGTCGCCGGCGCCCGGATGCCGGCGGCCTCGGCCATCAGCGGCCCTTGATGGCCCTGATGTTCGGCCATCTCCCCCATGAAGTTCCCGTAGTAGAGCGCCTCCACGTCGTCCCGGTCGACGCCAGCGTCGGCAAATGCCGTCGCACTGGCTTCCCCGAATAGGTCCCGACCGGTCCGCTCGGGCGCGTTCCCGAACGGCGTCACCCCGACCCCCGCCACTCGTACGCTTGGCATGTGATCTGGTAGGCTATCGAAGCGAATAGGTCTTGGGTGGTGCTCGACGCCGAGGTTGCAGACAGCGCACGGGCCGCTCGTCGATTCCGGTGGGTTTCTATACGTTCCAGCCCAAGATGGGGGTATGACGGAGGAGCCCGGACTGAGCGACCAGTACCGGAAGTCGAGTCCGTGGCCGCTGTTGATCGCGCTCGGATTCCCGCTCTCGGAGATCGGCGTCATCCTCGGGCTGTACCCTATCGCAGTCGGAGGACTGTTACTCCTGCTCGGGAGCATCGCCGGCATCCTCAGGGAGACGGAGTACGTGAGCAGCCCGTGGCCGGTGTTCGCCGGGATGTCTCTCGTCCTGATCGCGGTCGGGATCGGCGCGTTCGTCTACGTCGGCGGCTCGGTCGGCCTCGGCGGCGGCGAGTTGACGTACGACGGCGGTTCGCTGGCGCTGCGGGGACTCTCGATCGCAACGGCGGGCGTCGCCGGCGTCGTCGGCGCTGTGGTGGGCCGCTCGCGGACGCGAGCCCAGCCCGGCGTATAACGTCGCCGAACCGATATTTTCTTGCGCCGGCTCTCGGAGTCCAGTACGATGACCGACGAGCGTGCAATCGTCTTCGATCTCGACGGGACGTTGTTGCACTACACCCGCGATTTCGAGGCCGTTCTGTCGGACGCCGTCGACGCGGTCGACGGAGATGTTCCCGACGGCGCGGTCGATGCCTACAGCGACGCGTTCTTCGAGCGCTTCGAGGCCTGCGAGCCCGAGCCAAGTCTCGGTGCGTTCGAGGCGATCGGTGGCGACGCCGATCCGCGAGCGCTCAGAGACAGCCTTCGCCAACAAGAGCTCGACATGTGCCAACCCCACGAGGACGCCGCTGCGGATCTCGACCGTCTCAGCGAGACATTCGAAATCGGCGTCCTGACCAACGGCATCCACGAGTGGCAGCGCCACAAGCTGGAGGCGTACGACCTCGACGAGTACGTCGACGCCTTCGTCGCCTCCTACGAAGTCGGGGCTCACAAGCCGGACGTAGCGCCGTTCCGATACGTCGAGGAGCGGCTTGACGCCGACAAGCACGCGATGGTCGGCGACGATGATGCCGACGTTGCGGGTGCGCGGGCCGCGGGCTGGACCGCATACCGATACGACGGCGACGGGTTTGGCGACTTGCCGGACGCGATCGAGTGGTGAGATGCCGCGAGGGTGCCACCGCGCAGCGGCGAGACGACCGGCCCGAAACAGAATCTATTTCTGGCCCGCACCGCAAGCGACTCGTAATGTCACGAGAGTTGTTCGACCGAGACGCGATTCTGGACCTGTCGGTCAACATCATCCCGCTGGGAATTTTGCTGTTTTTCTTCGGGCTGTACATCGTCGCCAACCCGTGGGGCTTCGATCCGGTGTTTAGCACCCTGCAGTTCGCCATCATGGGCCTGATCCTGATCGCGCTGCTGATACTGACCTACGTCTCCGGGAAGGCGGTCGAGCGCGACGAGCGCCGGTACGACGACGGCGAGCACTGACGGGTCAGTCCGGTCCCCCCTTCTTGTTTCTTCTACTATTTTTATTACTAAAACAACTCATGTGGTGTGGTAACGGCTACCATGTCCGAATTCGGTAGAACAACGAATCTTTCTTTAGCAAGCAATCCTCAGTTCCGTGCATGGTAAACGGACAACTGATCCTGACGGTCCTGATGGGGGTCTTCCTGCTGGCCGTCGCCGCCGCGCTGACGCGCGTCGAGAGTTGGAGGTCGTACACTCCAGCGGGCGGCGCCACGGGCGGCGAGACGGCCCACGGCCATCAGGAGAAACCGAGCGGGATCTTGCGCTGGCTGACGACTGTCGATCACAAAGACATCGGCATCCTGTACGGAACGTACGCAGTCATCGCGTTCGCGTGGGGCGGCCTCGCGGTGATGCTGATGCGGCTGGAACTGTCGCTGCCCGGCGAGACGCTGATCGGCGCCTCGCTGTACAATGCGTTGCTGACGAGCCACGGCATCACGATGCTGTTCCTGTTCGGGACGCCCGTGATCGCCGCGTTCGGTAACTACTTCATCCCGCTGCTGATCGACGCCGACGACATGGCGTTCCCGCGGATCAACGCCATCGCGTTCTGGCTGCTTCCGATCGCGGCGCTGCTCGTCTGGGGCGGATTCTTGCTCGCGCCGTTCATGGAAAACGTCGCCGGCGCCCAGACCTCGTGGACGATGTACCCGCCGCTGTCGTCCTCCAGTACGGCGATGGGGACGCCCGCAGGTCCGAACGGCGTCATCAATCTCGGCGCGGACCTGATGATGCTCGGCCTGCATCTCTCGGGGGTTTCGGCGACGATGGGTGCGATCAACTTCATCGCGACCATCTTCACCGAGCGCGGCGAGGACGTGGGCTGGCACAACCTCGACATCCTCTCGTGGACGATCCTCACCCAGTCGGGCCTGATCCTGTTCGCGTTCCCGCTGCTGGGCAGCGCGCTGCTGATGCTGCTGGCCGACCGTAACTTCGGGACGCTGTTCTTCGCGCCGGAGGGCGGTGGCCCGATCCTCTGGCAGCACCTGTTCTGGTTCTTCGGCCACCCCGAAGTGTACATTCTGGTGTTGCCGCCGATGGGGATCATTAGCTACGTGTTACCCCGGTTTGCCGGGCGCAAGCTGTTCGGGTTCAAGTTCGTCGTCTACTCGACGCTGGCAATCGGGGTGCTGTCCTTCGGCGTCTGGGCGCACCACATGTTCGCCTCCGGGATGGACCCCCGGCTCGAAGCGGCGTTCATGGCGGTGACGCTCTCGATCGCAATACCGAGCGCGGTCAAGACGTTCAACTGGATCACGACGCTGTGGAACGGTGACATCCGCCTGACAGCGCCGATGCTGTTCTCGATCGGGTTCATCTCGAACTTCATCCTCGGCGGGGTTACCGGCGTGTTCCTCGCCGCGGTGCCGGTCAATCAGGCGCTCCACGAGACCTACTACGTGGTCGGTCACTTCCACTACATCGTGATGGGAGCCATCGGCTTCTCGGTGTTCGTGGGCCTGTACTACTGGTTCCCCATCTACACCGGTCGGATGTACCAGCAGCGACTCGCCAAGTGGCACTTCTGGCTGTCGATGATCGGCACGAACGTCGTGTTCTTCGCCATGATCCTGCTGGGCTACGGCGGCATGCCCCGGAAGTACGCCAACTACGAGTTCCCGGTCGGGCCGACGGGGATGTTCACCGACCTCCACCAGATCGCCACGTTCGGCGCGATCTTGCTGTTCGTCGGCCAGCTCATCTTCCTGTGGAACTTCATCGTCTCGTGGCTCGAAGGGCCGCGCGTCACCGACGACGACCCGTGGAACCTCGAAGAGCACGGTATGAAGGGCCGCGAGTGGGACTGGTTCGGCGAGCACAAGCTCCTGCCGATGGCCGACGGCGGCGAGCCGGAAGACGACGCAGAAGTTGCCACCGACGGCGGTGAGCGCGACGCCGTCGATCAGGCCTCGACTGCCGACGAGTAACTCTTTTCGCGCGTTTCTCGTTCGTTTTCGTCGATTGCAATGAGTTCTAGCGCTCGCAGCGCTCGCCGGAAGAACGATCAGACGCCAGCGTACAGAGGGCGAAGAAACGGGGTCGAACTACGGGACTGCGTCAGCTGAGGACGATGATAAAGCCCGTGAGGAACATCATGGTCACGATCGCGCCCAGCACGAGTCCGAGCAGTTCCTTCTCGCTCATACTAGCACTCAGGGGCGACGAGTGGAAAAGCCTAATCCTTTCAGGCCCGTCGTTTCGATCGTGACAGACGCCGAACCGACCTTCGAGGGGATCGACGCGGGCTCGGAACTGGACGGCCGACGGTTCGTGATCGGCCTGTACCTAGCGTTGAGCGGCGTCGCGGCGCTGATGGGTGCCGCCCTATCGGTGGTGTTGACCGAAGTGTCCGAGCCGCTGACGCTGTTTGGGTTCATCAGCCTGCCGCCAACCATGCTCGGGTTCGCGCTGTATGGCGGCCTCACCGTGGCGGCCGTTCTCGGAGTGCCGCTAGTTGCAATCTTGTATCTGTCCGAGCGGTAGGGCTCCTCAGTCGTCGCTGACCCGCTGTTGGATGTCGTCGACGATGTCGGGGTTCCGAAGCGTCGACGTGTTGCCGAGTTCGTCGCCGTTAGCGATGTCTTCGAGCAGGCGACGCATGATCTTGCCCGAGCGCGTCTTGGGGAGTTCCGGCGTGAAGACGATCTCCTCGGGGCGGGCGATCGGGCCGATGGCGTCTTCGACGTTGTCGACGACGCGCTCGCGGAGGTCCTCGTCGCCGTCAGTTCCCTCCTCTGTGATGGCGTAGACGTAGACCGCCTCGCCCTTGACTTCGTGGTCGCCGCCGACGACGGCGGCTTCGGCGACGCCTGGCACGCCGACGATTGCGGACTCGATCTCCATGGTCCCCAGCCGGTGGCCCGAGACGTTCAGCACGTCGTCGACGCGTCCGAGTACCGTGATGTAGTCGTCCTCGTCGACCTTCGCGCCGTCCTCGGGGAAGTAGATCCACTCGTCGCTGTCGGGATCGGAGTACTCCTCCCAGTACTCTTGGACAAAGCGCTCGTCGTTCTGATAGAGGGTCCGGAGCATGCCGGGCCACGGCTTCTGGACAGTGAGATGGCCGGCCTGCCCGGGCTCGACCTCTTCCTTGTCCGGATGGATGACTTTGGCGTCGACGCCCGGAAGTCCCGGTCCTGCGGAGCCGGGTTTCATCTCGTTGACCCCCGGTAATGTGGTGACCATCATGCCGCCAGTCTCGGTCTGCCACCACGTGTCGACGACCGGGCAGGACTCGTCGCCGACGTGTTTGTAGTACCACTTCCACGCCCGCGGATTGATCGGCTCTCCAACGGTGCCGAGCAATCGGAGACTGGAGAGGTCACGGCCTTCGAGGTGCTCTTTGCCCCACTTCATGAACGACCGGATCGCAGTGGGTGCGGTGTAGAAGATGTCGACCGCGTTCTTCTCGACGATCTCCCACAGTCGGTCCTTCTCGGGGTAATCCGGCGTCCCTTCGTACATCATCGTCGTGGTGCCGAGCGCGAGCGGCCCGTAGACGATGTAGGAGTGGCCCGTGATCCACCCGATGTCGGCCGAACACCAGTACGTGTCTTCCGGTTCGATGTCGAGGACGGCGTGGCTCGTCCACGCGGCGTAGGAGAGATAGCCGCCCGTGGTGTGCTTGACGCCCTTCGGTTGGCCTGTGGTGCCGGAGGTGTACATCAAGAACAGCATATCCTCGGCGTCCCGGGAGACTGGCTCGACGCGCTCGCCGTCGTGGTCGTCGACCAGCTCGTCGTAGTCGTGGTAGTTCGCGCCGAGGAAGTGCGTGAGCTTGTCGCCGAGACGGTCGACGACGACGATGTCCTCGACCTCGTGTTCGACGCCGCGAAGCCCTTCGTCGGCTTTCTCCTTGTGGTTGAGGGCGTCGCCGCGCCGGTAGTAGCCGTCGCAGGTGACGAGATACTCCGAGTCGGCCGAGTTCATCCGCGTCGCCAGCGCGTCGGCCGAAAAGCCCGCGAACACGACCGAGTGGGGCGCGCCGATGCGGGCACACGCGAGCATGGCGATCGGCAGCTCCGGAATCATCGGCATGTAGAGCGTGACCACGTCGTCCTCTTCGACGCCGAGGTCGCGCAGCGCGGCGGCGAACTCGTTGACCTCCCGATACAGGTCCTGATACGTGTACGTCCGGGTCTCACCTAGTTCGCCTTCCCACCGAATCGCGGCCTGATTCTTGCGGCCGTTCTCGACGTGGCGGTCGACGCAGTTGTACGCCGCGTTCAGTTCGCCGCCGACGAACCATTCGTAAAACGGCGCATCCTCTTCGACCAGCACCTCGTCCCACTCGTCGTCCCAGTCGAGCAGGTCGGCCGCCTGCTCCCACGCGTCGGGCCAGTTCTCCTCGAACTCCTCGTAGATCCCCGGATCGGTGACGTTGGCCTGCTCGACAAACTCCTCGGGTGGCTCGAACGAATCCTGTTCCTCCAAGCGAGCCTCCAACTCGACATCGGGTTCGTCTGTCATGGCGTACGTTCACGTGCACAACACGAGGGGATAAACGTTAGCCTAGCTGTCGGGGATTTCCGGGGGAGGGCGGCGGGGCAGCCGGTACAACGGTACCGGGACGAGCGCCGCGTCTCAGGCCAATCCGATTTCCTCCTCGTAGGCGCCGTGAGCGTCCTCGAACACCCGCATGATTTCACCCATCGTGGCGTACGCTTTCACTGCCTCGACGATCGCCGGCATCGTATTTTCGCCGGCTTCGATGGCGTCCTCGACGCTCGACAGTGCAGCCTCGACGGCGTCGTCGTCGCGCTCGTCTTTGACCGCCGCGAGGCGATCGCGCTGGCGCTGTTCGACGGTTTCGTCGACTTTGAGAATGTCCGGTCTGGTGTCTTCCTCGATGGTGAACTCGTTGACGCCGACGACGACCTCCTCGCCGGATTCGACGCGCTCTTGGTATTCGTAGGACGCCTCCTGAATCTCACGGTGGAAATAGCCCCGTTCCAGCGCCGTCAGGACGCCCTCGCGCATCGAGCCGTCGCCCATCTCGCGGATCTCTTCGAGGTACTCCATCGTTCGCTGCTCGGTCTCGTCGGTCAGCGCCTCGACGGCGAAACTCCCGCCCATCGGATCGACGATGTCCGCGGCACCCGATTCCTCGCCGATGATCTGTTGAGTGCGCAAGGCGACGCGAACGGCCTTCTCGCCGGGCAGCGCGAGCGCCTCGTCGAAGCTGTTGGTGTGGAGGCTTTGGGTTCCTCCGAGCACGCCAGCGAGCGCCTGAATCGTCACGCGGACGACGTTGTTGAGAGGTTGCTGGGCGGTCAGGCTCTGACCGGCGGTCTGGGTGTGGAACTTGAGTTGTTTCGACGCCGTCGCGTCGGCGTCGTACCACTCGTCCATCAGGCGGGCGTAGATCCGCCGGGCGGCGCGGAACTTTGCGATCTCCTCGAAAAAGGAGTTGTGGCAGTTGAAGAAAAAGGACAGTTGGGGCGCGAACTCGTCGACTGCCAGCCCGCGCTCGATCGCGTCTTCGACGTAGGCGAACCCGTCGGCAAGCGTGAAGGCCAGTTCCTGCACCGCAGTCGAACCGGCCTCGCGGATGTGATAGCCCGACACCGAGACGGGGTTGAACTTCGGCGTCTCGTCGGCGGCGAACTCGATCACGTCGGTGACGAGATCCAGCGACGGCTCGGGCGGGATTACCCACTCTTTCTGGGCGATAAACTCCTTGAGCATGTCGTTCTGGAGAGTTCCACGGAGCTCCTCGCGTGGAACGCCCTGTTGGTCCGCGATGGCGACGTACATCGCGTAGATCACCGGCGCGGAAGGGTTGATCGTGAAACTCGTCGAGACCTCGCCAACGTCGATTCCCTCGAACAGGACCTCCATGTCCCGCAGCGTGTCGACGGCGACACCTTCCTTGCCGACCTCACCGTCGGTCAGCGGATCGTCCGAATCCTTGCCCATCAGCGTCGGCATGTCGAAGGCCGTCGAGAGCCCGGTCTGGCCCTCGTCGATCAAGTAGTGGAAGCGCTCGTTGGTCTCGGTCGCCGTACCGAAGCCGGCGAACTGGCGCATCGTCCACGTCCGACCGCGGTACATCGTCGGGTAGACGCCGCGCGTGAACGGTTCCTCACCCGGGAATCCCAGATCGTCGAGGTAGTCGAGATCGGCCACGTCGTCTGGCGTGTAGAGACGATCCACGTCGAGGTTCGAGACCGTCGCAAACCGATCCTTGCGCTCCCCGAAGCGATCGAGGACGGGACCGAGCGTCTCCGCTTCGAACTCCTCGCGGGCCTCTCTGATCGATGCGAGGTCGTCATCGTCGTACATGAGTTCAAATTTTGCAGGACAAATAATGAAGATTTGGGCGGTCGAACGCCACGGCGGAAACGAACGTCGACAAAAATCGGTCGCAAGAACGGACAGCAGTCAGTTACGAACGCACGGCGTTAGTTGCTCGGCGCGAGCGCCCGCGCGACGCCGACGCCGAGCACAAGCGTCAGCACGGTGCCGAACAGGGCGCCACCGAGCGTCCCGAGGTGCGGGCCGAGACCGGGCAGCGCGTAGCCCGAGAAGAGGCTCACGTCCGTTGCAACGGCGTGGGACGCCGCACCCGCCGCTTCGGCGGCGTTCTCCATCGGCTCGGAGTAGCCGACCCGTGTGGCGGCCCACGCGAACACCGGCGAGAACAAGACCATCACGGTCAGCCCGGCGAGCGAGCGCTGCTGCCAGCGGCCGCGAGCGAGCGATCGGACGCTCATGCGGAGACTCCCTCCGAACTGGGCTGTTCAGTATCGACGCCGGTGCGGGCGAGCAGGCGGCAGCCGACCAGCGTGAGCAGGCCTTCGCCGAGGCCGAGGACAGCGTGGCCGCCGACCATCACGGCGACGACCGTCAACAGTTCGCCGCCGAAGGCGGGCGCGGTGCCCAACTGCAGGCTCGCAGACGCCGCGGCGGCGGTGATGCCGACCCAACCGCCCGCGATGGTGGCGACAGTCTCGTTCCGGTCGGCCAGCGACGCGTAGACGGCGTAGCCGACGTAGGCTTGAACGATCGCCATGTTCCAGACGTTCGCGCCCAGCGCCAGCGCGCCGCCGTCGGCGAACACCAGCGCCTGAATCGTCACGACGAGCGCGACGGCCAGCGCGCCGAGGTGCGGGCCGAGGGCGATCGCTGCAAAGGCACCGCCGACGAAGTGCGCGCTCGTCCCGCCCGGAATCGGCCAGTTGAGCAGTTGGGCGGCGAACACCGCCGCGGCGACGATGCCGAACAGTTGGATTCGATACTCGGTCAGCGAGTCGCGCGCTCGCATCGCGGCGACCGACAGCACGAGGCCGGCCAGCGCGAGGAACGCCCCCGCCATCCACGGATGTAGATAGCCGTCAGGTGTATGCATCGTCGGTCGATTGTGTAGTGGCGAGTATAGACGTATCGGAGTCAGGGATGGGAGTTGGCGTCGGGAAGCTACTCGTCGGGATCGACGACCTTCTTGCCGGTCGCTTTGGGGACGACCTGCTGATCGGCGTCTTGCCACTCCCGGTCGAGTTCTCGACCCTCGAACAGCCGATCGAGGAAGACCGCCAGTCCGGCGACCTCCGAGTGGGGTTGGTTGGTGACGCCGACGTTCCAGTCGGCGGCCTCGTACACGTCGAAGGAGACCTTCTCGGCGCCGACGACGATCAGCAGCGGATCGCCGTCGTCGTCCCGCGTTGCGCGAATCTCGTCTTCGACATCCTGCACGCGCTCGCCGTACATCGTCAAGTGGGCGATCCGGCCGTCCCACTCGCGCAACACGGCCTTGGGCGAGTCGGTCACTTCGGCTTCGAACGGGCCGCCGAACCGATCGGTGATGTCACGAACCGTCTCGGCGGCCTGCGTGGCGCCGGCGATGATCGCGCGGTCGGCGCCGAGCGCGCGGGCCGTCAGGCCGACGTGCGTCGTCATGCGGTCGTCCCGACCCGGTCGGTGACCGAGGCGCAGCACTGCGACCGCTGGCTCCCCTTGCATACGTTCGGCCTCGCACGGCGCGGGTTAGGGGGTTTCGCTTCCGGGCTGGGGAGGCGGTGAGCGAGGAGGAGTTATTCGACGCCAGAATGCGAACGAAACTTTACACGAGTGTTAAACCAGCCGGCAACAATCGGCCAACAAGAGGTATGACCGGGAAGAGCGAGGCGATCGAGCGCTGTGCGTACTGTCGGGACTACGTGCCGGTGACGCCGGTCGGCGTCGGGGCGCAAACAAGTGACACGGAAGCGTTGCGGGCGACCGTCAAGATCTGTCAGTCGTGTCAGGGCGACGGGCGGTGACGCCGAGAGCGGCCGCTGACAACGGGAGGACGCCGAGGCGAAAGCGTGTGTACCGAGTGCCGTTGCGCGAATGCAGAAACGCTTTTGTGTCCGCCATCGCCTCCGTGTGGTATGAGCAAGCGCGAGCTCCTCGAGTTGCTCCTAGAGAACGCCCGCTACTCGACGGCGGACCTCGCCCGGATGACTGACCTCGACGAAGACGAGGTCGTGGCAACCGTCGACGCACTGGAATCGGAGGGCGTGATCAAGGGCTACCAAGCGGTGGTGGACTGGAACAAAGTCACCGAGGAGCGCGTGCGCGCATCGGTCGAACTCAACGTCACGCTCGACCGGGAGACGAGCTACGGCGACATCGCCGAGCGGCTCGCTCGCTTCCCGCAGGTGACGACGCTACGGCTCGTCAGCGGCGACTACGACTTCGAGATGGAAGTCGAAGACGAGTCGATGCAGGAGGTCTCCCAGTTCATCAGCGACAAAGTCGCGCCGGTCCCCGAGATCACCCAGACGGTGACCCACTACGTGATGGACACGTACAAAGATCGGGGCATCCAGATGAGCGACGGCGACGACGACGACCGACTCTCCGTCTCGCCATGAAGGTCAGCGACCGCGTGCAGGAGGTTCCTCCCTCCGGAATTAGACGCTTCTTCGAGCTGGCCGAGGAGATGGACGACGTGATCTCGCTGGGGGTCGGCGAACCCGACTTCTCGGCGCCGTGGGCCGCCCGGGAGGCCGCCATCGACTCGCTGGAACGCGGCCGAACGTCCTACACGGCCAACCGCGGCCGGCGAGACCTCCGCGAGTCGATCGCCGACCACGTCGCCGAGCGCTACGATCTGACCTACGATCCCGACGATGAAATCATCGTCACTACCGGCGTCAGCGAGGGCGTCGACGTTGCGCTCCGAGCGCTCGTCGATCCCGGCGATGTCGTCGCGGTTCCCCAGCCGTCCTACGTCTCCTACGAGCCGGGCATCCGCTTTGCCGGCGGCGAGCCGCTTCCGGTGCCGACCAGCGACGACGAGTTCAAGCTCACGGCCGACGCCTTAGAACGGGCCGGCGCCGCCGACGCCGACGCCCTGCTGTACTGCTACCCGAACAACCCGACCGGGGCGATCATGACCGAAGACGACCTGCGACCGGTCGCCGCGTTCGCCCGCGAGCACGACCTGACGGTGTTTTCCGACGAGATCTACTCGGAGCTGACCTACGGCCACGAGCACACCTCGATCGCCACGTTCGAGGGGATGCGCGAGCGGACGGTCGTGTTCAACGGTTTCTCGAAGGCCTACGCGATGACCGGACTCCGACTCGGGTACGCGCTCGCGCCGGCCGACGCCGTCGCGGGGATGAACCGCATCCACCAGTACGCGATGCTGTCGGCGCCGACGACCGCCCAGTACGCCGCGATCGAGGCGCTCGAAAACTGCGACGACGAGGTCGCGGAGATGGTGAGCCAGTACGACCGCCGGCGTCGCTTCGTCCTCTCCCGGTTCGAGGAGATGGGTATCGACTGCTTCGAGGCCGAGGGCGCCTTCTACGTGTTCCCGGAAGTGCCCGGCGGCGACGACGAAGCCTTCGCAGAGGAGCTGCTACAGGAGCACGGCGTCGCCGCGGTGCCGGGCTCTGTGTTCGGCGAGGACGGCGAGGGCCATCTCCGGGTGTCCTACGCGACCGGGCTCGACGACCTGCGCGAGGCGATGGCTCGGATCGAGACGTTCGTGAGCTAGGCGACTGATACGAGCCGGCAGTCCGCCATTACCACGCGCACCAGCCCCAGCAAGTGAGTAACGCTTTTTCCGTCCCCGATTCTCTCTGAGATACATGGACACCGAGGAGCTCACTGAAGTCATCGAAACCTCTCTACCGGATGCGAGCGCAGATGTCGTCCAGCCCCGGGGCCCCGAGGACGACGATCACCTCGCCGCACTCGTCGTCTCGCCGGCGTTCGAGGGCAAATCGCTGGTCGAACAGCACGAACTGGTCTACGACGCGCTGGGCGACCGGATGACGACCGACATCCACGCGCTGGAGCTGAAGACGTTCACGCCCGATGAGTACGAGGACTGACGCCGGCGCGGCCGCGGCGTCCGGGCCACGCGCAGGCCGGGCGCAGCGTTGACGAGTGCGGTAGGCATTTGCGTCCACGCACACCACAGTCACACATGGCATTCGAACCCGAGTCCGACCTCTCCGCCGACGAAGTGGAGTCGCGGGTCGACGACGCGATCGAGAACAACGAAGTCGTCCTGTTCATGAAAGGCAACGAGCTGATGCCCCAGTGTGGCTTTTCGGACCGCGCCCTGACGCTGATCCAGCAGCACCGCGACGACTACGAAACCGTCGACGTGCTCGACGCGCTCGACGAGTACCGCGACGCCCTTGAGGACCACAGCGGCTGGGAGACGATCCCCCAGACGTACGTCGACGGGGAGTTCGTCGGCGGCAGCGACATTCTCGTGGAACTCGACGAGCGCGGTGAGCTCGCGGAGACGCTGCAGGCCTAGCGCCCCCGAATCTTTTCTTCGCGCCGCCGCGACCGGATCGTATGGTCAATACGAGTGCCGGCTACGGCGACGCACGCGCTGAGTTATACGACCAGTTGCTGTACGATCTGGACCGCCGCGATGCCGCGTTCTACGCCGATCTCGCCCGGAATGTCGATGGGGCAGCGCTCGAGCTCGCCTGCGGCACCGGGCGGATCTACCTCGACCTGCTCAGTGCGGGCATCGACGCGGACGGTATCGATGTCTCGGCCGATATGCTCTCGATACTCCGGCAGAAGGCCAACAGAGCGGGGCTGGAGCCGTCGGTCTGGCGAGCCGACGTAACAGATTTTGCGGTCGGGCGCGAGTACGGCCTCCTTTACTGTCCGTTTAACGCACTCCAGCACTTGGTGACTATCGAAGACCAGCTCGCCGCGCTCCGGTGTGCCCACGACGCGCTGGCTCCCGGCGGTCGGTTCGTCTTCGACGTGTTTGTCCCGTCGTTCGACCTGATCGCCGAGACCTACGGCGAGTGGCACGAGAACGATGTCGAGTTTCGGGGCGCAGAGCACCGCCACCGCAAGCGCACGCGGATCGTCGACGAGATCGAACAGCGCTTCGAGGTAGAAACCGAGCTCTACGATCCCGACGGTGAGCGCGTCTTCTCGTCGACGGATCACCTGAAGATGCTCCCAAAGCGCGAAATCGAGCTGCTGGCTCGCCGCTCGCCGTTCGACGAGTGGTCGGTCGCCGGTGGGTTCGACGGCGCCGCGGGAGAACTGGCCTCCGGTGACGACACGATCGAGGACGGCGATACGATCCAAGTATGGACGCTTCGAAAGGCTGACTGACGACTCGATCTCTCGACCGCCGTCGCAGATTCTCGAGGAATCCCCTACTTGCCAAGGTTGACGATCAGCGCTTCGTCTGCTCGCTCGAACTCGGTCCCGAACTCGCTCGACAGCGAGCGCATCCGCGAGCGACTCCACGCGGCGGCGTCCTCACCGGCGAGGTGGACGCTGCAGTCGTGGATCTCGGTTGGAACGAGTCGAAGCGTCTTCGGCGTCCCGGCGCTGTCGGCCGACAGCACGAACAGGAAGCTTCGGTCGTTGCGTCGACGCGGGTTGACCGCGTAATCGTCGACGAAGTCGCCGGCGTCGTAGATGATCGGTGCGCTCTCGTAAACCTCAATCCCGTGGAACAGATGGGCGCTGTGGCCGTGGACCGCGTCGACGCCCATGTCAACCAGCCAGCGGGCGAACGTCCGGAACGACTCGGGCGGTTCCTCAACCATGTTCGGTCCCCAGTGCAGCGATGCGATCACGAGATCGGAATCCAGTTCCTGCACCCGTGAGAGTGCATCCTCGACGCGCGCTCTCGTCTCGGGGTCGCCGCGGTCGATTTCGATCCACGCGGTCCCCGGTGAGGTCTGGCCGGCAGCGTACTCATGGGTGTTGTCCGTCAGCGAGACGACGGCGACATCGACGCCGTCCGCAGCGAACGACGCCGGCGCCAGCGCCTCCTCGAGATCAGTGCCGGCGCCGCTGCGCTCGATGCCGGCCTCGTCCAGATGGGAGAGCGTATCCCGGAGCGCCGTCTCCTCGAAATCCAGCACGTGGTTGTTCGCCAGCGCACAGGCGTCGACGCCAGCGCGCCGGAGCGCCGGTATTGCCCACTCCGGGTCGGCCCGGAAGTGAAACACCCGACGCGTGCGTCGCCACGGACTACCGCGATCGGAGAGGCAGCACTCCAGATTGATCACGAGCCCGTCGAGTTCACGGAGCGTCGTTACGGTGTTTCCCCAGACAGCGTCAACAGCACGATAGCGCTGGTGCTCGTCGACGAGTCGTCCGAGCATCACGTCGCCGGTTAGTCCGATTCTCGGCACGCCGGCCCACCTCTGGCAGGGTGTTTCACACGCGGCGCTACGACGGGACTGCCCGTAACGATGGGCATCGCAGTACACCGAGGAGAGAACACGTCGACGCGAACCTTTTATTTGATCGCTCGCGCCCGTTTCTACCATGGACCTACAGATCGACGGAAACGCGGCGCTGGTCACGGCATCGAGTAGCGGTCTCGGCAAGGCGTCAGCCAAAGCGCTCGCACGCGAGGGGGCAAACGTCGTCGTCAACGGACGCGACGAGGCGCAACTGGCCGACGCCGCAGACGAGATCCGCGCGGTGGCGTCCGGCGAGGTCGTCGAACAGCCCGGCGACTTGACCGAGAAAGAAGACATCGAACAGCTCGTCGAACGCACCGTCGAGGAGTTCGGCACCGTCGACCATCTCGTCACGAGCGCAGGGGGCCCGCCGAGCGGGCCGTTTCTGGAGACGACCGACGAAGACTGGTACGAGGCGTTCGATCTGCTGGTGATGAGCGTCGTCCGGCTCGTCCGTGCGGCCGAACCCCACCTGCGCGAGGGCGACGGCGGCACGATCGTCAACGTCACGTCCCGGAGCGTCAAGGAGGCGATCGACCAACTCGTGCTGTCGAACTCGGTGCGGATGAGCGTGATCGGGTTGGAGAAGACGCTCTCGAAGGAACTCGCGCCGGAGGTGCGAGCCAACGCCGTGCTGCCGGGGTCGCACGAGACGTCTCGGATCGAGGAGCTGATCGAGCAGTCGATGGACCGAGGCGAGTACGACAGCTACGAGGAGGGCCTCGACGACTGGGCCGATGGCAACCCCTCCGAGCGCATCGGCGATCCGATGGAACTGGGGGAGGTCGTCGCGTTCCTCAGCTCGCCCAAATCGAGCTACGTCAACGGGACCGCGATCCCGATCGACGGCGGGTCGGGCGCATCGAACCTATAGTGGCGAACAGGCGACGCAGTGGGGTGTGTCGCCGCCGCGGCGCTGCGTCGCACAATCGCGGACGCCGCGGGGCTGACGAGTCGGGCACGGGCACGCTGGCCGCCCGATCCGATATAAACCCCCGGCGTGACGCCGCTGCGTGGACGCCGAGACCGCGACGTGCCGACGCGAGGGACTTTTATTAGCGCCGCGAGTACGCCGGCGTATGTCGCTGGTGCTCCCGAGCGAGATCGTCGTCGAGCGTTTCGTTCCAACGGCGCGGGCCATGCTGGCTGGCGCGCTCGACGAACGGGGGTTCACCCAGCAGGAAATCGCCGATCGAATCGGTGTCACGCAGGCGGCGGTGAGCAACCTCGTCAACGGAAACGTCGCCGTCGAGGAGCGCTTCAGCGAGGATCCACGGATGGAGGCGACGATCGAGCGGATCGCCGACGGGTTCGCCGCCGACCGGATGGACGGCGTCGACGCCATGGCCGAACTGCTCGCGCTCGTCGAGGCGTTCGAGGACCGCGGCCCGATCTGTGCCGTCCACGAGGACGAGATGCCGGCGCTGGAGGGACTCGGCTGTGATCTGTGCGTCCAAGGACCCGACTCGGAGGTGCTGGCCGAGCGCGACGTGCTCGCGTCGGTCCGGCGCGCCGCCCGGCTACTTGCCGGCACCGACGGGATGGCCGAGCACGTGCCGAACGTCGGCACAAACGTCGGGATGGCGCTGCCGGACGCCGCCGACGGGACCGACGTGGCGGCCATTCCGGGCCGTATCTACCGGATGCGAGGAAACGTCGAGGTTCCCGCCAACCCCGAGTTCGGCGCCTCAGAGCACGTCGCCGAGACCATCCTCGCCGCCCGCAGCGTCGACGCCGACGCGCGGGCGGCGCTCAACGTCGCAACGAGCGACGACCTGCTCGCGGCCGCCAGCGAACGCGGTATCGAGCCACTGGAGTTCGATCCGGGCTACGAGGACCGCCGCGAGCACCTGCGCGAGGCGATGGCCGACCGCGGCGAGGTGCCGGCGGTGCTGTATCACCGCGGCGCCTTCGGCATCGAACCGGTCACGTTCGTGCTCGGTCGGACCGCCGTCGAGGCAGCAGAGCTAGCCGTCGAACTGGCGACGGGAGCAGACGGCGGCCACGAAAGGTAAGTAGCTGCTTGTCGAACCGACGACGCAACCGAGCCGTCACCGATGACCGACCGTACCGACCGACATCGAGGCGATACCAACACTGCCGGCGCGGACGCCAGCGAGCGCGAGCAGCTCGTCACCGCGTTACACGACATTTCGACTCGGCTGTGCGATGCCGACGGTCCGGAACAGATCTGTGCCACCGCCGTCGAGACGGGCGCAGAGCTACTCGGCCTGACGCTCACGGGTGTCTGGCTGCTCGACGAGGAGTACAACCGTCTCGATCCGGTCGCCGCGACCGCAGACACGCACGAGGTGCTCGGCGGCTTGCCACAGTTCGCGGAGAACGAGGGGCTGATCTGGGATGTCTTCCGCAGCGGCGACGCCGAGCTGTTCGACGATCTCCGGGACGTGCCGGGCGTCTACAACGACGAGACGCCGATCCGAAGCGAGCTGATCGTACCGATCGGTGATCGCGGCGTGTTGATGGCCGGTGCGCTCGACCCGGGAGCGTTCGATCCCACCGATCTGGAGTTGGCCAGCATTCTGGCCTCGAATGTCGAGACCGCACTGAAGCGGACAGAGCGGGAGCGGACCCTCCGCCGGCGGAACGAGACGCTCCAGCGCCAGCGCGAGCGCATGGAGACCGTGGCGACGGTGCTCGCACGCGATATCGAGGACCGTCTCTCGGCCGCTCAAGACGCGCTATCGGCACCGGACCGACGAGCAGCGGATACCGACAGATCGCTCGGCGGAGGTGGACAGACGGCTGTCACGGACGACCGGGCGACGGCGCGGGAAGAACTGGACGCAGCAACACGTCTTGTCGCCGATGTCAGGGAACTCGCTGGCGCGGGGGCCGATGGAACGCCGCGACGGCGCGTCTCGCTTGCCGACGCCGCGGTCGCCGCCGCCGACCGCGTCGACGGCGTCGCCGTTCGAGTGCACGACGAGCCGACGCTGCGGACCGATCGGCATCGTTTCGAGCGCTGCCTCGTAGCCCTGTTCCGGTTCGTCGACGCAGAAACCGATCGGCCTGTCAGTGTGTGCGTCGGCCGCCTCGACGATCGCAACGGATTTTACGTCGGTGTAGACAGTCCGAGCCTCTCCGAGGACGAGTGCGAACGCGTGCTCGATCCCGAGCACGCGGCGGCAGCTTCGACGCCGGGGCTCGGACCGGCGCTGGCCGCAGAGATTGCGGCCGCGAACGGCTGGAGGCTGTCGATCACGACTGGCGAAACGAGCGACGGCGTCCGCTTCGAGGTCGACGACGTGACGACAATCTCGCAGTGACAACTAGCGGGTAATATCACGACACGCCCGGCTGTACCCGTTCTGATCGTCGAGTTGTGCCATCGTGTCGTCGATATCCGAGCGCAACACGGCGAGGCGGTCCTCGAGTCGGGCGTACTCCTCGCTCGAACGGAGTTCCGCCTCCGTCTTTTGCTTGTCGAGGATCGCCTTCTTCGATGCGAGCGCGAAAAACTCCTGTAGCTGTTCGTCGTAGGTCGAGCGCAACAAGAGTTGGTCGACAGTGCTGGTCAGGTCGTCCGTTGAGACCGGTTTGACGAGATAGTCGTCGAAGCCCATTTCCACGATGTCGAAGCTGGGTTCGACAGCCGTCACCATCGCCACGCGGCAATCGAGTCCGCGGTCCCGGATCGTGTTCAACACGGTATCGCCAGAGAGGCCCGGCATCCGGCGGTCGAGCAGCACTACGTCGACAACCTGATCGATGGCGTCGAGCGCCTGACTGCCGTTGTACGCCGTCCGCACCGAGCAACTGTCTTCCAGCCAAGCGGCGTACAGGTCCGCGAGATCGGGCTCGTCCTCGACGATCAGGACGGTCGGGTCACTCGACCGTCCCATCTGCGCTACCCCCTGTACCAGCCATTGTCGTTAGTTTCCCAACCAATCAACTTCAATATAACGACTGTGAGCGTATAATGATAGTGAGCTAACAGTACAGGAACGCTCGACAGCGCGACCGCACCGTCGTCAATCCAGTTCGCGCTCGATGACGGCGCGCCAGTCGGCGATCGCGTCGGCGTCGGTGAGGATCGTTGTCTCGCCAGCCTCGATAGAGAGCCGACCGTCGTCGGTCGCCTCCCCCATCTTGGTGACCGGCGCGACGCCTTCGAACGCCTCGGCGACGGCGTCTGGCTCGGTCGTCTGGACGAGCGCCCGACCGGGCTGTTCGTGGAACAGCGCGGCGATCGAATCGTCGGCGTCGGGCAGGCTCACGTCGAGTCCGGCCTCGTCGGTGACCATCTCGGCCAGCGCGACGGCCAACCCGCCGTGGCTGATGTCGTGGACCGCCAGCGTCCCGTCTCGATCGGCCACCGCGGCCAGCGCGGAGACGACGGCGGCGGGCTCGTCGGGGAGCTCGGGGAACCGATCGGTGCCGCCGAGCTGCGCGAGGAACTCGGAGCCGCCGAGGCGAGCAGCCGAGTCATCGCCGGCCGCGAGATCCCCGACCAGTAGCAGTTCGCCCTCGGGCTCGACCGACAGCGGCGGGGCGTCGTAGCCGGGCTTCGTGCCGGTCATCGCCAGCGTCGGCGTCGGCGGGATCGGCCCCGTCGGCGAGTCGTTGTACAGCGAGACGTTGCCGCCGACGACGGGCACGTCGAGGTCGGCACACATGTCGGCCAGCCCGTCGACGATCCCCTTGAACGCGCCGTACACGTCTGGCTTCTCGGGGTTACCGCCGTTGAGACAGTCGACCGCTGCGAGCGGTGCTGCGCCCTTCGCGGCGAGGTTGGTCGCGTTCTCCAACGCGACGGCGCGAGCGCCCTCGTAGGGCGCCGCCTCGGTCCAGTTCGGCGCCGCACCGGCCGACAGCGCGAGGCCGACGCCGGGCGACGCCTCGCTTTCGGTCTCGCGGATCGCCATCACGGCGGCGTCGTCGCCGGGCGCGACGCTCGTGCGAACGCCGACCTCGTGGTCGTACTGCCGGTAGACCCAGCGCTTGCTCGCGGTGCTCGGCGCCGAGACCACGGTTTGGAACGCCTCGGCGAGATCGGCGTCCGGCAGATCTCGCTTGGGCGCTGTGGGGTCCTCGTGTGGCAGGTCGTTCATCGGCGCGCCCTCGCCGAGGAACTCGGCGTCCACGTCGACGACCGTCTCGCCCTCGAACGTGCAGGTGTAGTTGCCCTCGGTGACCTCGCCGATGACCGAACAGCCGAGATCGAACTTCTCGGCGATCTCGGCGACGCGCTCGACGTTCTCCGGGCGGACCTCGTAGCACATGCGCTCTTGGGACTCCGCGAGCAGGTACTCCAGCGCGGACATGTTGGGTTCGCGCTCGTGGACCTCGCTCAGTTCGATGTCGGCGCCGAGGCCGCCCTTGGCGACGAGTTCGCTTGACGCCCCGCCCAGCCCGGCCGCACCGAGGTCGCGGGCCGATTCGACGAGCGACTCGTCGATCAGCTCCTCGTTGGCTTCGATGAGGAGCTTCTCGGTGTAGGGGTCGCCGACCTGTACGGCCGGTCGGTCCTCGGTTTCGGCGTCTTCGCTCAGGTCCTCGCTGGCGAACGACGCCCCGCCGAGGCCATCCCGGCCCGTCGAGTTGCCCACGAGGACGAGCTTGTTGCCGGCCTCCTGAGCGACGGCCGTGATCATCCGATCGGCGTCGACCAGCCCGACACACGAGACGTTGACAAGCGGGTTGCCCTCGTAGTCCTCGTGAAAGTCGACGCTACCGCCGACTGTGGGGACGCCGATGCAGTTGCCGTAGTGGCTGATCCCCTCGACGACGCCCTCGAAGAGATAGCGGGAGTGTTCGCGGTCGAACTCGCCGAAGTACAGCGAGTCCGTCAGCGCGATGGGGTACGCGCCCATCGACAGCGTGTCCCGGACGATGCCGCCGACGCCCGTCGCGGCGCCGTCGAACGGATCGACGTAGGAGGGATGGTTGTGGCTCTCGATCCCCATCGTGATGTACGTCTCGGCGTTTTCCACGTCGGCGTCGGCCGCGTCACCGGCGTCGTACTCGGGCAAGGCGACGACGGCGGCGTCGTCGCCCGGTCCGACGATCACGCGTTCGTCCTCGCTATCGAACGCGCCCAGAAGCGGCCGCGAGGAGCGATACGCGCAGTGCTCGCTCCAGAGGTTCTCGAACAGCGCGGCCTCGGCCGGGGTCGGCTCCCGCCCGAGTTCCTCGACGACGAGATCCCGGTCCGGATCGGAGAGACTCATTCATCCCTCTGTTGACTCAGGCCCGATAAAGGGCTTTCCATGTGCACGAACGTGCAGGACAATTCCGGCCCACGTGACGGCCGCCCGTCGGCAGCCGTGCTAGCTGTCCGCGCGGCGTCGGGGAGACCGAGGTACTTTTGGGGGCACCGTCCGAAGGGTCGGCCGTGCTGTCGGTCGAGCTACACGCCCACTCCGAGCTGTCGCACGACGGTCGGGATCCCGTCGATCTCCTCTTAGAGCAGGCCGAGGCTGTCGGCCTCGACGCGCTGGCGATCACCGATCACGACGAGTTCGACGCCAGCCTCGAAGCCGCCCGCAAGGCCCCCGAGTACGGGCTCGTCGGGATTCCCGGCATGGAGATCACCAGCAAAGCCGGACACGTCCTCGGGCTGGGCATCGAGGAAGCCATCGAGGCTGGACTGCCGTTCGACGAAACGCTCGACCGCATCCGCGAGCAGGGCGGGGTCGCAGTCGTCCCCCACCCGTTTCAGGAGTCGCGCCACGGCGTGATGGCAAACATCACGCGCGGCCAGCTCCGGGCCGCCGACGCCATCGAAGTGTACAACTCCCGGCTGTTGACCGGTCGGGGGAACCGGCAAGCCGAGGAGTTCGCCCAGACGTACGGGCTGCCGATGACCGCAGGGAGCGACGCCCACATCAGCGAGATGGTCGGGCAGGCCGTCACGCGCGTTGACGCCGACGAGCGGTCGGCCGAGAGTATCCTCGACGCCGTTCGCGAGGGCCGAACCGCGGTCGACGGCAAGCGAACGCCGTGGCGGATCAGCTTCCGACAGGCCGCCGGCGGCGCCAAGCGCCGGGTCGTCGCCAAACTGCTCGAACTGTTCTAATGGTGCAGGGCGCCGATCCCGCCGTCGTCCGCCGGGCGCTCGACGACGCCGAACCGCTGCCCGGGACCGCCGGATTTGCTGGCGTTCTCGCCGCCGAACAGAGCGACGGCCACGACACGCTCGTCCGGGACGTGCTCGGTCGCTACCCGCTGTTCGTCGACGATTACACCGGCGAGCACGCGGCGTCGCCGAGCACCCTAGACGAGCCGCGATCCGTTCCCGCCGGCCACGTCCGGCGGCTCGACGGCGACGACGCCAAGTTCCAGCAGCGCTGGGCGCTTCCCGAGCCTGCTCCCATGGAGGACGAGCGCGCCGCCGTCGCCGACCTCCAAGCTGCTATTCGAACTGGCGTCGACGCCGCGGCGTCGGCGGCATCCGGCACAACTGATCCGGACGCCGATATTGCGGTCGCCTTCTCCGGCGGCGTCGACTCGGCGGTGGTCGCCGCCGGCCTCGACGCGGCGGGCGTCGACGCGCCGCTGTACGCCGGCGGGTTTCCCGGGAGCCACGACCTCGGCGCCGCCCGATCCGCAGCGCACGCGATGGACCGTGAGCTTCGGGTCGTCGAGTTCACCGTCGCGGACATCGAACGCGCGGTTCCCGAGGTCGCGCGGGCGATCGACCGCCCGGACGCGATGGCCGTCCAGATCGCCTTGCCGCTCTATCTGGTCGCCGAGCGCGCCGCCGTCGACGGGTACGATCACCTCGCGGTCGGACAGGGCGCCGACGAGCTGTTCGGCGGCTACGCGAAAATCGCCCGGGCACCCGACGACCCGCGAGTCGACGCCGACACCGTCCGGGGCGCGCGCGACGAGCTGCTCGGGACACTTCCCAGCCAGTTAGAGCGGGACGTGCTCGCCTTGCGGGGCGCCGGCGCCGAACCGGTGGCGCCGCTGTTGCACGACGCCGTCGTCGGGGCGGCGCTCCGGTTGCCGGGCGACGCGCTGGTCGACGCTCGGGGCGAGCGCAAGCGCGCCTTCCGGCTGGCCGCCCGCGAGTTCGTCCCCGATCGGGTCGCGTTCCGCGAGAAAAAGGCCGTCCAGTACGGCAGTCTCGCCGCACGAGAACTGGACCGACTCGCCCGGGAAGCTGGGTTCAAGCGCACGATGGACGATCACGTCACCGAGTACGTCCGATCGCGGATCGACGGGTAAAGGTGCGCCCACGGTCTACGCCAGGCTGATGAACCCGACGATCGGCGTCGACGCGCTTTCGGGAGCAGAGGGCGTCCTCGGCTACGCGCTCGTGTTCGTGCTGGCGGCGATACCCGTCGTCGAGGTGCTGGTCGTCGTTCCCGCGGGCGTCGCGGTCGGGCTGAACCCGCCGCTGGTCGCGCTGGCGGCGTTCGCTGGCAACCTCGCAACCGTCCTGCTCGTCCTCGCCGGCTCCGATCGGGCGCTGGCGTTCGTCCGCCGACGCTTCGGCAGTGCCGACGACGACGAGCCCTCGAAGCGCGTCCGGCGCGCGAAGCGGCTCTGGCGTCAGTACGGTACCGCCGGTCTCGCGCTGGCGGCGCCGATCACGACCGGCGCCCACCTCGCGGCAGTGCTCGCGCTCTCGCTGGGGTCGAAGCGGCGCGCCGTCGCAACGTGGATGGCGACCAGCCTGCTCGCGTGGACCGCCGCGCTGGCGACGGTCTCGGTCTACGGCGTCGATAGCCTGCGCGGGCTGTTTTAGAACTCCCCGAAGCGAGTGATCGGGTCGAGTTCCTCCATCGGCGGGTCCTCGAAGGCGTCCCGAGCGATCGTGCGGCGGTGGACCTCGTCGGCGCCGTCGACGATCCGGAACTGACGGACGTTCTCGTAGAAATCGGCCAGCGGCAGGTCCTTGCCGATGCCGTTGCCGCCGCAGTACTGCACCGCCGAGTCGATGGCGTCTTGGACGGCGTTTGCGGTGAACGTCTTGCACATCGCCACCTCGACGCGAGCCTCGGCGCCGTCGGCGTACTGGCCGGCGGCGTGGCGCACCATCGTCCGGGCGGCGTGCAGTTGCGTCCGGTGGTCCGCAACGTCGAAGCGCACGGCCTGCTTGTCCGCGACCGACGAGCCGAACGCGTCGCGCTCTGTGACGTACGCCGTTGCGATGTCGAGCGCGCGGTCGGCCATCCCGAGGAATCGCATGCAGTGGGTGAGCCGCGCGGGAACGAGACGCTCCTGGGCGATGGCGAAGCCGGCGTTCTCGGCGCCGAGCAGGTTCTCCTCGGGGACCCGCACCTCGTCGTAACGGATCTCGGCGTGACTCATCCCCATCGGCGCGCCGCCGACGTGGGGGATGTCGCGGACGATCTCGACGCCGTCGGCGTCGGCGGGCACGAGGAAGATCGAGGTTCCCTGATAGGGGTGGGCCTCGTCGTCGGTCCGGGCCATCACCAGCAACACGTCGGCCTCGCTGCCCTGCGTCGTCCACCACTTGTGGCCGTCGATCACCCACTCGTCACCCGACTTCTCGGCGCTCGTTCGAAGCATCTTCGGGTCCGAGCCGCCGCCCTGTATCGGCTCGGTCATCGAGAAGCCGGAGCGTGCCTCGCCAGCGGCCAGCGGGGCGAGCCAGCGCTCTTTCTGGGCGTCGGTGCCGACCATTTCGAGAGTGTGCATGTTCCCCTCGTCGGGCGCGCCACAGCGCAGCGCTGTCGGCCCGAGCAGGCTTCGACCGGCCTCCTCGAAGACCGGCAGTAGTTCCCGGAAATCGAGCCCGAGCCCGCCGTACTCCTCGGGGATCTGCGGGCCGTACACGTCGTACTCGCGTGCTCGCTCGCGCAGGCGCTCGATCTCGTCGTCCGGGACGGGCCCTGCGCCGAGATACTCGCGCTCGGCCGGAATCACGACTTCGTCGACGAACTCGCGGGTTCGCTCGGCGGCCGCGCTGCCGCGTTCGGGGTCGTCGTACTCCATGATCGTTCATCGTAGTTGCGTTGTAAAAAGCTGGCCCCGAACGGCGTCGTGCGGTCCGAACAACGCCGATTTCGTTTATTCTCGTGGCCCAAGATACTTGCCAACGTTACGCGTACCACACCAACATGAACGTTCACAAAAGATATCGGCGAGGCGATGCCGACGACACAGCGGCGTCGAGACGCCGAGGCGCGGCATCGAGCGACGGAGGCGGGAGCGACCGATGAGCGACGAGTATCTCGATCGGCTGGTCGACGACGATGCGCTGGCGTCGTATCTCGACGCCGAACTCGGGCCGGCAGAAACGTTCGAGTACGAACGCCTCGGCGAGGGCCACTCCAACGAGACGCTGGCAGTGACGTGGGGCGATCGGGAGTTGGTCCTGCGTCGCCCGCCGGCCGGCGAGACGGCCGACACGGCCCACGACGTGACCCGCGAGTATCAGGTGATGGACGCCGTTCAGGGGACTGACGTGCCGGTTCCGACGACGGTGCTTTCCTGCGATGACCGGGACGTGATCGGCAGCGAGTTCTACCTGATGGAGCGCGCTCGCGGCGACGTACCCCGCGACGACGAGCCCGAGCGCTTCGGGACGCCGGCGCATCGGCGGCGTCTCGGCGAGGAGGTCATCGACGCGCTGGCGGCGATCCACGAGGTCGACTACGAGGCGGCCGGCCTCGGTGAGTTCGGCTATCCGGAGGGCTTTACCGAGCGGCAGGTCCAGCGCTGGTCCGAGCAGTACACGTGGGCGTTCGAGGTCACCAGCGAGGACCGCGAAGTGCCCGAAATCTACGATCTGACCGGCTGGCTCATGGAACACGTCCCCGACGAGCATCCCCACACGCTCGTCCACGGCGACTTCAAGCTCGACAACCTCATGTTCGCGCCGGGAACGCCGCCGGAACTCACCGCCGTCTTCGACTGGGAGCTGTCGACGCTGGGCGATCCCCGCACCGATCTGGGGCTGCTCGCGCTGTTCTGGCGCGACCCCGGCGACCCCGAGCCGCCGACGCCGGAACTGCTCCAGCCCTTTACCGAGCGCGAGGGGTATCCGACCCGCGAGGAACTGTTCGAGCGCTACGAGAACCGGACAGGGATCGCCTTCGAGCACCGCCGGTTCTATCAGGTGCTCGCGGCCTACAAGCTCGGCGCGCTGGGCGAGATGTTCTACCGGCGCCATCTGGAGGGCAACGCCGCCGACCCGCTGTACCCGAAGATGGAGGACGGCGTCCCTCGGCTGGCCGAGTACGCGCTGGCACTCGCCGAGGGGGAGATCGAGCTGTAACCCTTGTCGAGGACAGTTCGGGCGTGACAGACACCGGCCAGCTCACAGACAACTTTTTTGTAACGGTGCTGTAAACTATTCGCAGATGGTCGAGGAGTTTACTGACGAGCTTCGGTCGCTGGCGGGCGATGAACTTCGCGCCGTGGCGACGTTCGGCAAGCTCGATTACGAGCTGGCGTTCGTCCGCGACGACGTCAGCGAGGGCTACAACAGGGGGGATCTGGACGATCTCTACCGAACGCTCGTTTCCGATAGGATCGCTAACGACGACATCGACCAGCAGTTGCCCGGCGGCGAACAGCAGGCTCGGATCAAGGTGTTCGAGGACGTGATCGTCGTGATCATCCCGATCGGGCGGTACGAGGGCGTGTTCGTCTCGCTCGACCGCGGTCCCGACAGTCCGGTGCTCGACATCGTCGACGCCGCCGAGGCCACGCTCTGAACGGCCGTTATCGGCTGCCGTCGACCGCTTCGATGGCGTCGAGTCCGACCTCGACGACATCGTCGGCCAGCTCGTCGGCCCGTGCGCGCAAGTCAGCCGGCTCGAACCACTCCCAGTCGGCGGCGTCCTGCTCGCCCGGTGAGGGCGTGATGTCGCGGTGTGTGGCCTCACCGTAGTAGACGAAATCGACGTGTTGGTGGCCCACGCCCTCCGGCGTGACGTTGATGTCTTCGAGCAGGAACTGCCGGGGCTGGGGGAGTTGGCTGGCGGTCTCGGACTCGGGGCCGTCGGCGGACGCCAGCAGCGAGATGTCGAGCCCGGTCTCCTCGCGGGCCTCCCGAATCGCCGCCTCGTGTGGGAGTTCGTCCCGATCGAGGTGGCCGCCGGGCGGGAGCCACATGTCGAGTTTGTCGTGTTCGTGCAGCGCCGTCGCGCCGTCGTTGACGACGTAGACGGTGGCGACGAAGTGACGCGTCGTCTCCATGCCCTCACCCTGCGACGCCGCGGCCAAGTAGGCGTCGCTCCGTGCTGGCCACCGATTAAGTGCACCGGCGTCTAAGCCGACAGCATGTACGATCGGATACTGGTCGCCGTCGACGGCAGCGAGCCCGCAGACGCCGCGTTCGAGCACGCACTCGACATCGCAGCCGACTGCGGCGCAACAGTCCGCGCGCTCTACGTCGCCGACACGAACCGCGACAGCGTGACGACAGTTGGCACTAACGTCCGCGATGCGCTCGAAGCCGAAGGCGAGGACGTGATCGAAGGAGCCCGCAAGCAGGCTGCCAGCCGCGGCGTCGCCTTCGAAGACGAGGTCCTACAGGGCGAGCCGGGCGATACGATCCTCGAAGCGGCCGACGAGCGCGATGTCGATCTCGTGGCGATGGGGACGAGAGGACGCGGCGGCGTCCGACGGTTCTTGCTCGGCAGCGTCGCAGAACACGTCGTCCGGCGCGCCGAGGTACCGGTACTGACGGTGCGCGCCGACGAGGAGGTTCGCGTCGAGTATCCCTACGACTCGGTGCTGGTCCCGACCGACGGGAGCGGCCACGCCTCGAAGGCGCTGGAGCAGGGCGTCGACCTCGCCCGACGCCACGACGCCACGCTGCACGTGCTCTCGGTCGTCGACGTGATGGCCGTCGGCGTCGACGTTCGGGCCGATATCGTGCTCGACGAGTTAGAAGACCGCGCCCGCGATGCCGTCGAAGACGCCGGTGCCGAGGCTGGCGAGGCCGGCGTCGATGTCGTCACCGACGTGATCACCGGCTCGATCCCGCGCGAGATTCGGTCCTACGCGGCCGACAACGAGATCGACCTGCTCTCGATGGGCACCCACGGCCGCCGCGGCGTCGACCGCGTCCTGCTGGGCAGCGTCACCGAGCGCGTCCTCCGGACCGCGCCGGCGCCGGTGATGACGGTGCGCAGCCCTGACGAGGAGTGACTACCGGACGATCGTCACCGGAACCTCGGCGCGGCGCGTCACGGTTTCGGCGACGCTACCCAGCAGCATGCGCGAGAGCCCCGTCCGTCCCTCGCTCCCCATGACGATCTGCTCGGCGTCGATCAAGTCGGCGTAGTCGAGAATCGACCGCGAAGGGCGACCGATCCCCGTCTCCGTAGTGATATCGTCGCCGTACTCGGCGGCGATGCGCTCGGTCTCGGCAAGCACCTCGTCGGCGTGGGCTTCTTCCTCGCGTCGGACCTCGTCGCTCCATCCCTGCAGCGACCCCTGTCCGTAGCGCGGCGTCCCCAACTCGATGACGTGGAGCGCCGTCACGTCCGCGTCCGGGTAGTGTTCCAGCGCGAACTCGAGCGCCTCGAACGCTCGTTCGGAGCCGTCGACCGGCACGAGTATCGAGTGTGCCATACGCCGACTACGACGACCTGTCGTTAGTAGTTCGGCGTCCGGACGATCGGTTGCGTGGCGCTACTCGGGCGCAAAAGCGGAGAAAACGGCGAATGTTCCGAGCACCGCGACGGCGTCAGGGCGCCGCGGCATCGTCGGCGTCGAGCAGTTCGTGGTAGCGGTTGCGGATCGTGACCTCGCTGACGTTTGCGACCTCGCCGACCTCGCTCTGAGTCACCTGCTCGTTGGTGAGCAGGGCGGCGGCGTAGACGGCCGCGGCAGCCATCCCGACGGGGCTCTTGCCCGAGTGGATGCCCTCCTCTTTGGCGCTCTCCAAGAGCATCCGCGCGCGCCGCTCGGCCTCGTCGGAAATCTCCAGTTCGGAGGCGAAGCGGGGGACGTACTGCTCGGGGTCGGCGGGCTGGATCTCCAGTCCGAGTTCGCGGCCGATATAGCGATACGTTCGGGCGATCTCGTCGCGTTCTACCCGGCTCACCGCGGTGATCTCGTCGAGGCTCCGCGGCGTGCCGGCCTGCCGTGCGGCGGCGTACAGCGACGCCGTCGCCACCCCCTCGATGGAACGGCCGGGCAGGAGATCCTCGTCGAGCGCGCGCCGGTAGATCACGCTGGCGGTCTCCCGGACGGTGTCAGGGAGTCCGAGCGCACTGGCCATGCGGTCGATTTCGCCCAGCGCCTGCTTGAGATTGCGCTCTTTGGAGTCCCGCGTGCGGAACCGCTCGTTCCACGTGCGAAGTCGCGACATCTTCTCGCGCTGGCTCGACGAGAGCGACTGGCCGTAGGCGTCTTTGTTCTGCCAGCCGATGTTGGTCGACAGGCCCTCGTCGTGCATCATCTTCGTCGTCGGGGCGCCGACGCGGGATTTCTCGTCCTTCTCGGCGGCGTCGAACGCGCGCCACTCCGGCCCGCGGTCGATCTCGTCTTCCTCGACGACCAGTCCGCACTCCGAACAGACAGTCTCGCCGCGCTCCTCGTCGGAGACGAGTGTTCCGCCACACTCCGGACAGACGAGGCTCTCCGACTCGCGCTCGGCCGACGCTTCGTCACGTTCGGTCGGCTGTTCCTCGCGCGCGCTCTCTCCCGTGTGCGCTCGAATGGTGGTGTCAGTCATTGTGGTGCTGGTGAGACAGCCGGGGCTGGAAAACCCTCAATTGCAATGTTATGTCGTACCGCCAGCGACTTAAAATTTTCGGTTGTGGCGGTTTCTACGCGGTGGTATCGGCGTCTAAGCGGCCTGTCTGGAAGCCGTCAGAAACCGGTCCGTAGCGGCCGCGGTTCGGGTGTTCAGAACGGGTTCAGAGCGACGCCGATCGGCGGCGTCGTACAACGTCCGCGTCGGCACCAAGGGTCGTAATCGAAATGCTTACTCCCGGTCCGACAGTTGCTCCGTGCATGAGCGACACGCCCGCCGGTCCCGAGGAGGTCCGTCACGTCGCCGAGCTGGCGCGGGTCGACCTCGACGACGACACCGTCGACGAGTTCGCCGCACAGTTCGCGGACATCCTCGACTACTTCGAGACGCTAGACGAGGTGCCCGAGGTCGACCGCGAGGCCGATCTGGTGAACGTGATGCGCCCCGACGAGGAGCGCGAGGGGCTGAGTCAAGCCGAGGCGCTGCAGAACGCCGAAGAGACCGAGGACGGCTACTTCAAGGGGCCGAACGTATCCTAACGATGGCCGAGAACATCTACATCACCGAGGAGACGGCCGCCGGCGACGAGGACGGCCCGCTGGCCGGCAAGCGGGTTGCGATCAAGGACAACATCTCGACCGAAGGCATCCGGACGACCTGTGGGTCGGCCATGCTCGAAGAGTACGTGCCGCCGTACGACGCGACGGTCGTCGAACGCCTGAAGGACGCCGGCGCGACGGTCGCGGGGAAGGCCAACATGGACGAGTTCGGCATGGGAACGACGACCGAAACCTCGGCCTTCGGCGCGACCGACAACCCGGCCGCACCGGGCCACGTTCCAGGCGGTTCCTCCGGCGGCTCCGCGGCGGCAGTCGCCGCGGGCGAGGCCGATCTCGCGCTCGGCTCGGACACCGGCGGCTCGGTGCGCTGTCCCGCCGCGTTCTGTGGCGTCGTCGGCATCAAGCCGACCTACGGGCTGGTCTCGCGATACGGGCTGGTCGCCTACGCCAACAGCCTCGAACAGATCGGCCCGCTCGCGCCGACCGTCGAGGAGGCCGCCGAACTGCTCGATGTCATCAGCGGTCCGGACCCCAACGACGCGACGACCCGCGACGCGGGCGCCGACAGCGACTACGCCGCGGCGGCCGACGGCGATGTCGACGGGCTGGAGATCGGCGTCCCCACGGAGCTCGTCGAGGGCGCCGACGACGGCGTCGTCGAGCAGTTCTGGAGTGCGATCGACGACCTCGAAGCACAGGGTGCCAGCTACCACGAGGTGAGCCTGCCCTCCGTCGAGCACGCCGTCGAGGCGTACTACGTCATCGCTATGTCGGAGGCGTCCTCCAATCTCGCGCGGTTCGACGGCGTCCGATACGGCCACTCGGGGGGCTTCGATGGCAACTGGAACGAGATGTTTGCCCAAGCGCGCCGCGAAGGGTTCGGCGACGAGGTCAAGCGTCGCATTCTGCTCGGTACCTACGCGCTCTCTGCGGGGTACCACGACAAGTACTACAAGAAGGCCCAAGACGCCCGGGCGTGGGTGAAACAGGACTTCGACGAGGCCTTGTCCGACGCCGACGTGCTGGCGAGCCCGACGATGCCGATTCCGCCCTTCGAACTCGGCGAGAGTCTGGACGACCCGCTGAAGATGTATCTCGCTGACGCCAACACTGTCCCGGTCAACCTCGCCGATCTGCCCGCCATCTCGGTGCCGGCGGGCGAAACCGACGGACTTCCGGTCGGCCTCCAACTCGTCGCGCCGGCGTTCGACGAGGAGACACTGGTCCGGGCGGGAAGCGCGCTGGAGTAAGTCACAAACGGCTTTCAACGTTCTATTCGCTGTTAGTTATAGGGAACATTTTATTACGCTGTGCGTGCAGGATAGTCCTAACATGAATCTTATGGCCGATCGGGCGGACGACGAGCGAGGCCTGTCGCCAGTCATCGGCATCGTCCTGCTGTTCGGTCTGGTGCTGTTCGGAGCGACGCTGGTCGCGGTGGCAGGGATGTCGCTCGTCGATACGATGCAGACGGAGTCGTCGCTCGACCGCGCTGAGACGTCGATGCAACAGGTCGGGTCGGACCTCAGTGAGTTGGCAAACTCGCCGAGCGATCGCGAGACAGAGCTCACACTGGGTAACTTCGAGGAGGGGCAAGCGTCCATCGTCGACGACGGGCAGATGATCTTCAACATCAACCCCGGACGAACGGCGGCGGGTAGCTGCGAGGCCGAGATGGACATCGGGACGCTGGAGTACGAGCGCGGCGACAGTACCGTCGGATTTCAGGCCGGCGGCGTCTGGCGGTCCGACGGCGGATCACCGTTGATGGTCTCCCAGCCCGATCTGACGATCAGCAAGCAGACGATCGAAGGACGTACTGTGCGCTCGATCGACTTCCCGGCGACGAACGTCGATCCCGACAACAGTTCGCTGACGGGGTCGACCGTCGAGGCACAGCAAAACCGGTCGGTCTCGGAGGCGCGTCAGACCGAGATGCAGCGCAACTTGTTTAACTGTCTGGACGACAGCGACCGAGTCCGCAACATCGAAATCCGCATCGAAGGAAATCAGTACGCCGACGCATGGTATCGCTACCTCGACGAACAGATCGGGGCGGCCGGGACAGTTCGCTGGGACGGGGACGCGGTCGTGGCGACATCGCCGCTCGGGGCACCGATCCAGCCCGCCGACTTCACGATCGAAAATCCCGATACGTTCGGAGCGCTTCACACCGGATCCGCGTTCAATCCGAGCAATCTCAACGACGTGTTCTTCGACGGGTACGACTCGCAGATGGCCGGCTACGACGACAGCGGCCGGTACGACTCGAAGACCGGAAAACTCGCCAGCGCGACGGATGTGACACTGAACGGCAACTTCGACTTCTACGGCGACGTGTTCGCGGGCGACTCGATCAGGATCCCCGGCCGCGGCAACTCGATCGACGGCGAAGAGCACCCGAACGCCGACATCGACGCGCCGCCGACGATCGACGGCGAGATTAGGGATGCCATCGACGCGATCGACACGAACGCCGAGAACAGTGAGACGAGCGCCGTAACCGCCGATGATCTCGTCCTCTCGGATGGCGGCGCTGTGACCCTCACGTCCGGCGTCTACCACCTCGATACGCTGACGGTACCCGAGGACGCCACGCTGACGCTTGACACCTCGTCGGGCGACGTTGTCATCGCCGCCGAAAACGGGGTGCAGGTCGAAGACGATGCGAGCGTCGACGTGGTCGGCGGCGACGCCAATCAGGTCCGCATTTTCTCCGGCGCCGACGTGACGGTCGGGGGCGATGTCACGGTCGCCGGCGACCGTTCCTACAAGAACTTCTGGTACGCACCCTCGACCGCAAGCGTCTCGCTGAGCGGCGACGAGTTCACCGGCGTCGCTTACGCACCGGACGCCGAGATGACGCTCGACCGCGACCTCGACGTGTACGGCTCGCTCATCGGAGGCTTCGACGGTCAGATCCGGGATGTCGACTTCCACTACGACAACGCGCTCGAACGCATTAGCGGCGACGGAACCAGTGCGGTCATCGAGGACGGACAGGTGACCGGCCCGAGCGATCCCGAACTGGAATCGTTCGACGCTAGGGCGACAATTCTCGGGAGCGAATTCTCGAACGACGGGCGAATGCAAGATATCTATCCGTCACTAGAGTTGGAATCCGTAACCAACGACGACGACCTCGACTCGCTGTCGTACTGGCAGGAGACGAGTAGTCGCGTGTCGGCTGACGATGGAAGCGAGTTGCGGGATCCCGACGGCGAGTCGTTGACCGAGCGGTACAGGGGGAACGACCTCGATCGGCTCGCGTATGGTGAGTACGGGATTTCCCGGCTAAATCGCGGTGATAATTTCCACCGCGGTGTGTATTGGGAAAGCGTCCGCTTTAACGGTCAGAGCGGAGACGAGATTCAACTATCCGGGATGGCAAGTTACGGAAACGTTTTCCTGCGTCTATACGACTCAAACGGGAATCGTGTCTCAGAGAGTTGGGATGGACTGTCTCTCACGTTGCCATCGGACGACACATATACTGTTCAAGTCATGTCGTACAATTCGGTCGACTATCGGCTCGAACTGCGAGAAACATCGCCCGATCCCGGTGATGGCGAAACGTTCTACCACGAGGACGTGATGTTCGACGCCAGAAACGGGGACGATGTCGAAATCGAAGTCTCATCAACCGAGGCATCACCGTACGTCGAGCTAATTGGTCCCGGGGGCGGTCGAGTAGCGGTCGAAGAGGGCGGGTCCGACGTGACGCTCACCGCCGACTCTCTCGCAGAGGGCCAGCACACGATCCGTGTGTCCAGCACGTCGAACAAAACGGAGTTCGATTACGACATCTCGCTGAAACGGACGAAAATCGAGAACGCCCCGCTGCTCTCCCACGGCCCGATCAAGGTCGATCTGGTGACGAACCCGCCAAACTCCAGTGCGAACTACCGTGAGCCGTGGCCGGATCCGCGTCTCGACGCGCGAGGCTATCCCGGTGCAGGCTGGAACGACGACGTGAACCACCCGGCAGTGCCGGAGGTCAGGAGCACGTCACTAGAAGGACTCGAACCGGGGACCGGCTTCTCCGTCGAGATGGAGTATCGGTTCCGCCTCTGTGGCGACACCACCAGCTACGCCGGCACCTCGAAAATGATCGACGGGACGCGACACTTCGAGGTCGGCTGTAGCTCGAACGATCGCGTCGAATCGACGATCGAGTACGACCCCGGCAGTGCGCAGAATCAGTTGAAGATCCTTCGCGACGGCGACAAAGTGCCCCACGTCGAGCCCGCGGGCGGCCAGCGTGGCATGAAGGACATGCTCGGGTCGCGGCTCAACGCCGATGACACGCTCGATCTCGACGATGGCGAGTTCGTCATCGCCTTCGAACTCGACGAGACGCGCGCCAACTTCGACGATGCCGTCGCCGGACGCTCGTCGGCCGACTACAACGACGTGGTGATGCTCTACGAGATCACCGACCAACACTGGACCGACGGCAGCGGCGAGACGGTCACCGAAGGCCCCAACGGCTCGCCGCTGGACGAAAACGAGGACTACACCTACACCGTCAACATCGAGAACAACCAGATCGTCATCGGTTCGGAGTAGCCCGACGGAAATCGGCGTCACCCGGACGCCGATGGCCGAACGCGACAGTTTTCAGAGGTGATACTCGACGCCGTCGGCCGTGTCCTCGACGGTGACGCCGAGCGCCTCTAGTTCGTCCCGCAGGTCGTCCGCTCGCTCGTAGTTGCCGGCCTCGCGTTCGTTTTCTCGGACCTCGACGACGAGTTCGACCAGTTCCTCGGCCAGTCGGGCCGTGCCGTCGGCGTCGCCCGCCAGCGCGAAGCCGAGCACCTCGCCACCGAGTTCCTCGAAGGCATCGATAGCATCACACAGCGCCCGATAGTCGTATTCCTCGCGCTCGTCGACGTGGCGGTGGACCGCGGAGGCGATCGAGAGCACGGCGGCGATCGCTTCGCGGGTGTTGAAGTTGTCGTTCATCGCCGCGGTGAACGTCTCGCGGGCCTCGGCGACGGCGTCGCGCAGCTCGCCGTCCTCGACTTTCGTGCGCGCGTCGACGCCGTCGGCGGTCTCGACCGCTGTCCGGTAGCCGCGTTCGAGTCGCTCCCAGCGCTCGACGGCCTCGTCGAGTGCGGCCTCGCTGTAGGTCTGTGCGTTGTCGTAGGCCGCCGACAGCAGGAACATCCGGATCGCGTTCGGGCCGAACTCCGAGACGGCGTTGCGGACCGTGAAGTAGTTCTCCAGACTGGAGGACATCTTCTCGCCGGCGGTTTCGAGCAGGTTGACGTGCAGCCAGTATCGGGCGAACTGCTCGCCGGTGGCGGCCTCGCTCTGGGCGATCTCGTTTTCGTGGTGGGGGAAGACGAGGTCGCGCCCGCCGACGTGGATGTCGATCGAGTCGCCCAGATGGGTCGTGCTCATGGCCGAGCATTCGATGTGCCAGCCGGGGCGTCCCTCGCCCCACGGCGAGTCCCACGTCTCGCCGCCGGATTCGGCGTCGTCGGGATGGGCCTCGCCGGCTTTCCAGAGCGCGAAATCGGCCGGATTGCGCTTTTCGGAGCGCTCGTCGGGATCGCCCTGCTGTTCGATCTCGTCTAACTGCTGGTTCGAGAGTTTGCCGTAGTCCTCGAACTCGGTGACGTCGAAGTACACCGAGCCGTTGGCCTCGTAGGCGTAGCCCTTCTCGACCAGCGTCTCGACCATCCCGACGATCTCCGGGACGTGCTCGCTGACGCGGGGGTACACGTCGGCGCGCTTGAGGTTCAGCGAGCGCATGTCGGTCAGCACTTCCTCGACGAAGTGGCGGGCGACATCGGGTTCGCTCTCGCCGAGGTCGTCCTCGCCGACGCGGGCGACGATCTTCTCGTTCACGTCGGTGAAGTTCTCGACGTGGCGCACGTCGTAGCCC
This sequence comes from Natronoarchaeum philippinense, assembly GCF_900215575.1. Lineage (NCBI taxonomy): Archaea > Methanobacteriati > Methanobacteriota > Halobacteria > Halobacteriales > Natronoarchaeaceae > Natronoarchaeum > Natronoarchaeum philippinense. Next base: position 101,485 of record NZ_OBEJ01000001.1, on the reverse strand, counting down.
AAGTGCTCCAGCCAGCGGTGCATCACGTCGACGTGAACCCACGATCTGGCGTGCCCGAGGTGGGCCAGATCCGAGACCGTCAGCCCGCAGTAGTACAGCAGCACGGAGTCGGGATCCTGTGGCTCGAACGGCTCGCGATCGCCGGTCAGCGAGTTCGATACGTGCAGCGTCATCTGCCGGGTAGTTCAGCCAGCGGGCGCTTGAATCCGTCGGAGTGTCCACTCGGCGTCGTCGCCCACTCGAAAGCCCCAAATCGGCACCGTCCTACCGGACGGGTAGATGCCGACAGGCTCGATTCCGATCGACACGCTCCCGGGCGGTATCGACCTCTATGCCACGCTCGAAAGCGGGCAGTCGTACCTCTGGCGTCGCGAGGACGGCCGGATGTACGAGGATGCCCCGGACGGCCAGCCGTGGTACTGCACCGTGATCGGCGGCGAGACGCTACGCGACTCGGACGGGACGAGCGGGCAGCGCCCGCGAGACGCCGAAGCGTTGCGCGTTCGACAGACCGACGAGGCGATCGAGTGGGAGAGCACGACCGACGCCGAGACAGCGGTCCGAACGCTCTTGCGACTGGACGACGACCTTCCCGAAATTTTCGAGTCGGCGCCGGACGACGACCTCGTCGAGGCGTCCTACGACTACGCTCGCGGGCTGCGCCTCGTCGACGATCCGCCGTTTCCGACGCTGATCGCGTTTATCTGCTCCCAGCAGATGCGCGTCGCGCGCATCCACTCGATGGTGTCGACGCTGGCCCGCGAGTACGGCGACGCGGTCGAGTTCCGGGATCGGACCTACCACGCCTTTCCGACGCCGGACCAGCTTGCGGCGGCGACCGAGTCGGAGCTGCGGGAGTTGGGGCTGGGCTATCGCGCGCCCTACGTCGTCCGAACGGCCGAAATGGTCGCAAGCGGCGAGGCCCACCCGCGCGACGCCGCGGGCCTGCCGTACGAGGACGCGCGCGAGGAGTTGACCCGGTTCGTCGGCGTCGGCGACAAGGTTGCCGACTGCATCCTGCTGTTCTCGCTTGGCTATCTGGAAGCCGTGCCGCTGGATACGTGGATCAAGACCGCCGTCGAGGAGTACTACCCCGAGTGCGACCGGGGCAACTACAGGGAAACGTCGCGGGCGATTCGATCGGCGTTCGGCGTCGAGACGGATGGGGCGTCGGATACCGGACGCGACGACGCGTACGCCGGCTACGTCCAGACGTACGTGTTTCACTACCTCCGGACGCGCGACGCTGCGGAGTGAGAACGGGTCGCGCAAATCAGTCCCTTTTTACAGACCGGCGAGGAAACAACTCCCATGAGCTTCGAAGAAGACGACAGCGTCATTCTGCACGACGAACACAGCGAGTACGACGGCGAGGAAGGGACGGTCACGCAGGTCATGGAGACGATGTTCGGCGACGAGACCTACACCGTGAACTTCGAGGAGGGCCAAGAAGCGGGCGTTCCCGAAGACAATCTCGAAGCCGCGGAGTAACGACTCCAGATGCCGAGCGTCCCGTTTCACTACGTCGACCTGCGAACGTTCTGCTACGCCACCGAGGACGACAAGCGCGTCGAAGCGGCGCTCCGTCACTACCTCCCCGAGGAGTTCGAGATCGAGGTCGCGCCGACGGAGGGTCACCACGGCGACCGGATCGTCGTGCTCTCGGCCCGCGTCGAGCGCGCCGACGAGATGCGTCACGTGCTCGGACAGGTCGCCGAGGTCGACGAGATCGAGCGCGTGATCGAGGAGCTCGACGAGCGCATCGACGACAACACGTCCCTGTTCTTGCGCCTCGACAAGCAGGCGGCATTCGGGGGCCGCTCGGCGCTGGGCGAAGGCATCACGCTTCGCGCCAAGGTCGAGGCCTACCCCGCAAAGAAGGAAGCCGCCGTCGAGAACGCCCGCGAGGCGTTCGAGAACGTCCGCGACGGCGCGTACTGACGTACTCCTCACGCCGGGCGCTCGGCACCCCGGCTCGCGTTCTTCGTGGTATCCCGACACAAGGCTTATTATGTGGGCCATGGACATGGGTATCGTTACCACGAACCGCGTGGAGTGAGAATCATGCAAGAGTGTCCGTACTGCGACTCAGATCTGATAGGAACTGCGAGCCACAGGCGTACTAGAGGCGACACGGCGCCGGGTCGAAAGAGCACGGGGCCGGAGCTGGTGTCGTGTCCCGACTGCGACGAGGTCATCGACGGCTTCTCGCCGCACTGAGCGGTGCTCGGCGGACAGTGCGGACGGCGGCTCGTCTTTTCTCCGGAGCGTAACTGCAAAGAGCCGTCGCGGCGCTCGTAGTGGTATGTACGAGGCGGTCCGGGCCAGGCCCGACGGCGACGCGACGGTCGCACGACTCGCAGACGCCGCAGGCGGGGTCGGCTACGGCGGCGTGGTCGTGTGCAACCACAGCGACGCCAAGGCCGACTACGACGCCGACGCGATCGCCGAGGCGACGGGCGTCGACGTCGTCGAGGGGATCACGGTGCGCGCCGGAGGCCCCGAACAGGCCAGCGGCGCGATCGGCAACTACCGGGGCAAGCGGACGATCGTCGCCGTCGACGGCGGGACGAACGCGCTCAATCGCTTCGCCGTCGAACAGGAGCGCGTCGACGTGCTCGCCAACCCGATGGCCGGCAGCGGCGATGTCAACCACGTGCTGGCGAAGGCCGCCCGCGAGAACGGCGTCCGGATCGAGTTCGACCTCGCCCCCGTGCTTCGGTCGACCGGCGGCCAGCGAGTACAGGCCATTCAGGAGCTGCGGAAACTCCGCGAGATCGTCACTCAGTACGACGCACCCTACGTCGTCAGCGCCGGTCCGCGCTCGCACCTCCAGTTGCGCGCGCCCAGAGAGCTTCGGGCCGTCGGCGAGGTGATCGGCTTCGATTCGGAGGCTATCGAGGCGGGCCTGCGCGAGTGGGGGGAACTCGCCGAGCGCAACCGTACGATACAGTCCGAGACGTTCATTGAACCCGGAGTCGAACAGGGTCGATATGACGACGCTGGATAACCACGCCGGTCGGTGCGCCGGACAGCCGAGCGACGCCGACGGGGAGTCGGCATGAAGCACCTGCCGAAGCATCTGCGGCCGCGCTGGCGCTACCTAGCAGTCGGGCTCGAAGGGTGGCCGGACGCCGACATCGACCGGGGGGACTTCCAGCGAGAGCTGTGGTACGCCGCCCAAAACCTGATCGGCGACGCCGGGAGCGCAGACGCAGATCTCACCGTGCTCGACTTCGCGTTCGACGGCGGCACAGGCGAGACGATCGTCCGGGCTCGACACGGTCACGCCACCGAAGCGCGCGCGGCACTGGCCTGTCTCGACGAGATCGATGGCCACGAGATCGCTGTGCGGATCCGGGGCGTCAGCGGCACGATCCGCGCCTGTGAAGAAAAGTATTTAGGACGCGCTCCGGAACTTTCTCAGGAGAGAAACGTCGTGTTCGAGGGCGAGGAGCGACCCGCGGTGGCGCGCGACGACCGGATCGACGTTCGGGTCGGATCCTCGTTCGTCGGCGCGACGGAACTCGATTTCAAGTGATACCATGCAGGGACAAGCCCAACAGCAGGCCTACGACCGCGGGATTACGATCTTCTCGCCGGACGGCCGGCTCTATCAGGTAGAGTACGCCCGCGAGGCGGTCAAGCGCGGCACCGCGAGCATCGGCATCCGAACGGCCGAAGGCGTCGTGCTGGCGGTCGACAAGCGCATCCGATCGCCGCTGCTCGAAGGGACCAGCGTCGAGAAGCTACACAAGGCGGACAACCACATCGGCATCGCAAGCGCCGGCCACGTCGCCGACGCGCGCCAGCTAATCGACTTCGCGCGCCGGAACGCCCAGACCAACCGCCTGCGCTACGGCGAGCCGATCGGCGTCGAGACGCTGACCAAGGAAGTCACCGACCACATCCAGCAGTACACGCAGGTCGGCGGCGCCCGGCCCTTCGGCGTCGCGCTGATCATCGGCGGCATCGAGAACGGCGAGCCCCGCCTCTACGAGACCGACCCCTCCGGGACGCCCTACGAGTGGAAGGCCCTCGCGGTGGGCGCCGACCGCAACGAGATCCAACAGTACCTCGAAGACAACTACGACGAGGGCGGCGACCTCGACTCCGGCATCGTGCTCGCGCTCGAAGCGCTCGCCTCGGTCAACGACGGCTCGCTCAGTCCCGACGGGCTCGGGATGGCAACCGTCGACGCCGAGAGCGAGGAGTACGTCGAACTCACGAAAGACGAGATCGGCGAGTATCTCGACGATCAAGACCTCCTCGACGAGGGCGACGACGAAGACGACGCTGACGCCGACGAAGAGTAACGCGCCCTTGGGCCTGCCCCGGGTGCTTTTTCCGATTCGAAACGCTGGACAGCGACGCCGTCGGTCGGCGAAGATGGATAGAGTGCTGACAGCCTCCATAGAGTGTTGACAGCCTCCATAGAGTGTTGACAGCCTCCCGCGGGCGAACCGTTAACGCCACGTTCCTCGTAGCTCCGAACGATGCCGTCTCTCGTCGACGTGATCGACGACGGCGGCGCCAACGCCGTGCTGGCGTGGGGCGTCGTCGGCCTGATCGCGTTCGCTGCAGTCGAGAGCCTGCTCGATGGACGCTTGCTGTGGAGCTGCTTTGCCGTCGTCGCCGCCGCCGTCGCGCTGCTGGTCCCCCTCGGCGCACGCGATCCCAGCGTCATCGCCGCGTGGGAGGTGCTCGCGTTGCTCGCGCTGCCGCTGGTCAGCCGTTCGCTTGGCGTCGGCACGCAGGCAGCGACGTATCTGGCGGTGGCGACGCTGGCGCTGCTGATCGCCGTCGAGATCGACTCCTTTAGCTCGGCGGCGATGCCGCCCCGGTTCGCCGTCGGCTTCGTCGTCGTGACGACGATGGCTGTCGCGAGCCTCTGGACGATCGCGCAGTTTGCCGCCGACAGCCTGCTCGGCACCGCGTGGCTCCCCGGCCAGACCCGATTGATGTGGGATCTTATCGTCGCCACCGTCGTCGGGATCGGGGCCGGCCTGCTGTTCGAGGCGTATTTCCGGCGCTCCGGCGAGACAGTCGATCACGAGACAACGGACGTGAATCCTGATGACCGTTCTCGACACTGACTACGCGCACTCCGGGGGGTGGCTCCTCGCCCGCGCCATGCAGGTGCTGCTCGCGCTGATCGTGGGCTACGCTGTGTTGTCGGGGCAGTTGCGGTTGCTCGTCAACAGCGCCATCCCGCTTTCGATCACGCTACTCCCGTCGGTGCTCCGTCGCGAGTACGACTACGAGATGGGTGGCGGGCTGGCGGCGTGGATCGGCGTCGCCGCCGCGCTTCACGCAGTCGGCGTGCTCGAACTCTACACGACGGTCGGTTGGTTCGATCAGGTCGCACACACCGTCTCGGCGTCGCTGGTGGCCGGTGCAGGCTACGCCATCGTCGTCGCCATCGAGGGAGAACACGACGGCGTCGTGATCCCAGAGCGCCTGCGCGCCGTGTTCATCCTCCTGTTCGTGCTGGCCTTCGGCGTCCTCTGGGAGATCGCCGAGTTCGCCACAGAAGGACTTGCCGTCGTGATCGGGGGCAAACCCGTGCTCGTCCAGTACGGCTCGACCGACATCGTACTCGACCTGCTGTTCAACGCCGTCGGGGCGATTCTGGTCGCGATCTGGGGAACGGGCTACTTCGAGGAGGTGAGTCGGCTGCTCGCAGAACGGGTCAGGTTGACAGACGGCGAGTCATAGGCTAAGCGAGAGTAGAGGCTACTTCGTGCTCGCCAGCGCGCAATCGCGGTATCAAATGTAGTGCAGATGGGGACCGGATTTGAACCACGGGGACTTCGCGTTGCTCGTCCTCTGGGCATCAAATCCGATCGTTACGATTGCTGCTGCTCGCGGACTTGCTCGCAGCAGCAATGCGCGGGACCGGATTTGAACCGGACGAAGACTCACTCCGTTCGTCTTCTAGGGTTCAAATCCGTTTGTTGCGCAGACACGTCTCTCACTGACGTTCGAGACGGTATGCGCGGGACCGGATTTGAACCGGCGGACCCCTACGGGACAGCGTCCTAAGCGCTGCGCCTTTGGCCTAGCTCGGCAACCCGCGCTCGGCACGCAACTTCCGGGGAGAAAAATAAGTACCTGTCGCTCCGGAGTCGGAGTTAAGCCCCTCGAACCCATAGCCACCGTCGATGTACAGCGCCCGCGAGCGCGTCGAGAACGAGGAGTGGATCGAGCGCCTCGATGGCGTCGCCGAGGAACTCGATCTCGACGCCGACGCGCGCTCGACCGCGGTCGATCTGTTTCTGTCGAACGTCCCCGAGAAAGAGCGTTCCAAGCGGGCCGTGCTGGCGGCCAGCCTCTACGCCGGCGCGCTGATCGAGAGCGACGCGCGATCCCAAGGTGCCGTCGCCGACGCAGCGGGCGTCGCGCGGCTGACGATTCAACAGCGCTGGAAGGAGCTGCTGCGCGAGGCGGGACTGGAGCCGCCGAGTTGGTGATCAGTCCGGCTGGACCTGCCCGCGGCCGTCGTTGTCGGGCGTCAGGTTGCCGTGTTCGTCGATCTCGCCCCGGACGATCCGGGTGCTGGAGATGATCTCGCCGTCGTCGGCCGTGACGTGGTCGACGACCTCGATCGACAGCGGATCGTGCCCGCGGTCCTCGCGGAGTTCGTTGATGCGTTCGGCGCCGTCGACTGTCTCGGGCGAGACGACGAGATAGTCGAACTGCGGTTCGGTGGCGATGCCGGTCGGATCGTCCAGCGTTCGTATCTCGAACTCGCGGCCGTACTCGTCGGCGTAGGCTTCTAGTTCGGCCGCGAGGTCGTCGCGCCGTTCGTCGTAGGGGCGGACGTACCGGTCTTCCGAGCGAGTCTTCGGCGCGAGCGCGTCGCTGGTCAGGCCGATCGTGACGTTACCCAGTTCGAACGCGCGGTCGAACAGGGCCCGGTGGCCATCGTGGACCGGATCGAACGTGCCTCCCAGCGCGACATCCATACCCGTCGTTCATGCGGTCGAGGCTTAAAAATAGTCGGAGTCCGGTAGTCCGATCAGCGTGGGTCAGGCGTCGTCGTCCGCGTCGCCATCTCCGTCAGCGTCGGCGATGTCGTCCGCATCACTCTCTTCGTCGGCGGCCGCGCTGTCGGCGTCGTCGACGGTGATCGTGACCGGTTCGTCGGCGTCCCCGAGCGTCGAGGACTCGCGGCCGATGTACTGGTCGAGGTTGAACACCGTGTTGAGCTCCGATTGGACCTGTCCAGCGACGCCGCCGACGAGTTCGCTGGGGGCAATCGCGGTGTACTCGTAGGGGTTGTTGCCGGCGCCCTCGCTCTCGCGCTTGTGGCGCTTTACTTTCTCCTCGTCGTGGAGTTCGGCCAGCGCTTCGCGGACGGTGCTCGGGTACAGTCCGGTTCCCTCGGCGATCTCCTCGCTCGTGCTCGCGGGGTGTTGACGGAGGTACACGAAGATACGCGCTCGGGTCTCGGTGTCGAGGATCCACGACAGCAGATCCACGACGCCTTGGTCGAACTGCTCGACGGCGCGGTCTGCCTCCTGTTCGATACGATCGCGAGGGCTGGATTCTCCGCCCTCCGCCGTGGGAGCGTCCGATTCTTCGTCGCCGTCGTCGGAGTTGTGCGAAGACATGTCCTTTCTAGAAGGACAAAAGTCACACGGGAATAAAAGCCTTGTTTAGAGCAGCAGCGACTCGCACAGCGCGTTCTCGCCCTCAGATTCGAGCAGCCGCCGTTGTTTCTCGGCCCCGCTTTCGGCGTCGTACAGTTCGCGGATGCCGGAGACGCCGAGGCGCTCGCATTCGGCCTCAACGAGTTCGCCCAGATCGACCACGTCGCCATCCGGTCGGACGAACGAGGCCTCCTGCCCGTACCGGATCGCGCGCCACTTATTCTCGTCGAGTAGTTCGCGGCGGATCTCCGTGCCGGACTCGCCATCCTCGTAGCGGGCCGCGAGATCCATCACGAGCGCGTGGACGTACTCGACGAAGGCCATGATGCGGCCCTCGTCGGCCTGTCCGTCGGGCGTGCGCACCTCGACGGTGCCGATGCCCGAGTGGGGTCGCACGTCGTACCACAACTCGCCGCGGTCGTTGATCGAGCCCGACTCGATCATCGTCTCCTCGAACTGTCGGTACTCCTCGAAGTCCTCGAAGCGAGTCGGCATCCCGGTGTTTGGCAGGGCCTCGAAAATCTTGGCCCGGGCCGACTGCAGCCCCGTGTCGAAGCCGTTCCAGTACGGCGAATTTGCCGACAGCGCCAGCATCGGTGGGAGATACCACCGAAGCTCGTTGGCGATCCACGTCGCCTTATCGGCGTCGTCGACGCCGACGTGGACGTGCAGCCCGGCCGTCGTGTTGCGGTGCTGGGGATACTGGATCCGATCGAGTTGCGCTCGATAGCGGGGCTTTTCGGCGTGCTCGAGATCGCGCCACTTCGCGGTCGGATGGAGGCCGGCAGCGGCGATCTGGAACCCCTGCGCCGCGGCGTGCTCGACCAGCGCCGTACGGACCGCCGAGAGCGTCGCGGCGGCATCGTCGAGCGAGTCGATCTTCGGCGTCTGCGTCTCGACGACGAACTTGAACAGCTCGTGGTCGAGGCGGCCTTCCAGAATCTCCGGGGGTGTCGAGTCGTAGACGAGTTCGTCCGTGCCCGACGTGGGACGGCCGTCCTCGTCGACGACGAAAAACTCCTCCTCGATGCCCAGCGTTCCGAGCTCGTCGAATACGTCGGCCGAACCCCGTTCCATCGCACGACCGTTGGACAGCCGCGATTAAATAGGATGTGGACTCCGGCAGCCGGGGGACGGTGAGCGTGGCGCCGGGGCGCCGCCGCTCAGAGCGCTGTCAGGATCGCACTGGCCGACAAGAGCGTGCCGAGCGCCAGCAGCGCGTAGTTGGCCAGCGTGTTCTTGGCCGGCGTAATGTCGAGCGTGAACGATCGGCCCGAGATCGGCCAGAACGGTCTGATTCCCATCGGCGTAATCACGTCCGCGAGCAGGTGCGAGACGATCGCCAAGGTCCCGATGAAAAATCCGAATCCGCCGAGTCCGGTCTGAAAGCCCGGTACGGCTGCAAACGCTGCGGCGTCGAGCCCGCCGAGCGTCGGCGCGATTGCCAACTCCGATACGAGACCGACGGCGACGCCGACCGCGAGCGCGAACAGAACTGTGTGGGTTGGGCCACGATGGGAGACCATCGGCAGGCGAGTGTCGGCGTCAGGCAGCATCGTCAGCCGCAGGAGGGCGGCGCCGCCGAGAACGGCGAGGGCGGGGAGTTCTCGGCGGAGAAGCCAAGCACTACAGGGTGCATACAGCCCCAGCGAGACGCCGTAGTGACCGAGTTTGTACACGCCGAGTCGTACGAAGCCGACGCTCTCGTAGCTGTCGATCGGCACGAGAATCGGACGGGGTGATAGCTGATAGTAATCGCCAAAAGCAAGATTCCAGTTATACTGGCACTAAACACACGAATATAATTTAGAGTCGGGTATATTGGGCGCCGAGTGGAATATTCTCCGATAAATTTAGGAAAGGAATGTCGAAAGTAGTTTATGTGAATACACTGAATCCCGGCGTATGGTCGAACTGGACGACACGGATCTGAACATTCTGGAGTTACTCGCGGAGGACTCGCGGCGGCCGTACAGCGAAATCGCCGAGAAGGTCGGCGTCTCGCCCCCGACGGTGTCGGACCGCGTCGACCGACTTGAGGATCTGGGCGTGATCGAGCGGTTCACGCTCGATGTCGACCGGTCGACACTCCGAGACGGCGTCGGCGTCCTCGTCGACGTTCATCTGCGTCCGGGGTTCGAGACGCAGGTGATGAACGAACTGGCCGGAATCGAGTGTATCGAGCACGTCTTCGCGACGGCGGACGCCCACGTCGTCGCGAAGGCAACCGTCGACGAAGCCGAGATCCACTCGGTCCTGACCGAGGCAGTCGACCTCGGACGCGTCGTCGAGTACGACGTTCGATTGCTCGTCGATTCGGCGTGGCAGCCCCACATTGACGGTCCAGGCATCGACGCCACGTGCGAGGAATGCGGGTCGAGTATCGAGGGCGACGGTGTCGCCGTCGAGATCGACGGCCAACAGCGGGAATTTTGCTCGTCGACCTGCCGAAGCGCCTACGAGGAGCACTTAGAGACGATCAAGCAGTCAGCCTGACGGCATAGCGACACTTCGACCACCGATTCGCGGCCAACCGACAACAGATCGGAACGAGTCCCGCGCGTGTCGGTAAGCGACCCGATAACACCCTTTTGACGCCGTTACGTCTAGATCTAGCCGCTCATGGACGATCAATCCAGCGTCGACAGGAGAACGTTTCTGCGCGCTAGCGGCGTCCTCGCGGGCGTGGCGCTCGCCGGTTGTACGGACGGTGGAGGGGACGGCGAGCAAGAACCCGCAGACGGAAACGAGACGGGGGACGGCGTCGACAACGAGACTGACGGGAACCAGACTGGAGATAACCAAACCGGAACCAACCAGACCGACGGCAATCAGACGGGTGGCAATCAAACAGGTGGCAACCAGACCGGCGATGGAGGGACGGTGCAAGTGCTCGCCGGGCCGGGCGGCGAGTTCATATTCGAGCCCGCCCAGCTCTCGATCGCGCCAGGAACGACCGTCCGCTGGACGTGGGAGTCGGACAACCACAACGTCGTTCCGACGAGCCAGCCCGACGGCGCCAATTGGCAGGGCCACCAACCGATCGAGAACACCGGGTTCGAGTACGAGCACACGTTCGAGACCACCGGTACCTACGAGTACGTCTGCGAGCCCCACGAGTCCCAAGGGATGGTCGGGACGATCGACGTTCAGTAAGTCGGTCGATACACATGTGGCTGTCGTGTTTTTCGACAGAACGAATCACCAGGCTCGCGTGTCGACGCCGACGGCGAGGAGGCAGTCCCGCTACTCGATTATTAACACCGACCCCAACCATATCACGAGTTATTAAGATGGTGCTCGTGTATAATAACACTTTTATTCGACCGGTGACGATACGTGAGTATGAACACGACACGACGCGACATCCTGACGGCGGGAGCAGGGGCGCTGACCACGGGTGCACTGGCTGGCTGTACCGACGCCCTCAATCTCGATTCATCGCCCGGAAGTGGGGTGGAGGCGTCGTTTTACCTGTTGTACGACTTCGCCGACCAGATCGTCGGGGACGAGACTAACGCCGAGAGCATCGTCCCGTTCGGGCAGCACGGCCACGGCTGGCAACCCTCCGGACAAGTTCAAAAGGGGATCTACCAGTCGGCGGCGTTCGTCTACATGGGCGAGGGGTTCCAGCCGTGGGCCGACGACATCGTGAACAACCTCCGGGCTGACGATGCCGGCGTGACGGTCGTCCCCGCTCGGCACGGCATCGAGTTGCTGGGGACGAACGCGAGTCACGAGGAAGAGCACGGCAACGAGAGCGGGGACGACGGCCACGACCATGGCCACGGGACTGGCGATCCACACTTCTGGCTCGATCCGATGCGAGCGAAACAGGCCGTCGACAACATCCGGGACGGACTAATCAAGGCCGTTCCGGACGCCGAAGACGCCTTCAGCGAGAACGCCACCGCGTACAAGTCCGAAATCGACGACCTCCACGAGAGCTACCAGTCACGTCTGTCTGGTGGCGACCAATCTCACGTGCTCGTCGCGGGTCACAACGCGTTCCAATACACCGGCGCGCGCTACGGCTTCACCGTCCACGCGCTCTCGGGCATCTCGCCCGACGACACGCCCAGCAATCAGGCGATCAGCGAGGCCCAAGAGACGATCGCGGAGCACGACATCGAGTACGTCCTGACGCCGGCGATGGAGTCCGACCGCGCGGCCGAACAACTCGTCGAGAATACCGACGCAAGCGAGTACCTGACGATCTCTGCGCTATCGGGCATGAAAGAGGAGTGGATCGAGCAAGACTGGGGCTACATCGACGTGATGCGAAACGTCAACCTGAACACCTTCGAGAAAGCATTGGGGGCCGCATGAGCGTCGTCGAGTTGGAGGACGTGACGTTCTCGTACACGGAAGTGCCGGTGCTCGAAGGGGTCGATCTCTCGATCGAGGAAGGGGAGTTTCTGGGTCTGGTCGGTCCAAACGGTTCGGGAAAGTCGACGCTGCTTCGGATCGCGCTGGGGCTGGAGTCGCCGGATTCGGGGACGGCGGAGCTGTTCGGCGAACCTGCCGAGGCGTTCGACGACGGCCACCGGATCGGCTACGTCGCACAGGGAACGACCAGTCTGGACCAGTCGATCCCAGTGACCGTCTCCGAGGCGGTCACGATGGGCCGGTTTCCCCACGCCGGCTACGGACGACTGGACGCCGACGACCGCGACGCGGTCGAGGACGCCATGGAGACAGTCGGTGTTTCCGACCTAGCGAGTCGCAAGCTCGACGAACTGTCCGGCGGCCAGCGCCAGCGCGTGTTCATCGCCCGAGCACTGGCCTGCGAGGCTGACCTCCTCGCTCTCGACGAGCCGACGGTCGGCGTCGACGCCGAATCGCGGGACGCCTTCTACGATCTGCTGGCCGAACTCAACGACCGCGGCATCGCCATCGTGCTGATCGAACACGACATCGGCACGGTCACCGAGTACGCGACGACCGTCGCGTGTATCAACCAGCGCGTCCACTACCACGGCGATCCGGAGGGCTTTGCCGAAAGCGACGCGCTCGCCGACGCCTACGGCGCCGGACAGCGAGTGCTCGAACACGATCACTCGGCCCACGACCACGGAGGTGACCAGTGATGCTCGGAACGCTCGTCGAGATGCTCAGCTACTCGTTCATGCAGCGCGCGCTGTTGGCCGGGCTGTTCGTCGCCATTCTGGCGCCGCTTGTCGGCTCGTTTCTGGTCTACCGGCGGATGGCCTTTATCGGCGATACGCTGGCTCACGTCGCCTTCGCCGGCGTCGCTATCGGCGTCTACGTCCGGGACGGGCTGGGCTGGGGCGGCGTCTCGCCGTTCCTCTCGGCGCTGGTCGTCTCTGCGCTGGCGGCGCTGGTGATCCAGTTCCTCGCCGACCGAACGGACGCCTACAACGACGTGTCGATGGCAATCGTCCTCTCGGGCGGGTTCGCGCTGGGCACCGTCGTGATCAGCCTGACCGGCGGGATCGCCGTCAGCATCAATCAGTACATCTTCGGCTCGATCAGCACCGTCTCGTGGCACCACGTCCGGATCATGGCCGCCCTGACCGCGCTCGTCGGCGGCGTCGTCGCAGTCAGCTACAAGCACCTGCTGTATATCACGTTCGACGAGAGCGCGGCCCGGGTCGCGCGGCTGGACGTCGACCTGCAGAACAGTCTGCTGGTCGTGCTGACCGCCCTCGTCATCGTCGCGGCGATGCAGATTATGGGTGTGATCCTCGTCGCAGCGATGCTGGTGGTTCCCGTCGCCGCGGCAGGCCAGATCGCGCCGAGCTTCAAGGCGTCGGTGCTGCTCTCGATCGTGGTCGCCGAGCTGTCGGTTTTTTCGGGTGTCACGCTGTCGTACACCAACGACGTGGCCGCAAGCGGCGCGATCGTGCTCATCGCCATCGGACTGTACGCCGCGGCGACGGTAGCCGATCGGTACGTCGTGTGACGACGACGTAAACGTACGAACGTGAAGAATTCTTCTCAACCGTATCTTAGTGCCAAAGTAGCTTCCGAATATGTTCGACGTTCTTATAATGCGAGAGAGGTCGGGGTGCTTTTTGTAGTGGATATCATCAGTACCGACTAGCGATGGGAGCGTTATCGGACCTGTTCGGGCCGGAGCGCGTGGCCGTAGTCGGCGCCACAGACCGGGAAGGATCTGTCGGACGTGCGATCCTGACCAATCTGCAGGCCGACTTCGACGGAGGCGTCGTTCCGATAAACCCGAACCGTGACGCGGTGCTGGGACTGGACTGTTATGAATCGCTGGCGGACGCGCCGCCAGTCGACCTCGCCGTGGTGGTCGTTCCGCCGGGTATCGTGGTCGATGCTGTCCGCGAGGCCGGCGAGGAAGGCGTCGACGACGTGGTCGTCATCACCGCCGGCTTCAGCGAGACCGGCAGCGAGGGCGCCGCCCGCGAGCGCGAGCTGATCGAGGTCGCCGAGGAGTACGATATGAACCTCGTCGGCCCCAACAGCATCGGGATCATGAGCACGACCAGCGGGCTCAACGCGACGTTCGGCCCCGAGAACGCGCTGGAGGGCTCGATCTCCTTTATGAGTCAATCGGGCGCGTTCATCACGGCCGTGCTCGACTGGGCGAACGATCAGGACCTCGGGTTCAAAGACATCGTCTCGCTGGGCAACGAGGCCGTCCTCGACGAGACGGACTTCATCCGCGAGTGGGGCGACGACCCCGAGACCGACGTGATCATCGGCTACCTCGAAGGGATCGACCACGGGCGGGAGTTCATCGACACGGCTCGCGAGGTGTCCGAGGACACGCCGATCGTGCTCGTGAAGTCCGGACGGACCGAGGCCGGCGCGCAGGCGGCGTCCTCGCACACGGGGACGATCGCCGGCAGCGAGCAGGCCTACGAAGCCGGACTCGATCAGGCTGGCGTCCTCCGGGTGAACACCGTCGAGGAGATGTTCGACTACGCGCAGATGCTCTCGGGCCAGCCCGTCCCCGAGCGCGACGACGTTGCCGTGATCACCAACGCCGGCGGCCCGGGCGTGATGACGACTGACGCCATCGGCGACTCGCGGCTCGGTCTCGCTGACTTCTCGAACGAGACGCTCGAAACGTACGGCGAGATGCTCCCCGACGAGGGGAACATCTACAACCCCGTCGACGTGCTCGGCGACGCCCCTGCAGAGCGGTTCCGCGAGGCCCTCGAAATCTCGCTCGAAGACGACGGCGTCGGTGCGGCGATCATCGTCGCGGCGCCGACGGCAGTGCTGGATTTCGAGGAACTGGCAGACATCGTCGCCGACGTTCGGGACGAGTACGACGCGCCGATCGTGACGGCGCTGATGGGCGGCGAGAGCACCGAGGAGGCCGCCGAAGTGCTCGAAGACAGCGGCGTTCCAAACTACTTCGATCCGGCCCGCGCAGTGCGCAGCGTCGGCGCCCTCTCGGAGTACCGCGACGTGAGCCGGCGCGACCACGAGGCGCCCGCCGACTTCGACGTGGACCGCGAGCGCGCACGCGAGATTCTCGAGCGCGCCGAGGACCGCGACGACAACCGGCTCGGCGTCGAAGCGATGGAGCTGCTCGATGCCTACGGCGTCCCGACGCCTGAAGGCGATGTCGTCGACTCCCCCAAAGCGGCAGAGTCGGTCGCAGAAGGCATCGACGGGCCGGTCGTGATGAAGATCGTTTCGCCGGACATCCTCCACAAGTCCGACATCGGCGGCGTCAAAGTCGGCGTCGAGACCGAAGACGTCTACGACGCCTACGAGGATCTCGTTACCCGCGCGCACAACTACCAGCCCGACGCCTCGATCACCGGCGTGCAGGTCCAAGAGATGGCCGACCTCGACGCCGGCACTGAGACGATCGTCGGGCTGAACCGCGATCCGCAGTTCGGACCGATGGTCCTCTTCGGCCTCGGCGGGATCTTCGTCGAGGTCCTAGAGGACACCACAGTGAAGATCGCGCCGATCAGCGAACCCGAAGCCACGGAGATGATCGACGACATTCAGGCCGCGCCGCTGCTGCGGGGCGCCCGCGGACGCACGCCGGCCGATCTCGACGCCGTCGTCGAGACACTCCAGCGGCTCTCGCAACTGGCGACCGATTTCCCGGCGATACTGGAACTCGACGTGAACCCGCTCGTGGCGGGCCCCGACGGCGTACAGGCGATCGACCTCAGACTCACCGTTGACACGGAGGAACTATGACCAAGACGATACTCGTCACCTCGACCGAAGAAGGAACCGGAAAGACAGCCGTCTCCGTCGCGCTCGGGCTGCTGGCCCGCGAACGCGGCCTCGATGTCGGCTACATGAAACCGAAGGGCACCCGCCTGCGCAGCCGCGTCGGGAAGACGCTGGACGAAGATCCCATGCTCGCCCGCGAGCTGCTCGATCTCGACGCCGAGATGCACGAGCTCGAACCCGTCGTCTACTCGCCGACGTTCATCGAGCAGGCGGTTCGCGGCCAAGAGTCCGCCGAGGACCTCCGCGAACAGGTCAGCGAGCACTTCGACTCGCTGTCGGCCGGCCGCGACCTGATGATCGTCGAGGGCGGCGGCTCGCTGACGACCGGCGGCATCGTCGATCTGACCGACGCCGACGTTGCCGAGTTGCTCGACGCCGAGGTGCTGGTGCTAGCTGGCTACGGCCATCCCGGCGACGCCGACGACGTGCTCGCCGCGGCTCGCAGCCTCGAAGACCGGCTGGCGGGCGTGCTGTTCAACGCCGTCACCGACGACGCGTTCGACCAGCTAGAGACCGACATCACGCCGTTCCTCGAAGGCGAGGACGTGCCGGTCTTCGGCGCGCTGCCCCGCGAGCAGGATCTCGCCGGCATCACCGTCGGCGATCTGGCCGACGAACTCGGCGCCGACGTGCTGACCGACGTGCCGACCGACGCCTACGTCGAGCGGTTCAGCGTCGGCGCGATGGGCAGCGACGCCGCGCTTCGGCACTTCCGGCGCACCCGCGACGCCGCCGTCATCACCGGCGGTGACCGCTCGGACATCCAGACGACCGCGCTGCAAGCGCCGGGCGTCGAGTGTCTGATCCTCACCGGCGGCCACCGGCCCTCCGGCGCCGTCGTCGGCAAGGCAGAGGAGAAGGGCGTCCCGATTCTGGTCGTCCAGACCGACACCCTCACCACCATCGACCGCGCCGAGGGCGTCGTCAGCGAGGGGCGGACCCGCGACGCGACGACCGTCGAGCGCATGCGCGCGCTGCTGGCCGACCACGCCGACGTGGACGAAATCCTCGCCGGCGTCAGCGCGAGCGGCGACGACGACTGATCCGACCGCCTCATTTTTGTCGTGGCCGCGCCAACGCGAAGGCATGAGCGACAGGTCCGACGCCAGCGACGAGGAGCTCGCCCGGACGGCCGGTGAACTCGCGGACTCCCTGCGCGACCTCCGCGACGAGGTCGGTCCGCGTCGCCGGCCGCCGCGGGGCCCCCTCGGTCTCCCCCGCCCGCCGACGCCGCGGGAGGTCCTGCGATTCACCGACGAGGTGGCGATTCCGGCGACGATCGCCGTGCTCGAAGTCAACATCAAGCTACTCGAAGCCGTCCAGAAGGCGATCCGGCTCGCCGAGACGGAACGCCGAGCGCGCGATCAGGGCACCGAAGCCGCCGATCGGGCCCGCGAGGGCGGCCGGGTCGTGCGCGAGGGCGCCAACCGGATCGGCCGCGAAACGCTGGACCGTCTCGACGACGCGCTGGACGAACTCCAGACAGCCGTCGAGGAGGGGTCACTCCCACGAGAGGAAACCGCCCGCGAGATTCTGACCGAAGCACGCGAACTGCGGGACGACCTCGAAGCACAGGTGCGTGACGCCGAAGACACCGCCGACGAACAACGGCGTCGTGAGCGCGAGGCCGAGCGCGACGCGGGCATTTCGGCGTCGAGCGACGGTGACGGCGAAGCTGACGAGGAAGGCACCAGCGACGGCGGCGAGCAGGAGAGCAGCGAAAACACCGGTCCGCAGGTCGACGTGGACGCCGAACTCCAGTCGATCAAGGATCAGTACGACGACGAGGACGAGGAGGACGAAGCGTAGCCGGCGTCGAGCGCGCCGTCGCTGCCGGGGCCGGTCGTGCTGAAAAGCGTGCGCGAAGGTCAACCGCCGCTTTGTCTGATTGTGGCCCATTCATTTGGCGCTCGCCTGTCGTCGACGCCGGAATTCGGGCACCGGCCGAACGACGCCGAAGACGAATCTGTTGCCGCCCAGCCCGAGCGCGAGGCCGAGAAAGAGCCGCGTGAAGCCGCCAACCGGAGGCGCGTCGAGGGTCGTCATCCAGACGATCCCTCCGATAGCGGCCACCCCGGCGACGAACAACGCCCACAACCCTGCGCGGGTTCGATCCGCCGCGGCGAACAGACCGCCGCTGACGAGTGCGACGACCGCGGCGATCCACCACTCGCCGGTCGCCGAGAGCGTCCCGTCCAGCAGGAGGAACATAACGAGGTTCGAGGCCGCGAGCATGAGGTCCTGAAGTATCAGCCTCCGCTCGGCCGTGTCAGTCATACGAATGGGTTTCGCACACCGCCAATAAAATGTTACGTAGGCGAAGGGAACTCGCCGACGCGCTCACTGGACAGGCTCTCACCTTCGCTCCGAACCTACTGCTCGCGCCGACGCGCTCACTGTGTCGGTCGGAACCTCCACTCCCAGCCTGTTGTTCGCGCCGACGCGCTCACTGGACAGGCTGGAAGCGGTACCCGTCCCACTCCTGACTTTCCGGCTCTTTGATGCCGGCGCCGGGCTCGCGGAGTTCCTCGGCGTACACCGGCTCGACTTCGTCGCCGATCTCCACGTCGGCGTCCTCGACGACCTGCCCGACCGCGCGCACGCGCTCGCCGTCAACGTCGAACTCGACGATTGCGATCGTGTTGGGCTGGCGAACGCCCGGCGGCGTCGCGGTGCTTTCGGTCCACGTGACCACCTCGGCGGTGTACTCGCTGAGGTCGATCGTCTCGGTGGGCTCGGCGCCGTTCAGACTCCGGGGGTGGGTCGGGTAGGAGATCGACCCGTCCTCGTAGCGCTGTGCTTCCATCGGTGGCTCGTCGCTCATTGTGCTGCCTCCATGATCGTGGTGATGACGCAGTTGCCGAAGCCGCCGACGTTACACGCCAGCCCGACATCGGCGTCGACCTGCCGCGGGCCGGCCTCGCCGAGCACCTGCTCGTAGATCTCGACGGCCTGTGCGATGCCGCTGGCGCCCAGCGGATGGCCCTTGGACTTGAGTCCGCCGGACGTGTTGATCGGCAGTTCGCCGTCGCGCTCGGTCGTCCCTTTGTCCATCTCCTTCCACGCCTCGCCCTGCTCGGCGAAGCCCAGCCCCTCCATCTGGAGGAACTCCAGAATGGTGAACATGTCGTGGAGCTCGGCCACGTCGATATCGTCGGGGCCGATACCGGCCATCTCGTAGGCCTCTTCCCCGCTGTCGACGACGCCACCCATCACGGTGGGGTCGTCGCGCTCGTGGACGACGTGGGTGTCGGTCGCGCCGCCGATGCCCGAGATGACGGCGTACTCGTCGGCGTGCTCTTTTGCGACCGATTCGGGACAGAGCAACAGCGCCGCGCTTCCGTCCGTGATCGGGCAGAAGTCGTACAGGCGCAGCGGGTCGGCGACGATCGGTGATTCGAGGACGGTGTCGAGGCCGACCTCCTTCTGGAACTGGGCGTTGGGGTTGTCGACGCCGTTCTTGTGGTTCTTGACGGCGACCTTCCCGAGGCTCTCCCGGGGCGCGTCGTGCTCGTGGAGGTAGCGCCGGGCGGTCATGCCCGCGAAACTCGGCAGCGTCAGGCCGTGCTTGTACTCGGCGGGATGGGTGATCGAGGCGATTACGTCGGTCGCCTCGGCGGTCGTCTTGTGGGTCATCTTCTCCCCGCCGACCAGCAGCGTCATGTCGCTGGCGCCGCTTGCGATCGAGCGCCACGCGGCGTAGATGCCCGCGCCGCCGCTGGAGCTGGTCTGGTCGATGCGCTCGGTGTAGGCCGGAATGGCGCCGAGGTCGTGAGCGAGCAGGTTCGGGGTGCCGCCTTGGCCCTCGAACTCGCCGCTGGCCATGTTCGATACGTACAGGTGGTCGATCTCGTCGGGCTCGACGTCGGCGTCCGCGAGACACTCCTCGCCGGCCTGCGAGAGCAGCTCGCGGATCCAAGCGTCGCGCTGCCCGAACTTCGTCATCGACGCGCCGATGACTGCAACGCGGTCCATGGTCTGACTCTCAGCCCTCGGTATAATATAAGCCGTGGTATACGATGCCGTCGCTGGGAGTCGGCGAGCGGGGCGTTCAAACCAGTCGAATCCGAATTTCGGCGTCGAAAAAAGGCTGTCTCAGCCGATGTAGCGCAGGTCGTCGTCGCTCGGCACGTTCGGCTGCTGTTGTTGTTCCATCTCTTGGATCTTGCCGATGACCTCCTCCATCTCCTCGGCGCGGTCCTCCAGATCGGCGAAGTCGACCTCGAAGTCGAGTTGGTCCTGCAGGATCTCCAGTACGGCCTGTGCGCTCTTGGGATCGACCAGATAGCCGCTGGTCTCGCCCATCAGACAGGCGGCATCGACGCCGCGGCGCTCGCCCAGCCCCAGCAGGAGGCCGCTGACGCCGACGATGCCGCCGGCGGGTTCGTCCTCGCGGAAGTCGACGCCAGCATCTTCGAGATCCTCGACGAGCGACTCGGCGGTGGCGGCGCCGAGCACGTCGTACTCCTCGATGAGTTCGCCCGTCGGGACGCCGCCAAGTGCGTACACCGCCTCGACGCCGAAGTCCTCGGCCACGTCGAGGAAGGCATCAGTCAGCCGGTAGTGACCCTCGTTGCTCTGGGCCTGATTGTCGCCGGTCAGGACCAGCAGATCGCGGCCCTCGGTCTCGACGGCGTGGAACTCGGCGCTCGTGAGTTCGGCGACGCCGTCACCCCCGACCTCGACCTGCGGTGGGAAGTGCTCGGAGTAGACGCGACGAACGAGCGTCCCGTCGAACTCGTCGAGCAGGTGCTCGGCGGCGAGTTTGCCGACGTGGCCGACGCCCGGCAGCCCCTCGACCAGCACCGGATCGTCCAGTTCGGCGTCCGCTACCGACTCGATATCGAGTTCGTCCATACGGCTTACTCCCGGGCGCGGCGCTTAAGTGAGCGTCGGTACTCCCCGTAGGAGTCCTCGGGATCGAAGGGAGCGGGAGCGCTGTTGACGGCGTCGGCGCCACACTCCGGACAGCTCGCAGAAAGGGTGTACACCGGGCGTTCGTGGCGATTTCGCCACGCCGAACACACCCGGAGATCCGCCTTCATCGTCGATTACTCTTCTTCGGTGCGTCGCTCGCGGTGGAAGCCGCCGGTGCCGCCGATCTCCTCGATGGCCGCGACGGCGCGGTCGGCGCTGTCTTCGAGCTGGGACTCGGCGGTCTTGTAGTTGGGCGCTCGCACCTTGATGCGGTACTCGGGCGAGCCGACGTAGGTCACTTCCAGATCGACCTCGTCGGGCACTTCGCCGTTGCCCTCGGCGGCCTGCAGGGCCTCCTTGACCGCGTCGACGCCCTCGCTGGTGCCACATTCGAGGTCGACGTAGCCGGTGACGTTGACGTAGGGCACCGAGACGTTCTCGCGTGCGGTTTCGACGAGCGCGTCGATATCGTCGTCGTCGAGGTCGGTCGGTTCGAGCGCTTCGTGGCCGTGGATCGCGGCCTCCTCGAAGCCGGCATAGAGGCTGCCGAACTCGGCGAGGAGTTCGTTTGCGATCCGAGCGTACTCGTCGTCGCCGATGTCCTCGCCGAACGCGAGCAGCATCCAGTTGTCGGCCTTCTGCTCGTTTTTCCACTCTTGGATCTTGTCCGAGCGCTGGTGGTCGTTGACGTCCTTGATCGAGAGGTCGATCTGCTGGGCGTCCTCGTCGACATCTAAGACCTTGGCGACGACAGTCTGTCCCTCGCGGACGTGATCCCGGACGTTCTTGATCCAGCCGGAAGCGACCTCGCTGACGTGGGTGAGACCGCGCTTGTCCTCGTACTCTTTGAGGTCCACGAAGACGCCGAAGTCCTCGATCTCGTCGACCTCTCCGACCACGAGTTCCCCGGATTCGGGCCAGCCACTATATTGCATTCGGGATCACCTCGGGACGCTCACCGCGCCTCGACGGTCTCGAGGACTTCGCCTTCGAAGGCGGCCTTGCCGCCGGTCGGGCGTGCGAGCGTGTGTCCACAAACGGCGCAGGCGACCTCGCTGGAAGCCTTACCGAAGACGACCTGTTCGTTTTCGCAGTCGGGGCATGCAACGCTGAAATAGTTTCCTGCCATAATAATCACTCTTGGAACGTCAGTCGGCCGGCGCGCCAGCCCGCTCGGAGGTGGGCCTTGCCGCAGTCGCCACAGCGGTACTTGAGGTCGGTCTTCTTGGTGGGCTTGTCACCACCGGGCACCTTCGAGAACTTACCGTCGTTACCGATGCCCTTGTTGCGTCGCTCCTGTCGGTCGATCCACTTCATGCCGGTCTCGCGGCCGCGGCGGACCTTCTCGACTTCGTGCTGGTGGTGTTCGTTACAGTGCGGGCAGTACGTGTTGAATCGGCGTGGCATCTCCATAGATATCGATCTCCTTGGAACGTCGTTGGCCACCGTCGCTTAAAACGCGTTTGGTTCGGAACGGCCCCGTCAGCCCGCGGAGTCTCGAAGCGCTTAATTGGCGTTCGTCCGAAACCCCGGTCATGAAGCGTCTCATCATCACTGGGGACCCCGGCGTCCGGAAAAACGGCGTCGTCGAGATAGACGGCGAGGAACTGACGCTGTTCCAGATCAACCGCAACGGCGAGTGGCACGGCCCCGAGGAGGTCCAGCTGTGGTGCGTCGCCGGCACCGAGGGCGAACGCGAGACCTACGAGAAACGAGAGTATATCCCCCACTTCCTCGACGTCGAGCGCTACGACGCCGGCGATGTTAGCGTCGTCCAGCGCGCGGGCTAAATCGCGCTACTGATCCGCGAGTCCCTCGATGAGGAACTCCGCGGAGGCACGGTTCGTCGCCAGCGCGGTGTCTTTGACGTCACAGATCCGCAGCAGCGCCGAGATGTCGGGCTCGTGGGGCTGTGCGGTCAACGGATCGCGCAGGAAGATGATTCCGTCCATGCTGCCGTCGGCGACCTCGGCGCCGATCATCATATCGCCGCCCAGCGGTCCCGACTCCTTGCGTTCGACCTCGAGATCGGTCTCTTCCATCAGACGCTTACCGGTCGTTCCCGTCGCTGTCAGATCGAACTGTGCGAGCGTCTCCTCGTGATTGCTCGCAAATTCGATCATCGAGGGCTTCTCTTCGTCGTGTGCGATGAGCGCGATCCGCGTCATACCAGTGTCTCGTCGGAGGCAAAGTTAGTCGTTGCGCACTTTCTCGCGGCCGAACCTTTTAACCTCGCAAGCAAAAGAGTCTGGAAAGATGGTGCGTCGCAACGCGATCGAGAGAGGCCGGAACACACGAGAGCACCACGGAGGTGCTGTGCCGCTCCGCCACTGATGTCCGGTGAATCCTCGCTGGAGATCGTCCAGAGCCGCATCCGAGGGCTGGTCAACAGCGGCCGCCTCGCGCAGTTTGCCGCCGTCGGATTTGCCGGTACGACCGTCGATTTCGCGCTCCTGTACCTGCTCGTCGAGTTCCACGGGTACTCGCCCGCGGCCGGCAAGCTCGTCGGCGCCGAGGCGGCGATCATCGTGATGTTCGTCGTCAACGAACGGTGGACGTTCTCGGAGTGGGGACGAACCGGTCTTCGGCCGACGGTCAGGCGGCTGCTCACGTCCAACCTCGTGCGGACAGGCGGACTCGTCGTCGCAACGACCGTCCTCGTCTTGCTGGTACGCTATGCTGGTCTGTCGTACCTGCCAGCGAACGCTGTCGGCATCGCCTGTGGCTTCGTCGTGAACTTCCTCGCGGAGAGCTACTTCACGTGGCGCGTCCATCGATGACAGGAATCCCCACAGGGCTCCCGAAACGCAACCCTTAACTAGCGGACGGCGGTACGATGTGGTAGCGGGATGGGATAGCCAGGAGATTCCGGCGGGCTCATAACCCGCAGACCGGTGGTTCAAATCCACCTCCCGCTATACTTTTGCCGAACTCAATACTGCGAGACGTTTTATCGTCGAGCAGTGCTGAGTTCGGCAAATATCGTCCGGAGTGGATTTGAAGCAGGGAGTGAAGCGACGCGGAACGACCGAGGTTCAAATCCACCTCCCGCTCTGTCAATACGTTCCATTACGTCGACGAGCCGATGCCGCTGGCACTCCTCACAACGATCTGGAGACACAACTGCACGGCAAGACTGGACGCCGACCGGACGATGCCTCCGAGTCGAGAGCCCAACCTACGGCGTCAAGCAGCGCCGAGAAGCCGCGGCAGCGGCGTCGCTCCGGACGGATGCCGGAGAGAGCAAGCGGACTGTGGAGATCAACCGCCTGTAGAGTACCGATCAGTGACCAGAAACCGAACCCAGCAAGATCGGTCGGGTAGGAAACGACTTCCGAACTAACTACTTGCCGACAGTGACGGTAGCACGGCACATGAATCGGACGTGGGCCATGCTGGCGGTCGTGCTACTCGTCGGCCTCGTGGCCGTGCCGGGGACCGCGGCTGCCCAAGAGACGCGAACCGGGGGGACGGTCGTCGTCGAGGAGAACGAGACGGTCGACGGGTTGTCCGTCATCGGCGGGACGGTCGTCGTCGACGGCACCGTCGATGGCGACCTGTCGGTGATCGGTGGGTCGGTGACGGTCAACGGCAACGTGACCGGTGACGTCGAGACGATGACCGGCGACCTGCGGATCGACGGCGACGTGGGCGGCGATGTCGACGCGGCTGGCGGAAACGTCCGACTCGGGTCGAACGGACAGATCAACGGCTCGCTGTCGACGGCCGCGGGCGGTGCGACGATCAACGGCGTCGTGCGCGAGGACGCCGAAGTCGCCGCGGGGTCGATCTATCTCGGCGAGAGCGCGCTGATCGGCGGTGATTTCACCTACGCTGGCGAACTCGAACGGAGCGACGGCGCGGAGGTCAGCGGCGAGGTTGCCGAGGATCCAAGCGTCGCGGCCGGGCCGATCGAGTACCCGACGGCGCTCCAGTGGGTGCTGGCGCTGTACGCGCTGGTGATCAATCTGCTGGTCGGGGCGATCCTGCTCTTGCTCGCGCCCGGGTTCGCGCGCGATGTCGCCGGTAGAGCGTCCGGCTCGGTGCTCGGGAGCGTCGGCGTCGGACTGGTGGTGTTGATCGGCGTCCCGATACTGATAGCGTTGCTGGCGATCACGGTAATCGGCCTGCCGCTGGCGATTGCTGGCGTTCTGTTGTTCGTGCTGTACGTCTGGATAGCGACGGTGTACGGACAGTTCGCCGTCGGAGCGTGGCTGATCGGGCTCGTCGGAGCACGCAATCGCTGGCTCGCGCTGCTGGTCGGCTTGCTGCTGGTCGGCATCGTATCGCAGGTGCCGTACGTCGGCCCGGTGGTGTCGGGAATCGTGGCGTTGATCGGCGTCGGCGCGATCGCGCTGGCCCTCGGTGACGCCAGACGGGAGCGAGCGGCACACAGACGAGCACGCGAGTAGGGCCCACCGACAGACGTGGGGCACCCAAACCTATTTTCACCGGGTGGCTCAATGACGGATATGGCCGAAAACGACGCGTCGGTGCTCGCTCGTCTGCGAAAGCCCGAGTACACCGGCGAGAACAGATGTACGCCGTGTACGATCGTCAACGTCGCCATCGCGGCGGCCGCGAGCGTGCTCGTCTGGGTCGCCGCCGGGCCGGCGGGCGAAATCGTCGCCGGAGGGCTGGCCGCAGCGGTGCTCGCCGGTAGTCTCGTGACGATCTACTTGTGGGGCTATCTCGTCCCCGGGACGCCGACGCTGACCAAGCGCTACCTGCCTGATAGAGTGCTCGCGCTGTTCGACAAACATCCGCTAGACGAGCACGACGAGGAGTCGTGGGACGCCGTCGAGCAGCGCGAGCGCGAGCAGCGAGACGCGGTCGATCCCGAGGAGTTTCTGCTGTCAGCCGCCGTCGTCGCGCCCTGTGACCACGAGGACGACCTCTGTTTCGCCGACGAGTTCGGTCGACGGCTCGACGAGTACACCGAGCAGTACCGCGACGAGCAGCCGTCGGTCGAGGATATCGAGGTGCTGTTCGACGCCGATCCGGAGGCCGTGACCCGACAGGAGAGCGAGCATCCGACCTTCGAGGTGTACAACCGCCTTCGGAGCTGGCCGTCGGAAGCCGCGCTGATCGCAGACGTTGCGGCTGACCGCGCACTTCGT
This sequence comes from Natronoarchaeum philippinense, assembly GCF_900215575.1. Lineage (NCBI taxonomy): Archaea > Methanobacteriati > Methanobacteriota > Halobacteria > Halobacteriales > Natronoarchaeaceae > Natronoarchaeum > Natronoarchaeum philippinense. The sequence goes on along the minus strand of NZ_OBEJ01000001.1, from coordinate 75,588 downwards.
GCTCACACGGATCGGTGGACCGAGGTGCCTGTCGGACAACGCGCCAATATCCTCGAATCGCTCCGATCGTTCCGACAGACCTGCCCGCTGTGTGGCGGCGGCGTCGAACTCGGAACTGACACCGTCGAGTCCTGCTGTCGGTCCTACGATGTCGCGCGGGCGCGGTGTATCGACTGTGACGAGACGCTGTTGGAGTTCGATCCGTCGATGATCGAAGCCGACGACGCCGGACAGCCCGCCTGAGCGCCGTCACCGGGACGAATCTGGGACGATTCGAATCGTCGTCTCGTCGTAGAGGCCCTTTTCGGCTGGATCGTCGACGTTGATCCCGGCACCGATGGTGTACTCGCCGGGGGCGGCCGGTTCCCACTCCGACTCGGTGACGCGAAATAGCTGTCGCCATCGCTTTCTGAACTGCTTGCGCTCGCCGCGGTCGAACGCGAAGGTGCCGCTCTCGTCGGGCGGGTCTCGGAGCGGAACGCGGGCGGCTTCTTCGTCGCCGTCGACGTTCCACGTCCACAACAACGGCGAGTTCGTTCGGATCGAGACCGGAACCGGGAGCGCGTTCTTCATCGTCACGGCAAACGGAATGGGTTCGCCCTCGGGGAACTCGGTGCGTGGCGTCGATATCTCGACGCCGATTGCGCGGAAACACAGCCGCTGGGGGAGCAGCCGACGGCTCCACGCGCCTCCGTTGATCGACCGGAGGGACTGGGGACGGTCATCGTCGTCGCGCTCGTTCGGGGTGAACGCGTCGTCGTCCCGCCGAAGCGCCTCCGAGTCGTAGATGCGGCGCATTATCGAGTGCTGGCGACACGTCGACTAAAGGGTTTGGGGAAAAGGAGCCGCGACCTCAGTCGTCGGCGACGGCGTCGTCGATGCCGTCTTCGACCGAGATCGCATCGCCCTCGAAGCGGTCGTCGTAGAGATGACAGGCGATCCGGTGTGAGTCGCCCGTCTCGATCCGCTCGGGCTCGTGTGCCTCACAGGGCGATTCGAAGGCGGCGTCGAGCTGTTCGCCCGCAGCGCCGAGATCGCCGTCGGCGAGCGCGTCGACGGCGTCCGACAGCTCGCGTTCGGCGTCGGCGTCAGCGAGCGTCTCCGGGAGATCGAACTCGGCACGGACCAGCTCGTCGAGTTCGGCTCTGGATGCCGTCGTCGGGTCGGTGCGACCGTCGTCGCTCTCCTCGACGGCTGTGACCGCCGCCAGACCCTCGGCGTCCCGAACTCGCAACTTGAGGTCGACGACCGATCGCCAGACCTCCTGATCGAGGTCGTACTCGTCGGGTTGGATGATTCGGGGACATCTAGTGTGGAACCGACAGCCAGACGGCGGGTCGATCGGCGACGGAACGGTACCTGGGAGCAGGATCTGATCGCCCTCCCACAGCGGGTCCGGCTCCGGAATCGCCGAGAGCAGCGCCTCCGTGTAGGGGTGATACGGCGGCGAGAACACCTCTTCGGTCGTGCCAGTCTCGGCGACCTCGCCGAGATACATCACCGCAATTCGGTCGGAGATGTGCTCGACGACGCTCAGGTCGTGTGCGATGAAGATGTACGACAGCCCGAACTCCTCTTGGAGGTCTTCGAGCAGGTTCAGGATCTGAGCCTGCACCGACACGTCGAGCGCGCTTACCGGCTCGTCGCAGACGATGATCTCCGGGTCGACCGCGAGCGCGCGGGCGATGCCGATTCGCTGGCGCTGGCCGCCGGAGAACTCGTGTGGGTATCGGTTGGTGTGGCTCGGGTTCAGACCGACCGTTTCGAGCAGTTCGTAGATGCGCTCGGTGCGCTCCTCGCCCTCGGCGATATCGTGGATGTCCAACGGCTCGCCGATGATATCGCCGACGGTCAGTCGAGGATTCAGGCTCGAAAACGGATCCTGAAAGACGTACTGGAGGTCCGTCCTGAGGCTCCGCAGGCGCTTGCTCGACGCCTCGGTCAGGTCGACTTCCTCGCGGGCGCCCGTCTCCTCGTCAGGTTGTCGGTAGTACACCGAGCCGTCGGTCGGCTCGATCAGCTTGAGCAGCGACCGGCCGAGCGTCGTCTTCCCGCAGCCGCTCTCGCCGACGACGCCCAGCGTCTCGCCCTCGTTGAGTTCGAGGTCGACGCCGTCGACTGCCTTGACTTGCTGGGAGCGGCCCAGCAGGTTGTCGACAAAGCCCTCGCTGGCGTCGAAGTACTTCGTCAGGTTCTCCGCTCGCAGAATCGGCTCGTCGTCAGTCATTGGAATCACCTCCCGCCTGCGGAACTTCGGATGCGACGGCGGTGCCGCTCACGTCGACCTCGTAGTCGAGCCCTTCAGTGAGGTCACCGCTGTACTCCAGACAGGCGGCCGCGTGGGGCGCCGCCTCGTCGGACACCTCCTCGCCGGTTTCGGGGTCGAGCAGCGGCGGCTCCTTGCGAGTACACGCCTCCTCGGCGAAGGGGCATCGCGGGTGGAAGCTACACCCCGGCGGCAGATCGACCAGATCCGGCATGGTTCCCGGGATCGTCTGCAGACGCTCTCGGGTGTCGCCCAATCGTGGGATCGAACTCATTAGTCCAACGGTGTAGGGATGTTTCGGGTCGTAGTACAGCTCTTCGACGGGCGCCTTCTCGACGGGTTTGCCGGCGTACATCACCATCACGCGATCGCAGATGTCCGCGATGACGCCGAGGTCGTGGGTGATCAGTTGGATCGCGGTGTCGGTCTCCTCGGCCAGTTCCTCGAGGAGTTCGAGGATCTGCGCCTCGATCGTGACGTCGAGTGCGGTCGTCGGCTCGTCACAGAGCAGCAGGTCGGGATCACAGGACAGCGCCATCGCAATGACGGCGCGCTGTTGCATCCCGCCGCTGAACTGGTGGGGGTAATCGGAGTAGCGGGTTTCGGCTTCCGGGATCCCCACCTGATCGAGCAGTTGAATCGTTCGATCGCGGGCGGCCTCCTCGTCGTAGTCGAGGTGGTGTCGGACGGCCTCGGCGATCTGCTCGCCGACGGGATAGACGGGGTTGAGCGCCGTCTGAGCGTCTTGGAAGATCATCGCGATCTCGTTGCCGCGGATCGACTGGATCTCCTCCTCGCTCATCTCCAAGAGGTCGTCGCCCTTGAACAGAATCTCGCCGCTCTCGATCTGTCCGGGGTTCTCGATGAGGCGCATCAGCGAGAGCGCAGTCACGCTCTTGCCGGCGCCGCTTTCCCCGACCACGCCGAACTTCTCGCCCCGCTCGATGCAGTACGAGAGGCCGTCGACGGCGTCGACGACGCCCTCCTGCGTGTAGAACTTCACCGTCAGGTCGTTGACTTCGAGCAGGGACACGATCACCCACCTCCCTGCTGGCTGACAGTGGTCTCCTGTGCGTCCAGCGCGTCGTTGATTCCGTCACCGATCATGTTCATCGCCATCACGAATATGAAGATCGCTCCGCCGGGGAAGACGGTCGCCCACCACGGGATCGAGCCGCCGGGACCCTGAATGATCGTCTCGCGGGTCTGGTCGAGCATCGTTCCCCACTCGGGCGTTCCCGGCGGGAAGCCGATGCCGAGGAAGCCAAGCGCGGCCACGCCGATGACGACGGTGCCGACCGACAGCGACGCCTGTACGATCAGGGGCGCGACGGCGTTGGGCGCGACGTGCTTGAAGATCACCGACCGATCCCGTGCGCCGAGCGCCTTGGCCGCCATCACGTACTCTTCCTGTTTGACTTTCAGTATCTCACCGCGGATGAGTCGCGCGTAGATCGCCCAGCCGGGGATCGCAAACGCCGCGACGAGTTGCCAGTAGCCCCCGCCGAGCATGGCGACCAGCACCATCGCAAGCATCAGGCCGGGGAACGCGAACACGGTGTCGACAAAGCGCATCATCACTTCGTCGACCCAGCCGCCGTAGTAGCCTGCGATGCTGCCGTAGATCATCCCGAACGTGCCGGTGATGACCACCACGACGAAACCGATCGAGATGCTGTACCGACCGCCGACCATGATCCGGGAGAGCATGTCCCGACCGGACGCGTCGGTGCCCATCGGATGGGCCATCGACGGCGGGTCGTACCGTCCCGCGTCGACGCCAGGTTCGAGATAGAGAATCGCCTCGGGATCGTACGGCGCCAGCGAGAGCGGCTGAATCGTGACACCAGCGACCGACATCGGGCGGGCGAAAAACGTCATCAGCGACATCACTAGGACGACGCCGAGCCCGAGCATCGCCGTCCGATTGCGCCTGAATCGCTTCCAAGCGCGTCGCCAGCGGCCTTCGGTCTCGCCGCCGGTGTCTTCGGTCCAGTCGGATAGGCGTTCGCGGTCCTCTACGCGGGCCGGGTCGAACCCGGAGATCTGAATTCGTCCTCGTTCTGTAGACATGTGTTGTTAGTCGTATCTGATTCGCGGGTCGAGCATCGCGTAGACGATGTCGGCGAGCAGGTTTGCCAGCACGATCGCTGCGCCGGTAAACAGCGTGATTGCCAAGATGAGATTCACCTCACGGGAGATAATCGCATCGACGAACTCCTTGCCGAGTCCGGGCCAGCTGAACACGACCTCGACGACGACCGAACCGGCCACGATATTCGCAGTGAGGAAGGCGGCCACGGTCGTAACCGAGATCAGGGAGTTCCGGAGCACGTGCTTGAGAATCACGGTTCGCTGAGGAAGGCCTTTGGCCTTCGCCGCAGTGACGTACTCCTTGTTCAGTTCCTCGGCCATCGACGAGCGCATGATGCGCATGAGCGTCGACGCCGACGCCGTCCCGATCGTGATGCCGGGCAACAGTAGGTACCACAGCATCTCGGGGTGGTACAGCGGCTCTCGTGGCGGCAACACGGGCCAGAGTCCGAGCACGATCGAGCCGATCAAGATGAGCATCAGTCCGAGCCAGAAGTTCGGGATCGAGATGCCCGACAGCGCCGCGAAGCGGCTCACGTGGTCACCGAGCTGATCTTTTCGTACTGCGGCGTAGATACCGGTCGGGATTGCGATCAGCAGCGCGAACACCCATCCGAACAGACCGAGCACGATCGTTGCGGGGATCCGAGAGGCGACGATCTTGCTGACCTCGCGGTTGCTCCGGATGACCTGCCCGAAGTCGCCCTGCAGCGCGTCGGTTAACCACGAGAAGTACTGGACCCAGATGGGATCGTTGAGCCCGTACTGCTCGCGGAGACGCGCCTTCTCGGCCGGCGAGATGTCGGGATTCATTGCGACCATCAGGTCGACCGGATCGCCCGGCGTTAGATGGACCATCGCGAAGGTGATCACCGACACACCGAGCAGTATCGGTACGGTCAACAGCACGCGTTTCAGTATGAACCGTCGAAGACTCATTGATAGAGAGTGTGGGGGATTGGGAGTGGTCCGACGTTAGTCGCGGCTGACGTAGGTGACCTGTTGGTCCATCGGCGTGAACAGCCCGTACCCGAGGATGTCCTGCGTGCTCGGATACGTGTTGAATCCATTGACCTCCCCGCCAAGCACGGCGACGGTCATGCTGTGGGTGGTGTAGGAGTTGGCGTTGAGTTCGACGACGCGATTCCAGACCTCGTCGTAGCGCTGACGTCGAAGGTCGGCATCCTGTGCCACATCAGTCCCGTACCGGGCTGACGCGAGCAGCTGGTTGAGCTCCTCGTCGTTGATGTCTTGGAAGTTACAACACTGCGCGAAGTTGTCGGGGTGGTGAACGGCTTTTGCGTACCCGTGGGGGTTAAAGCCGGCAGACAGGCCGACGAGCACGATTTCGCCCTCCTCGTGGAACGAGGGATCCAGCGCCTGCACGACCAGTGCGTTGATGTCGGACTCGGTCGCCACGTTGGCGTTGAAGACGTCGGTCCGGTTCATCGCCTGCACCATCAGCTCGGCGCTTTTGACGCGGTCGTCGTCGTCGGCGTTGGTCCGAATCGTCACGTCGATCGGCGTCTCGACATCGGCGTTGTTGACCAGTTCCTCCGCCCGGTCGGGGTTGTACTCGTTGGTGGGCTTGAGATCCTCGGTGAGTTGGTCGTAGTCGGTCGTCCCCTTGCTGGCGGCAATCGGCGGCATCGGAACCCACGCCGGGGCTTCCCAGCCCGAGAAGATGTTGTCGGAGATCTGCTGACGCGGGATGAGGTGGTTGATCGCGTGGCGAACATCTTGGTTGTCGAAGGGAGCAACCGTAACCGGGTACTGCATGAACGTGTATCCGGCACCTCGCGCAGCGGCGGTCCGATAGCCATCGGTGGTCAGGAAGTCAGTCAGCGTGTTGGCGGGCAGATCGTAGGTCATGTCGATCTCCCCGTTTCTGACCGCGGCCACGCGCGAGGAGTCCTCGGAGACGAACCGAACGTCGACCTCGTCGACGACCGGTCCGTTCGGGAACTCGGAGGGGCCGTCGAACCAGTCTTTCATTTCCGTGTCGAACCAGTAGTTCTCGTTGCGCGAGTACGTGACGTAGCTCCCGGCCTCGAACTCTTCGAGAGCAAAGGGTCCCGTTCCGAGCGGGGTGTTGCCGCTTCGGGGGTCCATCTCGCCGGCCGGTAGATCGACGGTCTCGGAGGGGAAGATCGGCCAGCCACCGAGTTCGCGGATCGCGCTCGCGTCGGGCACCTGCGCGTAGAGGTGAACCGTGTAATCGTCCTCCGCCTCGATGTGGAGCAGCGAGTCGAACAGTTGCCCCGAGAGATCGGAGTTCTCGACGCGGCCGTAGGAGCTGATCACGTTGTCAGCGGTCAGTTCCTCGCCGTTGTGGAACTCGACGCCCTGATGCAGATCGAACCGGTAGTGCATCCCGTAGACGCCGTCGGCGACGGCGTCGGGACTCTCGTCGACAGTGAGGAACTGTCCTTCTCCGGAAGAGGGATCGTTGTCGGGATGGGAGATGACGATCTGGCGGTCGAGTTGCGGAATGCCGTCGGAGTTGTACTCGGCCGTGATCATGTAGTCCTCGTAGTCGGTCAACGAGCGTTCCTGCACGTCGACCTGCTCGTACGACTCCGCGAGCCACGAGTAGATCTGCCCGTCGCTGTCGGACGCGGTCATCCCCTCGTAGATGAGATTCATCAGAATCGTTGCGTGGGCAGAACTACTGTACGGATAGTCGAACGAGTCCGGCCCGGACGCGATCGCGGCTCGGAAGGTCCCCCCTTCCTCGATGTTGCTAACGTCTACTTCCTCCCGCTGCAGGGCTTGTTCGATGTCAGGCCCGTCGTCGTCATTACTGTCGTCGTTGCCTCCGAAACAGCCAGCGACGCTGACAGCACCGGCTGCACCCATTCCTTGGAGGAGTCGACGGCGATTGATACTCGATACGGGACTGTCGTTGTCGAGCGACATGTGAGTAGTTGCAGAGCACACCCATATATAACTATTCCTCAGTTTTCTACCCATATTATGAAGGAATTTTCTCAGGGGGCACCATATCACGACAAAATTGGCAAAATTCGTGCAAACAGTCCACAACTACACAGCAGTTGTCGAGGAACGATAAGCCATCCCGTACCCCAAAACAGTGCTTCAGAGTGCGATCATCCGATCGCGGCTGGCAATTGCCAAAAGAGTATCGGCGGCGTTACCCGTCGCCGTGCTCGTCGACGATGACGACTTCGGCGTCGTCGACGTCGACGTTAATCAGCGTCTTCGCATCGTAATCAGTCGATTCCAGCGCGTTCTCGCCGCCGACCTTCTTGATAACGGCGACGAGGTCGACGACATCGGCACCGATATCTTCGAGCGAACCCAGAATCGCCTTCAGCGTCCCGCCGGTCGAGAGCACGTCGTCGAGCACGAGCACGCGGTCGCCCTCGTAGACGTCGTTGATGTACATCTCCGATTCGGAGTAGCCGGTCTCTTGGAACAGCGCGACCTCGCCGTCGAGGCCGTACTGACGCTTGCGGATGACCACCAGCGGGATGTCGGTCATCAGCGACACCGCCGTGGAGATGTGGATGCCCATCGCGGCGGGCGTGACGATCTTGTCGACGTCTTCGAGGTCGGCCTTCCGGATGATTCGGATGACGATCTCCCGGAGCAGTTCGGGTTTGAGCATCGGGACGCCGTCGCTGATCGGGTGGACGAAGTAATGGTACCCATCCTTTTCGATGATCGGCGCATCGAGGAGCGACCGCTTCAACTGGTCCATGGTGGAACTACTGGAGCCGAGAAGTAAAGATGACGGAACGCACTCGCCGAAGTTCCTCACGATCGTTCCGACGCGGTCGCTGCCCTTAGGAGCCTCAAGCACCTACAATAGAGCGATGGCACCCGCTACGAACACCCGCAGTCAGTCGTCCGAAACGCGGCCGCTCACCGCGCGCAAGGCGACGCTGTTGTGTCCGGAGTGCGAGCACCGAAGCCCTCCCAGCGGCGACTGGCGACGCCGTCGCGTCGGCGACCGGGAGATCAGTCGCTGTCCCGACTGCAACGCCGTCGTCGAGCGCCGCCCGACGTTCGACGAGCACGACCGCCGGACTGGGGCAGTCACCGCGTTCAGTAGCGTCGCACGTGCCGCGTTCGACGGATCGTTGGCCGCTGTTCGACACGGAGTCACGACGCCCGCCAGAGCGGTCGCCGCGGCGATCGGACGCCGCTAGCTCGGCCGCGCTCACCCCTCGCGCAACTCGACGACGTAGGAGTCGAGCTCGCCCGAGCTATCGGAGTTTTGGCTGAACCAGAGAACGCGAATCTCGGTGTCCGGCGGCAGCCCGCGCTGGAGGCTCGGATCGTCGCGGTCCGAAACGAGGATCGTTCCCTGAGAATCGTTGTAGCCGATGTAGACGGCGCTGTCGGGACCGATGCCGCCGTCGCTGTGCTTCCAATCGTGGCCCGTGTTGTTCTGGATGCGCTCGCCGTCGACTTCGACGACCACCGCGCTGGGGTTCTCGATGCGCTCACCCGAGAGGTTGGTGATCGCCACCTGCTGCTCGCTGGCGCCGTACTGCTCGAACTCGAAATCGGCGTTCGGGCGCTCCTCGGCGTTGCCCAAGAGCGCGAACGCGGCGAAGCCGACGACCAGCCCGAGAACGATCAGGGCGACGACGATCCCGATAAACTGGGCCGTCGAGAACGGAAGCGACTCGTCGGAGCGCTGCGGATCGATGCTAACCATGAGAGTGCGTCCGGCCGAAGCCGGTACTTAGCTACGGTCTTCGACCTCGTACTCGAAGAGAATTGCGGAATTGTCCGCGTCTTCCGGATTCCACGTTATTTTGATCGGGGTTCCGGCGTCAAGGCCAGTGTAGGATGTGTTGTTAGGGATGGTTTCATTCTTGGCAACAATATTTCCTGAAGAGGTTTCGGTGGAAAAGAAAACATCTGTTTGTGCGTCGATGTTCCCATCGTCATTCACCAACTCAGCGGCTTGGTTGTTCAGTATCTCTGTGCCATTTACAGTCACCGTGATCGCATCGGTGTCCGTAATCACGTCGCCGCCGTCGTGATACAGGCGAACTTGCTGGTTCTGGTCACCGTACTGCTCGACCTCGAAGTTCGCTTGAGGCGCCGTTTCGAGGTTGTTGCTCGATAGGTCGAAAATGAAGAGCCCGGCCAGCGCCGACAGGAGGACGACGATGCCGACGATCAGCACGACGCCGATGACCTCCGATTGGCCCCGGTCCGAACTCCAATCTGTGTTCATGAAACGTCACAGGCGCCCAGACATAATAAATCGGATGGAATAGACGAGTATTCAATAGCAAATGGAACCGATCGAAAAACGGGACGAGGCGACGGGTCAGTTACGATCGAACTCGTACTCCGAGAGAACAACGGCTTGGCTGCCGTCAGAGGATTCCCAGACCAGCAGCACCGATCCCGTGTCGCCGGACAGTTTGGAGTCGTCGATCGTCGCTTCGTCGCCCGCCGAGATTCCGCCCTCGCCAAACAGGCTGGGATCATCGAGCGTCGTGCCGGCGTAGCTCGGATCGACATCGCCCGTGATATGGACAGACTGCGGATCGACGGTATCGCCGCCGGCGTGTTGGACCGTCACGCCGTCGGGTGTTTCTTCCCATTCCCACAGGACCTGCGGCGCCGTCTCTTGACTGCCACCCACGTCGAGGACGTAGGTTCCGACGACGGCGGCGCCGACGACGGCGGTGCCGAGCAGCAGCGTCATTCCGAGCATCGATGCGACCGCGCGATCGTCCGAAGACAAGTCGAAGTTCATGGTAGTCTGGCTCGGTCGGGTCGCCGCCGGGGCGGCAGCGAGCGAGGACCGGATAATTTCGTGTTTCTCATGTCCGATCTTGTATCTTACTGTCGCGCTAACACGAGGGGTCGAGGAGAATGGCAATCAGCGAGGCAGCGAGAGACCGGCGCGACCGCCACAGAGGCCGGATAAGGCAGTCCTACAATCGGCGTCGCGCAGGCATCAGGTCAGCCGCGAGAGCACAGTCACCGCTTCGCCGACATCGAGGAGGCCGCTCGCGATCGAGAGCGCCCCCCAGATCACGACGCCGAGCGCGACGACCGCCACCAGCGACACGATCGACGAGACGTGGGGCATCACGAGCGCGACGCCGACGGCCATTCCCGCGGAGACGGCGATCACTCGACCGGCAGTTTTGCGGAGGCGGCCGGTCCGAACGGGCAGTTCCGCGTGCATGATGTAGACGTTGCCGGCGACGTAGAAGCCGAAGGTCAGCACCGTCGCTGCCGCAGCGCCGGCGGCGCCGTACGGCGGGATCAGGAGGACGTTGAGCACGACGTTGCCCACGGCGGTGATACCCTTGCCGATTGCTCGCTCGCGCGCGCGACCGAGGTAATCCAATCCCTGCGTCGTCACGAGGTTGATCGCCTGAAACACGACGTAGATGCTCATCACCTGCACGACCAGCGTCGCGGCCGCGTAGTCCTGCCCGAACACCAGCACGATCGCGGGGTCGGCGACGAGCAACAGCCCCGTCGCGGCGGGGACGTACAGCAAGAGCACGTACCGGAGGCTGGCCTCGTACATGCGCGCGGCGCGTTCGTACTCACCGTTTGCTTTCTCCTCGCCGTAGGCCGGCGAGACGGTGAAGCCGATCGAACGCGCCGGCACGTCAAGAAACGCCGAGACCTGCTTGCCGACCGTGTAAAAGCCCGCCGCCGCCGGACCGGCCAGCGCGCCGACGAGGATCGTGTCGACGCGCTTGTCGAGCGTGTTCGCGCTCCGGGTCGCCGTCAGCGGGATGCTGTACTCCAGAATGCGCCGCCGGAGGCCGTCCTCGCGCTCGTCGTCGTGCTCGTAGCGCACGTACAGTTGCGTGTACAGCAACGCGGCGCCGACGACCACGGCAAGCGCCGCCGCGACGACGTAGCCCAGCAAGGCGCCGACGCCGCCCAGCCCCAGCAGGACGAAGGCGACCGCGAAGACGACCCGCGAGATGCTGTTTGTGATGCCGACGCAGGCCGAGAGCGTCACCCGCGAAAACCCCTGAAACAGGACGCTGAAAAACGACTGGAACGAGATGACCGCCAGATACAGCGACCCAACGAGCAGATAGGGACCGAGCGCGGGCTGACCAACTAAGTCCGCGATGACGCCGCGGCCCAGCGCCACCGCGATCGCCACGGCGATGACGAGCCCCAGTCGGACGGCAAAGCCGACCCGGAGCACGTGGTGGAGCTGGCCGCCACCGTCCTCTTTATATTCGTTGACATATCGGGCCGTCGAGCGCCCGAGCCCGAGATCGCTAAAGAGCCGAGCGACGCCGACGATCGAGATCGTGAGGTACAGCAGGCCGTACTCGTCCGGGGAGAGCAAGAATCGGGCGAGAACGACCAGCAAGGCCGCGTTGGCGACCATCTTGACGCCGCGGGACAAAAGCGTCGCCGAGATGCCGCGCGAAAACCGGTCGATCAGCGCCACCGCAACACACCCCACGCGGCGTCGCCGGACGACCTGACACCAGTCACGGCCGTTGGTACGTCGATGCCGTACTTGGTTATGGTCCGGTTTCACAGCGGCGTCGACGGTAAGCCGCGCGAACGGCGCGAAAACAGTCGGGGAAAGCGGCCGAAACGGCTTACCCGAGCACGACCAACAAGACCAGCGTCACGACCAGCGTCACGAGCAGGATGCTCGTCCCGACGCCCGCCCGAAGCGGGTGGGCGTACTCGTCGTCGACACGATCGCCCAGCGGCGTCGCAGCGACGGCGGCCTCGGGATCGGCGGCGACGCCGGTGACGAAGCCGACGAAGCCGACGACCGCTCGGTCGACCGCGGCGTACAGTTCGGTGACGCCGACGACGACCGCGCGGGTGCCGTAGAACGTCAACGGGTTGTAGATCGCGTCGATGTCCGGCACCTTGCCGACCTTTTCGAGCGCGTTCTTCAGGAGCACGAACCCGATCACGGCGGTGACCGCAAGCACCGCGACTTCGAGGACGTGACTGACCGTGTACGCCGTGTAGTGGCCGGCGGCGTAGGTGCCCTCGGGCAGGAGGTCGTACAGTGCGGACGGCACGACGCCGAAGAAGACACACAGCGCCGCGACCGCGACCATCGCAACGCTCTGGCCGCGGTTGGCGTCGAGCACGTTGCCGTCGTAGCTCCCGTGGAAGAAGGCGTGATAGCCCAGCTTGATGAACGAGAGGAACGTGCCGACGCCCCCGATCATCAGCAGGTAGAACAGCGGCTCGTATCCGTGATGGGCGGCGTAGGTGATCATCCCCTTCGAGACGTAGCCGTTGAACAGCGGGAAGCCCGAGATCGACAGCGCCGCGACGACGAAGGCGCCGGCGGTGATCGGCATGTCTTTGGCGAGGCCGCCGATCTTCTTCAGGCTCTCTTCACCTGTGCGGTAGATCACGACGCCGACCGTCATGAACAGCAGGCTCTTGTAGAGGATGTGGTTGAACACGTGGCCAAAGGCGCCGGCGGTGGCGAGTTTCGTTCCGATGCCGACGCCGGCGATCATGTAGCCGACCTGCGACTGAATGTGATACGACAGCAGCCGGCGCATATCGGACTGGAGCAGCGCCATCGTCGCGCCGAAGACGGCCATCGCGCCGCCCATGTAGGCGATCCACAGATGACCGTCGGGGAACGCTCGGTACATCCCGTACACGCCGGTCTTGGTCGTGTACACGCAGAGGAACACCGATGCCGCGATGTGCGGGCGCGGGTAGGTGTCGGGCAGCCACGCGTGCAGGCCGACGAAGCCGACGTTGACGCCGATACCGATTGCGATGAGGACCGGCGCGACGGTGCCGGCGATACCGGGCTCGACGGCGACGCCGGGGAGCGAGCCGAACAGGAAGGTTCCCGCTTCAGCATAGTGCCAGACCAGTGCCGCGAGCACGAGGCTGCCGCCGATCCCGTGCAGGATGGCGTAGCGGAAGCCGGCCCGCACCGCCCGGCCGCCGTAGTGCCAGACCAGTAGCGTCGAGGTGACGGCCATCAGCTCCCAGAAGAACACCAGCGTCAGCCAGTCGCCGGCGAACACGGCCGCGAGGCTCGTGCCGACGTACGACAGCGCGTAGGCGGTCTGTGTGCGCTCGGCGTCGCTGGCGTAGGAGTAGACGACGGCGACGAGCCCGATGAACGAGAAGATCAGGCCCATCAGCCGGCTAAAGGAGTCGACGTTGTAGAGGACGGCTTGGAACGCGCCGAACAGTTCGACCTGCAGGTGCGCGCCGGCGGGGACGAGCCACGACAGCGCGAGCGCCGTACCGGTCGCCAGCGCGCCGACGCCGTGTCCCAGCTTGCGGGGCAAGACGGCGACCAGCAGCGCGGCGACGAGCACCAGCGCGGCGGGTGGAATGACATCCAACATCAGAACGTCACCTCCGTGAGGACCTGCTCGATCAATTGCAGGAACACGGCCTGATACGGAACGACGCCGAGCACGATGGCGCCGGCCGCGACGGCCAGAATCGGCCCGAGCATCAGCCACGAGCCCTCGCCGCCGGTCCAGCCGACGGCTTCCCAATCGCCGGTCGTGCCGCCGTGGGCGTGGTCGTCGTGGGCCACGTCGTGGTGGTCCACATCGTCATCGCGGCCAGAGCCGTCCGCCGCGTCGTCGGCGTCCGAACGCTGCTCTCGCTCCTCCTCGGAGCGGTGATCGCTCGGGTTCCGGTCGACCGCGTAGGTGCCAGACGACGCCGTCGCGTCCTCGCTGGCATCGGCGGCGTCGGCATCGTCACCCGAGCCGTCGGTCGCCACGGGCGCCGCATCGGCGTCGGCAGCCGCACCGAAGCGACCGCCGAGCGGTCCCTCGAGCAGCGGTTTCGAGTCGGCTTCGCCGGGCGACTCGAAGAAGGCGCCGTAGACGATCGGCCAGAAGTACGCGATGTTGAGGACGCCCGAGAGCAACAGCGCGACCGCGAAGACGGCCTGCTCGACCTCGACGGCACCGATCAGCAGGAACCACTTGCTGACGAAGCCGGCCACGAGCGGGATGCCGGCCATCCCGGCCGCGGCGACGGCGAACGCCGACATCGTCAGGGGCATCCGTTTCCCGATGCCGTCCATCTCGCTGATGTAGTCGGTGTGGGTTTCGACGTGGATGAAGCCCGCACAGAAGAACAGTGTGAGCTTCATAAAGGCGTGGGCGGGGATGTGCAGCAGACCGCCCTTGATCGCAGTCGGGCCGAGCAGCGCCAGCCCGAGCACGATGTAGGACAACTGGCTCACCGTCGAGTACGCCAGCCGCCGCTTGAGGTGGTCCTGCCGGAGCGCGATCAGGCTCGACACGAGGATGGTGAAGGCCGCGACCGACGCCAGCAGGACGCCCATGCCGAGGTCGGAGACGACGGCCGGACTGTACACCTCCAGCACCAGCCGCGCGATGCCGAAGACGCCGCTTTTGACGACCGCGACGGCGTGGAGCAGCCCCGACACCGGCGTCGGCGCGACCATCGCGTCCGGCAGCCACGAGTGCAGCGGCATCAGGCCGGCCTTGACGCCGAACCCGGCCGCAAGCAGCGCGAACGCCGCCTTGGCCAGCACGGGGTCGGCAGTGGCGAGCGCCTGTGCCGTGGCGCCGAACTCGGTCGTGCCCGCGAGCACAAACACCAGCGCGGTGCCAGCGAGCACGAGCACGCCGCCGCCGAAGAACGTGTAGGTCAGATACTTCCGGCCGGCGGCGCGCGCCTCGCCGTCCTCGTCGTGGGCGACCAGCGGGTACGTCGCCACCGACAGCAGCTCGTAGAACACGAAGATCGTCACCAGATTCGCCGCGAAGGCGATCCCGACCGCGGCCGCGAGGCTGGCGGCGAACGCGGCGAAAAACCGCGTCTGGGCGTGCTCGTCGAGCCCGCGCATGTACCCCACCGCGTAGAACGACGTGAAGATCCACAGCAGGCTCGCGAGCAGCGCGAAGATCACGCCGAGCGCGTCGGCTTCGAGCGCGAACTCGATCGCCGGACCGTCGGCGACCGGCGCGTACGACCCCATCGACCAGCGGTAGCTCTCGCCCGCGAGGACGCCGGGGACCATGCTGGCGACGATGCCGAACTTGGCCAGCGCGGCCGCGACCGACCAGCTGTCCCGGAGGTTCGGGCGGCGATACGACGCGACGATCAGAACGATCGCAACGGCCGAGACCAACACGGCCGCCAGCGGTCGCAGAGACATTTCTACCATCTATTGGACCACCTCAGAGACGAAGGGAGCCATCGCGTCGGCGAACTCGAAGCCGGCGAAGCCGAGCGCGACGGCGAGTATCACGGCGCCGACGAGCGCGGCCAGCAGGCCGAGCGATGCACCGGGGAGGTCGGCGTCCCGCTTGGATTGGGCCGCGGGGGACGAGCCATCCGAGCCGCCATCGGCCGCAACCGCTCCGGTCGAGGGCGCCGCCGACCGGGGGGTGAAGTAGAGCCGTTCGAGGAATCGCGCGGCATACGCCAGCGTCAGCACGGTGCTGAGCAGGATGACCGCTGCGACCGGCCAGATCCCGGCTTCGACGGCGCCCAGCGCGATGTAGAACTTCCCGAGGAAGCCGACCGTCGGCGGGACGCCGACCAGCGAGAGCGCGAGCACGGCGAGCGCGCCCGACTGCAGGGGCGCCTCGCGGCCGAGGCCCGCGTACTCGTCGAGCGTGCGCGCGTCGGCCGTCCGCGCGAGGCCGGCCGCGGCGACGAACAGGCCGCCCTTGATGACGCCGTGGCCGATCAGGTGGATCGCGGCGCCGAGCACCGCGTACTCGATCGCGGCGGGCGACGCCGCGGGGTGGACGGCGACGCCGACGGCCGCGACGATCAGGCCGAACTGCGACACCGACGAGTACGCGAACACGCGCTTGACCCGAGTTTGAGTCACGGCCAGCGCGCTGCCGGCGACCACACTGATCGAGGCCAGCGTCACGATCGCCCACGCCGCGGCGGGCACGGCCTCGAAGAAGGCCGGCGTGAACACGTCGAGCGCGATGCGGGCGAAGGCGTACGCGCCCGCGGTCGAGACCAGCGCCGAGATGTAGGCGGTGACGGTGTCGGGCGCCGCCGCGTAGGCGTCGGGCTGCCAGACGTGCAGCGGGAAGATCGCCGCCTTGACGAACAGGCCGACGGTCACGAACGCGAAGCCGGCCAGCACGAGCGTGTCGGTGTACAGCACTTCGCCGCCGAGCCCGGCCTGTCCGGCCAGCACGGCCGACAGGTCGGCCATGTTCAACACGCCGGTCGCCATGAACAGGTAGGCGACGCCGAGCAGGTACATCGACGCGCCGGTCGTCCCGACGATCAGGTACTTCAGCGTGGCGACGGCGGCGTCTGGACGCCTGTCGGAGGCGACCAGCGCGTAGGTCGCCAGCCCGACGATTTCGAGGAAGACGAACAGGTTGAACACGTCGCCGGTCAGCACGACGCCCATCAGCCCGCCGTTGAGCAGCAAGAACGCGCTGAAGAAGGCGTTCCCGCGGGGGCCGGCCGAACGCGCGACGGCGAGGACGCCCAGCGAGACGACGACGATCAGCACGGCGATCAGCGCCGAGAGCTGGTCGGCGACCAGTTCGATGCCGACCGCGAGCCCCTCGGGACCGGGACGGCCGTAGCCGCCGAGCACGTGGACGAGTTCGCCTTGGCCACCGTACACCGCGGTGGCGAGCCAAGCGACGAGGGCGGCCTCGCCGAGCAGCGAGGCGACGGCGATGGCCCAGCCGGTCCGATCGCGGACGACGCCGGCCAGAAGCGCCACCGCGGCCGCGACCAGCGGCAGGACGATCAGGCCGACGACGGCGATCGAGGCGTCAGTCATCGGCACGCACCTCCCGGAGCACGTCCTCGCGGAGCGTGCCGTACTCGTCGTAGATGCGGACGATCAGCGCGAGCGCGACCGCCGTCAGCGCGACGCCGACGACGATCGCGGTCAGGACCAGCACCTGCGGGAGCGGGCTGACGTAGGGGCCGCCCTCGCCGTGGACGATGGCCGTCGAGCCGCCGTCGAGGTAGGCGCTGGCGATCAGGAACAGGAACAGGCCCGTCTGGAACAGGTTCAGGCCGATCACCTTCTTGACGAAGTTCGGGCTCGACACGACCATGTACAGGCCGGTGCCGACCAGCAGAGCGAACAGAACGTAGGCGTACCTGCTGGCGAGCATCTCGAGCGGCGTCACCGCGAATCACCTCCGTCGGGCCGCTCGCCGCCATCGCCCGTCAACCGGGCGCCGCCGCCGAAGCCCGCCGCGATGGCGAAGAAGAGGCCCACGACGACGCCGGCGACGATCGGCATGATGCCGAGGATCTCGACGCCCTCCAGCGCGTACTTCTTGCCGTCGTAGATGCCCAGCGTGGACTCGTACAGCGGGTGTTCGAGGAACTGCCCGCCGAGCGCGAGCGGGACCAGCCCGATCAGCGCGAAGGCGAGCACGCCGCCGCTGGCGAGCCCGACGACGGTGCCGTTCGAGAGCCAGTCCCGGGTCGGTTCGATGCCGAAGGCGAAGGCGATCATCAGGATCGTCGCGCCGATGATGGCGCCGCCCTGGAACCCGCCCCCGGGCGAGCCGCCGCCGTGGAAGGTCAAGAAGAGCCCGTAGGTAAACGAGAAGGGGGCGATCACGCGAACGGTCGTCATGATCACCTGACTCTCGACGTAGGGCTGGTCCTCGCTGATCGGTTCGTACTCCTCAGTATCGTTACTCACCGGTGAACACCTCCGTCTGCAGAGCCAGTAGTGCGGCGATACCGGCCGCGAACACCACGACCGCCTCGCCGAACGTGTCGAACCCACGGTAGCCCGCGAGGACGGCCGTGACGGCGTTCTCGACGCCGGTGTCCTTGTAGGCGTGTTCGAGGTAATACTGGCTTACCTCCGGGTTCGACCAGATCGGTGCCGTCTCGCTGCCGACCGCGGGGAACGACGGAACCGTCGCAAGCACGACGGCCGTAAAGGCGCCGACGACGAGCAGGCCCGGAAGGCTGGGCCGCTCGAACGTCGCGTCCGTCGACGGGCGGACGGTCTTTGCGATCGTCAACAGCAACAACAGCGTCGTCACGCCGGCGCCGATAGCCGCCTCGGTCATGGCCACGTCGGGCGCGAGCAGGACGGCGTAGAAGATCGCCATTCCGAGACTGTAGGCGGCGAAGACGATGATCGCCGCGAGCACGTCTCTGAGCACGGCGGTCAGCACCGCCGTGGCGAGCACGAACACGAACAACGCGGCGGTGATCGCGGAGATCATGCCGGCTCACCTCCCTCGTCGCGGTCGGCCGCGTCTGCCGACTCGGCCGATTCGGTCGTGTTGGCGTGGTCCGGCGCGAGGTCCTCTGCCGTGCGGTCGTCGTCGGCCGTCCACGGCTCGATGCCGTCCTCGTCGGCTGCGCGGGCGATCGCGTGGGCCGCCGTCGGGTTCGTCAGGAAGATAAACAGCAACAGCAACACCGTCTTCGCGGTCGTCGGCTGCAGACCGAGCACTACTGCGACGGCCGCGAGCGCGAAGCCGGCGCCGAGCGTGTCCGCCTGCGAGGCGGTGTGAGCCCGCGAGTAGATGTCGGGCAGTCGTAGGACGCCGACAGTCGAGACGAGCGTGAAGAACAGCGACCCGACGAGCAAGAGGCCCACGAGGGCGAGCCGGGCCGTCTCGATCGCGCTCATATGATCCCACCTCGTTCGACGGTGAACTTCGAGATCGCCACCGACATCAGGAAGTTGAGCAGGGCGTAGATCAGCGCGATGTCGAGGAACGACGGCTCGCCCAATCCGACCGCCAGCAGCGCGAGGATCACGACGGTGTTCGTGCCGAGCACGTTCACCGCCAGCACGCGGTCCTGCATGGTCGGGCCGTCGATAACCCGATAGAGCAACGCGATCGCTAGCACGACGAACAGCGCCGCCGCGGCGAGGAACACGTCGCCGACGAGGCCGCCGGTGCCGAGGCTCATGCGTCCTCACCTCCGGCGTCGTCGCCGTCCTCGGGTGACTGGAGCACTTCGGCGTCGCCGCGGTCTTTCGGGCTGTCGATGCGCATCGACCGGCGGCCGTAGAAGACGAAGCGAACCCACCGCTCCAGACCGCCGTCGAACAGGCCCTCGCGGGAGACCGGCAGCAGCGAGTGGACGTACAGGTCCTGCCCGCGCTCGCGGACCGTGAGCGTTCCCGGCGTGAGGGTGATGCTGTTTGCCAGCGTCGTCACGGGCAGAACGCCCCAGACCGCAGCGTGGACGCGTGTCATTCGCGGGTCGATCGACTTCCTAGGATCCAGAATGACCGCGGCGACCTGCAGGTTTGCGATCAGAATCTCCCAAAGCAACACGGGCGCGAACACGAACCAGCGCCCGAGTCGCACGAACGAACCGACCAGCTGTGGCCGACGGGAGAACGTTACCTGCGAGAGCGTGATCGCAGCGATCAGCGCCGTCGCGGCGCCGGTGACGATGTCGAACAGTCCGGCGAAGCCGCCGATCAACTGGTAGAAGACGAACGAAAGGACGAACGTCCCGATGAAGCGGCTAGCGCTGGATGGCGCGACGATACGAGCCGAGCGTCGCGGGTGCTCGACCGGCGCTTCCTCGACGTCGAATCGGTCGTCACCGCTCAAGTCCGACTTGAGCGGTTCGAGCAGCGGCTGCCCGGCGCCCGGGTCGTACTCGGGATCGAGGACGATCCGGTCGACGCCGGTCGAGACGGCGTGGGCGCCGATCACCCGCGCCATATCTTGGGGGCTGAACAGGTACTCGTCGGCGCCCAGAATCACGGTGTCGATCGTCAACTCGGCGTCACCGGCATCCTCCTCGGCCCAGATCTCGATCCGGTCGAGGAGGTCCTCGGCGGACGCTTCGAGTTCCGATCCGGGTAGTTGCGTGCTGTCGGCCGATAGCACTGACGCGAACGTGATGCGTGCGTCGCCGTCGGCCGCCTCGATGGCCGAGTCGACCGCGTGCGCGACGGTTCGACGGAGCGTCGCCGATTCTTCGACGGGAACTAGCGTGTGAGCGTAGCTCACGGGGGATCGACCTCCGTCGACGGCCCGGCCCGGCGCCGAGGAGATCCCGAAGACGTCGAGCGGCGCCGCGAAATCGGCGGCGCCCGGACGCCGCGGACGGGTCCAAGTGTGTCACTCATGGCTCTGTCTGTCGTCCGAACCAAGCGGTAGCCCGAGGAAAACAATTTCGTTATTCACCCGTCGCCGCCGGCTGATCCGGCCAACGATGCCGGAAACGGACTGGTCAAGCGGCGTCCAACGAGCGCGGATCAGTCGAGTTGGGAGACCAATCGGTCGGCGACGCCGTCGGCGAGCCCGCGCTTCGAGCCCGCGAACTCGTCGACACCGTCGTCGGTGACAAACAGTGCGCGGGTGTCCTCGGCGCCCATCACGCCGGCGTCGTTGGCGACGACGAACGCGAGTCCGACCCGATCGAGCGTCGCGCGGGCGGCTTCGACCATCGCGTCGTCGTCCCCGTCGGTTTCGGCCTTGAACCCGACGATCGGAAGGTCGGGGCGAGCCTCGCGGACGGCGTCGATCACCTTCGGCGTCGCGTCGAGGTCCAGCGTCAGATCCTGCCCGGATCGGAGCTTGCTGTCGCTTGCCTCGACGGTGTAATCGCCGATCGCCGCCGCCGAGACGAGCGCGTCGGCGTCGGCCGCCGCGTCGAGCGTTGCGTCGCGGAGTTCGGCCGCGCTCTCGACGGGCCGGTACTCGGCGTAGCCGAGGCCGCCGTCGGGACCGAGCGCCGGCTCGTCGGCGGTGTTCGAGGGCGCGTGCGGCCCGACGACGCCGTGGACCAGCGTCACGTCGGCCCCACGGACGTAGCAGGCCTGTGCGACGGCCCGTCCGGTCTTGCCCGACGAGCGGTTCGTCAGCACCCGAACCGGGTCGATCTCTTCGGCGGTCGCGCCGGTCGTGACGACGACGCGCTCGCCAGCGAGCGGACGAGCACCGGCCGCGCGCGCTGTGTCGAGACAGATACGCTCCTCGCTGGCGATCTTGGCCTTGCCCTCCTCGATGCGGGGGTCGACGAAGTCGACGCCCCACGACTCGACGCGCTCGATGGCGTCGAGCACGCCGGGATGATCGTACATCGGCTCGTGCATCGCGGGGGCGATCACGACCGGCACGTCGGCGCCGAGCGCGGTGGTCGCGCAGGTGGTGACAGGTGTATCGTCGACGGCGCCGGCGACCTTACCGACGGTGTTGGCCGTCGCCGGCGCGATCAGGAACACGTCTGCCCAGCCCTCCCGGCCGCAGAGTTCGACGTGCTCGACCGCGCCGGTGAGTTCCGTGACCACGTCCCCGTCGGTGGCGAAGTCGACGGCCCACGGGTGGATGATGTTCTGAGCGCCGCCGGTCATCACCGCTCGCACGTCGGCGCCGCGACGCCGAAGCTCGTGGGCCAGTTCCACCGTCTTTACGGCCGCGATAGAGCCACAGACCCCGAGCGCGACGTTGACTCCGTCCAGCATTCAGCCAGTGGTTCTCGCGGGGCCGACAAAACGTTGTCGCGGCCTCGACGGCATCGAGACGGCGCGACCGCGCCGGCTGAAAAGCCGAACCCGCGTCAGAACTGGTCGGACAGCGCGAGTTCGAAAGCCTCCTCGTCGTCGAGTTGGTGGAGCGACTCGTCGAGTTCCTCGCGCAGACGCTCGAAGCGCGCGGTCAGCGTAGCAAACTCATCACTCTCTTGCAGCACCGAGAGGGGCTTTTCGGACTCGAGTGCGGCGCGTTTGGCGGCGACCGAGAAAAACTCCTGTAAGGCGGTATCGTAGGTCGCCCGCCGGAGCAGGTGGTCGACCGTCGATAGCAGCTGGTCGCCGGTGACCGGTTTGTAGAGGTACTCGTCGAAGTCCATCTCGATGATGTCGAAGTCCGGCTCGACGGCCGTCACCATCGCCACTTGGCATGTCAGGCCGCGAGCACGGATCTGTTCGAGCACCTCGTCGCCCGTCTGATCGGGCATCCGCCGGTCGAGCAGGACCACATCGACATCGGTATCGAGGCTCTCGAGCGCGTCCGCACCGCTGTAGGCCACACGGACCGTGTGCTGGCGGCGCAGTTGCTCTGCGTACACTCGGGCGACCCGCGGGTCGTCGTCGACGACGAGGACGATACCGCGCTGTTCGTCCATCTAGTACTGTCTGGATGGCCGAGAAGCTAATAGTTTTTGTCCGGCGGACGAGGGCGGCGTCACGCCGAGTCGTCGACGCTCGGGTGCATCGTCGGTTCGTCGTCGAGCGGGTCCTCGATCCACTCGCTCAGCCGGTCGCGCGCCGCGGCCTCGCGGGCGCCGCGTTCGATGTCGTCGATCTCCTCACAGCCCGGCGGCACGTCGCGCTCGCGGCCGGTGAAATACCCCTCCGGGGTGACCCAGTCGTGATAGAAGTTGGCGTTCGACTCCGAGATTGCGGTGAGCCCGACCGTCGCACCGTGCCCGGCCGCGACGATGGCCTGATGCGGGCGCCCGGCGACCCGGCCAGCGGCGTACAGCCCCGACACGTTCGTTCGGCCGTGCTCGTCGACGCCGACGTAGGTCTTCGATCCGCGGTCGACGAACTCGATGTCGAGCCCGTCGAGATAGGAAACGTCCGACCACGACGCCGCGATTACGCGGGTCGACTGGAGCATCTCGCCAGCGTCGAGTTCGACGGCGAACCCGTCGTCGCGGTCACGAACGTCCGCGACACGTCCCTCGAAAAAGCTACAGCCGGCCTCGGCCGCCTGTTCTCGAACCATCTTCAGATACAACCGGGCATCGATCCCAGCGGGAAAGCCGGGGTAGTTTTCGAGGTGGGCGTTGCGTTCGAGAATCGATCCGTCGGCGTCGCTGGCGTCGTCCGGTCCGCCAGCCGGGTCGACGATGAGGGTGTCGAGTCCGGCTCTCGCAGTGAAGATGCCGGCCGAGAGCCCCGCGACGCCGCCGCCGACGATGAGCACGTCTCTGGTCATCACTCACCGCTCGTTGCCGCGGGCGTATCAACGCGCCGGACTGGATCGGCCATTGGCGCTCGTCGTGCTGGCCAACCGGCGCGTAACACTTACCATCGCGCCCGCATACGTCGACTCGTGGACAGAGTACAGGTCAGCACCCTCGTCTACCTGCCGCCCGAGGATAT
Organism: Natronoarchaeum philippinense; assembly: GCF_900215575.1. Taxonomy (NCBI): domain Archaea; kingdom Methanobacteriati; phylum Methanobacteriota; class Halobacteria; order Halobacteriales; family Natronoarchaeaceae; genus Natronoarchaeum; species Natronoarchaeum philippinense. Next base: position 52,183 of record NZ_OBEJ01000001.1, on the reverse strand, counting down.
CTACGAGTTCCTCGAGGACTTTCCGGGGTACGCGAACTACTCCAAGTATCTCCAAGATGTCAGGCGGGACGGGACCGGCGAGGAAGGGACACGCTACGATCTCGAGTTCGCGTGGTGGAAGTTAGAGTACACCGCCCAGTCGGAAGTGACCGACACGACTCCGCCCGAGCGCATCGACTGGCGGCTCGTTACGGACCTCGACGCGCAGGGGTACTGGCGCGTCGACCATCAGCCCGAAGCGGCGCCACAGCACCGCGAGACGGCCAGTCGCGTTCACTTCGTCGTCGAGTACGACCCATCGAGCGCGAGCGCCGGCGCGGTGGATTTGCCCGCGCTGGTCTCGATGGGGTGGGTGATCGACAAGCTTCGACCCAAAGTCCTCGAAGAGGCCGAACGCATCGTCGAGCGCATCGTCGCCGATCTGGAAGGCGAGCGCCGCGATGTCGAATTGCAGGTCCACGACGCCCCCTCGTCGGTCTGAGCGGCCGGCCTCGAAGGAAATACACTTATTCCCCCCTGCAGAATTGCCGGTAATCATATGGTGGGCTCCGCGTGCGCGTGATCGTCATCGGTGCCGGTGAGGTCGGGCGCAGCATCGCCTCCAACCTCGCCGACTCCAACGAAGTCGTCGTCATCGAACGCGACCCCGAGGTCGTCGAGGAGTTGACCTACTCGCTCGACGTGCTCTCGATCACCGGTGACGGAACGTCGCTGGACGTGCTCGAAGAGGCTGGCGTCGAAGACGCCGACATCGTCATCGCAAGCACCGACGACGACGAAACGAACCTCGTCGCCTGCGGGACGGCCAAGACCGTCTCCGAGGCGTTCACGATCGCCCGCGTCAAGAAGACGAATCTACTCGACACGTGGCGTCGCACCACGACGGCCTTCGGCGTCGACTTCATGGTCGGCAGCGACCTGCTGACCGCGCACGCGATCGTACAGATTGCCGGTCTCCCCGGCGCGCACGACGCCGATGCGTTCGCCGGCGGTGCGGTCCGGATGGGCGAGTTCGAGATCGAAGCCGAAAGCCCAGTTGCCGGCGATACGGTGCAGGAAGCCGACCGGTTCGACTCGTTGACGTTCGCCGCGATATTCCGTGACGGCGAGGTGACGATCCCCCGCGGCAACACGCGAATCAGGGCCGGCGATCGCCTCGTCGTGATCGGGAGTCCCGAAAGCGTACAGGAGTTTGCGACCCAACTCTACCCCGCCGACGCCCGCGACGGCACCGACGAGATCGTGATCGTCGGCGGCAGCGACATCGGCTATCAGGCCGCCCGGATATTCGAGGATCACGGACTGAAACCGCGCCTGATCGAACAGGACCCCGATCGGGCCCGCGAGCTTGCCGAGGAGTTGCCAAAGACGACTGTGATGCAAAGCGACGCGACGGACACCGATTTCCTCGCGCGCGAACACGTCGGCGAAGCCGACCTGCTGATCTCGACCTTGGAGAACGATCAGAAGAACCTGCTCGTCTCGCTGCTGGCGGAACGACAGGGCGTCGATCGAACGGTCGCGATCGTCGAATCGCCCGACTACATCGAACTGTTCGAGGCCGTCGGCGTCGACATCGCGGTCAACCCCCGCGAGGAGACCGCCGAGGAGATCACCCGATTCACCCGCGAGGGCGAGGCCGAAAACGTGGCGATGCTCGAAAGCGACCTCGCGGAGGTCGTCGAGTTCGAGGTCGACCGTGAGAGCCTGCTGGTCGGCCAGTCGATCCAAGAAGCGATGTCGGAACTACCCGAATGCGTCGTCGTCGGCGCGATCACCCGCAACGGCGAGCACATCACGCCACGAGGCGACACGCACGTTCAGGCGGGCGATCACGTCGTGGTGTTTCTTGCCACTGAGATCCTCGACGACGTGCTCGACAAAATATGAGGGTCCGCGTCGACTGGCGGGCCAGCGTGAGCCTCACCGGGCGGATTCTGAAGTACCTCTCGGTCGCGTTTCTGGTGCCGATCGCCGTCTCTTTGCTCTACTCCCAGCAGGACCTGCTGGTGTTCGTTGCGACGATGGCCGGTACCGTCACCGCGGGCGCGCTCTTAGAGCGGGTCGGTCCCGCTGAGGATCCCGGCCCGAGAGAGGCGTTCCTAATGGTCGGGCTGACGTGGCTTCTCGTCGCCGTCGTCGGGGCGGCACCCTACGTACTCGCCGGATCCGGAACGGTCGCCAGCCCGGTCAACGCCCTGTTCGAGAGCATGAGCGGCTTCACGACGACCGGAGCGACAGTCATGAGAGACATCTCCGTCGACGCCCACTCCAGGGAGCTGATGATGTGGCGCCAGCTCACCCAGTGGCTCGGTGGAATGGGCATCGTCGTCCTCGCGGTGGCGATTCTCACCGAACTGTCGGTCGGTGGCGCCCAGCTCATGGAGGCCGAAGCGCCCGGCCCCGGCATCGAGAAGTTGACTCCCCAGATCGCCGAGACGGCGCGCGCACTCTGGCTCGCGTACATCGGCTTCTCGGTCGCACAGGCCGTCCTGCTGTACCTGCTCGGCGTCTCGGGGCTGGCGCCCGAGATGACGGCCTACGGCGCGATCGCGCACACGTTCACGACGATGCCGACGGGCGGGTTCTCCCCGCAGGCCCGCAGCATCGAGGCGTTCTCGTGGGCGGTCCAGTGGGCGATCATCCCGTTTATGGTCGTCGCCGGGACGAACTTCGTGCTGTTCTGGCACGTGCTGACCGGTGACTGGCGCGAGGCGGTCGAGGACAGCGAGGTCCGTTTCTACGCGGGCTGTCTGGCGTCGCTGAGCGCGATCGTCAGCGTCCTGCTGTTCGTCGACAACGCGCTCGTCGACGCCGAAAACGTCGGGCGCGTCGCGGGGCTGGTCGAGCCCTCGATTCGCCACGCCGCCTTCCAGATCGTCTCGATCGTCACGACGACGGGCTACGCCAGTATGAACTTCGACGTCTGGAGCCCGCCGGCCCAGTACGTGCTCGTGTTTGCGATGTTCTTAGGCGGCTCTGCCGGCTCGACCGGCGGCGGCATCAAGATGATCCGCTGGCTCGTGATTCTCAAGTCGATCCGCCGGGAGCTGTTTACGACCGTCCATCCCGAAGCGGTCCGACCGGTTCGGCTGGCCGGCCGCTCCCTTGACGAGAACGCAGTGCGGGGGATCTACACATTCACGCTGCTGTACTTCGTGGTGTTTCTCGTCGGGACGCTACTGTTGGCGGTCGACGCCGCACGCGTCGGCGGAATCGGGATCGAGGTCATCGGGCTGGTGACGGCCACCGCGGCCACGCTCGGGAACATCGGCCCGGGGCTGGGCATGGTCGGCCCGATGGGCAACTACCTCCAGTTCCCCTGGTCCTCGAGGCTGCTGATGGTCGGGCTGATGTGGATCGGTCGGCTGGAGATATTCCCGGTGCTCGTCCTACTGACGCGGGCGTTCTGGCGGTCCTGATTGACGCCGCGGCGACATCGAGCGCGGGCGAACACGAAAGTTTATGTCGATAGGGGCGGCGAGAAACTCCAAGATGCCGTTGCTAGATCGCGTGCGGTCGCTGTTCGACGCCGGGACCGACACTGTCTACGAGTGCCGGGTCTGCGGTACGAAGACGCCGTCTGACGCCGACCGCTGTCTGGAGTGCGGGTCCGGAGAGATCGGCGCGTTCGAGGTCTGAACGCAACCGCGCGGCGGCCAGTCCTCCATCGGCGCCACCGGTCACGCGACGGCGCCGACGTACAGAGTGACGACCAGAAACACCCACACCGCGTCGACGAAGTGCCAGTACATCGACGCCGTCGCGACCGCGGTGTGGCGCTCCGCGTCGAACTGCCCGCGCAGGGCGCGCACGAGGACGGTCGTCAGCACGACCACGCCGAGGACGACGTGGAGACCGTGCAGTCCGGTCAGCCCGAAGAAGGCGCTGAAAAAGACCGTCGTCACCGGGGCGCCCTCGACGACGAGGAACTCGTAGTATTCGAAAATCTGACCGCCGACGAAGGCGAGACCGAGCAGCACGGTCGCGGCGAGCCACGCGAGAAATCGACGACGATTTCCCCGACGAATCGCGGTATGGGCCGCGTGCAACGTGAGGCTGCTGACGAGCAGGAGGACAGTGTTGACGAACACGATCGAGGTCAAAAGCGGCGGCAGTTCCGCCGGCGGCCACGACCCGGACCTGACGAAGAAGTAGTAAATGAATCCCGCGGAGAACGTCATCACGTCGGTCATGATGAACACGAACATCCCCCACTCGAGCGCCAGACCGTGGCCCGCGGCGCGCTCCCAGTAGTTCCGGACGAACGCGTGATACACCCAGCCGTACAGTCCGCCGAGAAAGGCAAGCAGGCCGCCGACTGCCAGCCCGAGGCCGACCGCCGGAGGGGCGAGCGCGGCTGCAGTGCCCGCGAGGAGAAACAGCGCGACGCCGGCGTAGATGCCGGCCGCGCCGGCGCCGGTCACGATCGGCCACCAACTCGCCTCGCCGAACCCGGGCGGCCAGTCCTCGATCGCCGGGCCGCGGTGCTCGGACTCCTCGGACTCGGTCATGCTCGATGATTCAACGTCCTCCGAAAAGTACCTTCGACCGGACGGAATCGGCAGTCGGGCACGACGCCGACGCGTCCGTCCCGGACCGAACGGCTCCGAACCGCCCGTGGTGATTTTACGCTGTGACGCCGTAGCTCAGGACGATGAGCACCCCCGACGAGCGACCGGACCTCACGCAACCGACGGTTCCGGGGGATATAGAGGACTTGGAGGCGCGCCTCGACATCAACGCGCGAGTCGTGCTGTCGGCCTTCGCCGGCGGGCTGGCCGGGCTGATTGCGATGACGCCCGTACTGCTCGGCCTACCGGCGTTGCTCGGTCTGTTCGAGGCCGATCCGCTGGTCAGCGTGACCGACCTCGGGCGCGTCATCGGCGTCCAGCCGAGCCTGCTGCTCGGCCTCGCGGTGTTTCTCGCCGGCGGAGTCATCGCGCTCCCGCTGCTGTTCACCGTCGCCGGCGCCTTCCTCCCGCCGCGGGAGCCGCGGGCGGCACGCGGGATCGTCTTTGCGACGATCATGTGGACCGGCTTCGTCATCGCCTACCGGCCGGGACCGCGCAACGTCGTCCTGTTCGCCGCGCTCTCGCTGGCGGGCCACTGGGTGTACGGCTACGCGCTCGGCGCGGTCATGGAGCGACTCGCATATATCCCCGAACACACGATCTGAGTCAGGGCGGCAGGCTCGCGCCCGCGTACACAACGAGATACGTGACCGCCGTCACGAGCGTCGCACCGAGCACGACCAGCAGGTACGCGAACGACCCTTCGGGCGTGTACACCGACGGGAGCTGCATGAGTAGACGTTGCACGCGCGACGCCGTCAATCGAGGGGGCGTCCGCGCGAGACGGAGTCGAGCGGGGGCTCGAAGCGCCCTGCGCTTCGGCGTCCTGCTGAGGCGACGCCGAAGCAGGGCTCGCAGAGTTCACTCTGCGGCGTCCTCGGGAGCGGCAGCGTCTCGGCGAGGCGACGCCGAAGCAGGGCTCGCCGAGTTTTACTCCGCAGCATCAAGTTCGATCGCGCGCGCGGCCTGATACGTCGCAAACGCGAGGACGATGATCGGGAACAGCGTCAGCAGGTGCGTGAGTAGTTCCGACAGCGTGCCGCGCTGCCACGGATAGAGGAAGATGAAGAGCAGATCCAGCAACAGCAGGATCACGACTGGAATGACGTTGATCGAAACGTCCAGCAGCGTCTCCCGGCGTACCCACTCCAGCATAGTCGGCGTATCGACGGCCCAGCGTATAGTCCTTGGTCGCGGAAGGGGTGTGCCGTTCGAGGCGGGCGTGGGGACGTGTCGGTGCCGGGCGAACGCTTATTCCCCGATTTGTGGATGTCCACATAGGATGGTTCGAGCGCGCCGGATCGCAAGCGCCGCCGTCGCCGTTGTCGTTGTGACGATCGTCGCCGCGACGCCCGTCGCGGCGGCGCCGGAGTCGATCACCGAGGAGCTCATCCGCGGGCTCAATCGGCGGCTGCTGTACATCGCCGTCCCGATCGCCGTGCTGGTCGAGTTTATCCTGCTGTACACCATCTGGCGGTTCCACGGCAACGACGAGCCCGAGCCCACGCGGACGAATCGGGATCTGGAGATCACCTGGACCGTGGCGACCGCGCTCGTGTTGCTGTTCGTCGGTGCGGCGTCGTTCGCCGTGCTGACCAGCCCGTACGTGGCGGCCGTTCCCGACCTGAGCGGACAGGAGACGACCGACGTGGGGCCGCCCGAAGGCGCGCCGGCAGACGCCGTCGTCGTCGAAATTGTCGCCGAGCAGTGGAACTACACCTACGAGTACCCGGACAGCGGCGTCACTGCCGACGAGGAGCTGGTCGTGCCCAGAAATCGGACGCTGTATCTCTACGTCACCTCCGAGGATACGCTCCACTCGGTCCACGTCCCTGAACTCGGGCTCAAGCAGGACGCCTTCCCGAACCAGTACAACCTCATCCGGACGCGGGTCGGAGAGAGGGGACAGTATCGGCTGTACTGTGCCGAGTTCTGCGGCGTCGGACACGCGGGGATGGGATCGACGCTGCGCGTCGTCGAACAGGACGAGTACCAGCGCTGGCTCGACCGACAAAACGGGACGAGCGGCAACACCACCGCGAACAACAGAAACCACCCGATCCGGCCATGAACAGGCCGGCGAGCGCGATCGCGGGCGGCGTCGCCGGGACGACGGTGTTGCTGTTGTTGCTGTTGCTGCTCGAAACGGAGACGCGCTCGGCGATTCCGGTGTTCGAGGTGATCGCTCGGTTCGTCGGGACGCCCGAGAATCAGGCAGTGGGGTTCGTGCTGTTTACGATCGCCGGCGTCGTCGCGTGGCCGCTACTGTTCGTTGCGCTCGAACCGTACATTCCGCGCGGGCCCGATCCGGCGAGTCGCGGCGTCGTGCTCGGAACCGTACTCTGGGTCGCGTTCGTCATCACCGGTCGCGGCGAGATCAGCGGCTCGCTGCTGGTCATCTACGCGGCGTTCACGCTGTTGGCCCACTGGGGGTACGGCTTCACGCTCGGAGCGGTCTACGGACGCCTGCTGAACCGTCCCGGAGCCGACGCGACGCCGCGCGCCGATTGACTGGTCGGAGCCGGCGCGTCTGCGATACTGTCAGGCGTTCGATAAAGCCCTTTAGCCGGAGTCGGTCGAAGGCTCCGACACGGGGGATTTCGAGGGAGCAATGTTCGATAGCGTATCCGGACTCGTGATCGCGGGGTGTGTACTGTCGGCGCTAGCTGGCGCCCGGTTCTTGGGCGAACGGCTCGGCGGTGGTCGGGGCGCCGGCGCCGACCGAGCGCAGCGAGACGGGAAAACGGCAGCCGACGGGGGGTACGGCTCGCCGGTCATCGGCCTGACAGCCCACGGAAAACCCACCGGTATACTCCGGTGGCTCACGACGGTCGATCACAAGGATATCGGCGTGCTGTACATCCTGTTCGGGACGCTCGCCGGACTGTGGGGCTCGACAGACGGGATGATGATCCGAACCGAGTTGCTGACGCCCGAGTCGACGGTCTGGACCACGGAGACGTACAACGCGATTTTCACGACTCACGGGTTCACGATGTTGTTTTTCTTCGTCACGCCGGTGTTTTTCGGCATCGCTAACTACTTTCTGCCGCTGTTTCTCGGCGCCGACGATCTCGCGTTCCCGCGGATCAACGCCATCGCGTTCTGGCTGCTCCCGCCGTCGCTGGCGATGGTCCGGGGTGGCCTGCTGACGGATCTCCTCGGCCGGATGCTCGCGCCGCTCCCGATCGACGCCGCGGCGCTGTTCGCGCTGGAACCGATCGCCACCGGGTGGACGCTGTACACGCCGCTGTCGGTTCAAATGGCAAATCCGCAGGTCACCGTCGCACTACTTGGCCTGCATCTCAGTGGCGTCGCGACGACGATGGGGGCGATCAACTTCATCGTCACCGTGTTCACCGAGCGCAGCGAGGACGTGGGCTGGAACCGGCTGGATATCTTCTCGTGGAACATCCTCGTCACCAGCGGGATCATCCTGTTTGCCTTTCCGCTGCTGGGCAGCGCGTTGTTGATGCTGCTGGCCGACCGGAGCTTCGGCACGACGTTTTTCGTCGAACCGGGCGGCGGCCCGCTGCTGTGGCAACATCTGTTCTGGTTCTTCGGCCACCCCGAAGTGTACATCCTCGTGCTTCCGGCCTTCGGCATCATCAGCCTCGTGCTGCCGAAGTTCGCCGGGCGGCGGCTGTTCGGGTTCCAGTTCATCGTCTACTCGACGATCGCCATCGGGGTGCTGTCCTTCGGCGTCTGGGCGCATCACATGTTTGCGACCGGGATGTCGCCGGGGCTGCGGGCCAGCTTCATGGCGGTCTCGCTGGCGATCGCCATTCCGAGCGCTGTCAAGGAGTTCAACTGGATCGCAACGCTGTGGAACGGCCGGATACGCCTGACCGCGCCGATGCTGTGCCTGATCGGCAGCCTCAGCACGTTCGTCATCGGCGGGATCACTGGCGTCTTTCTGGCGTCGATCCCGGTCGATCTCGTCTTGCACGACACGTACCACGTCGTCGGGCACTTCCACTTCATCGTCGTCGGGATCATCCCGCTGGCGATGATGGCCGCGAGCTACTACTGGTTCCCCATCCTGACCGGCCGGATGTACAACCGACGCCTCGCCAAAGTGCAGGTGCTGTTGATCATCGTCGGGACCTTCGTCACGTTCATGCCGATGTTGCTGCTGGGCTACGAGGGGCTCCCGCGACGCTATGGATTCTACCCCCCGGAGTTCACGCCGCTCCAGCAGATCGCGTCGATCGGGGCGTACACCCTCGGCGTCGGCGTCGTCCTCTGGGTGATCAACATGGTCCAATCCGCGCGCGTCGGGCCGGTCGTCAGAGACGCCGACGTGTGGAACCTCAAGGAAACCGGGCAGTTCACCCGCGAATGGCAGTGGTTCGAGAAGCGACTGGAGGAAGCCGAACAGCAGGAGGCGGACGGACGCCGAGACGCAGTCGGCGGAGATTCAGCGTCCCGATCGGGGATCCAAGAGGAAGACGGTGATCAAGAAGGAGACAGATGAATCGGATTCCCGACCGCGAAAACGGCGACCGACCGGTTCGAATCGAGTCAGCGGCGTCGATCGGGACTACTCTTGGTCTTCGTAGCCGCCGTACTTGATGAAGAAGTACGCCAGCGCCAGCGTCGAGAGCATCGCGCCCATCGTCCCGACCGCGAGGCTGAGCGCGTTCTTCGGAACGACCGGTCCGGTCGGACCGCTACTGGTCTCGGGGCCGCCCTCCTGCACGACGACCGATCCCTCCATGCCGGAGCTGGCGTGGGGCTGGCAGACGTACTCGAACGTCCCCGTCGTCTCGAACGTGTGGCTGTACTCTGTCCCCGTATTTGCGATTTCGGGATGACCCTCCCACTCGGCGCCCTCGGGAGTGCTTCCGGGCGCGATGTTGTGGTTGTCCGAGTCCCACGTCCAGTGGACGGTGTCGCCGGGCGCGATGACGCGCTCGGCGGGGTCGAACACGAGGTCGCCGCCCGGCCCCACGACGACCTCCCACGTCTTGCCGCCGCCACCGGTGCCACCGCCGGATTGGTTCCCACCGCCCGACTGATTGCCGCCACCGGACTGGTTTCCGCCGCCCGACTGATTGCCGCCCTCCTGTGCGCTCGCCGCCGAACTCGCGGCGCCGGCGGCTACGGCCGAGCCCGTCGCCGCCCGAAGGAAAGAGCGACGGGAGACGTCGTCGCTGCCGTCGTGTGTTGCCATGCGCGGGGCTTGGCGCTGGCGGGTACTGAATACTTTGGTTCGCGCCGGCGAGAGCGCGCGCGCGAATCACGCAGTCTTTTGTGTCACGCCCCATACCCAGCGGGCATGGACGCGATCGGGATCCTCGACGAGTCGGACGACGCCGACGGACGTGCCGGTCGGCCTGCTTCGGCGATCGTCGAGGCCGCAGGCGCCGACGCCGTCGTCGGGGACGCGCCGACGTTGGCCGAGCGGTCGCTGGACGCCATCGTCGCGCGTGGCGAAGCAGCGGTGCTGAAACTGGCCCGCGAGGCGGTCGACGCCCCGATCCTGCCGGTCGATGCCGGACGCGGCGTACACTCGATTCCGGCGAGCGCGCTCGACGCCGCAATCGAGGCTGCCATCGACGGCGACTACGCGCCCCGCGAGCGCACGGTATTGGCAGTCGCCGTCGACGGCGAGCGCGTGCGCCGCGCCGTCCTCGACGTGATGCTGGTGACGAGCGAGCCGGCCAAAATATCCGAATACGCGATCCGGTCCGGCGACGATCGAATCGCGCGCTTCCGGGCGGACGGCGTGACGCTGGCGACGCCCGCGGGATCGGCAGGCTACGCGGCGTCGGCGGGCGGCCCGGTGCTCGCACCCGGAACCGGCCTCGCCGCGGTGCCCGTCGCCCCGTTCGCCACGGCCCACGACCACTGGGTCGTCGATCCCGCCGACGGCGTCGAGCTGACTGTCGAGCGCGACGAGGGGCCGGTCGAATTGCTCGTCGACGACCGGCGCGTGCGCGCCGTCTCGCCGAAGACGCCGGTATCGGTGACCGTCGACGGCAGCCTCTCGGTGTTGGTCGGCCCACACAGTCGATCCCACTGGCCCTAAGCGCGCTCGGGGGCGACCTGACCGGCCGATCGGGGGAGCAATTGGAAAAACACTAATGTGCTAACCACAGACTGTCGAGTATGAATCCGGATACGATGTTCGGCCCGCTGGATCTGCTGTTGCCGTACGTCGAGTACGTGTTCCTCGTGCTGGTGCTCGTCAACGCGGTGACGCGCTTCCTAGCGCAGCGACACTACGTCGATCAGTATCAGGACGGCGGCGCCGAGGCGCTCGACCGTTACCTGCCCCACGACGTGTCGAACGTGTTGCTCGTACTGGGCGCGTTCTACTTCACGACGATCACGCTCCACGCCGGGACGATCCTGAGCGTCCTCGCGCTGGGTGTGTTCGTGACGGACTTCTTCGAGTTCGAGGCACGCAAAGTCGAGGCGCGCAGAGAAGATCCCCTACAGCGTCCCAAGGGTGCGCTGGCGGCGTGGACGCTGGTGCTAGCCTACGCACTGTTCCAGAGCGTCTTCGTGCTGATCGAGCAGACGGCATTCTGGTCGAGCATCGTCTAACCGGTTCGGAGGTTCGGACTCCTCGTTTTTGAAGCTGGTACGCGGCCGTTCGTTTTTCTTCTGAACCGCTAAGCGGGTTGTCGCCGCAAAGCTGAGTGCATCGGCAGGGCTGTTGATGCCGCGCTGGCGGAATCCAGTGTACACGTTGTGGGGGCTGTGGCGCACAACCGCGCGCGAGTCAGCCAGACGCAAACACGAGTGATGTGCGTGTTTCAGCAAGCACAGTCGTGTCGCGGACTCAGGGCTGATTGGCGGGCACGTAGGTCGGAACCGCCAAGGCGATTTGCCGGGGAAGGAGGGAGGCCAGATCACCGAACGAGTCGGGACCGAAAAGCGTCACTCTGAACGCAAAGAACGGAGAGGCGAGAAGAACAGCGGAACCGAGCTACTCGGCGTTGCGGTCGGCGTAGGCGGTCTTGGCCTGCTGGTAGGCAGGAATCAGGAACCAGAACGTGATCGGACCGAGAATCATCAGTGCGACCATGGCGTCCATGATGATGATGCCGATCGCGTCGTAGGTCCCCGGATTCTCCGGTACGGGCGCCGTGAGCTGCGGGCCATCGAACTCCGGCGTGCGATACCAGGCGGCGAGGATCATCCAGAGCATCCCCGCTGCGCTGAAGATCGTGAATCCCTTGGCAAATTCGTCAGCCATTATCTGAAGGTTCGTCGTCGGCGTCTTTAGCGTTTTCCATTTCTTCAGCCCTGAAGCGCGTCGAGAACACGTAGACAACCGCGCCAGTCGCGACCAGCCCCACGCCAGCGAGCGCAAGCACCGGGTCGACATCGTCGGGGTCGGCCGTGCCGCGATCGGTGGCGCTGTCGACGAGGCTGAACCCACCGACCACCAGCACGATCGCTATCAGCATCGAAAACACCATCACGACCTTGTAAACGGCCATCGGAACGGGAACGTCCCGGCGAAGCGAGACGGTCCGAGTGTCGTCGTCGGAACGGGACATCAGGGAGCTACCGCGGCGGTCGCAGCCGGTAGTAGCGTCGGTTCAGGTTGTACATGTACCCTTCTTGCATCGCCTTGAGGACGGCGTAGGTGATGATGCCGGCCACGGCGGGGAGAATGAACGAGAGGTCGAAGAACATCCCCGTCGTGACGAGCGGCATCTGGCTGGCGAACAGGTTGTACTGCGCCAGTAGCGTCAGGGTGAACGAGAGGATGACACCGGTCATGCCGAGCGCAGCCCAGAACGGCTCCTCGACGGGGCGGCGTGCGCTACCCTTGTTGAGGAACGGCACGAACGCGATCAGGCCGATGATCGGGGCGTGGATGGCGACGCCGAAGACGCTGTCGGACATCAGCTTCTGTCCGCCCAGAATCGCAAGCTCGGGGTTGAGCGGATTGGTTTTGAGCAGGCCGAACGAGAAGTACAGATACCAGTCGGGCTGGATGACCGAGGGCGTCGAGCTGGGGTCTGCGGCGCCGCCGAGGTGGGGCGGGAGCGTCGCCGCGAGGAAGATCATTATCCCGACGAAGAAACTGACAATCGCAAGGTTGCGGATCGTCTCGTGGGGCCAAGCGGGGAATCCGAGCACGTCGCGCTCGACGTAGTCGGACTCCTGTCTGAGGTCTTGGTCCTCCCGGCGAGCCCGCTCGAAGTACTCGTAGGTCAGTTGCGAGAGCCCGAGCGTTCGCTCTTTGCGCTCGCGCCACGTTGGCGTCTCGTCGTCCGGCGGGACGATTCCTGTGCCGCTACCGTCAGTTCGGGGTTCGTTGTCGTCGGTCATGGTATCAGTGGGGTTCGGCGATGCCTTGCATCCACACGATGCCGACGTGGAGCGCGATCAGCGCGGTCACGACGAACGGCATCAGGAACACGTGGATGATGTACATTCGCATCAGCGTCGGCTGTCCGAGCGCGAAGCCGCCGAAGATCAGCTGTGCGGCCCAGCTACCGACCAGCGGGACCGATCGGGCCATCTCGATGCCGATAGTACCGGCCCACAGCGCCAGCTGGTTCCACGGCAGGAGGTAGCCGCTGTAACCAAACAGCAACAGCAGCAAGATCAGGAGGACGCCGAGCAGCCAGTTGAGCTCTCGGGGTTCCTTGTACGCGCCCGTGAAGTAGACGCGCAGCATGTGGAGGAACACCGCGGCGATCATGAACTGCGCCGCCCAGCGGTGGATGCTCCGGATCATGTACCCGAAGTTGAGCTCCGCCAAGATGAACAGCATCTGGTCGTAGGCCAGCGCGTAGTCGGCACCCTCTGCCGTGATCGTCCCCGGCGCGTAGTAGAAGCCGAGCAACGCGCCCGTTATCGCAAGCACGACGTACGCGACGATAGATAGCGACCCGAGCGAGTACAGCGGGTACCAGTACCAGAACTTGTTGTCGAGGTCGTACTGTTCGGTGTGGCTCTTTGGCATCTGGAGGTTGATCTTGTAGTACATGTCCTCCAGCAGTTCGAGGTAGTCGACGATTCGAAGCCGCTTGTCGAGCCACATCAGCACGACGAGATACGACTTCTCGACCGTCGAGAGGTCCTTCGTGTCGAGCCACTCGTCGTGGTCGAAGTCGTCTTTCTTTTCGAGACTCATTGTTATCCCTGCCCTCCGACGGTGTCAGACGGACGCGGTAGCGCGACGAACTGCTGTTGGAGCACCGTGAACGGATCGTACACCGACTGGTGGCAGTTACAGTAGCTCAGGTTCTCGGCGCCGTACCCCGCAGAGCCGGCGTGCATCTGGAAGCCGGGGACACAGCAGTAGTGCGTACAGGAGTTGAAGTAGGCGATAAAGCCCTCTGCGGTCGTCTCCGAGAGCCACTCGTCGTCCTGTGCAGCCTCCTCGATCGCCGTGCTCCGGATGATCTGGACGCCGAGAGTGTCGCGGGGTTCGAGGTCTTGGGAACGCCACGTCGCCTGTGCTGGCTTGCCGAGCCCGGCATCACCGACGCCGGTGCCGAACTGCTCGTAGTCGTCGAAGTGGCTGACCATGACCTTGTCGCCACCCGAGAATTCGCCCTGCCAGTCGTAGTTCGACGCACTGGAGTACCGGAAGTAGTTGTCCCGATCCGAGTCCGGTTCGACCGCCGGACTCGTCTGGGAACCACAGTACTGGTACCACGTCGTCGAGTAGGTCGTGCCGGCGATTTCGGTCTCGGCAACCTGAATCTCTTGGCCGGTCGCGGTCGTCTCCGTCTCGACCTCGGGCCAGACGCCACGAAGGGCGCCGTCGTCGTCGATTTCGATGGGGATCTGTGGCATCCCGCGCGGCGCCGGGCCGCCGACGCGCTCGATGCCCATGTACTGCGTTGGGCCCCCACCGGCGCCCGGCGGCGTCGTCAGGCTGTCGGCGGTCACCGCGGAAGTGATGCCGACGCCCGACAGCGCGGCGCTGCCGACGACGCCCTTGACGAAACGCCGACGATCCGATTCGACCGGATATTTGTCACTGTCTGTCATATTATCTCTTGTAGTATGGGTACACTGCTCGTTTGAGCTGCTCGACCGCGTTGCCGCCGAGTTCCTCGCCGTCGGCGTCCTCCTCACGGATGTAGAGGTCCTCCCACTTGCGACGCCGCTTCTTGACGATCATGACGTCCGGGAGGAACTCCTTGCGGTACAGCGCGAGGATGAACGCAAGGTCGATGAAGATGAGTCCCAGAATCGTCCCGAGGAACATGTTCGCGGGCTCGCCTGCCGGGCCGGCCGCCCAGCCCCGTGCGAGACCGTACGCGAACAGCCCGACGAAGACAATCTCGATAATCGTCAGCAGGACGATGGCGATGGCCGCCGCCGTGCTCTCACGGGGCGGCTCGTAGCGGTGAATGTCGCCGTAGGTGCTTCCAGTGGATGACATGGATTAGCTCTTCTTGTTGGGGTAGCTGGTGTTGGCCGACTCGCCGTACTTCAGCAGGTAGAACGTAAAGCCGAACGTGGCGAAGATGGCGAGGAAGGTGGCCGCACCGATGTAGTGTTTCTGAATTGGGACGCCGAGGTTGTGCGGATCGAATTCGGCGGCCGCGCCACCGCCCCCGCCGCCACCGCCGCCCTCCTGAACGACGACCGACCCCTCCATGCCGGAGGCCGCGTGGGGCTGGCAGACGTACTCGTACGTGCCGGTGGTCTCGAACGTGTGACTGTACTCCGTACCAGGGCCGGAAATCTCGGGGTAACCCTCCCACTCCGCTTCACCCGGAACGCTCGTCGGGGCGATGTTGTGGTTGTCGGAGTCCCAGGTCCAGACGACGGTGTCGCCCGGCGCGATCGTGACCTCGGCCGGATCGAACACGAGATCTCCACCGGGACCCACGATAACCTCGTGGGTCGTGCCGCCGCCACCCGACTGATTGCCGGACTGGTTGCCGCCGCCGGACGCGTTACCGGAGGCGTTGCCGCCGGATCCGTTGCCCTCTTGCTGGAGGGCTGGCGCGTCCTGAGCCGCGGCGGACGAACCCGCGGCCCCTGCGGCCGCTGCGGCGGCGGAAACGCCGCTGGCCGTCTTCATAAAGTCCCGCCTGTTCATACAGGACAAGATCAGGAGTGAGTTTGCTTAAACCCACCGATGACGTGGTCGGGAACTGGCTATTCAGCGGCCTCGTCGTCGCGCTCGACGGGCGCGAACACGAGGTCGCCGTCGTCCGTCGCGTCGACGGGGAGGAACTCGGGGCGTTCGCCGTCCTCCAGCCCGATCGAACGGAGTCGCTCGCGGAACTCCTCTGTTCGGAACCGGTCGGACAGCCGGGCGTTAGCGACCGTCATGAACAAGAAGACGGCAATTCCGATGAAGCCGAGCCCGGCGACGCCCGTGACCATCGAGGTCCCCGGCTGGGCACCGCCGAAAGCGGCGTAGTACAGCGAAACGCCGATCAATCCGACGCCAGCGAGCAGTTGGGCGGCCGCGATGATCTGGAGCATCAGGTTGCCCCGCTCGTTGCTCTGCTCGGGGATGTCGTCCGGGGACGGCAGTAGGAAATCGGCTTCCGGCGCTGGGTCGGGTTCGTACTCGTCCATCGAGCACAGCGCCACGGTCGGTTGCACGTCACGAAGCACCGTCCCGGCACCCTCGACGGTGCCGTCCGGGTAGATCAGCGCGTAGTCCGAATCCGAGTACGCGATCAACAGCTCGTCGTCGCCGTGCCGGACGCGCTCGACGACCGCGAAGACATCTCGCTCGGCGATGCGGCGCTTCAGATCTTGCTCGATCTTGTCGAGCAGCTCCTCGCCGGTGATCCAGCTATCGTGGTCGAACGCAACGTCCCACTCGTCGGCCGACATCTCGGCCATGTCCGCGGGACCGAAGTTGTCGAAGTCGTACTTGTCCTCGACTTCAGCGCGCAGCTCCTCGACCGAGCGGTCGACTGACTCGTCCGGAGACGCCGCTGTGGACTCCGATTCCGGGCGATCGTCGCCGGCGCGCTCGTCGGAGGATTCGCTCATTGGGTCGAGTGTACGCACGCAGTCCCCGTTAGCGTGACGGTTGCCGGCCGCTAACTGAGCCGGTGTGAATGTCAAGACAAGCGCATCGCCCGTGCGACCGGCTCGACGGTACGCGAACGTATCGCGTGCTTTAACCACCGGTCGTCCTAACCTCCGTCGATGGCCGAGATGCTCACCGCGGCGATCGTCGTGGTGCTGGTGACCGCCAGCTTCCCGCTGTACCTGTACGGCGCGTGGATCATCATCGAAGCCGAGACGGTGACGTGGGACGTGCTGACTCACCACTTGAAATTCATCGGTGCAGGGCTCGCGCTCACGACGGTGCCGATGGTCGTTTGGATGATCCCGCGCGCGTTCGACCAGTGGGGACCGATGCTGGCGGTCCACATGTTCTTCGGGCTGCAGGCGTACTCGCTGTTGCTGGTGGCGCTGACGGGGATCGTTCGCATCTTTCAGGTCAAGCGCCGGTCGGACCTCTATCGCGATCCGGACGAGGACATCGAGATCAACGACCTCCACGAACACATGGGCGCGTGGCGGTGGCGTCTCCGCATCGGCGTCGCCGGCTACCTGCTGTTTTGGGTGTTGGCGTATCTCGTCGGCATCATTCGGTTCGCGTTCCGATATCTGATGCTGGCGCGGTATCTACCCTGAAAAACGATTGCGAGGCGACGCCGACGTTAGCTCTCGAAGGGCGGCTCGTCGCGGTGATTGTCGGGATTCTCCTGCTGGCGAGCGTCGTCCTCGCGCTCGTCGGCGCGCTCGCGTTCTGCCTCGGCTGCCTCCTCGTCTGCCGCCCGGCGGGCCTCGCGTTCTTCCTCGGTCAGTTCGTCGTCCTCGCGGGCCTGCTGTGGTTCGCCGTCGGCCTCGTCTTCGGCATGATCGAGGTCGACATCCGGTTCGTGCGGGTCGTCCTCGTCGACGTGGTCGGCCTCCGAGTTGTGGTCGGACATTGTCCTTCCGGGATGGGGTTTGGCGGCCACACTGAAAGAAGTTGGGCGCGCGGTGACGCCCATGCGAACTAGTTCGTCAGATAACAACCGACTGCCGCGGAGCCCGCGGCGTCACCACGCCTCGCCGCTTGCGAGATCGACTTCGGCGTCGCCTTTCTCGGAGGGACAGATGTCCGCGAGCACGCAGTCGGCACAGTCGGGGTTACGCGCCGTGCAGGTCGCGCGCCCGTGGTCGATCAGCAGGTGGGTGAACTGCTGCCAGTGCTGGTCGGGGACGATCTCCATGAGCTCCGGTTCGATGGCTTCGGGACGCTCCTCTTCGGTCAGGCCGAGTCGCTGGGAGATACGCTGGACGTGCGTGTCGACGACGATTCCCTCGACGACGTCGTGGCCGTGCTGGAGGACGACGTTGGCAGTCTTGCGGCCCACACCCTGCAGTTCGGTGAGTTCGTCCATCGTATCGGGAACCTCGCCGTCGTGCTCGTCGACGATCATCTGACACGAGGTCTTGATGTAGCCGGCCTTGCTGTTGTAGTAGGTGATCGAGTTCAGGTCCTCGGCGAGTTCTTCCTCGTCGACCTCGGCGTAGTCCTCGGCACCGTCGTACTTCTCGAAGAGGTGTTCGGTCTCCGAATTGACTCGCTCGTCGGTACATTGGGCCGAGAGGATCACTGCGATCAGCAACTCGAGGCGACTGGAGTACCGCAGCGAAATGGTGCTGTCTGGGTACTCTTCGAGCAAGCGGTCGACGACTTCCTCGGCCTGCGCGGTGCGTGGCTCAAGCGGTGTTCCCATACCACAGCACTGCGACCGCGGTGGTTTCAGCGGTTCGGTTCCGGTCATTCCGCGTCCCGAACGTGATCGGGAGTAGCCATACGAAGGTGGCAACGCACAAGGCAACTGTAAAAATAGACTGACACGAGCGCGGACACCGCACACCTCGTCCTCGTGGACGCCCAGCGATGGCCTCGGCTCGGTGTCAGACTGCACCGAGAGAAAAGCGCCCGCTTAGCCCGTCGTAGCGACCATTTTCACGAACTGGGAACCAGTTTCCGGTTTTAGGTGTATGTCTGCACAATCTGTACCTGTGAGGTGACACAGATGGCAACCAACACTGAGCGCGCCGGGGCCGATCTGTTCGGTCGCGGACTCGCACTCGACGTCGATGGCGGCTGGGGCGGCTACTGGGTAGCGATGCTCCGAGTGATCACGGGGTACTGGATGTTCCACGCCGGGATCACGAAACTGATGGGCGGCGGCCTGATGATGGACGCCACCGGATGGATGCAGTACGCCACCGAGGGGACGCTCATCCACCCGATCACCAACTGGTTCGCCCAGAACGCCGCGTGGCTCCCGAACCTGATGATCCCGATGGGCGAGACGCTGATCGGGCTGGGGCTCATGGTGGGCTGCCTGACCCGACTGGCCGCGTTCTTCGGGACGTTCCTGATGGTGTTCTTCTACATCGGGAACGCCGGCTTCGGCCACGGCTTCGTCAACGGCGACCTGATGGGTCTGCTGTTGTTCGTGACGATGGTCGTGTTCGCCGCCGGACGCGTGCTGGGCATCGACGGCTGGCTCGTCGAGACCGAGTTCGCCAAGAACAACGCATGGGTGCGATACCTGATCTGAGGAGGGCACGACAATGACCGACACCGAACTCACCACGGCCGACAGAATCGCCATGCTCGGCGGCGGCATCCCGATCGTCCTCGGGGTCGTCGTCCTCGGGCTGATCAACACCTTCGCGGACGCGCCGCCCGCACCGGTCGTCGAGGAGGGAACGACCGTTGCGACGCCGCTGATCCCGGTCGAACTGCGCACCGGGCTGGTGCTGCTGGGCCTGCTGGTCTGGCTGGCCTACGCGGGCTACAAGCTCGGCATCGCGCCGGGAACGGGAGGTGCCGTTGAGGGCACCGGTACCGGCCAGCCCCGATAGGCCGGCCGAGAGATCGCTCGTCGATCGCCTCGACGACTAACGGTTGCGGACTGCTTTTGCGTGCGAACTACGGCATCCGGCACATTTAAGCGCGAATCACTACGCCTTGGTGGTATGAAAGCCACCGCGAAGGCCCACCCGATCCAGGGGCTCGTGAAGTACCACGGGATGCGCGACGAGCAGTTGCGGCTTCCCTACCACGACAGCATCAGCGTCTGCACGGCACCGAGCCACACCAAAACGACCGTCGAGTTCGAGTTCGACCGCGAGGAGGACGTGTACGTCGTCGACGGCGAAGAGTTGGAGGGCCGAGCGGCCGAACGCGTCGAGCAGGTCGTCGAGTACGTGCGCTCGGTCTCGGATGCCGCTCACTCGGTGTACGGCGTCCGGCTGGAAAGCGAGAACAGCTTCCCGACGAACGTCGGGCTGGGCTCCTCGTCCTCGGGCTTTGCCGCGGCGGCGATGGCGCTCGCCGAAGCTGCCGAACTCGACTGGTCGCGTCCCGAAATCTCGACGATCGCCCGACGCGGGTCGTCGTCGGCCGCGCGAGCCGTCACCGGCGCGTACTCGCATCTCTACGCCGGGATGAACGACGACGACTGCCGTTCGGAACGCATCGAGACGGGACTGGACGACGACCTGAAGATCGTGGTCGGACTGGTCCCGGCCTACAAGGAGACCGAGCAGGCCCACGAGGAAGCCGCCGACAGCCACATGTTCCAGGCCCGGATGGCCCACATGCACGAGCAGATCCAGTCGATGCGCGACTCGCTTCGGAACGACGACTTCGAGAGCACCTTCGAGCTGGCCGAGCACGACTCGCTGTCGCTGGCGGCGACGACGATGACCGGCCCCGCAGGCTGGGTGTACTGGAAGCCCGCCACGCTGAAGATCTTCGACGCCGTCCGCAAACTCCGCGACGAAGAGGACATCCCGGTGTACTTCTCGACGGACACCGGCGCGAGCGTCTACGTCAACACGACCGACGAGCACGCCGAGCGCGTCGCGGAGGTCGTCGGCAACTGCGGCGTCGACACGGCGATCTGGGAGGTCGGCGGCCCGGCACAGATCCTCGACGAGGACGAAGCGCTGTTCTGATCGTCTCTTCACCGAAACTCCCGTTTCCCCCCGCGTACTTTTCCTCGCTCGTTGCACGCCTAGACGATGCGGACGATCGAATCGGCGATCGAGATCGACGCCCGTCCGTCGGTCGTCTGGAACGTGCTGACGGACTTCGAGTCCTACGTCGAGTGGAACTCGTTTATGCCGCGCGTCTCGGGCGAGGCCCGCGCGGGGAGCCGGCTCGACCTCAAGATCGATCCGCCGGGCGCTCGTGAGTACACGAGCACGCCGAAAATAACGGCCGTCGAGGAGTCTCGCCGACTGGTGTGGCTGGGTCGGGTCGGGTTCCCGCATCTGTTCGACGAGCGCCACACGTTCTACCTAGAGCCGATCGGTGACGACAAGCCGATCGACGGCGCAACGCGATTCCGGCACCACGTCGTGTTCGGCGGCGTCCTCGTTCCGCTGTTGCTCCGCGAGGACGCCGTCCGGCGCGGCGTCGACGAGATGAGCGTGGCGCTGAAGCGCCGCGTCGAGCGGCGGGCGCCGGTGAGAGCCTGAGAGCAGTCTCACGTGTGCCGGCTAGACTTTTTCCCGCGAGTCACGATACAACTGATATGCGAGTACTCGTCCTCGGCGGCGGCTACGCCGGCCTCGCGCTCACGCGGCGCCTCGAAGATCGGCTGCCACCCGACGTGGAACTGTTGCTGGTCGACGACACCGGCGAGCACCTCGTTCTCCACGAACTCCACCGTGCGATCCGGCGCCCCTCGATCGTCGAGGCGATCTCGATCCCGCTGGCGGACGTGACCTACCGGGCCGACGTTCGAACGGGGACGGTCGCGGAGATCGACGCCGACGAGCGGGTCGTGACGCTCGCCGACGGCGAGCAGCTCGAATACGACATCGGAGCAGTGTGTCTCGGCGCCGAAACGGCCGACTACGGCATTCCCGGCGTCGAAGAACACGGCACGCCGCTCAAAACCGTCGCGGACGCCGAGACGATCCGCGAAGAGTTTCTCGACGTGCTGGAGCGCTCGGGCGACCGGGTCGTGATCGGCGGTGCCGGCCTCTCCGGTATTCAGGTCGCTGGCGAACTGGCCGCGCTCGCGCGCGAGCAGTTGGGTGACACAGATGACGGGCCGGAGCTATGCCTGCTCGAACAGAAAACGAGCGTCGCACCGGGGTTCGACGCCGAGTTTCAGGACGCCATCGAGAATGCGCTGCGCGAGAGCGGCGTCGACATCCGGACCGAGTCGGTCGTCGCCGGGGCGAGCGAGGACGCGGTCGAGCTCGCTGCTGGCGAGCGAATCGAGTGTGACCAGTTCGTCTGGACCGGCGGAATCACCGGTAGGACGGCGTTAGACGGCGAGCGCCCGGTCGTCCGAAAGACTCTGCGACTCGCGGACCGGACGTTCGTGCTCGGCGACGCCGCGCGGGTCGTCGACGCCGAAGGCCGGCGAGTGCCGGCGAGCGCGCAGGCCGCAGTCCGCGAGGCGGCCGTCGTCGCCGAGAGTATGGTCCGGTTAGTCGAGCACGACAGACGCGCCGCAGAGCTGTTCGTCCCCCGTCCCGAGCCGTTTCGGTTCGACTCGCCGGGGTGGGTGGTCAGCGTGGGCGACGACGCCGTTGCACAGATCGGCCCGGCGGTGCTAACCGGGCGGGCCGCCGTCGCCGCCAAAGCGACGACCGGCGCGAGCTATCTCGGCTCCGTCGGCGCCGTCGGGCGAGCGGTCGATCTGGTCTACGAAGAACTCGGGCCGCCGCCGAGCGAGTGAGCAGCCGACACCTCGTGCGATCGGTGGGGAACGGCCGTGCGCCTGCGGCGTCGTGACGACGCCAAGCGTTACGCCGGGACGCCGAACGCGCTCAGCCCGCTGTTGATTCCCGGAAGCAGGATCGCAAGCAGGACGAACACGACTGTGACCGCCAGCCAAGCGACCAACGCGATCAGGATCGCTTCGATCCAGCCGCCGGGATACCGGCGGTTGATGATCCACAGGTAGGCGAAAAAGGCCAACAGTCCGCCCACGAGCGGCACGAAAAACTCGATGATCGCCCACAACAGCCCGCCGATCAACGCCGTGCCGATGGCGTAGGTGTAGTCCTCGACGTCGACGACGACCTTCGCGCCGAAGTAGATGCCGAGGCCGCCGATCAGGAGGCTCACCACGAACACGACGATTGATGCGAGCACCATGCATACAGAACCCTCACCGAGCCTGTTAGCTATACATCGCCTATCAGTCAGCGCGCGGACCTAAGGGCGGATTATCGGCTGCCGGGCTCGTCCGGCAGACGCCACGAGCCGACCGCGAGCGTGTACGCGACGGCGCCCGCGAACGCCACCGGGTAGTAGACCCAGCGGGGCCAGCCGAGTCGGGTGACGACGCCGAGCAAGAGAACGATCCAGCCTGCGATCGCCACGAGATCGATCGCGAACCGTCGTCGGTTGGCCGAAAGAAACGCCAGCAGATACCGGGTCGGACCGTCCGAATCGTCGGGCATCAGAATCGCACGCCGTTGACCGCAGTCATCTGGTAGGCCGCGGTGCCCCACGTGAAGTTCTGGCCCGGCCACCACGTCCGGGCGTTGTTGAGGCCGCCGACGAGAACGCATTCGTCGGGACGCTCGGGATCCGGTCGGAAGTTGACCGAACCGCTGTCGCCGTCGTCGAACGTGGCTTCGCCGCCCCAGCGCAGCTGGCCTCGACGGCACCGGCCGCCGGCGTAACAGGTGACGCCGTCGATACCGCGGATCGGCCCGGTGGTCACGCCCGTCCGGGCGCCGACCTTCCACAAGGGTTCGCCGCGGGCCGCGAGGTCGGCCAGACCGATCCGGGTGAACTGACCGGCGACCGTCGAGGGGCCGGGCGCGGCGACGCCGTTGGTCGGGTTGAAATCGCCGGTCGGCCACGCGAGGACGAAGTCCTGACGCGGGTAGCGACGCTGGACGCGACCGAGCGTCCGCTCGGACTGCTCGTCGTCGAACACGACGAGCGACTCCTCGACCGAATCGTCACCGGCGCCAAAGAGGTGATTCGACGTGGCAAAATAGGAGCGACCATCGGCGTCGAACAGCGCCGGCGCGAGCGTGCCGAGCGCGCCGTCGTGACCACACGGAATCCCGCCGGGTGCGTCGGGTTCGGTGAGCGACGGCGCGTACTCGATAGCGCCGTCGGCGTCGCGGCGCTCGCCCGAGGGGTCGACTTTCGAGACCGCGGCCGAAAGGAAGTCGACGCCGTCGAGCAGTTCCGCGAGACTCCCGGTGAGCACCGACTCGGCGTCGGGCAACACGTCGACCGCGATCGAGGCCATCGGCGCGTCGTAGCTGCCCGGGACGACGGCGCTTCCGAGTAGCCCCGGGATATCGGCGTCGACGAGGCGGTCGTGGACGTCGAAGGCCCCGGAGACGGCCCGGTGCCAGTCGCCGGGGACGGTCTTGGTGCGTGGGCGCAGCGTAGCGAGATCAGCGGGGTCGTCGCGGGCGTACGCGTAGGTGATCGTGGTCGCCTCGTCCCCGGCAGCGAGCACGTCGTCGATCGGCGACAGCGCGGCGATACCCGTCGCTACGGCGCCGTTGGCGCCCGCACGGAGCAGTTGCCGCCGCGTGGTAGTGTCCTTGCTCATTGCTCCGGACCGTCGAACAGCGGAAGGCCGCGTCGTTCTCTCGGCACGATACCCGATCGCTCGACTCCCACGGTCTCGTCCACCTCGGGCGGACGCTACCACGCCCTGACCTATCAACCTAACAGCGCCGCGGCTTGGCCTCGCTTCCGGAACGTTTAGCATCGGGACGCGGCGAGTGTAGGTATGGGCCTGTTCGATTCGTTGTTCCGGTCGAGCGCCGTCCTCGGCATCGCCGAGGAGACGCTGGAGTTCGCACTACAGGCCTCCGAAGACACCCACCCCAACGAGTACATGGGGATGCTTCGGGGGACCGAGGCCGACACACTGGGCCTCGACCGGGACGGAATGGTGATCACGGACGTGCTCGTCATTCCCGGCACCGAATCGAACAGCGTCAGCGCGACGGTCAAGACCAACATGATCCCCAACGACAGGCACGCGCTCGGATCGGTCCACTCGCATCCCAACGGCGTTCTCCAGCCCAGCCAAGAGGACCTCGGGACGTTCACGCGCGGCGACGTTCACGTCATCATCGGCGCGCCCTACGGCCGAACCGACTGGCAGGCGTTCGACACCGAGGGCAAGCCCCGTGAGCTAGAGGTGATCGACGTCGATCTGCCCGACGCCGAGGAGTTCTTCCACTTCGACCAGCACGACATCGACGAGGAACTACGCGGGGAGGGCGGCCGATGGTGACGGTCGTCGCACAGGGGACGTTCGACATCCTCCATCCCGGCCACGCCCACTATCTGCGGGACGCCGCCGCGATGGGCGATCGGCTCGTGGTGATCGTCGCCCGCCGCGCGAACGTCACCCACAAGGAGCCGCCGATCCTTCCGGACCGCCAGCGCGTTGCGATGGTCGACGCGCTCGATCCCGTCGATGTCGCCCGGATCGGCCACCCCGAAGACATCTTCGCGCCGATCGAAGAGATCGACCCCGACGTGATCGCGCTGGGTCACGACCAGCACCACGACGACGACGCCATCGCCGAGGAGTTGGGCCGGCGCGGCATCGACTGCGAGGTGCGCCGCGCGTCGGCGCGCGAGTCCGAGTTCGAGGGCGAGTTGCTCTCGACGGGGCAGATCATCGACCGAATTCTCGAAGAGCGCGGATAGTTGCTATCCACGCAGCGAATGTTTTTATAGCATTAGCAGAGACATCTTTTTCACATGAGCGTTAAAAACAATGTTCAGCCGGCAGACGCTATCAGCGCCGCCGATATACCGTCGACGCCGTATCGGATCCTCGAATGGGTGCTGTACGCCATCGCAGCGCAGTTCATCCTGCTCGGGATCGTGATGTCAGTCGGGAGCGTGGGGATACTTGCAACCGGATCCTCAAGTGAGGGTGCAGCAAGTGCTGGGATCCTCGCACTGGGAGGCATGTTCCTCTTTATTCTCGCCGTTGGTTTTCTACTGACGGTCGTCAGTGCCTTGGCGCTGTATCTGGACGCCGAGACAGTCCGAGACTCGGCGGCAGACTGGTCACCGACCCCGTGGCTGTATGCGCTTGCTGGACTCCTCCTTCCGGGGCTCGCCGTGTTGCACTACCTCTATGTCAGGCAGGCCAACATCGTCGACATCGAACAGCGAGAAAACTGGTGGGTCGTGATGGTGGTGACGGCAGTCGGTCTTCTCGTCGTCACTGCCTTGCTGCGAGCGGTCCCATTCACCTTCGGTAGCACGTTCTCACTGGCCGGCCTGTTCATGATCGGACTGTACAAAGACGCCAAGTACACTGCAAGTCACGGCGACGGCTGGACGCCGAGTCCGCCGACGCAGTTCACGGTGGCAGTGATGACATCGTTCCTCGCAACCGTCGTGTACCCGCTGTACACGATCTACTACCTCGTCAGACGCCACCGCAGCGTGGGCCTCTTCTGAGCGTGGCGTCCTGACTATCGACTGCCGACGAATAGCAATCCACTCGCCAACGTCGTCGCCGCGACGAGCGTCGCAGCGAGCAGCGCGAACGCCACCCTGAACCCGGCCGTCTCCGAAAGGACGCCGACGATTGCCGGGGAGATCGCGCCGGCACCCATCAACAGCGCGCGGACGGCGCCGAACCCGCCGCCAGCCATCGACGAGGGGACGATCGACATCAGGTAGGCGCCCCTGACTGGACGGAACGCGTGGGCGCCGAGGCCGAGCGCGACAACGATCGCACCGACCGAGAGCGCACCGGCGACGCCCGAGACCGTCAGCAGCGCGAGCAGGGACGCCGACGCCAAGCCGAGTGCGGCGACGATCACGGGCAAGGCGCCGAGGCGGTCGCTGACCTCTCCCGAGACCAACTGCACGAGCGAGACCGCAAAGAGCGCGCTGTAGAGGAGACTCGCCGTCGCCTCGGTCACGCCGGCCTCGGCGGTGAGATACAGCGGCAGGAAGGCGACCAGCCCGTTGTAGGTGAACGAAAAGAGGATCGTGACGGTCACGAACGCGGCGAATCGACGATTTTTGAACAGCGAAGCGTACTGACGGACCGTCGACAGAAGACCGCCATCCGTCGATAGCTCGCCGGAGTCGTCGGACGCTGCGCCGTCTGCCGTCGTTTCGCCGGGCTTCGCGTCGGCGTCGAGACGCTTCGGCGTCCGCACGGCAAAGAGCGCCGTCGCGGCGAGGCCGAAGCCGGCGGCAACCAGAAAGAGCATCCGCCAGCCCTCTCCGGGGAGGACTGTAAGTCCGGCAACCGCCACGACGGCCGCCGGCGCGACGACGCCGCCGAACGTGCCGAACGTATCGAAGATGCCCAGCGAGCGGCCCGTTCGGGACGGATACGTCCGGGAGAGTAACTCGACGGCGACCGTCTTGTGGACGCCGGTGCCGGCGCCCATGACGACCATCGCGGTCACGAGCACCACAAAGGGCGAGTCGAAGACGACGGCGACGGCCGCGCCGACGGCGACGAGCGCGCCCGCGACGATTACCCGAACCGAGCCGAACCGGTCGGCGAGCAGGCCCGCGGGAAACTGCATCGCGGCGTAAGCCAGCATGAAGCCGGTGAAGGCGGTCCCGAGCGTCGCGTTCGAGACGCCGTAGGCGGTCTGGAGCGTTCCGAACAGCGGCGGAAACGAATAGCGGAGGAGCTTGGCGAGAAACCACAACAGCGAGGCCGAGAGCAGTACGTCGAACCGGCCGAGTCGGCGCAGGTCCGGGAGTGGAGACATCGAAAGAGAGATTCAGCGCGCCGCAGCGGCGAAGCAGCTAGAGGTAGCCTTCGGCGTCGAGGCGCTCGACGGCCTCCTCGATGCGTTCCTTGCTGTTGGCGTAGGAGATTCGCGCGTAGCCCGGCGTCCCGAACGCGCTGCCGGGGACGGTGGCGACGTGGGCGTCCTCGATGGCGCCTTCACACCACGCCTGATCGTCGTCGTCCACTGGCACCATCATGTAAAAGGCGCCGGAGGGCTCTGGCACGTCGACGCCGCGCTCCGCGAGCAGGTCGATCAGGAAGTCCCGGCGCTCGCTGAACGCCTCGACCATCTCGTCGACGGCGTCGTCGGTGTTTTGTAGGGCCTCAACGCCAGCGTGCTGGACGAAGTTCACCGCGCAGGACACCGAGTGGGAGTGAAGCTTACCGGCCTGATCGATCAGTTCCTCGGGCGCGGCGATGTAGCCGAGCCGCCAGCCGGTCATCGAGTAGGCCTTCGAAAAGCCGTTGATCGTGACCGTGCGTTCGGCCATCCCGTCGAGGGTGCCGAGGCTCGTCGGCTCGGCGTCGTAGGTAATCTCCTTGTAGATCTCGTCGCTGATGACGGTGATGTCGTGCTCGACGGCCAGATCGCGGACACCTTCGAGAGCGGCGTCGGAGTACACCGCACCGGTGGGGTTGCCGGGCGTGTTGACGACGAGCAACTCGGTGTCGTCGGAGACGGCGTCGGCTAAGTCGTCCAGCGCGGGTTCGAGTGCGAAGTCGTACTCAGCGGTGTCGACCCGGTTCAGAGAGCCGCCGGCCATCTTGACCATCGCCTCGTAGGACACCCACGCGGGGTCGAGCAGGACGACCTCGTCGCCGTCGTCGATCAGCGACTGGATCGTCTCGTACAGCGCCTGCTTGGCGCCGGGCGTGACGATCACGTTGTCTTCGTCGTAGAAATCCAGCCCGTCGCCGTGTAGCTTCTCGGCGATGGCGTCCTTGAGTTCCGGAATGCCGTTCGAGGACGTGTATCCGGTGTGGCCGGCGTCCATCGCCGCTTTTCCGGCTTCGACGACGTTTTCGGGCGTCGGGAAGTCCGGTTCGCCGACGCTCAGGTCGACCACGTCGGCGCCGTCGGCCTCCAGTTCGGAGGCGAGGTTGCTGATCGCAAGCGTCGCGCTCGGTTCGACTCGTCGTACTCGGTCTGCGAAGTCCATCTATAGTTCCTCCAGTTCTGTTGCGAGGTCGATCGCGCTCTCGACCGCGATCGCTCCCTTGTCGGTTCGGGCTCGGGCCTCGTCGCCGCTCATGCCGGGACCGATAATGCCGAGCGTCACTGGCGTGTCTCGGTCGAGGCTCACGTCGGTGAGCTTCCGGGCGGCGGCGTCGGCGATCACCTGATCGTGGTCGGTGTCGCCGGTGACGATCGCGCCGACCGTCGCCACGGCGTCGACGTCGTCGCGCCGAGCGAGGCGGTCGGCCGCCAGCGGCGCGTCGTAGGCGCCGGGCACCGAGGCTTCCGCGACGATCTCGGCGCCGTGCTCGGCGGCGGCTTCCCGGGCACCTGCGGCCATCGGTTCGGTCACGGAGGCGTTGAACTCCGCGACCACGAGTCCGAGCTGTACCATGGTCGTCGGGTAGCCGCGGCGCCTAAAAGAACTACCGTTCCCGATCGCTCGACGCCGCTTCGCGCCGAGACCGACGGATCGCGGAGACACTCTTGTCGGCCGGTCAGCGGGCGTCACACCGAGGGAGTCGCCGGCTCGAAATCGACAACCGTCGAATACGTTCGGAGCGGCCGGGAGCAGTTTCGGCCGGCCGTATGCGATATATTTATACCCGCACCACAGCTATGCTATCAGACACCAATGACCACTGATGACATCTTCGTAGGCCGGCTCATGTCGACGCCAGCCCGGACGGTCACGCCAGATACGCTCGTCGAAGACGCCGCGCGGACGATCCTCGACAACGAGATCGGCTCGCTCGTCGTCGTCGGGGACGACGATGAACTGCTCGGCATCCTCACGACGACGGACTTCGTCGACATCGTCGCAAAGAGCAAACCCAAGGCCGAGACGACGGTCGAGCGCTACATGAGCACCGACGTGGCGACGACGGCGGCGGGCGACTCGATCCGCGACGTCGCCGACGAGATGGTCGACCACGGCTTCCACCACATGCCTGTCGTCGACGAGGATGAAGGCGTCATCGGAATGATCACCACGACGGACATGGCGGCGTACCTCTCGCACGCCGAGACGCCGATCCCGACCTGATCGGACGCCAGCAGGTACTAAACGACCCCGTACGTACCGACGACCGATGGACAGGGGCGCCCTCCGCACGTACGTCGACCGGTCCCGCGAGCTCGTAGACGCTTCGCCGGAGCTCTCGGAGCCGAATACGCAGCTCCGGCTGGTACAGCCGTTTTTCACTGCGCTGGGCTGGGAGCTTCACCGGATCGACGCCGACCGTGTAGTCGACATCGGAGACGCGAAACGGCGCGTCGACTTCGCGCTGCTGGTCGAAGGAGAGCCTGCAGTGCTCGTCGAGACGGTCGCCTGCGCAACCGATCTGCAGCGCGAGCACGCACAACGCCTCGGCCGGACGGTGCTCGACTCCGGCGTCGACCGGGGCGTTCTCACCAACGGACGGGCGTTCGTCTTCGTCGCCGACGACGGCGGCGCGCTGGATCGAACCGAGTGTCGACTCCAAGAACTCCCCGAGCGCGCCGACGCCGTGGCCGAGTATTCGCGCGAAGCGGTCGAGCAGCGGGTGCGAACCGCCCAGCGGCGTCGTCGAGACGCCGCCCGGTCGCTCGCCGAGGACCGCGAGTCGGTCGTCGACGACATCCGCGACAGGCTCGTCGAGACGGCTGGCGACGGCATCGACCAGCGACTACGCGACGAGAGCGAGGCGTTCGTCGATCGGGTGATCGAGGAGTTGGGCGACGGCGATACAGCGATTGAATCTGCCGACGGAGCCGCGGACGCGTCGAGAGACGGCGAGACGGCGGGAGTGCAAGCTCGAGAAGACGGCGAGGACGCAGCCGAGGCCAGTGGTGAGAACACCACGGCGACCGCGACGGACGCCGACCTCGGTGCAGTCGATACTGCGGATCTCGAAGCGGTCGCGGATGCCGATGTCGAGGCGGCCGACGGCGATGACGCCGAAACCGCTGCAGATCTCGATGCCGAAACCGCTGCGGATGTCGACGCCGAAGCTACGGCAGCCGCCGATCCAAACCAGAGCGCCACCGACGACGTTCCGGCCGACGCGCTCGGCGGTGCCGTCGCCGAGGATGGCCAGTACGTGATCAAGTTCTTCAACGGACGTACGTCGGTGTGGGCTGTCGGTCACGCGCGAGCGGTGCTGGCGACGGCACAGGCGATCGAGTACCTGCTCAAACAGGGCGCCGCCGATCGGCAGGGGAAATCAGGGGCGCTCTCGGCGCCGTGGGGACCGGAGGGAGAGCGCGCGGTCGTCGTGACTGAAGCAGTGGAGAACGCGACGCTCGAACTCTCGAACGGCTGGCATCTGGACGCCAGGGTGACGACTGGCGTCGCACGAACGGCGGTCGAGCAGCTGGCGGAGCGGGCAGGGCTGCGCGTGATGTTTACCGGCTGGGACTGACGGGGCTACAGCCCCGCGATGACCAACAGCCCGAGCAGCGGCACCACGAGCAGCAGGAAGCCGACCAGTGACCGGAAGCTGAGCACCTGTAGCAGCTTCATCGGGAGTCTGAACGCGTTCATATTTTTCACTTATTCGCTATTAGTATTATATCTTTCTGTAAGGCGCTAGATCCCTAAATTATAGTATGGCTTGAGTTTTAGCACTGTTCACCGATAGAGAAATCAACGAGGGCGAAGCCAACGCCGGTCGTGCTGGCCGCCGGCAACGGGTATTAATCGCCACGGACGCTATGGTTGGGCATGCACATGCTGGTCGACGGGCAGTGGCGCCGCAACGCCTACGTGGCGACCGACGACTCCGGGGAGTTCCAGCGTCAAGAAACGTCGTTCCGGGACAGCATCGAAGCCGATCCCGACGCGACGTTCCCTGCCGAAGAGGACCGCTATCACCTGTACGTCAGTTGGGCCTGTCCGTGGGCCCACCGGACGCTCGTCACGCGCGCACTGAAAGGGCTCGACGATGCCATCAGCGTCGATGTCGTCGATCCGGTCCGGCGGCGCGACGGCTGGGAGTTCGCGCCGGGGAAAGACGGCTGCACACCCGACAGCGTCCACGGCGCCGACAAACTCCGAGAGATCTACACCGCCGCAGCACCCGATTTTACCGGGCGCGTCACGGTGCCGGTGCTGTGGGACAAAGAACGCGCAACGATCGTCAACAACGAGTCCGAGGAGATCATGCGGATGCTCGACGTTGCTATGCACGACGTGGCCGCCAACGACGTTGATCTCTACCCGGAAGGGTACCGCGACGACGTCGACCGGATCATCGACGAGATCTACGACCCGATCAACAACGGCGTCTACCGCGCCGGGTTCGCGGAGTCCCAGCACGCCTACGAGAACGCGATCGACGACCTGTTCGGCGCGCTCGAGCACTGGGACGACGTACTGGCCGACCAGCGCTACCTCGCCGGCGACGTTCTGACGGAGGCCGACGTGGCGATGTTCACCACGCTGATCCGCTTCGACGAGGTGTACCACACGCACTTCAAATGCAACGTCGCCCAGATCACCGACTATCCCAATCTCTGGAACTACCTCAAAGAACTCTACCAGCTTCCTGGAGTGGCAGAGACCGTGAATATGGACCACATCAAGAACCACTACTACCAGAGCCACCGCGATCTCAACCCCGGCGGCAAGGTGCCAGTGGGACCGGATCCGGACTTCGGAGCGTCCCACGACCGCGACGAGCTTCCTGGCGGGCCGCCGGAAGCGCTCGAATAGCCCGTCGCGCACCGCTGCAACACCTTCTTGTAGGAACGCGCGGCGAGACCCCCCGTGTCACACGGGCGCTCGCACGTCGTCCTTTCCGCACTGATAGCACTCGCGCTCGTCACGACAGGTGCGTGTGGGGCGATTTCGGCCGACGCCGCGGCGTCGGCGGCGCCGAACGAGCCAGTCGATCAGAGTGTGGTCGACGAGGCTAATCGAAGCGACGGCGACGCAGCCAGCGACGAGCACCCCCGGATCGTTGGGCTCTACCCGAACCCGGTCGCGGACGGCGATACGGGCGAGTACGTCGTGCTCGACGTGCCGGCGCCAACTAATCTAACCGGATTGACGCTCGGTGACGGCGACCGCGACCTGGCGAGACTCCCGAACGAAACCGCAGAAGAAACCATCGCGGTCAGCGTCGATCCCGCCGTCGCCACGAACCGCACTGAAAAGCCTGTGGTCGCGCTCGCCGGGCGGTTGCGCCTCGCCAACGGCGGCGAGCGAGTCGTGCTCAGACAGAACGGTACGCGCATCGACGCCGCACGGTACGGCGACGCTCCGGAAGGCGAACTGTGGCGGCGTGACGGCGCCGCGGCGACGCCGAGTGGCGGTGACGCCGCTGCGACCGCAGCGTCGAGCGGTACGTGGTCGCCGCTGGGTGCGACGGACTTCGAGCCCATAACGGGCGATCCAGACGCCGTGACGGCGTTCGCGCTCCCCGACGCACCAACTGTTCCGGTCGAGCGCATCGAGCGGGCGGACGAGCGCGTCCTGCTCGCGGGCTACACGTTCACCGACGAGCGCGTCGCAGAGGCGCTGATCGCGGCCAACGAGCGGGGCGTCCGCGTCGACGTGCTCGTCGATGGCGCGCCGGTCGGCGGCGTCCCAGCGGCCCAGCACCGCGCGCTCGACCGGCTCGTCGGAGCGGGCATCGACGTGAGCGCCGTCGGTGGCGAGCGTGCGCGATACCGGTATCACCACCCAAAGTACGCCGTGCTCGACGACGAGGCGCTCGTGATGACCGAGAACTGGAAACCCTCCGGGACCGGCGGCCACTCCAGTCGCGGGTGGGGCGTCGTCGTCCACGGAGAGGAGACCGCGGCGTCGCTGCGAGCAGTGTTCGACGCCGACGCCGCGGGGCGCGGCGCTGTCCCGTGGTCGAAGTTCCGGACGCGCGTCGAGGCCGTCGAAACGACGCCGGCCAACGGAACGTTCCCGCGACGGATCGAGCCCAGACGTTTCGACGCCGACTCGGTCCGGCTGATCGCCGCACCGGACAACGCCGAGGGCGAACTTCGGAGACTGCTCGCGGACGCCGACGAGTCGATCCTGATCGAACAAGTCTCAATCGAGCGGGAGACGCCGCTGGTCGACGCGACGCTCGACGCGGCCCGGCGTGGCGTCTCGGTGAAGGTGCTGTTATCGAGCGCGTGGTACGTCGAAGCGGAGAATCGAAAGCTCGCCGGGTGGCTCGAACGGCGCGCGGCCGCCGAGGACCTCGACCTGCGCGTCAGGCTGGCCGAACCGCGAGGCCGGTACGAGAAACTTCACTCCAAAGGCATCGTGGTCGACGAGGAATCGGCTGTGATCGGGAGTATCAACTGGAACAACAACTCGCTCCGCAAAAATCGAGAAATCGCCGTGATCGTCGAGGGCGACAACGTAGGCGAGTACTACGCGGGCCTGTTCCACGCTGACTGGACGGGCGGCGTCGAACGGCTGCCGGTCGGACTGGCGGCAGCGCTCGGTGGCGTCGGCATCGTCTCGGTCGGCGTCACCCGACGGCGCGTGACGTTCGAGTAAAAGCGGAGCCGCTCAGATCGGGGAACTCGTGCTGCCGAGTTCCTCGTCGATGTCGGCCTCGGCCATCTTCTCGATGAGCGAGTCCAGCACCTCCTCGCGGCGGCCCTGAACGTACTTGATCGAGCCGACGACGAGGTGGCCGCCGCCGCTGACGCCGCCGCCGACGATCTCCTCGTCGAGTTCGGTGACCATCGTCGGGATGTCGAGTCGGACGCCGTCGCTCCGGAGGACGGCGAAGTCCGGGCCGTAGCCGATCGTGATCACGGGGTCGCCGGTTTCCTCGACTTTGCGGTCGTGGACCGCGCCGGTCGTGTTACCCGGTGCGGGGTACGTGAAGCGGTGCGCGTCGTTCTCCACGTCGACCCGGTAGAGGTGGGCGCCGTTGTCGAGTCGGTCGTGTTCGACGTGGGGCATGGCGGCGTCGAGTTGCTCCTCGATATCCCGTCGGGACTTCTCAGCGAGCGTGTCGACGAGTTCGCGGTGGCGCTCTTCGTCGCCGTCGGCGCCGACGTCGAGCACGTCGTTGATCAGATGCCGGCCGGAGTTGTACCGAAGCCAGTGGGCGGCGTAGTCGAGCGCCTCGCCCACGTCCTTGAGCGACTGCTCGTCGTACCCCTCCTCGCGGGCCAGATCGACGTACTCCTCCATCGCTTCGGCTTCGGAACGGTCCGAGATGCCGGCAACGGCGGGGACGTGGCGGAGCTCGTCGGTCATGTCGGGGTAGATCATCCGCGCGAGCTCGACGCACATCATCCCGGTCGTGATCCGGTAGTCCTCGTCGTGGAGATAGGGGTTGACGTGCTCGGTCAGCAGCGGGTCGACCGCCTCGGGGTCGGGGTGGTGATGGTCGACGACGACGATCGGGATGTCGTAGTGTCGCAGCGTCTCGTAGGCCGGCGTGTCCTCCTCGGTGCTGCCGTTGTCGAGCATCAGCAGAAGGGGAAGCTTCTGGCCGTGTCGCTCGCGGTCCTCTAGCGCGAAGTTCAGATCGCGCGTGGCGTCTTCCATCTCGTAGAACGGCGCCTTGCTCGGTAGGCGCTTGAACAGGTGCCGTTTCGCGTCGGGGTCCTCGTGAACCTCGTCGATGAACCGTTCGAGTGCGAGTTCGACGGGAACGCTTGCACACATCCCGTCGCCGTCGGCGTGATGCCGGATTCGGATCGGGCGCCCCTCCAGCACCGTCCGTCGGAGGAGGCGAGCGACCGACTCCAGATCGCCGCGAAGCTTCTCGAAGGCGGGCCACTCGACCAGCGGCTCGACGTCCCGCGGCGCGGCGCGCTCCTCGATGGCGGCGTCAAGTCGATCTTCGACCGCGGCGGCGTCTTCGCCGTCGAGGACGGTCAGCGAGTCGGCTTCGATCTGGACGGCGTCCTCGCGGCGCTCGGGTTCGCCGGTGACGCGGACGTAGTCATCGACGTCGACGCCGGGCCGGGCTCGGACGCCGGCTTCCTCGAAGATCGCACAGGGGACGACGCCGGTCTCGTCGCGGACGTGGAACAGCGTCGGTCCGCCTGTCTGTTTGATCTGGACGACTTGGCCTTCGATGTGGACCGTCTCGCCGAGAATCTCGGTCAGCGAGTCAACATCGCCAAGATCGTAGTCGTGATCGACCGGTTCCACGTCGTACTCGTCGATGTCGACCTCTTCGAATGCGATATCACCGTTGTCTCGCACCTGATCGAGTTCGACGACAAACTCGTCGCCGACATCGTACTCGCCGCGCAGGTTGGATTCGTGGACGAGTCCGGAAACGGACTCGGAGAGATCGACGAATACGCCGTAGTCGACGACGCCGTTGACCGTGCCGAGGTAGGGAACCCCCTCCTCTACGTCGTCGGGCGTACAGTCCGCATCGAGATCGTAGACGACGGAGGGCGATCGCTCCCCGTCCGCGCCGTTCGCCTCGTCGATAGTCATTAGTATCGGCGTTTGGCGGCGGCCGTGTAAAACGCTTTGCAAGTCGCGCGCGGGGCCGTAGGGCTGTCAGCGTGCCGAATGCGGGACGACGCTGTGGAACGGCGGATGGGGCGTCTACGAGTGGAACGCGCTCATGCAGTTGTACAGTCCACGCTCGTAGATGTCGGGGTCCTTCCCGATGCCGATGTGCGAGCCGATTTTCGCGTCGGCCCAGTAGGCTTCGTGGGGACCCTCGAAGATCCGGCGCAGGAGACGCGGGTCCAGAACCATCTTCACGTACCGGTCGTACTCGTCGAGGTCGATGTCACGGTCGGCAAGATAGCGGAACCCGTCGCCGTCGAGGCGAATCTCCAGCGTGACATCGTCGACCAGCGGGATCAGCACTCGTGTCGAGGATTCGAAACCGATCGTGTCGCGTTTGTCCTCTAGACTCTCGTAGGCTTCGGGGACGTAGGACTGCAGTTCCTGAAGCCCGGGCATCGGATCGGCCTCGTAGTCGAACTCCCGTTCGGCGAGCACCGACTCGATGTATTCTGCTTTCTTCTCGGGATCCGGCGGTTGGAACGGCTGAGAGACGCTTCCGTCCTCGACATCGAGATGCTCGCCGGTGTTGAGAAACACACACCGATGTTCGTCGGGGTCGATGTTGCTCGTGAAGTAGTCG
Organism: Natronoarchaeum philippinense; assembly: GCF_900215575.1. NCBI lineage: Archaea > Methanobacteriati > Methanobacteriota > Halobacteria > Halobacteriales > Natronoarchaeaceae > Natronoarchaeum > Natronoarchaeum philippinense. The sequence goes on along the minus strand of NZ_OBEJ01000001.1, from coordinate 15,633 downwards.
TAGGCCTCCGATCGCGGCGGGTTCGCGGTGTACTCGTTGAGGTGGGCCAGCGAGCCGGCGAGCACGTACTCGCCCGCGAAGGGCATGTAGTAGTCCGGCTCGAAGAGGTCGACGAACCGTTCGGCGAGCTGGTGTTTCTCCAAGATCACCTCGCGGGATGCCTCGAGTTTCTCCTCGTGGGAGTAGTCGATCATCGCCTGCGGGTAGAACTGTGCGGCGCTGTACTGGTGACAGAGCACGTCGACATCGTCGTAGGCCCGGTTGATCTTCTCGAACGTCGGCTTGGCCATTTCGAAGGGACAGTCGTTGGTGTTGACCAGCGTGTGCTCGCCGTTGTCGATCACGGCCATCGAGTCGACCTGCGTCGAGCCCGGCGTCTCGGCCTGACCGTCGTACCACGTACAGCCGAAGAAGTTACCGCAAGCCTCCGGGTCGCAGCCGTCGGCGGCGAACACGTTGATGTGCCAGTCGCCGCCGAGATCGAACGGCTCTCCGTGGGGCAGCTCGATCACGTCGAATCCGAGCTCCTCGATGGCGTCTTTCAGGTAGTCCCAGCGGTAGTTGTGGATGACGACCGGCGTGTCAGTGTCGAGTCGGCGCATCGACTCGGGGTGGAAGTGGTCCGGGTGGACGTGGGAGACGTAGATGTAATCGACGTCGTGGAAATCCTCGGGCTCGTAGTCCGGTGGCGGGTAGTGACACCACGAGCCGTAGTACGCGCCGTCGAGCAACCACGGGTCACACAGCACCGACCGCTCGTCATCTTCGACCAGTATCGCGGCGGATTGGAGGTATGTGACCTTCATGCGTCGAGAGAACGTGCGAACGCTCTCCCCGATTGTAATTGCTGGCGTATCCGTTCCAAGACGATGTTATCGGCCCACAGAACGTTCGAAGCTCCGACGTACCCACTCCACCCCCGAGCTTACTTGGTTGGAGCTGATTGCACTCCGGTGTCGGGATCCACCGATACCGCTGAGATTACCGATACCGCACAGTAGCGAAGATCATACTTTCGTATCACAGGTCGTTGCCACGACGCCACGCTCACTCACAGTTAGCAACAGCCGCCGACGGCTCACTCGCCGACGGTGAACTCCATCGACGACATCCCGAAAAAGGCGGTCTCGTACCCGTCGTGACGCGAGGCCTGCGGTGGCGTATCGACCGAGACCGTCACCCGGTCGCCGCGCTGTAGCTCGTCGACGGCGGCGCCGTAATGCAGACCGACCGTGCCGTCGACAGCCGCCGACAGCGGCCCGTCGAACACCGTTTCCCCGTTTCGAGTGACGGTCGCTGAGAGACCCATCTGTGGAACCGGAATCGAGTTGTACGGCGTCCGCGGCGAGACGAGCAGGAACTCCTCTTGCTCCGCGAATCTCGACCCGGACGGCACGAGCGCGGCGGCGAACGCGGCGTCGCCGCTCGTTCCGACGCCGATTAGCTCACCAGGGAGGTCCTCGGCCGCCGGCACCGTCTGGACGGGTGACGCGGCATCGCCGCTGGATTCGTGACCCCCGTGAGTCATGAGCGGCAACGCCCCCCGAGTACCGCGCCGTTCCTCGTCGATCTGCGTGTACTCCAGATCGTAGATATCGTCGGGGCTGTACTCGAACTCGATGCTGACGCTCGCCGCCTCCTCGAAGCTGCCTGCCAACTCGCCGACCGGCGTCGCGTCAATCGGTGAGAGTCGAATGTCGGCGACGTAGCTGCCCTCCCCATCGAGTTCGACGTTGTCGCCGTAGTGAAAGCCCATCCGCTGGGAGAGCATCGTCCAGAGCGTCCGCGACGTTATGACCGATCCATCGTGGCGAAGTTCCAGCCGAGGCGTGACGGGGAGTACAACCCCGGTTTCGGCGTCCCAGACCGTCGCCATCAGGTGCAGCGAATCGGACTGACCGACTTCGACCTTGCTCGTCGACGTTCCGGAGACGGTCCAGAACCGATGCGGGAACGAGTACCTGAGCGCGACGGCGTATCGACCGGTGCGAGCACGCCCGTACGTCGCCATCTGCTCACGGCTCGCTGGAAGGTACACCGCTTTGGGCCGGTTCTCGACCAGCGGCGTGTTACGCCAGACCGACTCCGTCTCGACCTGATCGAGACAGCCGGTGATTCCCAACCCACCGATCGCAGCACCCGCTTTCAGCGCGTCCCGCCGATGCATATCTCGAACATCGGGACGCCGCGGGCATACGACTTCCGTTCGTTGCTCGGAAACGATTCGGTACGGCGTCGGACCGCAAGTTTTTGAGTCTGATGCACGTAGGCTCTGCCAGACAATACCATGGACGTCGAGACAGTTGCCGAGTTCGTCGTCGAGTCGTTTCCGTCAGGCAGCGTTGCGGAATGCGATGAGAGCGCACCAGCGTCCAGAAAGAGGACAGAGGGATGAGCCAGATCGATCGCCTCGTCGAGTACGTCGGCGAAAACCGCTGGGAGATGCTGACCGATCTGGCGTTCGCCATCGCGTGGGTGACGATCGTATCGGTGTTGTTCGACGTCGTCGACGGGCCACAGTGGGCCTACTACCTGTTCATGTTCTCGGGCGTGCTGGCGTACTTCCTGCTCTATGGGATGTCAGAGGCGGCAATCGAGAGGGAATGAGCTCGTAGATCACCAACTGGTTCGCCTTCGGAACACAAGCGCGATAGCTATGATTGCAAGAACACCGCCTCCGAGGACCTGTCTGGTCGAGAGGCCGTATGATTCGAGGAGCCCCTCGTCCTTGCTGTAGGTGTACGGATTTTCACCTGAAATGTACCCAACAGGCTCGTATGGCTCTCGCTGCCACTCCGTGTCGCCATCTGCAGTGCCACGGAACCACACCTGATCGCGGAGTCCTTTGTCCTTGTTTAGTCGCGTCGTTGTCATACGTAACTCGCCTTCGACCATCTCATCTGGATCTTCCCGCAGGTGAAGCCTTGTGACCATAGTGGTCTGATTTCTCGGGACCATTGCATTGCCAGTCCTTAAATTAGTCTTGAGAGTGTGCGCATAGATGGATGCACCGTATACGCGAGGTGAAGGATTTTTGAATACAACGTCGACGGCAGCGGTTGGCTCGCCGTCGTGCTTTGTCTCGACGACTTCGACGTTCTGTATCCGAGTGGCGGGGATGTTTGGGTTTTCGAGGTCGTACTGTTTAGTGAGGGTTGTGTTAACAACGACGCCAAAAGAGCTGACTCTGACTGAATGGTTCTTTTTGGAAACGTTATATTTATTGGATAAATTTACATTCGTTGACCAAGTCCCACCATTTTCCAAAGTAGGACCAGACCTACTTACTTTATACCCATCAATTTTTAAATCCACCTCGGGTTTAAATAGTGATTTTTCTACCTTTTGAAAGTGAATAGTTGCATTATGTTGTGATGTTACGGACACATTGACATTATAGCCATTCGAAATATTCTGTTCAGTTTCGACGATGTTAGAATTCTTTTGAAAGCTAGAGAGGGTGTCATTTGCAGTAGTCCCACCGATAAAAAAGAATGAAGTAATAGCTAAAGTTATAATTATAGCTTCGCGTGATTTAAACATAGTTCAACACCCGATGCTTCCGTCGATTGAACATCCAGTCGTCGAAATATGTGCACCAGATTTGACCGCGTCAACAATTTCTTTCCGAGTTTTATATCCAGCAAATACGGTGTCACCATCAAGTTGTCTTATCGTCATGAGCTTATTATCAGGTGGAGTGATACCTACCTTGGTATACTGTAAATCAGTCTTAACTGCAGCCATCGTTTTGATCACATCAGATGGATCCTCGTAAGAGTTCGAGACAAACGTCTCGTCGGAAGATTTGACTAGGTTCCATTGAGTAGAATATTGACGAGACCCGATTCGCAGATCGGAATTGCGAGTTAATAACGAAGCGATGAGACGAGAGTTTACGTTTCGGTGATGAGTCCACTGGTTCCGAGTCTCGCGCTTCTCAGCAACATACATTGTTTCATGTATTTTTTTTTTTTTACTATATCTATGTAAATATTGTGTGTTAGAATCGAGTGCAGTAGATGGGACACAGCGACCACCGTAGCGATACGCTTCGGGACCCGAGCAGGTTGTGCGTACTCGCTTTTTACCGGTGTAGCCACGGGCAGAATGCCGTGTATCATACCACTCAGTCACCTCGCGTGTTGTTTGTTGCTCCGTGGTCCCTGCAGTTGACCACAGAGGATGAGTCGAAATGTATTGCTTTCTGCGAGCTCGTGAAGAGAACGTCTTGGTATCCACGACGACAGGTCGTGTTTCACGCGATTCAATCGTTATCGTATCTAACGAGCGTGAAGATGACTGAATACGGTACCCCATAGATTGGTACCGGATGCGCGTGCGGACCGAACTAGTTCTCTTTTGATATTTTTTGGCCTGCATATACTGAATATCTGTTACTTCTACATTGTTACGTTGGAGTTTGTCGCGCTCAAAGACATTCACTGAAGGAAGTTCAACCAGTTGCCTGCTCTGGCTCGGCTGTTCAACGTTTGCAAGGCCAATATACGGATTAGTGCTGTCAAGATACGAGCTAGCGTCAACTTCGACTGTTCCCACGTACCGTGGATGATCGAATTCTTTCGGTGCAGGATCAGGACCAGTGGTTGAGCCACGAACCTCTTTGTTTAATTCGATAACACGACCAGTGCTACCTCTGAATTGAACATCAAACGATGGGGTGTACTCCGGATTTGCGAGTTGGTACGTCTCAGTCTCAAAGCGGAACCGGATTGAATCGTTAGCGTTGTACGGTCCCGTCGAAACCTCTTCGACACTTGTAATATCAGGACTCCAGTAGTCGTAGAGCTTTGAAGAAAGATCTACTCGGTGCTGTTCACCAATTATATTGAGACCGGGAGTATCATCAAATTCTATACCAATTACGTCTGGATCATCAGAGTTACGTCTTCGATCTTGGACGTTGAAATACAATTTATCGCCATCTGGGTCAAAAGTGCCACTTACATCGACACGGAGTAGATGTCCCTCATAATGTGAATCTTGTCCCTCATCAACAATTTCGATCCGTGGCTCTGGAGGACTATTTGTTACAGTGAAAGAAGACCGGTCATATTCTAGTTGATTAGAAGTTATTGAAAACGTGTAACTACTAGGTGCTTTTCCAGCCCATTCTGATGTAATCGTTAACCGACCAGTGTCAGGGTCGTAGTGCCGTCTAGGGGCCTCCAACTGCCTCAAATCACTATAATCAAAAATAGAAGAAAGCTGTGGCGAAACCGTACTCGGATCGACACCGTTCAACTCTACAACAGTCTCGTGAACCGCCGTGTATCGGTCGGGGTCGATACGCTCGTGATACGAATCGACAGGGCCGTTGACGAAGCCAGAGCGAACTATTTCAGGCTCGCCAGCAGTGTTGCTCGCCGCCGCAGTCTGTCCCCGCTCGTCAGTGGCGACAACACGGACTTGGCTGGAATCCTGCTCAGCAGGAAGGCTAACCGAAAACCCGGTCCGGAACCCGGACCCGCTGTCGGGCGACCACTGCCGAGACGACTCACCGTCGACGTACAACGTGACCGAGTCGAGATTGCCGAAACCGTCAGATGCACTGATCGTGCCAGTAAGCGTCGCGTCTGACTGGGAGACGTTCACTGATACCTGTGGCCGTGGGTCGACGACGACGCGAGTGCCATTGTCGAACGCAGCCGGATAGGCGTTGGGACCGATAGAAGCTGCGGCAAAGAGTTGGTGGGTCCCGGCTTTCCACTGAGTATCGAGCCGTGGTCTGTCGCCACGTGCGCCGTCGTCGTCGTACCACGTTGCCCCATCAACAGCATCAGCGTCAGGACCGGCAATCTCGTACGTCGCGTCGAACGGTGCCGTGCCAGTCAGAAGTTGAGGGCCACGAACGGTTAGTTCGGGATCTGCCGGATCGGTATTCGATACGCCGGTGCCTGTGACTCTGACCCGGTGCGTGACGGTTTGCGTCCGACCGGCACCGTCGCGAACTGTCGCACGTAGAATGGAGGTTCCGGAGTCATCGAAGGACCGTTGGAGCGACACGGTGCCGGGACCATCAAGAGAGCCGTTCTGTATCTCTGTGTCGTCGACAGACCAGCGGATGCGACTGAGCTCCGCATCGCCTGTACGAACATCGGCAGTGAACTCGCCAGTGCGACCGCGGACGAGACGGCGTGGACCCGAAATCGACACCGAAGGCCCGTCAACAACCCGAGCGTCAACGTACATGGTATCGGCGTGCGATCGGCCGCTGTCGTCGGTGACGGTCAGCGTTACGGCGTACCGTCCCGATCTGTTCGGGACGAACGAGGTGCGAACGCACCGACTGCAGGCGGGTTGGAACGTCGATCCGTTCGGCCCGGTGATCGTCCAGTCGTACTGCGAGACGACACCGGACGCGGCACGTGATCCGCCGCCGTCCAACAATACTCGATCGCCAACTGTAGCAGTTTGATCGAGACCAGCTTCTGCAAATGGCTTGTCGGTGTCGAGAGCCGGCGAAACCGTCGGTGAGCCTGTCGCTGCGATTGGGGTGAGAGCGCCAGTGACGACAAGTCCCAATAGCACCACTCTTACAAATTTCATCCAGATTGGGAAGCAATATTATTCCCTTCTGTTATAAACTTGCGGAATAATATGGGTGCGCGATGTGAGATACACTGACAGTGCAGAGACAATCAGGACGGGGAGCGCGACACGCTCGCAAGAAGTGCTAGCAAGAGACTGTCGTAACCCATCAGGAGCGGATCAACGGTGCGGGGCGTCGGTATATCTGAGGTCGTTACTCGCCCGGTAGATCCTGAAATGCACCGACGAAGTCGTCGTGGTCGGAGAGTCCGGAGACGGTGTCGTCGACCTGCCCGCGCAGCGAATCGACCCGTTTACACAGCTCGTCGTACTCGTCGCTCTCGTCGAGTTCACGGTCCGATTTCTCGGCTTCGAGTAGTGATTTCTTCGAGACGAGCGAGTAGTACTGCTGGATGTCGGCCTCGTAGGCAGAACGGGTCTCGACACGTTCGACTACCTCGACAAGCTCGTCTTTCGAGACTGGCTTGACGAGATAGTCGTCAAAACCCATCTCGATGATGTCGAAGTCAGGATCGACAGCCGTGACCATGACGACGCGACTATCGTAGCCACGATCCCTAATCTCCGATAGAACTTCATCGCCCGATAGTCCGGGCATTCGCCTGTCGAGAAGCACGATTTCGACGGAGTCTTGCATCGATTCCAGCGCACTTTCCCCATCGTACGCAGTTTCGACAGACCAGTCGCTTGACAGCCAAGCCGCGAAGAGATCTGCCAGCCTCGATTCGTCGTCTACGACGAGTATTTCTGCAGGTTGGTCGGACATAGTCTGGATAGTTCCGGGCGTCGGTCGAACTGCACTCTCTTTAGGGCGATTGTCGTAATCCGTGATAAATGTCGCGGCTGTGTGTAGCAGTAGTTATATATGAATGAATATATTAACTGTCGTTCTCCTCGAAGAACGTCGCCGCACCATCACCGGCCAAGTCCTCGTAGACGACGACCTCCAGCGCCGCAAGCGATCCTGCAAGCAGGACCATCGCTGCCGGCGTCAGCAGCACCATCACGAGCAAAATGAACGCGACAACGAGCAGATGTATTGCAGAGTACCACGGACTCTGGAGCCACACATCGACGCCCTGTGCGAGAAGAGCACGAGTTCCAGGAAGTTCGTCGGTATCGGCGCCGGCGTCTGCAAGCAGACTCCCCGCTCGAAAGGTCAGTGCGACGACGATGATCAACGTGTAGAGCGCCAGCGCGGCGCCGAACCAGAACACTGCCGAGTCGTTCGCCGAGGCAAGTAGGACGTATGTCACGAGATTCAAGGCTGTAAACACGATCAGCACCGAAAACGGGATTCCGGCCCGGAAATAGCGCCGGATCGCCGACGGAAACGATCGAAGCCGCTCACGTTCAGAGCGCCCGCTGGCGGAGCCGCGTCGATGGGCGATTTCGGACATCGTCACAACGGCGGCCAGACACGCCGGGCCGATCGTGACGAGAGGGAACAGTAGCAAGCTTGTACCGAGACTGATCACCGAAACGGGAACAACCTCGTCGTACACCAGCCGAACGGCGCCCCGCAACGAACTCCAAAAATCGCTCGCCGTAACCGTCGCGTTCGCGCTCATCGAAGCCGGATTTCGGACCGCGAAGCAAAGAACCTCCGGAACGCGGTCGAGCGCCGCCGTCTACTTGCCTTCGAACTCGGGGTCGTCGTCACCCATGAAGGCGGTGATGCCTTCCATGAGGTCGTCAGTCGCCATCAGCTGCCCGAACGCTTGGGCTTCGACTTCCAGACCGGCCTCGGCGTTCTCCCAGCCCTTGTGCATCGCGCGTTTGGTGTAGCGCTGGGCGATCGGTGGCCCCGCAGCAAGGTCGGCCGCTAGCTCGAAGGCGCGGTTCTGCAGTTCGTCGTTGGCGACGACCTCGTTGACGAAGCCGTAGTCGGCCATCGTCTCGGGGTCGAATCGCTCGGCGGTGAAGATAATCTCTTTTGCGCGGCCCTCGCCGACGATGCGCTGAAGCCGCTGGGTGCCGCCCCAGCCCGGCAGGAGCCCGAGATTGTGCTCGGGCTGGCCGAGCTCGGACCGCTCTGAGGCGACACGCATGTCGGCGCAGGTCGCCATCTCCATCCCGCCGCCGAGACAGAAGCCGTCGATACCGGCGACGACCGGCATATCACAGTCCTGTAACTTGCCGAACGTCTGCTGGCCCTTGCGGGAGAGTTCGACGGCGTCGAGCGGGTCGGCACCGCTGGCCATACTCTGAACGTCGGCGCCGGCCGAGAACGCTTTCTCGCCCTCGCCGACCAGCAGGATCGAACGCACGTCCTCGTCGTCGTCGAGCAGGTCGATCGCCTCGCCGAGCTCGTCGAGCAACTCGCCGCTGATCGTGTTCATCCGGTGGGGACGATCGAGTACGACCTTGCCGACCATTTCGCCGGGCTTCTCGACGCGGATGGTGTCGAAGTCGTAACGTTCGCCGCCGTCGGCGTCGCCACCGTGGAAGCCGCCTTCTTCGGCGGCTTCGGGGAGGTAGTCAGCCGGCTGGTAGCGCTCTGCGCCCGTCTCCTCGTGGGCTGATTCGAGCACGTCGAGCAGGTGGTCGAGACCGGCGTCGTCGGCGAGCTTGGCGGGACCGTCGGGGAAGCCAGCGCCGAGCATCACGGCCTCGTCGATGGCGTCGGGCCCCGCAACGTCGTTGCCGATCAGGTGGGCAGTCTCGTTGGCCATCACGGCCGTCAGGCGGTCTCGAACCAGTTCGCTGCCCTCGTCGGTGGGCACGTCGGCGCCGTCTCCGTCCTCGTAGTCGTAGAAGCCCTTGCCGGTCTTCTTGCCGAGCTCGTCGTTCTCGACCTTCTCGGCCAGCAGCGGGCAGGGCTCGTAGGCGTCCCCGAGCTCTTCGTGCATATACTCCAGCACGTGGTAGCTCACGTCGTTACCGACCTGATCGCCGAGTTCGAAGCTACCCATCGGGAGACCGATATCGTATTTGGTCGTGGAGTCGACCTCAGCGATGGTGGCCTCGCCCTCGTGGACGAGCCAGCACGCCTCGTTCATCAGCGGCACGAGGATGCGGTTGACGATGAACCCCGGCGAGTCCTTGTGGACGCGGACGGGCGTCTTGCCGAACTCCTCGGCGAGCCCCTCGATCACGTCGAGCGTCTCCTCGTCGGAGTGGGCGCCCGAGATGACCTCGACGAGCTGCATCCGAACCGGCGGGTTGAAAAAGTGCATCCCGCAGAACTGGCCCGAGCGTTCGGTGACCTCCGACAGTTCGGTGATCGACAGCGAGGAGGTGTTGGTGGCGAAGATGGCCTCGTCGGGGGCATGTTCCTCGACTTCCTGATAGACGTCCTTCTTGATATCCATCTTCTCGGGGACGGCTTCGATCACGACATCGGCGTCACCGACCGCCTCGCCGACATCGACCAGCGGCGTCACGCGGTCGAGCGTCGCGTCGGCTTCGCCCTCGCCGATCTGCTCTTTTTCCTCGAGCTTGTTCAGGCTCCACTCGATCTGCTCGTAGCCGTTCTGTACGAACTCCTCTTTGATGTCCCGGATGTTGACCTCGTAGCCGGACAACGCCGCGACTTCGGCGATGCCGTGGCCCATGTTTCCAGCGCCGAGAACTGCGATAGTGTTGACATCGTCTAACTCCATGGATAGGCCCACGGCAGGCAGTCGTTTTAACGTTTCCCTCGTCCTGCTTTGAAACTATGTTTCGGTTTATCTCTGGTTACAAAGATATTTATTGTTCACTATGGAAGTGAGTAGCATGGACTTCGGACTCTCCGAGGAGCAGCGAGCGATCCGCGACGAGGTGCGGCGCTTCGCCGAAAACGAGATCGAACCGGTCGCAACCGAGTACGACGTCGACGAGAAATATCCCGCGGAAGTGATGGACGAGGCCGCCGAGATGGGGCTGACTGGCGCACACATCCCCGTCGAGTACGGCGGGGCGTCCTACACGCCGCTGGAGATGTCGCTGATCACTGAAGAACTGTTCGCCGTCGACCCCGGAATCGGCCTCTGTATCACGAGCGCGGCCTTTGGCGCCGATTCAATCATGGAGTACGGCACCGAAGATCAGAAAGAGCGGTTCCTCGAACCGATCGCGTCGGGCGAGGCGATCATGGGCGCGGCGATCAGCGAACCCGACACCGGATCGGACGTGTCAAGCGTCTCGACGGAGGCGGACAAGGATGGCGACGAGTGGGTGATCAACGGCAACAAGATGTGGATCACCAACGGGTCGGTCGGCGACTACTTCGTCGTGATGTGCCAGACTGACGATGTCGACGACCGCTACTCGGGCTTCTCACAGATCGTCGTCGAGTCCGACCGAGATGGCTTCGAAGCTGACAAGATCACCGGAAAACTCGGCATCCGTGCATCCGACACCGCCGAGCTAATTTTCGACGACGTGCGCGTTCCCGAGGAGAACCTGATCGGCACGCGGGGCGCCGGCTTCCTCCAACTGATGAACTTCTTCGACGAGACTCGTACCATGGTCGCCGCCCAAGGCGTCGGCATCGCCAAGGGCGCCTGCGAGCGCGCGCTGGAGTACGCGAAAGACCGCGAGCAGTTCGGCAAGTCGATCAGCGACTTCCAAGCGATCCAGCACAAGCTCGCGGAGATGCACACCAAGACCGAGGCCGCCCGTCAGCTCACCTACAAATCGGCGTGGAGCGTCGAGAACGAGGACGACCAGTTGACCGCGCTAGCTTCGATGGCCAAAGAGTACGCCTCGCAAGTCGCGGTCGATGTCGCAGACGAGGCCGTCCAGATTCACGGTGGGGCCGGCTACGTCAACGACTTCGACGTCGAACGACTCTACCGGGACGCCAAGATCACGCAGATCTACGAGGGAACCACCGAAATCCAGAAGAACATCATCGCGCGCGAGCTGCTCGGCAAAGGGTTCTGATCCGCGACCGTCTTTTAGTTAACATCCAGAGCATCGAGAAGCGAGGTCGTCGCTTCCCAGACGACCCCGATCACGGCCAGTACGACGCCAGCAGCGGCGGCGGCGAGCGCCGCGAGTCCGCTTCCGGTGGCCGCTGCATACCAGAACCACGCGAAGAATCCGACGCCGGCGACGCCGCCTACGACGACCGGACGGTCGAACCCCGCCACCGACAGCGCGGCGTGGGCGGCGTATCCCGCGCCGACTGCCGCAACTCCCGCGAGCATGACGAGTACGAACGTGACGATCGGCGCAAACCCGCCTCCGTTGGCGATGTAAGCTCCGGTACGAGCGATCATAGCGTCACACTACCACGGTCCGGGATAAATCTAGGCCGACACACAGCACACACGAGCGTTGTGACTACAGAATCGGATCGCGGCCAGCGAAACGCCCTTGGCGTCTCCGCCCTGACTGTCACGGCGTGTCCGAGCGAGCAACCTTCGCAGACGCCGCGTCCGTTCTCCAGTCGGATTCAGTGATGGCCGACCTGATCGACCGCCACGGCCCGCTCGACATGACGCCGGCCGACAACGAGTTTCGTCGCCTCGTCGTGTCGATTCTCAACCAGCAACTGTCGACGGCTTCGGCACGCGCCGTCCGAGAGCGCGCGTTCGACGTGCTCGACGGTCAGGTGACGCCCGATACCGTTCTATCGGCCGATCAGGACGCGCTCCGCGAGGCGGGCCTGAGCGACTCGAAAGTCGAATACGTCCGGAACTGCGCGCAGGCGTTTCAAGAGCGCGATCTCACCCGTGGCGCCCTCGACGAGTACGGCGACGACGCGGTGATCGATCTACTGACCGAGATCCGCGGCGTGGGCGAGTGGACCGCCCGCATGTACCTGATCTTCGCGCTCGGGCGCGAAGACGTTCTCCCGCTCGGCGACTTGGCAGTTCGGCGCGGCATCGACGAACTGTACGGCGACGGCGACGCGTCGATGGCGCGCTCGGAGATGCGTGCGATCGCCGAGTCGTGGCGTCCGTACCGGTCGGTGGGAACGCGGTACGTCTGGCAAGCGTACGAATCGGAGTGAGACGTTCCCGGCTTACTCCTCGAGTTCCGTCTCGTCGGTGTCGGCGTCGACGCGGCGTCCGACATCGACGTGGTAGTGTTCGAGGATGTCTCGGCCGAGCAACAGCGGGTAGTCCATGTGGCTTCGGTCCTCGACGTTAGCGGCGACCGTGTGGCGATGCCCGCCGACGCCGACGACGATGTCGACGATCGGCCGAACCTTGCTGCGCTTGGAACTTCCCGATCGGACGCGCATCTTGCTCTTGATCGGGCCCGCACCGATCTCGGCGGCGAGACTCGTGTCGACGCTGGTTCGGGTCGCGCCGGTGTCGGACTTTGCCACGACGGTCTTTGAGTCGCTCGTCCCACTGACCATCACTTCCTCGGTGTAGCCGATCGTCGCGGCGCCGTCGAGCCCATTAGGCTCCGGGTGCGGTCTGGCGGTCGGCACCGAATCGTCGAGCGTGGTCGAGAGTTCTTCGACACGGGTCTCGTCGACCGATTCGCCAGCGCGCTCCGCTGCGAGCGCGGCAATGTACGGTGCGGGCGAGCGGCCGGTAGCCTCGAAAAAACCCTTGAAGCCAGCGGTAGGGTTGACCTCGAGGACGTACCAGCCGTCGTCGCCCTCGATGATGTCGACGCCGGCGTAGTCCAGTCCGATCGCCTCGGTCGCCGTACGTGCGATCTGACGGACCTCATCGGTGAGTTGGTCGGAAGCATCGCGGACATCTCCGCCGAGCGAGACGTTCGTGCGCCAGTCGCCTTCGGGGGCATAGCGGTGCATCGCACCGAGGATCTGGCCGTCGACGACGTACACGCGGAGGTCGCGGTGGGCTTCGCCATCACGCTCGATGAGGTCCTGTAGGAACGCGTATCGGTTGCCCACCATCGCATTGACCGACTCACCGGGGCCGACCTTCCACGTGCCGCCGCCGTGGGTTCCGATCGCGGTCTTGTAGACTGCTTCCTCGCCGAACTCCGACCGGCGGCGGTTCAGCGTCGCGCTGCCGAGGGCCAACAGCGCGTCCGGGATCGGGACATCAGCCTCGGCCAACGCGGTGGCCGCAGCGAACTTGTGCATCGCGGTCAGCGTCGCCTCCGGAACGTTCAGCATCTCCCCGGCACGCGCGAAGACGTTGGCCAAGCCGAGTTCTTCGGCGGGTTGTGCGGTGTTCGAGAGTAAGAGTCGGTTGGCGACGACATCGACATCGGGTTCGATCGTCAGTTCGCCGTCCTCGATACTTACAGACGTGTTCTCAGAACGAGGCCACGCCGTGTCGTACCCTAGTGCCTCGGCCGCATTGAGTATCGCTTTCGTCTCCTTGCTGTTGTGAAGGCTCAAAACCCCGATCGTCGTCGCAGCGTCGCCTGCCATTACGTATGACAAACGCCACCCGGGTGAAAACCTTACCCGTCGGCGCGTGTCCGACCGAGGGACTGATTTATATTGCTCTACCGGTTGCTATCGTACGTATGAGCGAACATGAGGGGTCGGCGTCTGCCGACGATCCCTCGACGGAAGACGACACGTTCGTGTACGATGGCGGCGCAGTTGCCCCCGGCGAGCGCGTCAACATCCGATTCCCGATCAGCGAGACGTATCTCGGAGATCCGGTGCGGCTCCCTGTGACGATCATCAACGGCCCCGAACCGGGACCGACGGCGTATCTGACTGCGGCAGCACACGGCGACGAACTCAACGGCATCGAAGTCGTTCGTGAAGTCGCCCACGAGTGGAACCACGACGTGCTTCACGGCACGCTGGTCTGTCTTCCGGTGTTGAACGTCCCCGCCTTCCTCGCCCAGCAGCGCTACCTGCCGATCTATGATCGGGACCTGAACCGCTCGTTTCCGGGCAGTGAACACTCGACCAGCGCCAAGCGAATGGCACATCGCATCTTCTCGAACTTCATCGAGCCGTGTGATTTCGGACTGGACTTTCACACGTCCACGCGCGGGCGAACGAACATGCTCCACGCACGAGCGAACATGGAGGACGAGGAAACTGCACGGCTGGCACAAGCGTTCAGTTCGAACGTCATCCTCGCGGGGAACGGTCCAAGCGGAACGCTCCGGCGAGAGGCGACCGACGCGGGCGTCCCGACGATCACCGTCGAGATGGGCGAAGCCCACCGCTTTCAGCGCGGCCTGATCAACCGCGCGCTCGACGGCGTCGTCAGTGTCTTCGCCGAGTACGGCCTGTTCAAAGAAAGCACCGTGCACTGGCCGGGGTGGCGTACCGTCATCACTGACGAGCAAGAGAAAACGTGGCTGCGAGCAGATGTCGGCGGCATCGTCGACATGCATCACGACCGCGGCGCGCTCGTCCACGAAGGCGAAGCGATCTGCTCGATTACGAACCCGTTCAAGACTGACACCGACGTGGTCGAAGCACCCTTCACCGGTCTTCTCGTCGGCGTCCTCGAAAATCCGGTCGTCTATCCCGGAAACCCGCTGTGCCACCTCGTCGAACTCGATTCGAGCACGCTCCGAGCAGTCGAGCGCGACCAGTTCGGTCGCGACGAGAGCCCCTATCAGCTCTGACCCACAGCTTTTCGTACGGTCGGGCGGCGAGAGCTCCCGATGGATACTGTCGGCTCTCTCGACATCGCCCCGTACTGGCCGCTCGCTGAGCGATCCTCTGTCCATAGTTGTCCCGTAGCAATCACGGGGAGAGTACGATGATCCCTGTTCGAACGACGCTGGCGCAGCTTGCAACGGGACTCCGAGTGGGTGAAGATGCGTGTACAACGTGTGACACCTGCGACGGTCGACTCCAGTCGGGAGCACCCGTCATCGTTCGGTTGCATCAGCCCCAGCAGCGTCGCCACTGGTCGGTCGAAGCGCTATTCTGCGAGAATTGTGGGGTGACGGCGCCGCTCGAAGCGCGCGGTCGCGCGATCATCAGCGCGCGTCTCGGCGTCACGTCGGACGCGTCAACGCAGACGCGGTGGGCCTGCCTCGTCGATCCGAAGCCGCAACTAGCGCTTTTGCGCTCGGATGACGAGAGCGACCGCTAGCGACTGCTGTTGCTCGCGGTCGCGTTCGAAATGAACCGACCCCCACGAGCGCGCTGCTCGTGAGGGTCGAGAGTATGAATGGGAGGCGGCGAGGCGGTGTTTCCAGAGGCTCGCG